>NZ_CP077717.1:2157690-2879035 GCF_019175345.1 Saccharolobus shibatae B12 | reverse complement strand
TATGAAAAAATGTAGCTCAAAATAATCTCCAATAGAACTGAAGGGGTGTCACTGAAGATATGAACGGGTAAAATTTTTAATCTATCCTTGTCTTTATTTTTACTCAAGGGCCGGTAGCTCAGCCTGGAAGAGTGCTCGGTTTGCACCCGAGAGGTCCCGGGTTCAAATCCCGGCCGGTCCACCTTTTATAGATTATAATCAAGCTTGTATAATTCTGATCTATACATATCTAGGAACTTTCTCTCCTCATGAAAACTTTGATTATTTTTTTCTAGTGTTAAGAATATAGGTCTGGTAAGATGCCTGTAAGCTCTAGTTTGGTAAATTCCTAATGATAAGTTTCTTATTATATTTTTCATACTCTTATTAGCTGTATTTATAATATATTTACATTTTTTACATTTATATCCCTTATTTTTTCCTAGAGATTTTGTAGATCCACCACATATGGGACATTTAGGATTGACCAATTGTAGATCATTTAATTTTAATATTTCAAACCTCTCCAGCTCTATGATCTTTCCATAAGCTATGGATGGCTTTATAGCCCCATAAGCTACTATTTCGTCACCTTCTTTTAATAATTTAGATGCACTGTTTAACTCCCCAGTTTCTTTATACACGAATAAAATATCGTCGTCTGTAGTCCTAATCATTACATCTCCGCCTTCAAGTATCTTTATATTTTTTATTTGTATAACTTTCTTAATTTGTTGGTAGAAACGATTACCAACTTTTTGGAAATGAATATCAGTATTTTGGTTAGTCTTAAAAATAGCGAAGAAATTGATATCTTCATTTGATTCTATTAGTCCCATAGCTTTAATTAGGTGTTCTATGGAGGTTCCTCTAATACCATATAGGATTGGATCACTTCCGTGTGGAGTTATAAGGGGAGAGTCATTTATGTAATCATAATTTGCAAACGTTAGCGGGAACGTCTCCTCATCAACTCTCTTTACAGAGTCTTCATTTATCATTCTCTTTTTGAGCCAATTTTCTTTTTTCCTATAAGTAATTAATTCATAGGTGTAATCTCCACTCACTCCTAGCGCTGCAATACTTCCGATAATACCTCTATCTCCTCTAATTTCTATATCGTTTTTCTCTGCGAACTTTTTCGCATAATCTATAGGAATAATATCCGATAATCCTTTAATATAGAAATTATATAGTTTTTCGAATGAAGTTTTATATTTATCATATTCAATTATCGCTATTCCAGGTTTTCTTCCATGCTCCAGTGCTAGTGAAACATCCTTAATGTATTTAAGTGAATATGAGAAAATTATATCTGCTAACTCTTTCTTTGTTCCGTTAAAGTCAACAACAAGTTTTATACTTGCGTTGCCCCTTGTCTTCCAAGGTATATTGGGGTTTAGTCTGACTAAATAAGGTAAGTCTAATAAAATAATATTATGGTTTTTATACAAATAGGAGGTCAGAATAACAGAAAAATGTGTAGTGCAACCAAACTTGTAGGAATCGTGGTCGTCAATCCCTATTATATATTTCATTTCTTTATTACACTTCTTCCCTCCATTATTATCATTGTCAATGTCGATCTTACTTTAGGTATCTTTCGTATGGAATTACTGATGAAATTCTTTAGCTTGTCCATATTTTCAGTTTCAACTTTTATTACGATATCATACACCCCATAAACTACATATGCTTCCACGACTTCATTCATGTTTTTTAGTTTTTCGAATACCTCTTCTTCTCCTCCAGCATCTGTATTTATAAGGACTATCGCACTAGCCACTTTTATCCACAGAGTTTTAATTTTATATAGCTATAAGAACTTTGCGACAATTAATGTATCTTTTTTGATTGATTTTGGAAAAGATAAAAATATATGTGAAGATAACCAATAATTCAAATATTTTTTAAAATAACTCTAAATAATTAATATATAATGATATAGGTGATAAAGGTAAGCTTAGTCTTTTAGAGAAGGACAAGAGCGATATATTTTAACTAGAGACGAAATTTTCTATTTTATAACGTCTAAAGATCTCGATAATAAACTATCACTTTAACAGTGTAGAAAGGTTTTCACTAATATACTAGTAGGGACCCCTAGCATAACCCGGCTTCTGTATTGGGGGATTCGACTAAGCGTACTACAAGGAGTCAACCCTTTATTCATTCCCCTTTAACTTGCTCCCAAGAGGTCTACCGTTTCAAGTCCCAACACTTTCATCTATCACGTACTACTAGCAATTACTTGCTAGTAGTTCCGTTCATCTATCTAGTATTAGGACTTCGTTTCTGTGTAGTTGCCAGGGATCCTATCCCTACCCCTTTCGGGGTTCTTGCAAGGGTTGGAGGCCGGAGTTTCCTCAGGGTTTTATCCCGTTACCCCCGCTAGGGGTCCCATAATTAACTTTCTCGTTCATAACTTTAAAATAGTTTTGTGATCACTATAACGATAATTGTTAATGCTAGACTAGCTCCTATTACAATTTTAGGATTTATCTTGATTTTCTCGTTTTCCTCCTCATAATATCTAATTAATCCTGCCATTGACATTACTGGGACAGTCTCTTTTTTCTTCTTTGATGAAGGCATTATAAACCCCTCTTCCTTGGCTATTTATTCTTTATTCCCCTTATTATTTTTATTGCCTTATCGACGTCACTTTCAATTATATTTCCAGTAACAATTATATTTGCTCCGGCTTCAACTAATTTTAAAGCGACTTCCACGCTTCTTATTCCACCTCCTATAATTAACGGGATACTGGAAGCCTTTTTGATAAAAGATATCATTTCTGGCCTTATTGGTTCTGGGGCTCCAGATCCGGCCTCGAGGTAAACAAAATCCATTCCTAAATACTCCGCGGCTAAAGTATAGGCAGTTGCTAACTCAAAATTATCATATGGTATTACTCTGGCCTTGCCTATGTGTGCTGCAGTACCTCCGTGTCCCACTATTACATAAGCAGTTGGTATTACCTCCATTTGTAACATTTTTATGATTGGAGCAGCTACTATTTGTGCACCTATCACATAATATATATCGTCAGAGTTTAATAGGGATAAAAATAATAATGCATCAGCCTTCTCAGATAAAAGGTTTATATTGCTAGGGAATATAATCTTCGGTATTTCATAATCGTCAAGTAAGGATATGACAAAATCTAATTTATCTTTAGAAACACCTAATGTGCCTCCAATAAGAAATGCATCGGTTCCAGCGTTATATAAGTTCTTAGCTATATATTTAAGCTCTTCACTAGAATTAATTTTAAATGGGTCTAGGAGAGAAAAATGTAATTTTTCATTATCATTCAACTTGTCCATGAGGTATTTCTTCACTTTCCCCTTCAATTTCATTTTCTTCTTCCGTATTTTCATTCGTTCTCTCTTTTATTTGTAATCTTCCCTCCAAGTACATGTCTATGAATTTGGAATAAGCATTTGCCTCATCAAATACAGGAGGTACTTCAATTTCAGTATAAAGACCACAACTTCCACATGTAATTGTTGCAACATTATCTTTTATCTTTACACTAATTGAGACCTTTCCACATCTAGGGCATTCAAATGTTTTCGGTAATTTAGGCTTTACTCTGATAATTTTAGTCCTCTTTCGTCTTTTCCCTCCCATAATCGACCACTATTTATTTTTACCTTTCTTCTTTTTCGTATAAATGTCTTTTGTACCTGAAGACTTTATTGGAAATTCCATTAATATTATATAAATTATTATAAATGCCAATATCAAAATCCCTGATATAAACACTAACTGCACATCGTTCAAAGTTAACTCTCCACATTGCTCAATATTCTTCTCAGTTTTAAAGATTTTCCACAGGTGTATATCTCGGTTAAAATTTCTTTAAAATCCCCTGCATACAACTCAATTTTTGTTAATTGATCCTTCTCCAATGCATATTTTAAACCTAAAGTATGATAGCAAAAGTCATACTTGTTTCTTAAAAGTACATTGAATAAATAAAATGGACAACTACAGTAATTAAGGTCAAGGGTGTAATCGTTATTACGCCCAATATAAATAAAAATCGTGAACAAAGTACCTTTAAGAGATAGACTTACAAATCTTCCTTCTTTAACTACTCTTCTAGCTTTCAATAGAAGATGCCTATTTGTTTGATTTGAAGACACTTATACTTCTTTATCCCGCCTAAGGATTAATAATTTATCTAGTAATCAGTTTCACTATCGCTAGTCGATTGCCAAATTGTTGAGATCGTGGCAGAATTTCTAGTATCGTTGTTCCATGATTCATTGGAGATAAAAGTTGTCATAACATTATTTCTGACCTCCACTACCCTAAAGGAGGAGCTTTAGGTTGTGATCTGTTAAAACATTATATAATATAAACTTTTTCCGATTAAAATATGATAAAATTTAAAGTTTGGGCCCGCTGGGATTTGAACCCAGGACCTCCGCCGTGTCAGGGCGACGTCCTAACCAGGCTAGACGACGGGCCCTTAATACTAGGTTATTGTTTTCTCTTTTAAACTTTACCTTCTACTAATTGTAAATACTTACATAAAAAGAAGGATGCCAAACTTACGGCTCCTAAATCTTGTGCATCTTCTACTATTCTTACATACTCCCCTAGAGATTGTTCTATTTTGTTAAAACCACTTCCTTCTATTCCAGAAAATACTATCAATATTTTATCATATTTCATAAGATTATTAAAATCAATTTGTTTTTCAGCATTCTGTGATACTAGGAGTGTAATTTCTGGTTTTAACAAATCTATAGCGTCCTTTAGTTCTGGCAGTACCAAAATAGGCTTATTATATTTAAATGCTAGTTTACTAACTTCTGGAACTCCAGATTGTGCAGCTGTCCCACCTAACTTAGTGAGAACTAAATACTTTACGTATTTTATATTAAAGGCTAATTTAGAAAAGTCCAAGAGTCTTTGATTACTAGTTAGGTTATGTAGGCCGAAATATAACTCTTTCATTTAGTATACCCAGAATCTCTTTAGCTATAGCGGTAGATAAGGCTACTGGAACAGATTCGCCTACTTGATTATATTGTTCATCTTTGCTTCCTAAAAATACATGATCATCAGGATAACTCATTAGTCTGGCCTGCTCTCTCACAGTTAAAAATCTATCATGGAATGGGTGTATAAATCTAGAATTACCCAAAATTGTAGGTGCTAGATCGAATGGAGAAAGTCTAATATATAGTGGCATACTTTTTCCCTTACTCGACTTGTACATTGTTAAATACTCTCCGTACCCAATTTTAGAAATTTTCAGAAGTTTTTTCTCGTTAGGCTCGCTTATCTCGTTATTAGGAACGTCTAGTTTGCTATCTAAATCATGAATCGCATCATAAACTGTGACTCTTTTTTGAATTTTAGTAGGCAATATTTTAACGTTTGAGATGAATACCCTATTTCGTTTAGATGCGTTACCATAATCTTCAGCATGTAGCATATTGAAGAATATAGTATTGTATCCAGCTCTTTTAAATTCATTAATTAGAGCATCTCTTAGTGATTGAGTTTCAATAATCGCTGGAACATTTTCCATTACAAAGATTTTCGGTTTTAGTTCATCCACAATCCTTATGAATTCCAGTGTTAAACTCCCTCTTTGATCTAAATATAATCTATCTAAAGGATCTTGCATACGTAAGGGGTTAGCTGCAGTATATCCCTCACATGGAGGGCCTCCAATTACTACGTCTATTTCATCCCCTACATTTTTTAAAATCTCTTTTCCACTTATTTGTCTTATATCATCTTCAATTACTATTGTATTTGGAAAATTTAATGAATATGTTCTAGCTGCAGCGTGATTTATATCTATTGCTAATTTAGGCTCTATTCCTAATTTTTTGAAACCTAATGAAAATCCTCCAGCTCCAGAAAATAGATCAATGACTTTTATTTGCCCCAAGTTTTGTCTCCTTATCTATCTCTTCCTCTATTTGTCTTATTTTTTGCTCCAAGAATGACTTAATCTTTTCCGTATCATAGTAGGTTAGCTGAGATCCACACTTCAAACATTTAAATTCATTTTCGAACGCTTCCTCAAATGAATATCTACTATTATCTTGTGGACATATGAAGAACGTATTATTTTTCTCATATTCTAATCTTGATTTTAATTTATCTAATATTAATCTTTTTCTATTTAATAGTATCTCATTAATTTGATCTATGTTAGGCTTCCAATAGTAAATGAACCATCCGCTATCTTTATCCCTTGTTTTCCTATAACTTACAAAACCTTGCTCCTCCAGCAAATTCAATTTCTTTCTCACATCATTAACCTTTATATTAAGCTGATTCGCTATTTCTTCATCTGTCATTTCAGTCCCTTTTTCTAGTAGCACTCGCAAAACATCGATCACGTCATCTCCCAACAAGCTTTTCGCTAGATTAATAAACAAGTCCTCTGCGTTAACCATTTCTTATCACCTTCTTGCCAGCATTCTGAGGTAATATCTTTATTTTCGCATCTCCAAATTCCATATATAGCTCTCGTCCCTTATAAATTCTGTCTAAAAAAATTGCCAGTGCTGCTACTTCAGAATGTGGCTGATTTCCTATTGCTACGTTGTAATCTACATTATGATAATACCAACCTTCAACTTTTTCTGCTCCTATGATTATTAATAGAGGATATTTTATTTTATCAAGTTTATCTTGAAGATCGTTAATATTAATTCCATACATTGTTAAGTGTATTACCGTACCTCCTTTTTCTTTCCATTCATTTACAATATTCTTGCCGTTTTCGATTTCTTTTACCAAAAAATATGACGATCCACCCCAACTATCTATGACTTTCGAGATAGATTTTATCATTTTTTCATCTTTACCTTCGATATAAACACCCTTAGCTCCAAAAGCTCTTGCTACTAAGATTACATGTGTTGTAACTCTTTTATCTCTAGCTGGTCTATGGCCTAACCTTAAAACATATATATCTTTTAACTCAACTGTGTTGTTAGCTGGTATATCCTATCCCTTAATAATTCAAGATTTGTTCTCTTTAAAGCTGATATAGGTATGACATCGAATATGGGGGAGTATAACTCTTTTGATAGCTTTTCTATTAGATTAAGTTTTTTATACAAATCACCATCAATTTTATCAATTTTATTAAGGGCTACTAGTATAGGCTTACCCGAAACTCCTATTTCTCTTAAAATTTCGAAAGAGGATTGCAAAGTCTCAATTAGGAAATTTTCCGAAAGCATAGAATCTATTACAAGAATTAATGCATCTGAGTATTTTGCTTCTGACAGAGTTACGAAGAAAGCATCTACAATTTGTGGTGGAATTCCTCTAATAAATCCTACAGTATCAACTAGCATAATCTTTCTATTATTCATAGAGACGGCATATCTTTTAGGTGACATTGTGGTAAATAGTTTTGTATCAACTTTCTGTGTTAACCCGGTTAATGAGTTAAATAACGAGGTCTTTCCGGAGTTTGTGTATCCTACGATTCCAATAGAAGGAATATTGTTCCTCTTATTAGATTCTATGGATTTTTCTTTAAAGGCCTTTATATTTTCTAATTCCTTCATAAGTTTATTGATTCTTCTTTTGTAAAATTTTATTGTAGATTCTACTCCATACGTTCCAGCTCCTAAAGGACCTTGTTGTTCGCCTATTTTTGATTTAGTATACGTTTCCTTTATTATCGGTAGTTCATACTTAAGCCTGGCCAGTTCTATTTGCATTTTTGCTTCTTTTGATCCTGCATGCAATGCAAATATTTCTAAGAGAAGGAGTATTTTGTCTAGGACCTCTTTTCCTTTTAGTTCTTTTCTCAGATTTATAAAGTGTCTGGGCTTAAGTTGTTCGAATACGATTAAAGTGGAAATCTCCTCATCGTTTTTGATTTGTTGCAGCTTATCATATTGTATATAAAATTTCACATTAGGCGATTTTGGTAATTTGTAAATCCTAACTATCTTGTAGTTAGCCCCCTTAACTAATGCGATTGCCTCTTCCTTAAATTCTTCAGATACAAAAAGAACTGCACTTTTCACTTCTTTCCCTCTTTAATATTAACCACATCCCCTAAGGTTAATCCAGTTTCATCGAATCCTTTCTCGCTTTCTTCATTTTCTAATGGGGTAACTAGCTTAATACCAAGAATTTTCTCTAGCTGTCTAGCTTGAGAGATTGTAGGCTTCAATTTACCACTTTCAAATCTTTTAACGATATTTTCCGATACTTTTAATTTCTGTGCTAATTGTTGCTGTGAGATACCCAATTGTTCTCTAGCATTTTTAATAATCTTGTAATAGTCTGCTACAATTTCTAATTCAGTATCTGCCATTTTAGGCGGTTTAGGAGTGGTTTTCTTTTGTGTTTCACTTTTCTTACTATCCTCTTTTACTATCACTGCATGCTTTCTTATTCTATTGTAACATGAATTACATACAGTAATAATTGAGCCTTCATATGACACAGTTATACCTTTACCATGAATTGGAGATCCACATAATTCACAGTATTCTTCACTATTAGCTTGCATATAGATACCTATTGTAAATACTTGTATTAAACGTTTTTAGTCTATGCCAAACAAGTATATATACGAGTTAAATTGTCCGGAGATTTCGACACAATAAGGGATGCTTCTTCTTCAGACGAGGTTCAATTGGTTAGATTGTTAGAAGAAAAAATCAAGTCCTTACAGATTGAAATTGAAAATCTAAGAAAAGAACTAAATTATTATAAAGCAGAAATGGAAAAAATGTTAAGTCCTCCATTAATTGAGGCAGTTGTATTAGACGTTTTACCAGACGGTAGAGTACTAGTTAGAAGTTCGTCTGGACCAAATTTAGTAGTAAATGTAGCTAGTCATATTGATCAAAAATTAATAAAGCCTGGAGTATCTGTTGCCTTAAATCAAAGAGGATCTACTATATTAGAGGTTTTGCCACAGAAGGAAGATCCAATTGTAAAGACAATGGAAATTGTGGAAAAACCTAACGTAACTTATTCTGAGATAGGTGGATTAGAAGAGCAAATAAAGGAGTTAAGGGAAGTTGTGGAATTACCTTTGAAGAAGCCTGAGATATTTAGAGAGATAGGAGTAGAACCACCAAAGGGAGTTTTATTATATGGTCCGCCAGGTACTGGAAAGACTATGTTAGCAAAAGCAGTAGCTACTGAGAGTAATGCCGTCTTCATTCATGTTGTTGCTTCAGAGTTCGCACAAAAATTTGTGGGTGAAGGTGCTAGGATAGTTAGGGAGTTATTTGAAATGGCTAAAAGAAAGGCGCCATCAATAATCTTCATTGATGAAATTGATGCCATAGGTGCTAAGAGAATAGATATAGGAACAAGTGGAGAAAGGGAGATACAGAGAACGTTAATGCAGCTCTTGGCTGAGCTCGATGGATTTAATCCATTGGATAACGTTAAGATTATTGCAGCTACGAATAGGATAGACATATTGGATCCTGCATTATTGCGACCTGGTAGATTTGATAGGATAATAGAGGTTCCCTTACCAGATTTTAGAGGAAGAACTGAGATATTTAACATATACCTAAAGAAAATGAAGGTCGAGGATAATATAAATCTTGAATTATTGTCGCAGCTTTCAGAAGGATTTAGTGGTGCTGATATTAAGAATGTTTGTGTTGAAGCTGCATATATGGCAATTAGGGATGGTAGGAATAAGGTTACAATGAAAGATTTAGTTGATGCTATAACCAAGATTAATGTTAAAAGGAATAATATGGAGAGTATGAAAGAGAGGCGAGAGAAGTATAGCTAAGTATAAAGAGTTTTTAAGTAAACCAGTAGAAGCAAACTATAATGAAATCTTAACCTTACGTTACATTGCTGAATATCAATTCGATTATAATGTTTCTAGATGTTTGTTTCCCGAGGATAAGCATTTTTTAATTCAGAGATCCTTAAATACAAAGAAAATCAGAAACGTGTTAACTAGTGGGGGAGAGTTGTATTTGGTGTTAAGGGCCCAAGATGTTTTATTTTCCCTTACACTGTTAAGCGGAAGTGTAATTAAGGGTTGCTCAAAGTTTCCAGAATATAGGGTTGTAATACCCAAGAATTTGGAAGAGTTTATAAAAAATGGAAGAAATGTTTTCTCTAAACATGTAATAGCAGTAGATAACCGAATAAGAGCTGGAGATGAGGTAATAGTTGTAAATGAAAATGACGAGTTAATAGCAATAGGTAAAGCTAAATTATCCGGAGAAGAAATGATGGAGTATAGAAGAGGTATGGCAGTTCACGTGAAAAGAGGTGTACTAGATGAGTAATGTTAAGATAATAATAAAGAAAGACTTAAGTGAGCTAAAAGGTTCCACATTTATAACTGGATTTAGAACTATAGGGGAGGTAGGCTATTTAGCAATAAGACATTTAGCCTTAAAAAGAAAAATGGAAAGAATAGGGTATGTTGTAACTAAATATTATAGAGACGTCACGTTTGTAGATGATTACGGTATCGCAACACCTTTTGATATATTTTATGACAATGATAAACATTTAGTACTATTACTTAATCATATTTTACCATTTCAACGTGAGTGGAATGATTTCGCTTCAGAAGTTATAAAGTGGGTTAAGAAATTATCAATTAATAATATACTTCTAGTAGGAGCACTAGATAAAAGGTATAAAGTTGGAAATGAGAGTTTAAAATGGCTAAAAACATCAAAATGCAGTTTGAATTTAGATTACCCTCAATTAGACAAACAATTACTAATGGTAGGTCCATTAGCTTTATTCACTTTACATTCTGAAATTGAAGACTTGCCAGCATTAGTTTTGTTACCATATGCAGATCGTGAAAGGACAGATCCAGTAGCAGCTGCAACTGCAATAGAAGTTTTAAATAAAATGCTTAGCTTAAACGTTAGTGTAGATGAATTATACGAAGAGGCAAAAAGAATAGAAGAGGATTTACAAAAACAAATGGAGTTATTGCAGAAAGAATTATCAAGAGGAAGTGCTGATAGAGTCTATATGTAAACCTAGTTTTTCACAGTTCATTAACTCTACTTTTTGGTAATTTTTACGTCTTAAGAACGAAACGATTTTAGTTTTCATGTCGGCTATTACGTCTTCATCTATTTCGTTTGGAATCTCAAATTGAGATAGTGGATAAGAGTCCGAGACCGCTAACGGTATTAAACCAAAAAACGGTATCGCAATAAATATGTCACTACTATTATGATCAGTTATTGTTTCCTTTATACTTTTAATATAATCATATGCAGTATCGCTTATCGTCTTATCATAACAATATATAGATACTTTATCTTTCTTTTGCACATACCTTTCCAAAAATCTCGAGTGACGTATGATTTCTGGCCTATGTAAAGAGTTATTATCAAATAAAAACAAACCTTTTGGATCTCCCCTTATTCTAGGGTCATATTTTTCTAAATAGTCTTTATATTTTATCAATCTTTTGAATGCAGAATATACTGCAGGATGAGAGTAAGCTTTTTCTTGAAGATATTCAAATAGTCTTCCTTCCTTAATTGCTTGTTTAGTTGCTTTGAATTCTTCTAAAATAGTATAAAGGTTATGAATAGCTAATGCTCTTGTTCTTTCTCCCTCATTCATTTCAAGTAAATCTTTAGGAGTATATTTAGAACATATTGGACAAGAACATGGAAAATATTCTAAATCCTCTAATTTGTATACACGTGTCCTAGTAATATATCTATTATCTCTAGCATATATTATATATGAGGCAGAATCAAAGCTATCCACTCCTAATGCTACTGCAAATGGAATGATATGAGGTAACCCTCCTCCGAATAAATGAAACGGAATTCCTCTTTTTATGTTAGATTTAGCAGCATAAATCATGTCAATTACGGTATCATACATGTACCGCTCTAAGAGAACTGTTGGACTACCAAGCGCAACCATATTGTATATGTTTTCAAATTTAGATAATCCTTCAGCAGAAGTCTTAACTAGATCAAGATATTTTCCTCCTTGTATCGGATATACCCAAATAATATTGCTATCTTGATTTTTTACTATGATTTTTGATGCTTCTTCTACTCTCTTTAAAGTCTCATATACTGTTATTTTCGCATTTTCATAATCATTTGTATTTCCGGTAGGTAAATCTAATATTACCCCAATGTCTGGTTTTATCTTGAGCTGATAATTCACTATCTCATAATTGGTTATTCCTATGTCCCCATACTCTAGAATTTGATATGCTCCCGAATCCGTCATTATGATCATATCTTCAGAGTTTAGCTCCTTATGTATATCATCTTTTATATATTTATTTTTATATAATATATACGAATTTGTGATAAAATTTTTAAAGCCTATATTTTTAATCTCATCTATTGATATTTCATCTTTTAATATATTAATTACTGGAAAGAATACTGGAGTTTCTAAATTACCGCTTCTTGTTTTTAAGATTCCTATTCTTCCTGCCAAATCTTCGTATTTCGCTTCAAATACGGTCATAGACCTAATTCCTTTTTCTTTTTATTTATATAATCGTTGTATAGATCGTAAATTCTTTGGGCCATTGGCCCACTTCCTTCTACTCCATTTTGTGATACTTTAATTCTCTCCAGAATTGTCACTATCCCTGTCTCTTCGTAAACTTTTATATCAGCTGGCCTTAAATTTAAGGATTTTTCAACTAATTCTGCAAACTCTCTTGGCTCAAATAGAGGAGGATTCTTAATTATTATCTCAGAAATTGTATTTCCATTTATCATTAACTTATAGAAAGTGTTATTATTATCATCTTTAACATTTGTTAAGCTAATAATAAATGGCGAAAGTTCATATGCATAAAGTTGGCCAGTATACGTTTTTCCATTAGTTGTTTTTACAATAATAGTCTTATCTATTAGGTTATTTAATTCGCTCGAGATTCTTCTTCCACTACTCATATTATAGTCCCCAATAACGTTAATAAATTAAAACTTAAATAGTAATATGATGGAATCAAAGGCACAAGAAATAATTCTAAGTTGTGAAATAAATAGTATTGAAAGAGGCAGCCTAAAGAATTTATCCATAATACACATGTCTTGCAACGACTTTAATATAAGTTTTGATATAATTGATAGCATTAATATATTTAGCCAAAAAGAAAAAGTGAAGGCTTTCATTTCTAAAAATAGACTATCATATACTAATGATGACTTCTGTGGACACGGCTATATAGTTACTGAGCTCAAAGATTCTTCTTCAAACAACGGAAATAGATATATAACGATAATTTCATTATTTGGATTGCTAGTAAAGATAATAAGCAATAAAGAAAGCTTTCTTAAAATACATCAATTAAATGTTATGGATCATATTTACTTCTGTGTGAAGAAAAATACTTAGTATGGGATGAATTTGTTTTCATAGTTTCCTTTCTTATCCATTATCGCTAAATCTATTCCATCTCCAGATGTGATATCACGTTCTATAGATGCTTTTATCGCCTTTGTTATTAATTGTGCTGCTATGTCTAAATTCATATTAGGATCATATTCAGATTCAAGAACTCCTATAGCGATCCTGGCTCCCGATCCCACTGCAGCGTAGTTATCTTCAATTAATGAGCCTATAGGGTCTAATACATAAAGTTGTGGCCCTTTTTCATCGACTCCACCGAATAGAATCTCTGAAATGAACGGCATTATTTTATACTGATATAGTATTACTGAAAGTAATTTAGCTGCAGCGTGAACAGAAATTGGTTTACCAGTTGAAATCTCATAGTACTTTATTTCTACATTCATTATTCTCGTCAAAGTCTGTAAGTCACCATATATTCCGGCCCCCGCCATGAGAAATTTACCTATTTTATGTACTTTCTTCGCTTGTTTACTTAGTACATAACCACCATAGCTTAATCGTCTTTCAGAAGCTAATACAATTCCATCAATTACCTTTAAACCAACAGCAGTTGCAGGCAATTCTTCCATGTTAGTTTACCCATAAATATACTTCTAAATGCCATTTATAACGTTTGTTTTATTGCATCTTCAACGTTCTCTAGTGGAACGGAAATCTGTTTTCGTGTAATTAAATTTCTAACCGTTATCATATTTTTCTCCAATTCTTGTTTACCTATTATTATCGCGAGTTTAAATCCTTGTGAGGCGTAGTAAGGTAATAGCTTTGAAAGAGGCTGATCTTTAGTGTTTATTACTACCTTATATTCTTCTTTTCTTAATATCCTCGATACCATAAACATGGATGGAATTGCATCTTCTGACATGCCTATTACTATTACATTTACTGGTTCTTCAACTTTCAAGTCTTTAATTACTAATAAAGTTCTCTCAACTCCTATTGCAAATCCTATTGCAGGTGAGGGTAAGCCACCATAAAGTTCTATAAGTTTATCATATCTACCTCCTCCGGCAATACTAAACTGTACCGAGGGATGAAGAACCTCAAATATTAATCCAGTATAATATGCCAATCCTCTTACAAAACCTAAGTCAATCTTAAATTTTATATTTAAGTTGCTTAGAATCCTAGATAATCGAAATAGATATAAAAATTCACTTTTAATATCTAGTCTTGAAACTTCCTCTAATTCGGCTAGGGATTCTATATCTTCTAGTTTTGTATCCTTCTTAGTTAGAATCTTATTAAAAAAGTCTATTATATCTTTATTCTTTATGTTTTTTTCAAGGATATCTAGAGCTTCGTTAATCTTGTTCTTATCTATTAGATGCAAGATGTGCTCTTGCAAATTATCTTCAATATTATATTTGTCCATTATTTTTCTAAATACGCCAATATTATTTATTTTAATAGTTATATCATTAGAAAGATTAAGCTTATCATAAAAATTATATAACAAGTCTAGTACTTCTAGATCAGCTAAGATGGAAGAATCACCTATCATCTCTATTCCAGCTTGTCTAAATTCTCTATATCTGCCATATTGCGGTTCATCATATCTATAAACGGTACCAAAGTAAAATAGTCTTATCGGCTTCGGTGAACTCTGTAAGTTTTGTATGTAAGCTCTTGCTACACCTGGTGTTATTTCAGGCCTTAATGATAACTCTCTATCTGCCTTATCCTTAAACACATACATGGTTTCCCTTAACTCCTCCCCGCCCTTCAACGCAAACAGTTTAAATTCTTCTACTACTGGAGTTATAATTTCAGAATATCCATATTTTATTGCTAAGTCTCTGAAGATAGATTCTAAATATCTAATTTTTTCTGCGTCGATTCCAATATAGTCTTTCATACCTCTTACTGTTTCAAATTTTGTCATCTTCAGTCACTTTGACATTTTTATCTCAGATATTGTATAATATGTTACATCCCCATATTTATCAACAATTGAAAGATAAAGTTCTAAATTCATTGATTTTGACTGATGTAGTTTATCTAATATTTTCTTAAAACTTACCTTTTCATTTTCATCTACTATTAAAACCATAGTAGTGTATTTTCCACTTTCCTTATCCTTTATTATAAGCGATTGTTCATCTATACCGTCAATTACAACTCTTCCTCTCTGCTTTAAGTCAACAAATACATCAACTTTATCCCAATTTACAAGATAAATGATCTCACTAGATAACTGTTTAGATGAGCTTAATGCTAAATATATCTTCTCTAAAGTAGTTTCAGCTTTCTCAGACATTATAGTCACATTATCAAAAATAAGTATATTCCCCATAAAAGTTATTGTTTTCATATGGAATGCCCTGTATGTGGTTCAAACGAAATAGTTTGGGATAATAAGAACGGGGAAGTTGTATGTAGTAATTGTGGTATAATTATTGATAATATTTACTATAGCGGGCAAAACGAATCAGAGAGTACAGATACAATCATAATAAGTAATACGTTCTATAAGGATGAAATTCTAATTAAAGAATTAAGAATTAAAAATTTCTTAAAGAAGAATCGTATTAAAAACAAGAAAACAGATCAATATGAAATTATCTTAAGATCTATGTTAGTTGATGCTCAATATAAAAAAATATATAAAGTGTTATATGACGAGGGTATTTTGAGTGGTTTAAAAGCTAAAAGTAAACTAGGTCTTCTAATTTATTTTAGATTTGCATTAAACGATCGATATTTACATCAATTGAAGGAATTTAATATAAAAAATGAAAATCTTAGAAAAATACTTAAAAGAATTGGTAGGAAACGTTTAACATTAATTTTCGATAAACTCAACGAAGAAAGTGATCGGATCTGATTTGAGTAAAATTTTTATATAACCTTTTTTTAAGACAGAGTGGAAGGTGCGTAAAATGGCAACAGCTACAGTTGCAACTACACCCGAAGGTATACCTGTAATAATTTTAAAAGAGGGATCAAGTAGAACATATGGAAAAGAAGCTTTAAGGGCTAATATTGCTGCAGTGAAAGCAATTGAAGAGGCATTAAAAAGCACCTATGGTCCACGTGGAATGGATAAGATGCTTGTTGATAGCTTAGGAGATATTACAATAACAAATGATGGAGCCACTATTCTTGATAAAATGGATTTACAACACCCAACAGGTAAGCTTTTAGTTCAGATAGCTAAAGGACAAGACGAGGAAACAGCTGATGGCACTAAAACTGCTGTAATTCTTGCTGGAGAATTAGCTAAAAAAGCAGAAGATCTTTTATATAAGGAGATTCACCCAACAATAATTGTAAGCGGATATAAGAAGGCAGAAGAAATTGCATTAAAGACCATCCAAGATATAGCACAACCGGTCAGCATAAATGATACTGACGTACTTAGGAAAGTAGCATTAACATCCTTAGGCAGTAAGGCAGTAGCAGGCGCACGAGAGTATTTAGCTGACCTTGTGGTTAAAGCAGTGGCACAAGTAGCAGAATTAAGAGGAGATAAGTGGTATGTTGATCTAGATAATGTACAAATAGTTAAAAAACATGGTGGTAGCATTAATGATACTCAATTAGTATACGGCATAGTAGTTGATAAGGAAGTTGTACATCCGGGCATGCCAAAGAGGATTGAAAATGCTAAGATAGCCCTTTTAGACGCTTCATTAGAAGTTGAGAAACCCGAATTGGATGCAGAAATAAGAATTAACGATCCAACACAGATGCACAAATTCTTGGAAGAAGAAGAAAACATATTGAAAGAAAAAGTAGATAAGATTGCAGCTACTGGTGCTAACGTTGTAATATGCCAGAAAGGTATCGATGAAGTTGCACAACACTATTTAGCTAAGAAAGGTATATTAGCTGTTAGGAGAGCCAAGAAGAGTGATTTAGAGAAATTAGCTAGAGCTACCGGAGGTAGAGTCATATCAAATATTGATGAATTAACTTCACAAGATCTAGGTTATGCCGCATTAGTGGAAGAGAGAAAAGTAGGAGAGGATAAGATGGTATTCGTAGAAGGTGCAAAGAATCCAAAATCAGTTAGTATACTAATAAGAGGAGGATTAGAGAGAGTAGTAGATGAGACTGAAAGAGCTCTTAGGGACGCTTTAGGTACAGTGGCAGATGTAATAAGGGATGGTAGAGCAGTAGCTGGTGGTGGAGCTGTTGAGATAGAGATAGCTAAGAGATTAAGAAAGTATGCCCCACAAGTTGGTGGTAAAGAGCAATTAGCAATTGAAGCATATGCTAATGCAATAGAAGGACTTATCATGATATTGGCGGAAAACGCAGGATTAGATCCTATAGACAAATTAATGCAATTAAGAAGTCTTCACGAGAATGAGACCAATAAATGGTATGGACTTAATTTATTTACTGGAAATCCAGAGGATATGTGGAAATTAGGTGTTATTGAACCGGCACTAGTGAAAATGAATGCAATTAAGGCTGCAACAGAAGCAGTAACATTAGTGTTAAGAATAGATGATATTGTAGCAGCTGGAAAGAAGGGTGGAAGTGAGCCAGGCGGTAAGAAAGAGAAAGAAGAAAAGTCCTCTGAAGACTAAGACATTTTTTTAATTTTAATTATTATAGGAACTTTTAGATTTGGCGCGCTTATTACTGCCTCGCCTATGTCTAGTTTATCTAAACTTTGTGTAAGCCTTTCATCAAGTGATAACGTATCTCTAATAGCCTTCTTATCAATATCAGATTTTATTGAATGAATAATTTTGATATTTGTATTTTTTAACACATTCTGTGAAAGTAGTGAAGGCGATTGTGTAATAAAGCATAGTCCTATATTATATTTTCTGATCTCAGAGGCTAATCTATCTATAAATTCATTCCCTTCCTTATTGAAATAATTTTGAGCTTCATCTAGAATAATAAGAGTCTGTCGAGTTATCTTATATCTTATATAACTTTCCACTATAAGTTTTATTAGGAATAATGAATACAATTTCCTAAGTTTAAGATTCGAAATAAATCCTAAGTTTATGATTGTAGAAGTCGTCAAATAGTCTGGGAACTCATTAAGGGAAATTTCATCTATAGTAGAAAATAATTTTGAAGCAGTTGGTGTAAATAAGATAAATATTTTTCTAAGCAACGCATATTTTACGTCTCTCATCCAATATGAGGTATCCTCAATATTATTAATAACTTCTAATAACTGGTTAATTGAGAATTTTCTATAGCTTTTTAGTTTTAATAATATAGTGTAAAGTAAAAATCGTTGTGGATCTGTTAATTGTAAAACATCTCCAATAATATCTACTGTATCCTCTACGTCCAGATCTATCAAGTGCAACGGATTTATTTTTACTATAGTTTCCTCATCATAAACTCTAAAATCGTTTTTAAGGAATTGAGCATATTCGCCATGCCAATCTAATATAATCACCTTAACACCTTTGATGTGTAATTGAGAAGCTAAAAGTATCGCCGTATTTGTTTTTCCAGATCCAGTACTCCCAAATATGCCTATATGTCTTGTTATGTCCTTTACTCTTATACCTACCTTTGATGTTACTGTTCCATTGGTAGCCTCTCCTATCTCTACGTCAAAATCCTCAGATACAATATTATTAGAGTTAATAGGATTGGTGTAGGTTATCTCTGACACCGTTAAAAAAGGGTAGTTCCCAAAGGTCATCGGAATTGGAAGTACGTTTTTTGATGGTTGAACAACTTTAAACTCTAAATGCGGAGCTATGGCTTTTGCTAGCACCAATAAATTATTTACTTCTTCCATAAAACTATCTAGCCCTATATCAGCAGAATTCTCTAATATCTTATAAATTATAATCGAAGAACCTAGTTTATTTTTTTCTACTATAGTGAATATTGTGAACTTAAAGTCAGAATCTTTTCGGGCTATCGCATTTATAAAGTCTTTAAGTTCTTTTTCTATATCGTTTTTATTCGAAGTTGGTTCAATTTTACCTGTTATTTTCATAGCAACACCACAAACACAAGTATTGTCGTAAACAATTTGGAAGATTCCATTTTTTAGAATATATTTATTTATTTTTAATTTTAAAGAATTTCTAAAAATAAACGAAATAATTATCACTATTATAATTGGTACCATGAAAAACACTAAGTTAATATTAATTAAATTATGGAACAGAATACCAATTCCCAGAACTATGAGTAATATAGGAATCCAAAGATTTTTATTCATCTTGTAACGAGTTTTATAATTATTAACTACAGCGAGTCGATTAAAAGTAATGCGTTCTTAGTTAAAATTAATCTTTCTTTATTTCCTACAATTTGATATGGTAAGTAGTCTTCTTTAGTACTAACAGCCTTTTTACATTCTATTAAATACAACTCATTCACCTTATCGATTTCACTTCTAATGTAATCTAATGCATCTTTTATTTGTTCATATGGTAATAGGAGAAGTAAGAAAAACATAGTTGGACTCTTTATCTTATTTCTAGTTGTAGTATAGTTGAAGTATAAAAAGCAAGCTTGTCTTAGCACCCCTTCAAACGGTACGAGAGGTAAGACTTGCCTAACATAATTATTGTCGTTTTTAATTAAGTTATTAACTTTAGCAACGTCTATCTTATTTAACTTACTTACTTGAACCTTCGATATCTCTAACCACCATGATTTATGGGTATTATCTCAATGATATCATTTTCATTTAAAAATTGATTATCATATAATCTCCAGTCTTTTCCATTTATTAATATTATAATTCCAGATTTTATTTGATTATTATGGTCCAATATTAGATGCTTCTCGCCATCTATCTTCAGTAATACATTAAAAAGTTCTTTATCACTGACGTCTATTTCTCTGCAATTAAGTTGAGAAACTAGTGGTCCCTTTAATATCACTTTCGGCATTCTAGATCTCTTCTGATATTTCCTCCTTCTCTTCAGTTGGAGAAGTCTCTTTTTCTTTCATGATTTTATAATACCTTGTAAGATATCCCGCTATTCTGTTCCTCACTTTCTTTGACTTTACATCAACATACCTAACAACTATTTGTTTATTTGTATTATAATCATCTTTTATTTCATCTTTATATTGGTTATATATCTCCTTTACTATTCTTTTTATATCTTTAGTGTATATATTACCCATTTGAATCACCTTATTCATGCGAACTTTCGTGTGAATATACGCTTGGTTTAGTTTTATACATATCTGTCTCTTTCTTAAATCTATTCTTCAACTTCTCTATTACTAATGGCAGTGTGGTGTACTCCATTTCTTGTGGCTCTAATCTATGAGGCATAAATGGGCCATGTTTCCTAATGTAATCCGCAATTATTACAGCTGTTCTCCTTACCTCATCAAATGCAGGATCATCAAATAAATCAGTAGGCCCTACTAGTTTCCCATTTTTGATGTTAAATCCTAAACCTACTAACCTAGGAGGACCATCAAACCTTGTGGCTCTCGCATCCTTTTGTGATACTGGCATAAGAGGTCCATAGTGACTACCTCTCATCCACCCCGGTACCAAATAAGGTACTGTAAATGCTTCTAAGATTTCTCCTAACGCAGGCAAACCGTGTTGAGCTCTTACTACCATAACTGGATCGTCTTTGCCTACGTATTTGCCAGCTATTAGATTCAATCTTTCTACAGAAATAACTGAGGCTTGTAAATTATCGGCCTTCCTATAAACTCTCCTAACAATGTATCTGCTAGGGGTTCCTATTAACGCAAGTAGATCGTAACTCTCTTCTGGCGTATTTAAAATTATTGACTCTCCTTCATATACATCTAAAACTTCAAATTTATATCCTTCATGCATGGTTGGATCTATTACCAGCCCAGCAGTATTGAATGGGTCTGCAAATATTTTATATAATGGTAGATTATATGCACCAGGCTCAGTCTTATCAGCCATAAAAATAACCACTGGTTCAGCAGGTCTCTCGTCAAATTCCATTTCAGCAATTCCAGGACCCATTCCTCTAAGATTGCCAGAAAAGGAATCTGAAAGTAAATCTTGTCCTGCAGCATATAATCCTAAATCCTTAGCTACTTTCGCAGCTTCTTTAAAGGCATTCCAGGCTGTTTCATGAACTTTAGTATCCAGTTCTCCTCTATTATGAGTCATTATTAATTGTAAATCGTCTCCAACATAGGTTATGTAATAGTCGGAAATTACGTTATTCCTTTTAGCTTCTGCTAATATCTTATTAGCTGCAGCTATAGTATCAGGATGAACAACATGATGTCCAGCTAGGCTTCCTATATCGGCCTTGATCACACTAAGTGTAGTTTTCATAATTTAATTTAGATATACATAACTAAAAATCTTACTGGGTAGAAAGAACCATGGAGTAATAGTCTCCTCTTTCTTTCTGGACCCTATCTAAGTAACTCCCTATCTTATTTACTCTAGGTCTGCCAGTCTCAGCATCTCTTCTGAACGTTACCTCTAATTCTCTCAAAAATTCATTCATTCCCGTTTTTAGCGTTACTGGAGATGTGGCAAATCCGGCTTTCTCTGGCTCTCCTTTGAAAACGATAATTCTATCCGCTATGTAGTCATGTATTGAAAGATCATGATCTACGATAAAAGTTACTGCTTTTCTCTCTCTCGTGACTCTCTTTATAGCTTTAGCAACTATATATCTCTCTTCAATATCGAGATAAGAGGAAGGTTCATCTAAAACATAAAGATCAGCCTCTTTCGCTAAAGTCGCAGCTATATATAATTTCTGTAACTCACCTCCACTTAGGTTATTCACATTAGACTCTAGTAACCTATGTAAGTTAAGTCTCTTAGTCACTTCCTCGAAAAACCATGATGACGTAGAGAGCGCATCTTTGCTTACGTTTTCTAAGTACTGTTGAACTGTTCCATCGTAATTAGGTAAAATTCGTTGTGGTTTATAAGATAATATTTGTTTTTCAGGAGTTACAGAGCCTTCATCTGCTGAAATTTCACCAACTAATATTCTTGCAAAAGTTGTCTTTCCTATCCCGTTTGGTCCTAAAATTCCGATTATTTCTCCCTCTTTAGCCTCTCCTTCATTTACTACTAGCTGAAAATCACCTAACTTCTTGACTATCTTAGTCCATTTCATTTTTGTTTTTAGATCTTTAGAGAGATCTAAATCACTAACCTCTTTTAGCATAAACCTTATTTCGTCTGGTCTTATTTTCATATTTTCCGCTGGTAAATATCCTTTTAGAAAATTATTTATACCAACTCTCGCTGCATATGATTTTGACACCCTTCCATATACTGAACTTTCTCCATAAATTATGTGTATCAGATCTGTAAGATAATCTAAAACTATCAAGTCATGATCAACAACTATAACGTATTTATTCTTTAGTAATTCTCTAATTGCTCTAGCCATATTCATTCTTTCCCTAACGTCTAGATAAGAAGAAGGTTCGTCAAATATATATACATCTGCTTCTCTCAATAATGAAGCACCTATTAGTAATCGTTGAAGACCTCCTCCAGAAAGTACATTAGCATCCTTATTCCAAAGATTAGCCATGTTTAGAAGTTCTTTAACTTCATCTTTTCTCCCTCTTTCGTCTACCTTTGTCAAAATTTCATTTACTGTACCTTTAAGGAATTTTGAAGCGTATTCAACGTATTGAATCTTATGTACTATTCTTAACCCATTATTATATAATTCCTTAAAATAATTATATAATTCCTTACCTCTAAACCTTTTTAATACTTCATCCTTTCCTAATTCGGAATTAGGATCCCCAAAATTCGGAATTAACTCACCAGCCAGTATTTTAAGCACTGTAGTTTTCCCTACTCCATTCTTTCCTAATACTCCTAATATCGTATTATTTTTAGGCGTTGGTAAGCCAAACAATTTAAATCCATTTACTTTGTATCTGTGTATAACCTCCCCTTCCAACTCGTCTGGCAAGTTTACGATCGATATCGCTTCGTATGGACATTTCTTCACACATATTCCACAACCTATACAAGTTTCTTCATAAATTACTGGTTTCCCTTTAACGATGTCCGATAGTTCTATTGCTTTTCCTCCAGATCTATCAACAGGACAGAAGTTTATACATTCTAAGTTACATTTATCTGGCTTACAAAAGTCATAATTTATTACGGCAACTCTCACGAACACTCACCTACTATGTAGAAATATACTTGTTGTTAGAATACTCACATCCTATAAAATTACCCTCTATGTCATTTAATAAATCTTCCTCTACTTTTAATATTTTTCCTAATTTTAATCCTTCTCGAGAGATGACTGTAATAGGAAAAACCCTTAATACAAAAACATTCTAACTTTTCTCTAAAAGGTCAATCTATAATTGATGAGAATTTCGAGATCATTCATGAAGCTAAGAGAACCCCTTATATATGGATATGAAACTTGCCTTATAATTTAAGAAGGTTTAGTGGCGTTAACACCTAAGAAGGCGAAGTTTTCCTTACACCTTGCAGATATAAAGTGTCTAACAGTTTAAAATATCCGATGAGGCATATTTATGTTGGACCCGTAGCTCAGCCAGGATAGAGCACTGGCCTCCGGAGCCGGAGGTCCCGGGTTCAAATCCCGGCGGGTCCGCTTGTAGGGGAGTATCCCCTACGACCCCTAATTTCATTTTTAGATATGATTCAACGACGTCAGCTAAAGGACCCACGTAACGCTCTTTTACCTCACCGTTTTCATACTCTAGCTTGTAAACATAATACCGCCCTTTCCTCTCGCGTAAAATATAATCCCCGTATTTATAACGCGTCTTATCTTTCGTCATTTCGCCTCACAGTATTATGGTTGCCAAAACGGGCTTATAAGCATTGGCAACCCGTTAATTTTTGCCGTTAAAACACGTTGAATTGAAAGAAGACGGCAAAGAATCCACACAGGTAATACTAAAAAAGTAGTATTACTTACATTAGAAGGACTCATTTGTCCACCTTGTATTCTAGCCATGCTATCTCTGCCTTCAGCTCATCTAGCTTCCCCTTTATGTCTGTCAGGTCAAGGGGAACTCCTCTCATTAACCTGAGTTCGTTTTCGATTTTTTCAAGCTCCTTTTCCAACTCCTCTAGTTTCTCTAATTCCTTTAGTCGTTCTTCCAATTTCTTTTCCAATTTCCCCTTTGCGTCATTTATAATTATGCTTACTACCCAAACAATTCCTAAATCAGAAATAATTATTAACTCCTCTGAGTTGAATATCATTTTCCGCCCCTCGCTAAATACTCCTTAAAGCTCTGATAGAACCCCTTCAGACTAACCCGTAAGTCTGTTAGGTTCTTCCAGTATTGTAATGGGATTAAGTAATAGTAGCTTACTGCATCTCTCTCAAATTTGTCCTTCTTAATCTTTCCTTGCTTTTCTAAGTTGAGTATTTGCAGTGCTGAGATACATTTTAACTTGTCCTCAGCATCTGAATAGTGTATAAACCAAACCCTCCCCATAACCTCATTCTGCTTTGCAACTTCTACTTTAGTGCTTAATATTGCGTAAACGCTTTCGCCGTATCTTTCTTTGCTCTGTTCTTCAGTCCATGAACTTCCCGTAATATCTATCCAAATTAAAGGATAATATTCTGTCTTAGCCTTAACGTATAAAGTCAAATCGTATTTATCTTGCAGACCGCTATAGTATTGCTCATTTATTACATTAGTTAAAGTCCCCACGCCAGTTGGGCGGATATAAACATCAAAGTCTAACAAACCCTTAGCCCGCCACTTTGATAAAGAGATTAAGAGCTTTCCAAAAACTAGGTATTCTCGCCCTAAATAAGTTGAAGGGAGGATATAATCCTCAGCTTGATTACCCCAATACTTTAGCTTAAAATTAGTTTCAGCCATCTCACTCACCATATTGAAACGTGGGCTAGTATGTGAATCAGTACTGATGCTATTGCAAATAACACACTTGCAGTAGCAATTCCTATTACAATCCATTTACCATAATCCACCTTAGTTTGTTGGTCAATATACTCGTTGATGATCTTTAGTATTTCTGGCTTTAGTTCTGATAATGAAAGGAAGACAGAGGCATAAAGTACTAAGGAGGATGTGAACAGATTATCCGCCTTTTCTGAAAGTTTATAAAGCTCATATCTTGCTCTCTCATAATCTTCATAATTAATAATTTCATCAAACTTTTCTACTTGCTCTTCATATTCTTTCTTCAGAGAGTAAGGAGTTGTCTTTTCAATTACTCCTAATTTTATTAACTTCTTAACAGCTTCCTTAAATCCTTGTTTATTGCTAGCATACGCTAAAGGGTCTTTTCCTTCTTGAGAAGCTCTATAGATAACTATAGCACCATAAACAATATTTACAATATCGTATGGTAAGGAATACGCACCGATTTGGGCAATATCTTCAACTCTTCTTTGATCCATCTAGTTCACCTCTTTTTGATTTGTTTGTAGGTTTCTATCGCAGTTTTCAGCGATATCGCAAATAGCTTCCCCTTTTCCGTTAGGTATAGCCTCTTTTCGCCTCTTTCTTGACGCTCTTTCACGAAGCCCTCTTGTATTAGGAACTTTTTTGCATCATAAAAGGTGGCAGTGGACATGGGAAATTCTGCGTTTACTTTCTTGTATAGGTCATATGTTGCTATTCCTTCATTATCATATAGATAAGCCAATACTATGGCTTCGGGGTAGAAGAATGGTGTACTTTTCATATCCTCCTCACTCCTCAGCCTCTAATAGCTTAACTGCCTCCTCTATCAACTGTCCCATTGTCTTTCCAGTCTTTGCCTTAAGCCTCTGCAGAGTCTCATATGTTTCCTCACTTATTGAAATGTTAAGCCTTTTGACTATCCTATCTTTCCTCTTCTCTATCATTTAGGTCACCTTGTTTATTGTTATTTGAAATACGTATCCGTCTTCGTCACATCGAAGTATAATTTTGTATCCATTATTAGCATATTCTACGTCAAAGTTCCCACAACAATAATTCGGGTCTTCGGACTCGTTATAGACTTTGCTCCAACCATCTTTTTGTAGTGCCTCTTCTAAGTAGTCTACTCTGATGAAGCCTTCATCATATTCGTTCAGTACCCTAAAGCTTATACTATCAATGCCTAATACGTCTAATAGCTTCAACAGATCGAATATAGGAACTTGCACCATCATTTCAGCTCACCTTAATGAGCTGATATAATTCCGCTTCTATCTTTTGAACTTGGAAGTATGCCTTGCCTAGCTTTTGCTTATCCATATTGCCCGTTATTCTATCAATCTTAATCTCGTGGATTAATGATAATAGCTCTCTGACATCCTCATCAAGCATTTCAAATAATTCTTTCTCTAAGACTTCTTTACTCATTGTTTTTCACCTTAGCAAACTCATCTAACGTTGTTTGTCTCAGTTCTCTTTTCTTTATCAAATAAAATTCCGAATGTCCCTTCTTATTGTTATTACTGTACTTCATGTCAGTTCACTGCTTTGCCTTTATAAATCCTTGATCCGTTTGCTCAAAATTTGCGGGCTGGGCATCAAATATCTTAGCTATATTGTCTTGTGTTTGCTCTTGTTTTTGTTCTTCTTTCTGCTCTTGCTTAATCCATTTGAACGTTGTCTTTCTGTTTTTGTATTGTACTTCACACTCGTCTGGATGTCTTTCGCAAATAGCTTTCAATGCTCTCTGTATGTTATACGCACTCGGGACTGAAATCTCAAATTGAGCTAGTATATCCTCTAACGTTAATTCACCTTTCTTTTCAAGAATTTTATACATTATTTCCGCCATCTTGTATGAATTTAGAGTTTGTGCCATATTCCCATCCCACTCTATCTATACTCTATGTATAAATTAGTATTTAAGTCTTACTCTATCTATACTCTATCTATCTCTCTATATACACAGTGTTTGGGTAACTGGCAAAATTCTGTCTGACTGCTGTCTGACAAGAGTTTACTCTATCTCTCTATATCTATATACACAAACAGAGTTAGTCGACTCTGTGTATCTTATGTATCTTATACAAAAAATATGGGATGTGCAAAATCTGAGCTACTAATACTGCTTGAATATATAGATAGAGAGTGTAAGGACTACGAGAGTTGTAAAAGAATAATAGTAGAGCTAGAAGAGAGAGTGAAGAAAATAGCTTTCGTAGAAGCAATAAATGATTTGTTCTAAACTACTTTTTTCTCTCTATCTCTATATCTATATATATACATAACTAAAACTAAAAGAATAAACAAAAAACTAACAAAATCAACTCACCATTATACAAACTCAGAAAAACTATTTTTTTGTTATACTCTTACCCCATATATATATAGATATATAGATAGAGAGAGATAGAGTATAGTAGGGCATTTAAGATTTTAGAAGTTCTTCAATGCGTCTTCTGATTGCATCTGCAACAAACTCTTGTCTGCTTATATATCCGCCCTTGCCTGACGCTATTAGTTCATCTATTTGTTTTGCTAATTCGATTGGAATCGAAACGGTCACATATTCTTTTTTGACTGATTTCCTCGGCATACGCTATCTATACTATATTAATATGATAATATTAAATGATTCACGATATATAGATAGAGTATAGATAGAGTAAAGTTTAAATACTTATATAGATAGAGTATAGATAGAGGGTTCAAAAAATGGTTTCACCCCAAACCCGAAAAGAAGAAGAGTTATTAGAAAAACAAAATTCAGTTTTTTATTTGTTAACTTTAGGAAGGAAACCGTATGGTTCATATTTGCATATAAAAATTGAACTAGACGAAGATGAAAAATTAGAGAAGGAAATCTATGCGGATAACATTAAGCTAGAGAATGAATTAAGACAACTGAAGAGGTTGTATGAAGTATATCAGAGCGTAGAGATTGACGATGCTCAGAAAGCAATACAGAAGGAAGCATTACTGACGATAGCGAAAATACTAAGTGTTTTTGACTTCTGAGGAGGCTGAGGGGCAATGAAGGCTGAGGAAACAATCGTGGAACAGATTCAGGACATAATTCAAAAACTTCGCTATTATACAGGAAGATCAAATAGACATTTCAAGATGATTAGAAACTATTATGAGGAGTGTATAATAATAGTAGACGCTGAGGAGTTTATACAAGAAAATAACACTCTAAGCATTACTGTATATTCTGAGGATCTTATATATTATACTGTTGATATCCCGCTGAATTTCATTAAACATGTATTCGTATCCGCTTCGATTGATCAGCTCAATGATCAGCTTCAGCTAAAATATAATGAGGGTCTGATTAGAGTTTCTCTTACTTTGAACGATGACTTATGTGAGAAACTGAGAAGCTCATACTGCGGTGATATTACATTCTTTAATGAGGCTGAGGGGCAATGAAGGCTAGGGTTGAATACATCAAATTACCTAGATGTTACACAAAAACTTATAGAAAAATCGAAGCGAAAAAGAACAACGACGGTACAATAGAATTAACGTTAGAGGAAACAATGCAAGTAATATCCTTTAAACTACCCCCGGCGTTAAATGCAAAACTAGAACAAATTGCGATCAAAGAAAAGAAAAGCAAGAGTGAAATTATTCGAATAGCGTTAGCGAGGTATGTAGAAAATGTTTAGATGCCCCATCTGCGGGTTCAAAACGCTGAGATTGTTCGCGCTTAAACAACATACTCGAAGGGAGCATGTGTTGGTCAAATGTCCCATATGCGGGTTCACGGGGAAGCATTTATCTCAACATTTCTATAGTAGGTATGATATTGACCATCTCATATACTGCTACCTATTCTCTTCTTTCAGATTGCCTAAGAATGTTAGGTTAGCAATAAAGAGAAAATTAGAGGTTGAGTGAATAATGTATCAATGTCTACGTTGTGGTGGTATATTTAATAAAAGAAGAGAAGTGGTTGAGCATTTGCTTGTAGGGCATAAGCACAAGGATAGACTAACACTGGACTTTTATTATATCTACTTCAGGGTGAGAGGACAATGAACCTAATTGATATCATCTTATTTTACGGCTTTCAATTCAACGATTATTGGACAACTGTCTTAGGGTTGAGAGTGGGTGCGGAAGAGAAGAATCCCATAGCGGGTCTGTTCATTTCATCACCGTATCGTTTAGCGTTGTTTAAGTTTGGCCTTATCACCATTGGTATGTTTATATTAATTTATGTTGTTAGATTCAAGACATGGACAGAGATCGTATTGACTGTAACAGACGTTGTCGAATGCCTTGTCACGCTGAATAATACCCTTACGATTAGGAGGTACAAAAGGAGGGGCGTTAGAGGATGACGGAGTCAGACGTTGACTCAGGTAGTAAAAAATACCTGAGTAACCATAAGGGGATTTTTATTCATGTCACACTGGAAGAGTTAAAGCGTTACCACCAACTTACGCCGGAACAGAAGAGGTTGATAAGGGCAATCGTCAAAACGCTTATTCATAACCCGCAACTGTTGGATGAAAGCAGTTATCTTTACAGATTGCTCGCGAGTAAAGCGATTTCACAGTTTGTCTGCCCGCTTTGTCTAATGCCCTTCAGCTCTTCCGTATCACTAAAGCAACACATCCGTTATACTGAACACACAAAGGTTTGCCCGGTGTGTAAAAAGGAGTTTACCTCAACCGATTCAGCCCTAGACCATGTTTGCAAAAAGCATAATATCTGCGTTAGTTAGGCTCTTTTTAAAGTCTACCTTCTTTTTCGCTTACAATGAGGAAGTCCCTTCTAGCCCTACTAACCCTATCCCTAGCGTTACTATCGTTTTTAATAACACCATCGATGGCATTGAATTCTGGCGGTTCACCGATACCGATATATTATAACTATTATAACTACTATAGCCTTAACGCAGAAGGGTTTGGATTCAGTTTCAATAATAGCAATAATTGGGTTGAAACGAACTTTATCTCAATAACCATAAACTTACCTAGTTCATTACCAAATAACTATCAAATCAATAATGCCTATTCTATCGTAGTAGGATTATCACCATATCCGGTTAGCAATATAAACATTTTTAATAGCCCATTAGAAGCATATGTTGAACTATTCTCAAACCCACCGAATACATATCCAAATGAAATAGGATTTGTAGTTAGTTACGGCTCAACTGTATTTTATAGTTATACCACACTGTATAGCAGTTTTGCGGGCACACAACTAACAATAACTATATCATATACCGGAAATGGGTTTGGTGTGCAATTCTCTGACAGTAACGGGTTCTCTCACTCAGTTTCGGTAAGTTCGGTAAACTTTGTACCATATGGTGCTCTAATACTCGGATCACTAATCCCGAACGGGAACTATTACTACTACCCAGTAGGTAACATGTTACCGAATGCATCGGTGAACTTCTCATATACGATCTCAAGTTTCACAATAGAAGGAAACCCGGCCACATCCGTCGATATTACCACACTTGGATTAGAAGGAAACACTGCAATATATACTTCAAGTAGCAATTGGTTCAAATGGGTATCCGGTAGTGTGGTTATCACAAATGCCGTTGCCTATACCTATACCGATTTGGCTAGAATAGGAGGAAGTGCACAAATAAACTATACTGCATCGCAGCTATATTAAGCAAAATCTTTTTTTACCTCTTTTTAAATCTGTCTTATATGAAAAAACTGTTTACAGTTGTAGGTTCTATTTTCTCTGGTTTGGGGATTTGGCTTAAGTCAATAGACCAGTCATTTTATTTAACGAAAGTATTGTATAACGGAAAAGTAATTGAAATAGTTCTAACGCCCGAGACAAATGAAGTCGTGAAATCTTCCAACGGTGTTATGAACGCAAGTGTAACTTCTCTACCTTCCACAATTCTATACCAAGCACAATCCGTGCCTTCAATAAATGGAGGAACTCTTAGTGTAATAAATACCACAGTTCAACCGCCATGGTATGCTAACTTATGGCCTGAAGTCTTAACAATAGGTATAGTGATGTTGGGAATTGCAATATTCAGCTGGATTAAACTTAAATTTAGAAGATAGCCCTTTTTAAAGCCATAAATTTTTTATCGCTTAATGAAGTGGGGACTATTATTCTTAATAATGTTTATATCCATTTTTTCCCTCAACTCTTTAGCCCTATTAATCGGCGGAGGAGGGCCCAACAATAATGGTGCGGGAGTTTACACTCAGACTATAACAGTTAACGGAGGAACCGTACGAACTACTCTTAACGGTTCAACGCTTTCTACCGCACCATGGCTCAACCCCTCTTACGTAAGCGTCTACAACACATACTACCTTCAGGTTTTGCCGAACCAAGAGTATATTGACAACAACGTTTCGTTATCCCTAAATACGGCTAACATTGCGTTAAACGTCACTTGGTTATTGGCGTCCTCAAGCAATACGGGATCCTACGGTGCAATCGCCATAGGCTACGGAGTGAACTTTCCCGCGGGGTTTGTCAATAACTACGGTCCTTCCGCACCTTACACGCCGGACGGAATCGTAATATATCTCATGAAAGGAGGCATGCCGACCTATCGTTTATTCGTATACTTCAATGGAGTTGAGCAGTTAAACGTTTCAGTCGGGTCAATCAGTGTGGGACAAAAAATAGGTTTAGGGTTCTTTTATCTACAGAACACACTTTACGTTTACTACTATAACGGTACTTTAAAGACTTGGTCATTAACGCCCGGTACGCTGATTACTATAAATAGTAATTACGTTATAGACGCACAGAATATAGGGCCGGGCTACGGCTACGGTCAATGGGTAATAGTTAATTATCAATATGCGATGCCGGTTACTGCACAACTGACGGTTAGTTATTTCGCATTAGGGTACAATGTATATCATTTCTTAATGGCTTATGCGGGTGCTGGAAACCCGGTAAACATAACTGCGAATAACGGGGCTTCTTACAGTATAACGGGTATAGTTGCAGAGAAGAACTTTACGATAACGGGAATTCAGCAAGGCCTAGCCTATGCTTTCAGCTTGTTAGGGAAACCGAATGGCTTATACTTATTATATATGGGGCCAATTGAGGGCAGCCCACCAACGTGGTATGTAAACGTAACCGTAGGGCTTCAGATCGTTACACCCCAGAAAACGATAAACTACAACTTAACAATACCAGTAATCGTTGAGGGCTATGCGTTATACCCTTCTGTTAACGTACCTTCCGGAACTTACCTAAGCGGACAGACTATTAGCTTTACCCTCTCATCGTTCTTGGGATACCCTTCAGGCTTAGGCTATTACACCGCAGTAAATCTAATCGCAAACGTAACAATAAACGGTGTGAGTCATGCTATCCCCTATAGTTTCACCCCGATAGTGCAAACCCCGATAACTTATTACTACACTGTTATAGTGGATGAAGGACAATTTGCATTAATAGATTATCAAGGGAGTTTCACAGTCCTACCCGCACAGAGTCAGCCCGTGATATTCATTACTTCTTATCCTAGAATTGGGCTATTAGGACAAACGATAACTGTGACTTTCCAGTTCACTTATAATAGTCCCGTAGCGAATGTAACTCAATCAGCGTTTACGCAATCATCTAATATTCTCGCTTTTGCCTATGCGAAAATGGTAACAACAAACGCTATAGTTCAGTTCAAGGCGTATTGGCTAAGTGCTAATGACGGGTTGGTGATTATAACTCAAACGAATAACTATCTAATTCCGTTTAATAGCAGTATAACGGGCTTAAACTTCGCAAACAATAGTGTTAATACGTTAACGTTTCAGATTGTAACGGGTAACTATGTACAAATAACTAGCTCAGCGGGAGGCGTGCTTACCCTAAGCAATACTAGTCCGATTATAGGAATAGGGTTCTATTACGGTTCCGGTGTCCTACACCTGAACTGGTTCTTCGTTAGCGGTATCATTTTGCAGTCTGCAACGGCAAATCAGGCTTACGTTATTTTGACGGGGACTAACCCAAATACGCTTTCACAGTATACGACGGGCTATACTAACGCTTCGGGGTTCGGTACTGTAACGCTGAAGTTGAGTTACACTCCTTACGAACTTGTGGATGTAGACTGGTACGGCGTTACATACGCTTTGTTAAACATTAGCGTTTCAAACACTACTACAGTAAGCAGTACTACGACCGTGAACACAACAACGCTTAACTATAACTACACTAAGCCTTTCAGCAATAACATAGCACCTAACAGTCAGCTTTATGACTTCTCAGCGTATCAGCCGTGGGCGGAAATTATCGGGATTGTGGTCGTGGTCGTCATAGCTCTGCTGGGCTGGAAGTTCGGCGGGTCTGCGGGAGCTTCGGGTGGTGCGGTTATGGGGTTAATCGCAGTCAGCTACTTAGGTTTACTGCCTTGGTACCTATTCTACATCTTCGTATTCGGTATCGCTCTATTACTTGCTAAAGTATTTGTAGACCGTTTCATGGGGAGGGAGGAATGACGGACGCAATCAGTTTAGCCTTGCAAACGGGCTTAGGGCCGGTGGTAGGGGTAATTATCATACTGGCAATGATGGGGCTAACGTATAAGATAGCGGGAAAGATCCCGGCAATCATAACGGGAATAGCCTCGGCTTTCGTCCTAATGTTTATGGATTTTTTACCGTTATTTTGGGGTATCGCAATAATCTTCGGGTTAATCGCGGGTATGGTGGTGACAAGGGATGGGGACTAAGTTAGTCGTTTACGTCTTATTGTTTGACGTCTTCCTATCGTTAGTGGTAGGTGCCTACTCGGGTATAGCACCGCCAAGTATTCCACCGGTACCTACATATGCTTCAGCCCAACTCACGGCAAGTCTAATCACATGGACAGTGGGATGGCCTCCTATTACATTATGGCCTCAGATAACGCTTATTCCGCCGTTTTCGATTTTGGGTGCAAACTTCCCCGGCTTAACCATTCCTAGCTTAACGATACCCGGTGTAACGCTCTTCTCAATAAGCTTCAGCTGGTTAGCCCCAATTATTTATATTGCAAATTGGATCATTTGGGTCTTTCAGACTGTTGCTAGTGTGCTATCTTATTTACTTAATATCTTTACGGGTTCGGTAGGTCTATTGAGTAGTGTACCCGTCTTAGGGCCATTTTTGACCGCCTTCGTGTTGATAGTTAACTTCGTGTTAGTGTGGGAATTAATCAAGTTAATTAGGGGGTCGGAATGACGGAGTATAACGCAAACAGTATAAGGGCTAAGATACTGAGGCGTAAAATCCTTCAACTGATTGCGGAAAACTACGTTTTGTCAGCGTCGTTAATCTCTCACACACTCTTACTCTCATACGCCACAGTGCTTAGGCACTTGCGTATCCTTAACGATGAGGGCTATATCGAATTGTATAAGCAAGGTAGGACGCTATACGCAAAAATCCGCGATAATGCGAAACAAATTCAGATTCTGAATTCAGAACTGGAGGGGTTTAAAAACGTAAGCGGGAAGCCGATATTGACCAAGGATGAGACTCCTAAGGAGTTTGGCAAGAAAGATAGCCTCACTCAAAGAGGCTAAGGTTGCACTAAAAGTAGCAAGCGACCCCAGAAAGTACTTCAACGAAGAACAGATGACTGAGGCTTACAGGATATTCTGGCAGACATGGGACGGGGACATAATTAGAAGTGCTAGAAGGTTCGTGGAAGTAGCAAAGGCAAACCCCAAGCTCACAAAAGGTGAAGCAACCAACATAGGCGTATTGTTGGGCTTATTCATCTTCATACTAATAGGTATAGTACTATTGCCCGTAATCGTTAGCCAAGTCAACAACCTCACAAGCGGTACTTCACCCCAAGTAACCGGTACTAACGCCACACTCCTGAACTTAGTGCCGTTATTCTATATCCTAGTCCTCATAATAGTCCCCGCAGTCGTGGCGTATAAGATATACAAAGACTGAGGTGTGAGGGATGGAAATCAGTTTAAAGCCAATCATTTTTTTGGTCGTTTTTATCATCGTAGGGATAGCACTATTCGGCCCTATAAACAGTGTTGTAAATAACGTTACCACATCGGGAACCTACACTACTATAGTTTCCGGTACTGTTACTACGTCTTCATTTGTGTCAAATCCGCAATACGTAGGTAGCAATAACGCTACTATCGTAGCCTTAGTGCCGTTATTCTATATCCTAGTCCTCATAATAGTCCCCGCAGTCGTGGCGTATAAGTTGTATAAGGAGGAGTGATATGAAGTGGGTGCAAAAGGCGATAAAGAGACCCGGGAGGGTACATCGCTACCTTATGAGGCTCTACGGCAAACGGGCGTTTACAAAAGACGGTGACATAAAGGCAAGTTATCTCGATAAGGCGATAAAGCACGTTAAAAAAGCTAAGATCCCGAAAGAGAAGAAACGTAGTTTACTGTCAGCCCTACTGTTAGCGAAAAGGCTTAAGCGGATGCACCGCAAGTAGGCCCTTTATAAAGTCATATTCTTTTTCTTTCCCTGATGAGTGCGTTAGGGGATGTAATCTACATCTTGGGTTTTCTCTTTCCGGCTTTAGGGCTAATCAGCCGAAACTATCTTGTTAACTTAATGGCATTCATAATAGGAACAGTCGCCTTTTTGGTCTTCGTCCAAGGCTATACCGATATAGCGTTCAGCAGTTCGACGTTTTACTTAGGAGTACTGCCTCTACTACTTGGTCTCGTCAACTTAGGCTATTTCTTCAATTGGTTGAGGGAGGAAAGGATATGAGGTGGGGTAGAAGAGATGATAGGGATACCGGCAAAATACTTCGAAATAGGAGTCGTAATAGATTCAACATTTATCATTATGTCTCTACTGTTAAGAAAGTCAAAGAGACAGAGAGAGAACTCCTTCGACTTACGCAAACATGGAAGGCTATTAGGCTTATATCTTATAATAGCGTCGGCATCAGCATTAATCGTCTCACATCTCGCCTTATACACAAACTACATGAACTACTTAACGGGCTTATCTCTTAATGCGTTTCTGTTTTATCTTGGGTTGAGGTGTTTGCATGTCTGATGGGAAACTCCTTTCTGCTTTCGAGGAGGAATTAAGAAAAGCCCAAAGCCTAGAGGAATTAAAGCAAAAGTATGAGGAAGCCCAAAAACAAATAGCTGACGGCAAAGTACTAAAGAGGCTATACAAGGTTTATGAGAAAAGGCAAACAGAATTAATGCTTCAGCAATATAGGCAGATAAAGGCTGAACTGGAAAAGAGGAAAAAGGTAAAGAAAAAGGATAAAGCCGACATAAGGGTTAGAGTAGTAAAGAAGTGGATAAATTCACGCTTATTCAGTGCTGAGCATTACGTCGCATTACTGCAAGAAAATCAAGACGGCTTATCGATACTATTTCTAAGAAGAGCAAAACTTATAGAAAATCAAGGCTATCTAATGCTAGAAGTGAAGAAGTTAAGGAAGGCATGGGTTTTAACGGCTGAACCTATACTCCTTGAAAGGTTAAAATTCCCATTCGGCAAAAAGTTTGTAGCCGTGCATTTCGTTTTACCCAATTATCCTTACACACTTCAGCTTAAACCGGATGAAAAACTGAAAGAGTTAGCAGTTAAGGCGATAAACGGGCCTCAAATAATGAGCGCAATGATACGTACAAAGTTCTTCGAAGCGTTAGCTAGGGTAGGAAGCGGGCCTGATCTGATGATGCTCATAATCGGCGTTGTCATGGGGATTGGCATAGGCGTAGCGATAGGTTTCGGTATAGCTAACGCAAACTTAACGCATTTGCTATCTCAACACGTTACGAACACTACAGTGACACATACTACGACCACAACGACTTCACCCTCATTCACGATTCCCTCAAACTCCTCAAAAGGGGTGAGCTAAAATGGTCTCAGTAACAGAAATAATAACATATGGACGAGAAGCAATAGAAAGAATAATATGCAAATATTTTAAAGATTCGAAAATAGAAAAGATATTATTCTTGCCGAGTGAGGAAGACGTAAAGGCAAAATATATCATTGGACGGGTAGGGTTTATAAGGATTAGTAATACGTGGTCTGGAATTGTCGTAGTTGACGGGGTACAAATACCTTTCGTTGCTGAAGTCCACCTTAATGGCAAGATTGATATTTACCTTTATCCTCAAAAGGACTTCTACTTAGCACATTTGGTGGGTGAGCTGAATGGCTAAAAAGAACGGCTTAACAGAACTAGAGCAATTAAAGAAAGAGAACGAAGAGTTGAGAAAGAAGTTAGAAGAGTTAGAGGCGTTGATCAATAACGATAGCGATGACGACGAAGAGTTGCAGGAAATCGAAAACCCGTACACCGTTACAAACCGTGCAATAGATGAATTAGTAAGCCCAAAGGACACAATGTTCTATTTGTCGGGAAACCAGATATCGTTAATCTTAAGTGCTTTTGAATTCGCCCGCTTACCGACGTACTTCGGTGAGGAACCGGTAACGGAGTTAGCGGAATACGCCCATAAGTTGAAACATTATCTCGTTTCGAAAGGAGGAAGAGGAAGGAGGGATATACTGAGAGTCCTACGCGTTAGTTCAGGTCAGACAAGAGAGAACGTAAACAAATCAATTCTGAAACAATTATTTGACCATGGTAAGGAACATGAAGATGAAGAAGAGTAATGAATGGTTATGGTTAGGGACTAAAATTATAAACGCCCATAAGACTAACGGCTTTGAAAGTGCGATTATTTTCGGGAAACAAGGTACGGGAAAGACTACTTACGCCCTTAAGGTGGCAAAAGAAGTTTACCAGAGATTAGGACATGAACCGGACAAGGCATGGGAACTGGCCCTTGACTCTTTATTCTTTGAGCTTAAAGATGCATTGAGGATAATGAAAATATTCAGGCAAAATGATAGGACAATACCAATAATAATTTTCGACGATGCTGGGATATGGCTTCAAAAATATTTATGGTATAAGGAAGAGATGATAAAGTTTTACCGTATATATAACATTATTAGGAATATAGTAAGCGGGGTGATCTTCACTACCCCTTCCCCTAACGATATAGCGTTTTATGTGAGGGAAAAGGGGTGGAAGCTGATAATGATAACGAGAAACGGAAGACAACCTGACGGTACGCCAAAGGCAGTAGCTAAAATAGCGGTGAATAAGATAACGATTATAAAAGGAAAAATAACAAATAAGATGAAATGGAGGACAGTAGACGATTATACGGTCAAGCTTCCGGATTGGGTATATAAAGAATATGTGGAAAGAAGAAAGGTTTATGAGGAAAAATTGTTGGAGGAGTTGGATGAGGTTTTAGATAGTGATAACAAAACGGAAAACCCGTCAAACCCATCACTACTAACGAAAATTGACGACGTAACAAGATAGTGATACGGGTAATGTCAGACCCCTTTTAGCCATTCCGCATACTTTTTATATTGCTCTTTCGCTATGCCGAAGAGCGATACGTAATGTTGCGTTAAAACGCGTGTCGGTTTACGCCCTTGAATAAAATCGATAATATCTAACGGTACGCTTAGCTCAGCCATCTTAGACGCTACGAATTTGCGGAAGTACTTTATCGCTATAGCGTCCTTATGACGTCGTTCAAAGTCCGCTATTGCCCACTTCGTCACCTCTACTCTCTTCAGAGGCGTTATGTGGAATACATAGAAGACGCCCTTATATCCCCTAGTCCAACTAAGCGGATAATAACAGACGTCGTTACCGCAAATGTCCCTTTCGGGTTCCTTCAGCACTTTCAGTATTTCGCTCAGCCTAACGCCCGACTCGAGAGCGATACGGTAGATGAAGTAGACGTTTTCGCTATAGTCTTTTGCTAATTGTAACGTCCTTTTTATCTCTTCCAACGTTGGAATGTAGATATCAGCGTTCGCCTTCTTCACCTTTACCGCTTTCAATATTTTATCCGCAAATTCATCATGTATGATATTGCGTGACGCTAAGAAACGTGCAAAGAGTCGGTAAGCCTTCTGTGCGTCTCTCGTCTCTTTATACGGCTTTGATATAGCATTGATGTAGTCCTTTGCAGTTTTTTCGCTTATCCCCCTTTCGTTCATGAGATAGTCGTAGAACGCCTTTATGTTGCCGTCCGTCGCGTATTGGCGCAAATTGGCAACCAACGCTATTTTACGTCGTTCAGTTCCCTCTTTTCCGCCTCCGGAGCCGGAGGTCCCGGGTTCAAATCCCGGCGGGTCCGTATATTACTTTTTGATTCAGATTAGATTTGTAAATCTTTATTACAAGGATAATTTGATCTTGTATATTGGTAACTCTCTACTCTATAATTTTTATGAGAAATTCACAGTCGTCCCTTTATACCATAAATAGCTAAGTTTGTCAAAGTTCTTATTAAACTCTCCATGTAGAGATTAAATCTTATACCTCCTAAAACTTTTTGCAAAAATGTCCAAGATCTAAGACTAGCTCGTCTTATTAATAGGAAATAACAATTTAAAAATCCTTCAGAAATATTATTTCTAAGAACAAAATATTTAAGTAAAAACTATTTCAACTTAACTCTACTCCTTTGGTTTCTGGTATTAAAAGTAGAGTTATAATACACGATACTAGTGCAATTGTTGAGTATACTGCTAGTAATGCAGGAAGTCCAAATTTGGCTAATAACAAAGGAAACGCAGTAATACTAAAAGCTGCGGCGAGTCTATCTGCTGCCACACTAATAGCTTGACTGGTTCCTCTAACTTTGGTTGGAACTAACTCTGAAGTTAGCATAGCTGACCCTATTATGGATGCGGGTCCTATTGCTGATGACAAATAGTTCATAAGATAAAATAATAGTCCTAACAATGCAGCCTCTCCAGTTAAACTTTCTGCTGCTTTTAATGGATTACTTATATGTATGCTAAGTCCAAAGTAGTACGGATTCATGAGAAGTAGTGTATACATGAAAAGCCAAAACGCAACACCAGCATAACCTATTACAATTAATGGTTTTCTTCCTATTTTGTCCACTAGATAAATGCTTATTATCTGACCCGGTAAACCTGCAAGAAACTGTGCCAAATATGTGAATTCTATGGGATTTAGGCCCAAGTTTCCCGCTATGGTTATCGGACCGTAGATCGCAAACGTAGAGGAATACATATCGTAAAGAAGCCAGAGTATAGAAGATATAATTGTAATTCCTATAGCTGATATGAATCTTTTTGAGAATGGAACTTCATCTAGAGAAATTACAATTTTACTTTTTATTTCGTTTTCCAACTTCTTTAATTCTTCTTGCTTTGGTTTAATTCTACTCAAGAATTTATATGTTTCAGGGAGTTTTCTCCTTAGGTAAAATACAGAAATTGCTGGGAGGATTCCCATAAACAATACTATTCTCCATATGAGATCGTTCCCTATGTTCATTAAGAGCAAGATTTGCTCGATAAATGCTGCGGCAACTGCACCCATTCCCCAAAGTACTGCAAATGTTATTATCATTCGTTTTCCTCTATTTTTGGGATTTGAATTCTCTGCAGTAATTATAGGAGAAAGAACATAATCTGCTCCAATTCCAAAACCTAAGATTATTCTAGATATAACTACCTCTGTAAAATTCGTTGATATCGACTGAAATAGTATTCCTAGACTCATTAAAGCTACATCGAGACCATAGATGAACTTTCTTCCTAGTTTATCTGATAAAAAGCCTAATAGAATTGCAGAAATTGCTGCACCATAATACGCACTAGCTATAACTATTCCTTCCTCAAGCCCATTTAATAAAAATTCCTTTTGTATATAATAGAAAACTAAAGAGATCGCGTAAAGTTCATACCCATCAGTAAACACTCCCATACCAGCTGTCAAGACGCTCTTGAATTCTAGTGTGGAAAAATTCGGTTTATTATAGTCCATTTCGTGTTGTATGTATTTTGTTGAGATTATAAGAGTATCTAGAATTAGTATATACCAAGTGATAATATGTGCGGACCCGCCGGGATTTGAACCCGGGACCGCCGGCTATCCTCCTTAGACGCTAGAAGGCCGGCGCTCCGTCCTGGCTGAGCTACGGGTCCAACATAAAATGAGAATTCAATAAAATAAGATTTTCTCATTCTTTTATTCGTACTCTCTCCATACTTTACCACATTTTGTGCACTTATAAAATCTAGTTGGTGGCTCATCTGCCCTTCTAGTTTGCAATATCCAGAAGTAGGCTTCGTCATTTTTACATGAAGGACATAGAACACCTTTTATTTTTTGAGCCCCACTGGGCATTTCCTCCTCTTCTAATATTAGCGTTTTTTCTTTAATACTGTGTTTTACTTTGCTTGTCACTACTATTGTTGTCTCTGGAACCTCCTCTTCATAACCACATTTCGTGCATCTATATGTGTTCTTACCATTGGATTTCTTTGGGACCATCATAGAGTTACATTTGGGACAGAACTTCATTAATACCACGCTACAAGCTTAACCATTTACTTTATCTATATTTAACTTTTCTGATAGTTTCTTTATGAGATTTTCACATATTTTCTTTGGTTCTTGTTCTTTAAAGTTTTCACCAATTCCAATATTAGAATATCTGATTTCATCAATTATGGAAGATGTAGCTATTTGCTTAATTAGATTCTCCTCATTTATATCTAAAAATAGCTTTTCTAAGAAATTACCCCTAAATATACATATTGCATACAAACAATCGACTTTAACTAATATTGCTATCCTTGTCTCCTTTTTCACTTAGTTAATCCCTTTATTTCGTCTATATAATGTGAGGCCATTACTCTTACAGTTTCGATAGCTTTTAGCAAAGCATCTTTAGGAGCTATTGAACCATCAGTTAGTATTTTAACTATTATTTTATCAGTTAGGGGATGCGGTTGATAATATGAAGCAAAACTTACACCACTAATTTTCCTCAAGGTACCCGCAATTAAGTTACCTAACGTATGATCTTCCCCTTCTATCTCTAATTCTAAGTAATTGCTTTCACTTTTTAGGATTTTAATTTCCACCTTTCTTCACCATATAAGATCCTATTTTTCGTTGTTCAATATTTCCGCATCTCTGACATTTTAAATTATTTTCGTCTTGTTTGATCAATAAGTATCCACATCTTGAGCATCTAGCATAAACAACTCCAAGATCTTTCATCTTAATAGTTAAAGCTAAAGGAAAAGTGTATGAAAGTAATTTAGCTTTAATTACGTCTCCGATTTTTATAGCATCTGTTATACTATTAAGTTTTTTATTACTTATTTGAGAGATATGTAAGTAAGCCGAAATTGATGACGCAAGACTTTTCTCCTCGATACCTACTATTGAAACTAGTGCTGAATCTTCTTTAATAGAATTTACAATACCGATCACGTATTTAGCCTTCTTTAAGTGTTGAAGTATGATTTTCTTAAATCCCAATACGTTACTTTTCCTATTTAGCATATCATAAAAGATTTTTCCTACAACCGCAGCTCTAACTATACCATTTTGTTCATACGTACCATCGCCAGCTATAAATTCTTCAATCACTGCTAGCTCTTCTCCGGGTAAGGCTAATTCACCTTGAACTCTCATTTACTTCACCATGGGAAAATATAGGGTTCCAGACTATTATTTATGATCATTTTGGCCTCTCCAGGTGTTAACACTGGCTTTTCATAGTTATATAGATCATCTATGGGCAATCTAGGGCAAGATGTAACTAAAAATACATCTATATAGCTTCTATCTAGGTTTCTAAGTACATCTCGTGTTAACACTTTATTTGTTACTATAAAAACATCATAGCCTTTTTTAGTTAACTCATCATAGAAGTATTTTATCATATTTGGTCTATTTTGCCCAATCTTAACACCTTGTATAATTACCCAAGTGCGTTTATCCATTGCTTGTAGGATTTTACCATATCTAACTTTTAGTATCTTCCTAACCTCGTTTGTTATATCCTCACTTTTCTGTAAATATGGATCAAGTTTTATAGTCGGTTTATTTGTAGCTAATCCTAAACCTAGAGCATGAAATAGTCCACCTGACACAATAACAAATGTATCTGCTTCTACTTCGGCTGCTTTGTAGTCACAGCCTAAAACTTGACCATCAAACATAAATCTATTAGATGGCTTACCAATGACTACATCGTATCCCTTATCTTCTAAGAAAGACTTAATTTTGGACATTAATCTTACGTGTTGTAAGGTTGCTGTTAATGAGATTTTTCTTCCATTATATTTACTGATATCATTTTCTAAAGATTGAAGAGCACTTTCAGAAATATCCAAATTACTTTCAGCGTTAATAAATATCGTAGGAAACTTAGGATAGTACCACGTATAAGGGGTGTGACCGAAATGAATTATTAGATCAGCATCCACTTGTTGGGCTTCATCCTCAGCTATGTCACAAGCCCCCCAACTAGGTTCACCAGATATTATAAAATCAACGTTAGGTAGCTTTTCCTTTAACTTCTTTACTATATCTATAGAAAAATACTTCAATCCTTCGGGAAATTGTAAAAGAACACGTTTTGCGTCCTTTTCACGTATTTCCTTCACTACACGTTCTTCTTCAAAATTATAGCTCAACTTTGAACCTCCTGTCTTATAGGCCTTAATGGAATGATCTCAATTCTAGTACGCAAAGGTAACTTCTTTGATGCTATCTTTAACGCCTCTTTTGCGAAGTCTAGATGTTCCTTCTTAACTTTTACTACAATTAAAATTTCTCCTAATTTTTCAATCCTAGCAGCAGTACCAATTGGTGTACCAAAAGACAATCTCATTCCGTCTTGTAATCTATCAGCTCCAGCAAACGCCATCATTTTATTCTCTCTTAATACATGATGGGGGTACTTTAAGATCCACATAAAGAACGAAGTTTCACTTCCAGTTCTCTTAGTTAATGTCTTTAGAGTAATAGTCCTAACAGCTTCCAAAGCATTATGCCTTATTTGCCCTATCTCAGTAGTAATTAACCTAACTTCATAGTCATAATCTCCATTTGGATTTCCAGATGTAAATTTAGTTATCTTTGGTTGTGGAATACCAGGGATGTATTCTTTCCTGGTATATGCAGGACCGGAGAAATGTCTATAACATCTTCCAGGTCGTAGTGGCATTTAACCTCACGATATAGACTTTTGTATTAAAGACTAAATATTTAACTTATAGCATCAAATGACGATTGAAGTGCCTTTATATGCGCTAATATCTCGTCCGCAGTATTTCTGACTGTCATTAAGTCATTTGGCTTTGTAATTCTCATCTTTATTACAATCTCTAACTCTTTGCCTTCAACCTTGGTTTGAATTGACATTCCTTCTGGTAAATTTACATTATCAACGTTTAAACTTCTTATAATTAGTTCTGCATCTTCACATTCCGATAAGATTCTTAACTCTATCATCAATTTTAATCAACCCTTCTTTCTTTATTGATGGGATAAAAAATCTACTAGTGTAAAGCTTATCATTATCTTTTATTACTATCATTTTATCTCTCCTTATCTTTTGTAATTGTAACAATATTATTTGCACCAAAAAAGGAGAATTAAAATTGGCTGTTTCAACAATATAATACGATTGCTTATTTTCAACTAAATTAATTGAGAATCCCTTGGAGAGAGTTTGTCTAAATCTGCTGATTAATGCCTCAGCATAAGATGACGATAAAACAAACTGCAAGATCTCATTACTACCGATAGTATCAAACGAATAAATTAACGAAAACGCTAACTCTAATATATCATAATCAAGATAAAAAAATCTATCCGTAATTATATCATCTCTGGTAAATTTCGGGTTTTCTTTTACAATAGTAGAAATTATTCTGAAAAGTAATGTATTTAACTGACTCTCGTTTAGATCTTCTAGTTTTGCTATTTCACTAGTATTTATTTCCTTTATAAGATTTATTGTATTTTCTCTATTGCCAGATATACTAGGTATATAAGGATCCAGAGAAAACATTAACGATAAAAAGAGTGGTAAAGTTTTATATGCTGGGATTTTCAGATTTTTTTCAGTAGTTATATCAAATTTTTCCATTTCTCTTATTATTTCTAGTTCCCATTCAGAAAATGGTCTTCTATCTACTATTGTTGATGTTACAATACAACTAGTAATTGGTAAAACATCTTCAGCAGTTATAGGCAAATATGAGCAAAAGGAGTTTTGTCCTAAGAAATACTTTTTCTTATCATCTATTATCCATTTACCGTTAGAGTCAAGTCTGATTTGCGTCTCACATTCTTCTGGAATGAACGAAAGAATGAAAGAATTCTTAGTATTCTTGGAAATAATGAATGAAAATAATATAGGCTCTATAGAATAGTATACAGATAAACACAAACTATCCTTTGAATATATATTCCTAACTACTTCCCTTATTTCTTGGTTATTGGGCTCTCCTAAGAATACTTCCATTACTATCTCTTTAGAATTTCTTTTGACCATTTTTTAAGCTCTTCAAAGCTCATATCCTTAAAGAAAATAGATCCAAGTAAGTTTGATATGATATAGTTTAATCTTGTTGCAAAGACATAAGAGGGATTTAAAAATATTGATAGTGCTAACTCCCCCACTACTGCAGCAGATGGTATTGGTATTAATATAGATACTTGATATAAAAAAGAGATAAAAACTGACATAAAAATATTATGTGTAATATAATAAAAATAGCCGCCATAGCAAGCGAAACCAAGTATATCAATTATGATATAAATTGCAAAATCCTTTGTAGTTCCCTGCTTAAGGTAATACTTAAATTCCATATAATCTGTCACAATTCGTTCCATTTTAACTATCTTAAAGATGAATTGTTCTATTTTGTTTACTTTATCATGCTGCAAGTAAAAATACGATAGTGCAGCTATCCATCCAGCTATGTTAAATAATACGACCAAAATGAATATAAATTCTAATGGGTTAAAAAAGAATGGCAATAGTAAAATATAACCCAAACATATTGCAAGTACATCTATGGATCCTATAAGGATAGAGTAACTAAATGCTTGCCTTAAATTTACTTCATGTTTATTGTAAACTAAGCTTCTAACTAGTTCCTGCCCAGCCCATCCAGGTAATAACAGACCTATAAAATTACCCAGTAATCTAGCTCTTAATGCTATGTCTACTCTACGCTTAATTAGCAATGAATCCTTAAATGATGAGATGGAATTCTGAGCAACATACGCTAAAAGAAAAATTAGAAAGAATTTGGGATCCTCCTTTAATACATATATTACATTGATTTTAAATATGTATGCATAGATTACAATAACCACAAATGGAAGAACAATCGCCGCAATGTATTTCTTATCCATTATCTTCCCCTTTTCTCGAAACATCCAATATTAGGATAACATAAAATTACATTCCCGATGTTTTTAAAAACTTTAGGCTTATCTAACTCAGTTACTTTCATATTAACCCTAAATATTCCGCAGTTAGGTTTAGTTATTTTCTGATTTAGAAAAGGGTATTCATTTAGTACACATGTCTTGCATTGAAAGTTCTTCTCGACGTTTATCCTCTCAATTTTTAGTTCTCTAGAATCTATGTAAAACAACGAGTAATCCGGATTACCTCTCAAATGATTAAGCATTAAATTAACTTGGAGCGTGGCTGTTAATTCTACTATTAATGGAGTAGTTCCGATGACATCGCACGAATTTCCAATTTCATCTTGATCTGAATAATTAATAAAACAAGATAGGCAAGAAGTTTGATTAGAATCTATTAATTTAACAGAGCCATATTCACCATTAATCCCTCCATATATTAGGATTTTTCGCAATTTTACTGTGGCATCATTTAATAATAACTTGTAGTACAAACTATCTAAAGCATCAAATACATAATCCTTATCAGAAATTAGCTTCTCAACATTTTGCTCGTCAAGTATATCTATAATATAATTTATTTTGATTGAAGAATTTATAAGAGATAACTTTTTAGCACAAATCTCTGCTTTAGGCTTACCTACATCGTTCTCGTCAAACAAATGAACCCTATGCAAATTAGTTACGTCTACTACATCTGCATCAATTACAGTTATCTCTCCAACTCCTAATCTAGCTAAGAGCTCCGCAATAGCAGAACCCAAAGCTCCACAACCTGCAATTAATATCTTTACTTCATTTAACCTCTGTTGAATTCCTAATCCTAAGACTAAGAGCTGCCTAGAATACCTTTCCACAAGATTATAATGTAGAATAATCTTTAAAAATAAGTGTTGCCTACTAAAAGTGGGGATTGATATTGTTCCAATGGAAAAAGGTGGAGGAAGTGATGGAACTCCAATATCAATAGAAGAATTGGATAAGTTAAGGCAAGTAGCTGAAAAGGCAAGAAGAAATGTAATCAAAATGCTGTTTTATGATCAGACAATCCATGTAGGATCTTCTCTGAGTAGCATAGAGATACTAACTACATTAATATTCAAGCACATAAGGACTGATTCAAGCTTAGTGAATAAGGACTGGTTAATTTTAAGTAAAGGTCATGCAGCACCAGCTCTTTATGCTGTTCTAGCTGAAAAAGGTTATATAAAGGAAGAGGAACTTTGGAGAATACAAGATATAACTGGATTACTACAAGGTCATCCAGAGACTTCTATTCCCGGTGTAGATATGTCGACTGGTAGTTTAGGGCAAGGATTAAGCTTTGGAATAGGTGTTGCTACTGGTATAAAAATGGCTAATGGAAGTGGAAGAGTGTATGTGGTAATGGGTGATGGAGAACAAGATGAGGGAGAGATATGGGAGGCTATGACACATGCAGTAGTTAGAAATCTTGACAACTTGATTGCATTTATAGAGATGAACAATTTCCAGCTTGATGGTTCAACGGAGGAGATAAAACCAAAGAACTTCTTACCTAAGGTATGGGAAGCGGTAGGTTGGAAAGTGTTAAACTGTGATGGGCATGATTTCATAAGCATTACTAATGCAATCAATGAGGCACATAAGGCAGGTAAACCTGTTGTAATATTCGCTAAAACTGTAAGAGGAAAGGGATTCCCCGCAATAGAAAATACCCATAAACAGAGGTCTAGTCCAGATGATGCAAGGAAATATCTACTCAATGCGTGAAACTTTCGGAAGATTGTTAGCAGATCTAGGAGATAAGAACAAAGATCTAATTGTGATAACTGCAGATGTAGGAGACTCTACCAGAGCATTATACTTTAGAGAGAAGTTTAAGGATAGATACTTTAATATCGGCATATCAGAGCAAGACATGGTAAATTTTGCTGCTGGCTTAGCTGCTGTTGGAAAAAAACCTGCTATAGTTAATTTTGGGATGTTCTTAATGAGAGCTTGGGAGCAAATAAGGAATAGTATAGCTAGAATGAATCTGGATGTTAAGATGTTTGTAACGCACACCGGATATAGTGACCATGGTGATGGATCTAGTCATCAAGTTCTTGAAGATATAGCGTTAATGCGTGTTTTACCAAACATGAAAGTAATAGTACCGGCGGATCCTAAGGATATTGAAAGAAGCTTACCAGTAATAATCAATGAGGAAAGAGGCCCATTGTACTATAGGATAGGTAGGGAGTATTCACCACCAATTACAGTAGGTCAAGAATATGAATTCAAAATTGGCAAAGCTTACGTAATTAAGGATGGAAGCGACTTAGCCATAATGGGGGCAGGTGTGGTTTTGTGGGACGCCTTAAAGGCAGCTGAGGAATTAGAGAAATTGGGAATTAGTGTAGCGGTTATAAATTTATTCTCAATAAAGCCGATAGATGAAAGTACTATAGAATACTATGCTAGAAAGACTGGTAAGATAATTACGATTGAAGAGCATAGTATATATGGAGGTATTGGTTCTGCCGTTGCAGAGGTTACAGCTAGGCGTTATCCAGTACCCATAAGATTTGTAGGTGCCACGACTTTTGGAAGGTCTGCTAGAAGTCAAAGGGATCTACTAGATTACTATAATATAAACTATAAAACTATTATAAGGGAGACAATTGATTTATTGAAGTAGATGACTGAAGAAATAGCACGACTAAGGGAAGAAATAGATAAGGTAGATGAGCAGTTAGTAAAATTGATCTCGTATAGATTAGAATTATCTAGAAAAATAGGGAGAGCTAAGTTAAATTCCAACATAAATGTTACCGACGAGAATAGGGAAACGAAAGTTAGAGAAAGATGGATATCTAACGCAAAAAAGTATAACATTCCGAATAGTTTAGTCGAATCAATATTACCTTTAATTTTTTCCTATTCTAAATTAGTTCAGATAAATCCTGGAGAGAAAGAGAAGGTAGTAATATATGGATACGGTGGAATGGCTAGATCGATTGTTTCTATTCTTTCATTAGCTGGTCATGAGGTATCGATTACTGGAAGAGATTTAAGTAAAGCGGAGATTTTGGCTAATCAGTTTAAATGCGTAAGTATGGCTCCATTAAGAGCAGTAGATTGGGGAGATATAATTATATTTGCAATACCTCCTAATGCTATATTAAGTAATTCTAATGAGCTATTTTCAGATAAGCTTAAAGGCAAAGTTGTGATGGATATTAGTTCTTCTAAATTTGATGTTTTTAAATTTCTAGAAGAATTATCTAGACAATTGGAATTCAAGTACATTTCTACTCATCCACTTTTCGGCCCAATTGAATATCCCGTAGGTGAGAGAATAGTAATTATACCTTCCCAAACTAGTTCTAATAATGATATTATAAGGATTGAGAATTTTTGGAGAAAAAGTGGTTTAGTACCTATTATAACAGATGTCGAAACTCATGAAAAGGCCATGGCGATTGTTCAAGTTCTAGCACATTATTATCTTTTAGGTTTATCCAATGCAATTGAAACTTTATCATTAGAGTTAGGTGTAGATTATAGTAATTTTCATACTACAAACTTTAGAGAATTAAATAAGATTTTAAAGAGGGTCAAAGAGCTGAAAAGTGTAATTATTGAGATACAAAAGCAAAATCCTTATTCTTATAAAGTTAGAAATATAGGTTTAGAGGAACTTAAAAAGATTAAAGAAGAATTAGAGGGAGGTAAATAGAATGATCTTATACGTCCTTAAAGATAAAAGTGATTACTCCACACTGGTAGAAAAGCTAAATGAAAATTCAGCCTCTTTTAAAGTACTAAACCTATATGGTAAGAACTTGATATTAGCCTGGCCAGATCAAAACACTAAAGGTATCATTGATAGTAGTATAGAAATAGCTGTGGAAGTTAAGAAAAGTTATGTCTTAGCTAGTAATGATTGGAAAAAGCAACCGACAGTAGTAACTGTGAAAGATGTAGAAATTGGTAGTAAAAAGGTAATAGTAGCCGCAGGTCCTTGTGCAGTAGAAAGCGAAGAGCAAGTCCTTACTACTGCCAAAGCTGTCAAAAGAGCTGGCGCATCACTACTTAGAGGAGGTGCTTACAAACCTAGGACAAGTCCATACTCCTTCCAAGGTCTAGGAGAAGAAGGAGTAAAAATCTTGAAGAGAGTAGGAGACGAAGTGGGTTTACCTATTGTCACAGAAATAATGGATACTAGAGATTCTGCCATATTTACCCAATACGTTGATATGATACAGATTGGAGCTAGGAATGCACAGAATTTCTCCCTATTAAAGGAAGTTGGTAAGTTAGGAAAACCAGTACTACTTAAGAGAGGTATGGGAAATACAGTAGAGGAATGGCTTCAGGCTGCAGAATATATTTTACTAGAGGGAAATGGTAATACGGTGTTATGCGAAAGAGGAATAAGAACCTTTGAAAAGTCGACTAGGTTCACACTAGACATAGGTGGAATGGTAGCTGCTAAGCTAATGACGCATTTACCCATTTGTGCTGATCCAAGCCATCCTGCAGGAAAAAGAGAACTTGTACATTCTTTAGCGCTGGCTGCAGTTGCTGCAGGTGCTGATATGTTATTGGTTGAAGTTCATCCACGTCCAGAAAAGGCATTAAGTGATTCAGAGCAACAACTAACACCAGAATCATTCGAAGTCCTAATGGATAGGATTAGAGCATTAGCTAGAGCCTTAGGTAGAGATGCATGAGAGAATCCTTAGAAGACATCTGTTGCTCTAAAATAAGGGTAATAGTGGGTGAAAGTTCACTTTCAAAATTATCTGAGATTAGAGATAGTAACACTATAGTTATTTATTCAAAGAGAGTCGATGTAACGGATAAAATTAATAAGTATTTACCAAATGCATATTTCATTCCCATCAATGATGGGGAAAGTGCTAAAGAATTATCTAATGTAATCTCTATAGTAGAGAAGTTATTTGAAAGAAATTTAGATAGAGGGGATTATGTTATTGCTGTTGGTGGGGGAACAGTAACTGATGTAGCAGGCTTCATAGCGTCGATATATTTAAGGGGATTGAACTTAGTAAACGTACCAACGACCTTTTTGGGCATGGTTGATGCCGCAATAGGAGGTAAGAATGGAGTAAATTTTAATAATATAAAGAACTTAATTGGAACATTCTATCAACCTAGTATGATAATTTCTGATTTAGAATTTTTGGAAACTTTACCAATAGAAGAATTAAAGAAGGGATTAGCTGAAGTAATCAAATATGGCTTGACTCTAGATAAAGAATTGTATGACTATTTATCTTTAAATAAGGATAGGGTAATAAATAAAGATAAGCAAGTATTGGAAGAGGTAATCTTTAGATCTACATTAGATAAACTTGGCATTGTGAAAGAAGATGAGAGAGAAACCAAAGGAATACGAATAGTTCTAAATTTCGGTCATACTATAGGTCATGCTATAGAAGCTGGTTCCTCTTTTAATATTCCTCACGGTTACGCTATTTCTGTAGGAATGGTTTGTGAGGCTAAAATTGCTGAGGAGTTAGGTTATGCGGAGGAAGGAGTAGTAGAAGACGTCTTATGGTTATTACAACTTTATGGATTGCCTTATGATATATCTCAAATAGATACTCCAATAGATATTAGGCTTGCGTTAAATGCAATTAATATGGATAAAAAACATAGGAAAGATGTAATTTTGATGCCCTTTCCCACTAGAATAGGTAGCTGGAAAAAAGTCGAAGTCCCTCTAGATACTATAAAGGGGTTTGCTGAACAATGCTTGAAGAAATAAATTATGACACTAAGTTATTTGGACTAATAGGTAAAAACATAAAATACACGTTATCTCCTTATATTCATAATTTCTCATTTAGAACATTAGGAATAAATGCGGTTTACCTAGTTTTTGATCTCGATGAAATGAAATTTAATCGTATAATTAATGGTTTATTGGAAATTGCAGAGGGGCTTAACGTTACGATACCGTACAAGGAGGAAGTAATGAAATATTTAGATAATACTGATACATACTCCACAAGAATTCAAGCTGTAAATACAATATACAAAAAGAGTGGTTATAACACTGATTATTTGGCAATAAAAAATCTTGTCAGAAAGAAAATTGGAAATATGTCCGGCTATGAATGTTACGTATATGGTGCTGGAGGCGCAGCAAAAGCAGCAGCTTTTGCGTTATCTGAATTAGGATGCTCTAGCATTAGTATTGTAAATAGAACCAAGTTAAGGGCTAATGAGTTAGTTGAATTACTAAATAAGAACGGTTATAATGCGTCAATTAAGGAGAATTGTAATAGTACTAGCAATATTGTCGTTGTTAACAGTACTCCTAATCCTTCTGTAGTCCCCGAGAATTGTATTCAAAAATCCGACCTAATTATAGAATTTGTTTATAAGCCAGTTGAGACTGAGTTAATTAAAAATGCTAAAAAATATGGCATAAAATATATAGACGGTCTAGAAATATTAGTGAGTCAGGCTGTAGAAGCAGAGAAGATATGGTTTAATAAGAGTGTATCAGATGAAAAGATTATAGAGTATCTTTATGCCAGGGAACTCGTTTGGTAAACTATTTAGGGTAACCACGTTTGGAGAGAGTCATGGCTCTGCAGTGGGTGTAGTTATAGATGGGGTTCCAGCTGGTTTACCATTAACTGTCGAAGATATAAAGTTTGAATTAGAATTTAGGAGACCTGGAAGATTATATGTTTCTGGAAGAAGAGAAAAAGATGAACCAGAGATATTAAGTGGGATCTTTAATAATAGAACTACTGGATCTCCAATAGCAGTTATAGTACGAAATACTGATGTAATATCAAGTTTTTATGAGGAGATTAGGTATAAGCCAAGACCTGGGCATGCTGATCTTCCGTTTATAATGAAATATGGATATGAAAATTGGGATTATAGGGGAGGTGGAAGAGCAAGCGCTAGAGAAACGGTAGGTAGAGTAATAGCAGGTGCAGTGGCTAAGAAGTTGCTTATGTTGACAGATACTTGGATAGCAGGACATCTTAGGAGTTTAGGACCAGAAGAGTTAAATGAAGAGGTAACATTCGAGGAGGTTTTATGCTCAAGATATAGCCCAGTGAGAGCTAGTAAAAAGGTTCTTGAGGAAAAATATGAAGCGTTAATAAAGAAAGCTACTCAGGAGGGCGATAGTTATGGTGGAATTGCTGAAGTGATAACTAAAAATCCACCAATAGGGTTAGGAGAACCAGTGTTTGATAAGATGAAGGCTGAATTAGCTAAAGCAATAATGTCAATCCCTGCTGTAACGGGTTTCGAATACGGTTTAGGTTTTATGGCAAGCAAAATGAAAGGGAGTGAGGTCAATGATGAAATTATAAGAAAGGATAATAAAATCGGCTGGAAATATAATTACGCCGGGGGAATTTTAGGTGGTTTAACTAATGGCGAAGATCTTATAGTGAGATGCGCATTTAAACCTACTAGCTCGATTAGAAAGCCTCAAAAAACCATAGATTTAAGGAACTTAGAGGAAACTTACATTTCGGTAATTGGTAGACATGACCCAGCAGTAGCAATTAGAGGAGTTACTGTTGTAGAGTCAATGGTAGCACTAACCTTAGTAGACCATGCTATGCGTGCAGGGGTTATTCCACTAGTTAAACTTACAGAAGAGCAAGGTAATATTGTACAACAGCGTTGGGAGAGGTATGTGAGATCATGCAAACCTATGGAGGAGTCTCAATCATAAACGCGTTACCATCCTGGTATGGCTCATCCATGGCAGTTAATTTAAAGGTTAAAGTAGAGATTAGAGAAGGTAAAAGAGATTATTCTAAAGAGAGTGATCTAATTAGGGTCATTATTGATTACTTTAAAGAAAAGTACTCAATACCAGATATTGTAGTTGACATTGAATCTGAACTTCCACAGAAGAGTGGATTAAAAAGCAGTAGTGCAGTTTCTGTAGCTTTAATAGCTGAGATTGCAAAGCGATATAATCTAAGAAATATTAACCCTCCAGTGTTATCTGCAATACTTTCGTTGAAAGCTGGAGTATCATACACTGGAGCGCTTGATGATGCAACTGCATCATATTGTGGGGGAATAGCATTTACTTATAATAAGATGTTTAGAATAGTAAAGTTGGATAACCCCGAGGATGATTTATCTGTTCTCATATTGGCTAGGGGAGGAAGGCAAAAATCGGTCAATTTAAACGAGTTAAGAAAATACAATCGCGTCTTTGAGGAGATTTTTAGGATAGCACTTAAGGATTCTTTGACTGCTATGAAGATTAATGGAATATTAATTGCAAATATTTTAGGTTACCCTTTAGATCCAATCGAAATAGCATTAAAGAATGGAGCGTTAGCTGCTGGGATTAGCGGAAATGGCCCGTCGTATTTTGCAGTATCTAAGTATGGAGAAGAAGGTCCAATATACGAAAGCCTTAAGAGATTTGGAGATGTTATTATAGCTAGGCCTGTAAGCCTTGATTGTAAGGATTTATCCATCAGAGATTAGTGGGACAATAAAAGCTCCTCAATCAAAAAGTTTAGCAATTAGACTAATTTTTCTCTCACTTTTTACTAGAATACATCTTCACAATCTAGTTCTATCGGAAGATGTTATAGACGCTATAAATTCAGTAAGGGCATTAGGAGTTGAGGTGAAGAATAATTCCGAATTCATACCTCCAGAGAAATTAGAAATCAAGAAGAAGTTTATAAAATTGAAAGGTTCAGGGACTACTCTTAGGATGCTTATTCCAATAGTAGCTGCAATAGGTGGAGAAGTGACAATTGATGCCGAAGAGAGTTTAAGGAGAAGACCTTTAAAAAGAATCGTAGAAGCATTGAGTAATTATGGCATATCTTTTTCTTCCTCTAGCTTGCCTTTAACCATCACCGGAAAGTTAAGTAGTAATAATATAAAAATTTCTGGCGACGAGAGTAGCCAATACATTTCTGGCTTAATATATGCTCTTCATATCCTAAATGGTGGTAGTATTGAAATACTGCCCCCAATTTCGTCTAAAAGTTATATTCTGCTTACAGTAGATTTGTTTAATAGATTCGGTTCTAATGTTAAGTTTTATGGTAATAAGATTCATATTAATCCCAATAATTTAGTCGAATTTCAAGGAGAAGTAGCCGGAGATTATGGCTTAGCTTCATTTTATGCACTTTCTGCATTAGTTAGCGGTGGTAGAACTACAATAGTTAATTTATGGGAACCAAAGGAGTATTTCGGTGATCATAACATTGTTAAAATATTTAGGGAGATGGGTGCTACTAGTGAATATTCAGACGGTAAATGGTACGTCGAGGCTAAAGACAAATATTCTCCCATAAAAGTAAATATAGACGATGCACCTGACTTGGCTATGACAATTGCAGGATTAGCTGCAATAGCAGAGGGAACAAGTGAAATTACAGGGATTGAACGATTGAGGATTAAGGAAAGTGATAGAATCGAAAGCATAAGGAAAGTTTTAGGATTATATAGTGTAGGAAGTGAAGTGAAGTCTAATTCCATTTTGATATTTGGAATTAACAAAAGGATGTTGAGCTCTCCGGTTACGGACTGTTTAAATGATCACAGAGTAGCTATGATGTCTTCAGCTTTAGCTTTAGTGAATGGTGGGGTAATTACATCGGCTGAATGTGTAAGTAAGAGTAATCCTAATTACTGGCAAGACTTATTATCACTAAATGCGAAGATTTCTATTGAATGAGACCTTTAATAGTAGCCTCACTGCCAATAAAAAAGATAGAAGACTTAAAATTTATAGGTAATTTTTTAGATGCAGATCTAATAGAGCTAAGGCTTGATTATCTAAAAGATCTAGAGGTTAGTGTAATATCTGATTATTTTGAACTTTTAGATAAATACAAAAATAAATTAATAATAACGTTAAGAGATAAGGCAGAGGGGGGAATAAACGAATTAGCGGACGAATTAAAGATAAGACTTTTAAAGGAACTTTACGACAAACAATTTCTATATGATGTAGAGGTTTCATTTCTCCAAAAACATAACGTACCATACGATAATGCGATAGTTTCTATCCACTATTTTAACTATCTTCCAACTTCAGAAAAGGTAAAGGAGATTGTTAGTAAGTTTTATGAGAAAGCGTTTAGTGTTAAGATTGCAGTTCCTGATCTAAAAGGATATAAGGAGGTAATATTACCTCTTCTTGAATATGAAAACGTAACTGTAATTCCGATGAGTAATAATCCTTTAGAGAGGATCGCAGTGGGTCTACTTGGCTCAAAACTCGTCTATTCGTACGCAATAGAACCTTTAGCACAAGGTCAACTTTACTATAAAAAAGTAATCCAGATTTTTGATTATATTAATGATATAATAACTTCGTCTTCAGTTACCTGAATTTTGTATAATTTTATAGGCTTTTTGGCTGCTCCTTTCTTAGGTTCTCCAGTATATATGGAAAAATGAGAAAAATGACACTGACATACTAATTCCTCTTTTATGATGACGCCATATTTTGAAAGATCGCATCCCAAATGGGGACATCTATTATCAAAAACGAAAAATCTATCTGCTCCTAGATAAAAAATGACTAATTCTTGTCCATTTGGTAGTGTTATTTTTCTCTTTTCACCTGTTTTAAAACTAGTCTTACTTATCCTTATATTTTCCACGTCTTTAATATGAGCTAATGGAAAATTAAAGTAAACCATTTATAAGTAAAATACTCTTAATACAGTAACATTGACCTTAATGGGTGATTTTTTAGTAACTAATACTAAAAATTTTTCCTTAGCGGTTACTTAATCTTGTTAATCAAATTGTAAGATTTAAACATAATAGTCGTAGAATAATAAAAACTGCTTAAAAGATTATGAACAAACAATTTATAAGATTGGAAGCAAATTAAGTAGAGTAGAGGAAATCAAAGATGTTAGAAATAAGTGAAGATCTTAAAGCAAAACTTGATTACAGAATCTTTGAGATAGTTCAAAATTCACCTGCTACCGAAATTAGAGCCATAATCATAACCTCTTTACCACCATCAAGTGATGTGATAAATGAGATTCAAAAAGAGTCATTAAAGATAGAAAGAGTATTTAATATAATGAACGTTGTAAAAGTTAGAGGAAAAGCAAAGGCCATTGTATCCTTACTGGATAAGTCTTTTGTAAAGTACATTATGCTAGAAGAAGTTATAGTAAACACTCCACAATTAATCTAATGTGGAACTTAGAGAGTGGCAAAGCAAAATAGCTGAAAAAATTGTTGAAGCATTAAGAAATAATTTTTTAGTCTCATTACAAGCACCTACTGGTAGCGGTAAGACTCTATTTGCACTCTACGCTTCTTTCAAGGTTAAGCCGAAAGTGGCATTTATTGTCAGAACCCATAATGAGTTTTTCCCAGTCTATAGAGAACTATCACTGTATTTTAAAGATAAAAAATATGGATTTTTAGTCGGTAAATCTTCTGCGTGTGTTTTTAGTTCTTCCGACGTTGATCCCCAAGATATATATTGTAGTGGATGTGAAATTTTTAACGCGTCCACAATTACTATAACTGATCCGCCAAAGGCAAGTCTGAATAGACTAAAGGAGGAGGGTAAAAAATTAGGGTTTTGCCCATACTACTCGCTATTGGAGAGTATAAAAAGCGCTGATGTGGTACTACTCACTTATCCTTATCTGTTTATACCTTGGCTTAGAGAATCCTTAGATATTAATTGGGAGGACTATGTTGTCGTGATAGATGAGGCTCATAATATAGAGAATGTTTCTAATATAGAGGAGAAAAAGTTAAACAAAAGAATCATAGAGATGGCAATTTCTCAAACTAAATCACAGAATGTGAGATTAATATTGGAAAGGCTCAAGGAAAACATAGAACAAATAATCTATTCAGAGGATAAATATATACTTATTGAAAAGGACAAATTAGCCAGCATCATTCCTCCTAATGAGGAAATTGAGAGTCTAGCTGAGGAATATGAAGAAGTTAGAAAGAATATGATAAAAAATAAGACAGTAAGTAGGAATTATCTTGGTTCAATTTTGAGGTTTTTTGATTTAGTTAATGATGAAAGAGTTAGAGTTTTTTCATATTCAAATTCCTTGGTTGCAAAATATATAATACCCTCCTATTTTACTGATATACTAAACGATGAAAAAATTACCTATATGTTAATGTCAGGTACTATGCAACCCTTGGATTATCTTAGAAATATTATAGGAATTACTAGAAAAATATTATATGTTGACGCTGAAAAGGTCATGAAAAAGAGATTAACTGGGACATATGAGTGTCTTATATCTATAGATGTTACAACTACTTATAGTTTAAGGTCAGAGCAGATGGCACGTAAATACGCATCATATTTATTAAAAATTTTCTATAATTCCAGAAAGCATGTTCTAGCTATATTTCCTAGCTACGAGTTTATGCGAATTGTATCTAAATTTCTAAATGTAAGATATTTGGCAGAGGATGCAGAAACCAATATCGAAGAGATAATGAGTAATCTGAAAAAAGAAAAAACAATTATAATGGGTATAGCAAGGGGTAAGTTAGCTGAAGGAATTGAAATAGTTGAAAACGGAAGTAGTTTGATATCAGATGTGGCAATGGTAGGTATCCCTTATCCTCCAATAGATGATTACTTAAAGATACGTATTGAGGAGATATCAAAAAGACTGAAAAAAGATATTAGTAGCGAACTAATCGGCATACAAGCATTAATTGCGGTAAAACAATCCATAGGTAGGGCCATCAGAGGTCCAATGGATAGCGCAACAGTATGGCTTCTCGATAAAAGATATGACAGTCTATGGTGGAAGAAAGAACTTAATTGCTTGAATGCAAGGAAAATTAAACTGTGAAATAGAAATGGAAGTACAGATTTTTACTCACAAAAACTGTGTAGAATGTAATATGCTTCTTGAATATTTAGAGAATAAGGGACTATTGGGGAAAGTAAAAATTATTGATACTGAATTATATCCATTTTTAGCTTTTGAAAGGGGCGTCATTTCAACACCGTCCATTTTTATAGATGGGAAATTAGTGTATGCGGGTATTGTAGATTTTGAGGAGTTCGAAAGGATTTTAAGTGGAGAAAAAGTAACTAGGCAAATAGATAAGGATAAGTTAGTTGAAAAATTAATGCTTGGTATAGTTGACTCTTTCGCTGCTACAGCTTGGTTGTATATTAATAGAGACTTTGATTCGTTCCTAGCGCAAAAGGATTTCGTGATGGCAGTAACTGGATTATCCCTTTTAGATGAGAAGGAAAGAGAAGAATATTATAATTATTTAAGAAACATAATGATAAAAGAAGGAGAGAAGCATCTAGAGGAATGGAAACCCAGAATGCTAAGAAATATATCGTCTAATTTCATTAGGGAGATATTTTGGTTATATGAGACAAAAATAAGTAAAGAAGTAGTCATGCAGAAATATCCAGTAGAAGTTTTCGCCCATTGGCTAATGGTAAGAGGCGGTACAGTAGGAAGAGTTGGTCTAAGGATTTATCCACTTTCTGATTCCACTTTAATGAGAAGGGTACTAGAGGCATATAACTTCATGTTAGGGAACTACGATGACATATTTAATAAGGTTCAAAAAGAGCAAACGGAACTGAAGGCTAAAAATAGGGAACAAGTAAGGTATTTACAAATTTAAAAACCTAACCATTAAAGCTAAAAACGTTTTAAACTTTTTAATCTCTGTTAAAATAACTCCTTTTATGGAGAAATTAGATCTTAGGGGAAAACCATGCGAAGAATTTATTCTAGAAATTTCAAAATATTTGGTAGCTATGAAAGTAGGTGATAGCATATTAGTACTAACAGATAAAGATAGAGTTCTATGTACTCATCAACTTCTAAGAAATGCTCCTAGGTACCTTTTTAAAGCGGATCTAGTTGACGACCATGCTGAGATTACTATAAAAAGACTAAGATAGGAAACTATCTCATGTAACAGATTGAATCATTAACAACTCTTAAGTTGGTACCCTTTTCTTGTAGTACAAGATCTATGAACTTACCATAATTTAAGGCTATTCCCAACTCACTAAGTTTTATGCATCCTTCCTCTATCACTTTTTGCAAAATGAGATCATAGTTATCATTAATCAAATTAATAACATCAGTAATTTCATTCTTATGAGTTATTATAGTGGACAAATCTTGAATTACTTGAAGCGAAGAAGATAACGTCTCTATTCTCTTACATATCGGCTTAGTGGAGTCATTTATTTCTTTTTCAAGCAAGTTAATAAGCTCGAACTCTTTATATCTACTTAATGAAGGTATCTCGTTCTTGATGTGTTCGTAATCCTCTTTAACTTTAGCTAATATACTAGAAGCTGTCTTTAAACCTTGCTCTAAAATTTCCCTACTTTTTACTATGAAGTTAGCTGGTTTTTCATCATTGAGCTTTATTATGTTCTTCAATAATTCCTTATTCATATTTAAATTGAGGGAATTAGATAATTGTAAAAACCTTAGCATCAGTTCTGTACATGTCTTGCAACTTTCTAAATTTTCTTTACTAAGTAGTATCTTTAGATACTTAATTGACATTTCTATTATATCAAGTCTTACATCAACTATTTCGTTGTTGTAATCCTTGTCTAACAACAGTACTAATGAACTACTTATATTTTCAATATATTTATACAATGAGTATAGATTTTCTTTAATTCTCATTATTATTTTATTTATCCTAATAACTCCCTCATCATTAATTTTTATAGGCTCAGATAACTCTTCTATTTTATCCAATACAATACCATAATTTTTAATTTCATCTACAAGTTTATTATATCGTGAGATTTTATCAAAAATATAATCATTAATACTTCTCTCTAGCTCTAATCTTTTGGCATTTAATTCTAGTTCAATATTTTGCAACGTCTTTATATCAGATATATTTTCCAAGTTATTTGAAATATCAGCAAAGAACTTATTATACTTCTGAGTCAAAGGAGTTAGCTCTATATCATTAATATCCTTTGCAATTAATTTTATTTTTTCTAATATTCCTTTAATTTCATCCATATTTTCATTGATTCTATTTCTCGTCTCAACTATTTCTTTTTTAATGTAGAAATTGGCTTTAATCAGCGATACTATAGAAGGAATTATATTTAAAATCAAAGTTAATACTGCAATTAAGATTATTACTTCAAAATTCTGATCATTTAGATAAAGAAAGATAGAAGATGGGAAAATTCCAATTAAGCTAAATAACTGTCTCATACCAAATAATATACCAGTTATCAGAACTAATATAATAGATACCCAGAGTAAATAACTATACAATATTGAGGTATAATGTAGAGTAATAGGTATTATTAGTAAAGGTAATGCAGATAGAATATTTACTATAATTTTACTATTCTTTTCAGCAATTCCAAAAGGCAAAAACAATAAAAAGAAGGGATTGTAGATTGATAAAAGTATTGAACTAGATGCTATTATACCTCCTACAGAACTATATCTTAAAATGGAAAATAGAGGGATTATAAATATAAAAATTAACACCAGCAGTATTTCTATTAGATATTTAATTGAGTAGCTTTGAATCAGAGGATATAGTGCGACATTATATAGTACTTTATAAATCGCAGCACTGTCTATAATATATATTGATAAAAGTATTATAGAAAGAGGTTTATGAAAGAAAAACGAAATTACTGAGATAATTGCTATGGCAAAATATATATAATCGATAGGCAAAAACGAAATAAAGATTTTGTATGATAGAATTGCGTTAATTACTGCCACTATTACTCTATTTATGTAATCATATATAGTTTCACTATTTGGCTCCGGGTTCTTTATAAACATGCTTAAGATAATATTATCTCTCAAAGATATATATGGTTTACTAGCTTTAGTAAGTTAAAGATATAAACGGTTCTTCATATCTATACCTATGACTCTCCAAATTCAGTTTAAAAAGTACGAGTTGCCTCCATTACCCTATAAGGTAGATGCATTAGAACCATATATAAGCAAGGATATAATTGATGTACATTATAATGGGCATCATAAAGGCTATGTAAATGGAGCAAACTCACTCCTAGAAAGACTAGAAAAAGTAGTAAAAGGAGATTTGCAAGCTGGGCAGTACGATATTCAAGGCATCGTGCGTGGCCTTACGTTTAACATTAACGGGCACAAATTGCATGCCTTATATTGGGAAAATATGGCACCAAATGGGAAAGGTGGTGGAAAACCTGGTGGTGCACTAGCAGACTTAATAAATAAACAATATGGTAGTTTTGATAGGTTTAAGCAAGTATTTACTGAAACTGCTAATTCACTACCAGGAACTGGTTGGGCTGTTCTCTATTATGATACTGAGTCAAGCAATTTACAAATTATGACGTTCGAAAATCACTTCATGAATCATATAGCAGAAATACCTATAATATTAATATTAGATGAATTCGAGCACGCGTACTATCTTCAGTACAAGAACAAGAGAGCTGATTACGTTAATGCGTGGTGGAATGTAGTAAATTGGGACGCAGCTGAAAAGAAGTTACAGAAATATTTAACGAAGTAATAGTTTTTTATCCATCATCGCATTTTTCTTAGTATGGTATCTGCAATTGTACTAGCAGGAGGTTATGCTACTAGACTTAGGCCCTTAAGTTTGACTAAGCCGAAAGCTCTTTTCCCTATTTTAAATAAACCTATTCTAGGTTATATTCTAGAAAGTCTTATGAATTCTGGTGTTGTTGATATATATTTATCATTAAGAGTAATGGCTGATAAGATAATTGACTACTTAAAGGATATTAATATGATAGATAAGGTTAAGATTGAAGTTGAAGATGAGCCTTTAGGTGATGCGGGCCCTTTAAAACTGATTTCTGAGAAGCATAATTTAGATGAGGATGTTCTAGTTATATATGGAGATATTTATAGTGAGATAAATGTGAAATCACTTCTTGATTTTTATTATAAAAAGAGTTGTGATGCTGTAATAGTAGGTACGGAGGTGCAAGATCCTAGAAGATATGGCGTACTTTATACCGAAAATGACATATTAGTGGAATTAATAGAAAAACCTAAAAAACCCATAAGTAATTTAATTAATGGGGGAGTATATATTTTTAAAAAGGATCTATTCAAGTTAGTGGATACTCCGTCTTCTATTAGTAAAGATTTCTTACCTAAGCTGCTTAGAACCAAATGCATTGCGGTATATAAATATCATGGGATATGGGCAGATATAGGAATCCCTGACGACTATCTTAGGCTTAATTTTGAGGTACTAGTACAAAAATACCCTAAGGGCTATATTAATTCATCAGCTAAGGTTAGTGAGAAATCTACACTCATTCCTCCTTATTATATTGGTTCAAAAAATGTCATTGAAGATGACGTTTACATTGCGTCCAATACTATTTTGGGCAACGATGTGGAAGTAGGAAAAGGAACTTACATATCTGAGAGTATCTTAATGAATAAGGTGAAGGTTAAAGAGTATACATATATATCTGGGTCTATAATAGCTGACAAAACTAAGATAGGAAGATGGAATCATATACTAGATGGGTCTATTTTAGGCGAAGAGGTAATTACTAGTGATGGAGTGCTTATAAATCGGCGCACGATAATCTTACCTAATAAGGAAGTAAAGGAACATGTATATGATAAAGGTAAAATAATATTGTAAAGAGTGATAATTATGATCCTTAGAGAAGTTATTGAGGAATTATCATATCAGTTAAAGCAAAGGAAGATTATAAACGTATGTGTTAGCCCTACTTATACATCAGTAATGTTAGATGATCAATCCATAGGAATTTCGCATACTATAACAGATGGTGAGATAGAAGGTGCTGGTGAGATAATAGGGAAAAATGCATATGATGTTATAATAAATAATCTGGATTCGAATTTACAAAGATCTTTATCTCTAGCAATTCTAAATGCTTTAGGAGATATAAATGATTTTACGCAAGGTGATCCTATTAATTTATACTCTGGAGGAAAGCTTTGCGTATTTGGTTTTTCACCACAATTATCATATAGTAATTTCGATAGCGTGATTGTTTACGATTTTATATCTATGGAAAATAAGAGGGTAGGTAGTACTGAAATAAGACCTTTCTCTTCATTATCTCATGAAGTATGCTCCACTGCACTCATTTTTGCATCTTCTCTAGTCAATAATACAATAGATAGGATTCTTAGTCAGATCTCAGCTAATCACCTAATTCTAACTGGCATTTCTTCGGTAGATGCACCAATTTCGCTTAAAAATCATGGATTTGAAGCCCTTGGCAAATTATTTCCAATAGAGAAATACCGAGTATTTCGAACGATATGTGAAGGAGGTAGTAGTAGGTTATTGAGTAAATATATGACAAGATATTTTAAAAAGTTGTAGGCTGTATTTCATCAATTTTTGAATAGCATTTCCCATTATAATATAGCATAGAATCTTGGCAACCATTATTCTTCACTATAGTAATTCTCGCATCTATAATATCAAGGTAACGATTAGCTTTTATACTATCGAAAAGTTTGAGATAAGCTATTGCCGCTCTTGCAATAACCTTAGGATTATCTAGAGAACCTCCTAACGCACTGCTTAATCCCTTGAGAGCTAAATTTTTGTATGTTTCATCACCAGTTATATTCCATAATCGTGAAAAGAATATGGAAGCTTCAGAGTTTGAAATTGGCTCTAAATAAGGTATTTTGGTTATATCATCAACTTCCTTTATGTCTCTAAAACCTTTTTCGTGTTGTAAATTATTCTTTATATATTCTGCAATTTTTATAGAAAGATTAAGATAGTCTTCATTTAGGGTTCTTTCGTATTCACTAACTAATGCGTTACCTGTTAAAGCTTCATCAAGTAAAATTCCCTTACTTTCTTTTCTCTTACTTCTATATACTTCACCACTCCCAGCATCTATAAAATCTATTAATCTTTGTACACTACTTATGCCGTAATTTACTAACATTGCAATGTTTGCAGAAAATTTCTCATCGATTTTTATTTCTCGTTTTCCTTCTAAAAGACATCTAGCTAAATCGTCAGAGTATTTTATTTTGTCTTTTATTTTAAGATATTCCTTATATACGTTAGTGTATGTAAAATAAACTTCTATCATTCTACTATCCGCTTCATAACCTTCAATTACTCTATTTACTGTCTCATATATTATACTAGGAGTGGGTTCTAAAGGCTCGGGGGTATATTCTTCTAGTTTTATACCCTTTATTGCTTTTCTTTTATATTGATCTACTATCTCTCTCAGTTTTATCTCAATAAATTTAAGATCTTTAGATTCTATTACCGCGATTAAATCTAGAGTAGGAGTAAGAATAGTAATTGTTGGTACTATTCCTCGTGTTAGTCTGATAGTATACGGAATGTACTCTAGTGCATCTACCTTTTTGCCTATGTATTTTGAAAAAATTGTTAACTCTTGTAGTTTTGAATAAATAATGTCACAGTCCTTGCAGTTTTCGTCGGTAAAAAATAGTAATATGGGCTTGTCGAAGAATTTAGCGTCATCAAGTATGCGTGAATTTAGTATCATCATTAACCGTAAGGCTTATTTACATATAAAACTTCTACTATCTATGAGTCGTCCTGCTACAAAATGGAAGTGTGTGTTATGTAATAATACAATATATTGGGATGAGTTATTCACTTATTTAAAAAATGGCGTTGCTCATTATACATGTTTGAGAGAGAAAGCAATCAAGAATGCTAAGATTGATAGTAAAGAATTAACTTTGCTTTTAGACTCTCTAGAAGAAGAATTAAAATCAATAGTTTCTTATAAGCAAAAGTTGTCATCACTACAAAATGAGGAGGCAAAAAAGACGCTAGATCAAATTGAAAAGGATGCAGAGAAAAACGCCGGGATTTTAACCAGATTAATTGAGAAGTTTAGCGATCTTTCTCAATAAATTACAATGATAGTGATACGAAAGTATTTTTATTAAAGTTACATGAATATTTTGAATCAAATAAGCCTTCAATAGAGCCATGAACCATATTTCTTAAAAATGTAATGAGAGATAGTAGTATTTGATATGATCTGTGTTAAGTTAGTCTCATATACGAATGATGGGGAGAAAGTCATTGCTATTGCAGCTAAGATGAGTAGGAGTAGGAAGGGTTGGGATTATCATGAGAAGGAGATGAGTAATGACGAGGTCGAGATATGGATTAAGGACGCAATTCTCCATGGATACTGGAGTGTTCTTGAGCATTCTGTATATACGTTTTCGATAGAGGGCATTTCGAGAGTTGCATCCCATCAATTAGTGAGACATAGGATAGCCTCATATACACAAATGTCCCACCGTTTCGCTAAACCAGTTGATGACTATTATAAGCCGATAGTTCCGCCATCAGCTAAGAAAAGGGACAGAGAGTTCATAGAGAAAGCGTATAAGGAAGCTTATGACAACTACTTCAATCTTTTACAATCTGGTGTACCAGAAGAAGATGCTAGATATGTGCTACCAAATGGAGTAAACACTAATATTGTAGTGACAATGAACGCTAGGGAATTATATAACTTCTTCGCGTTAAGGCTTTGTAGTAGAGCTCAGTGGGAAATCCGTGCCATAGCATGGATGATGCTTGAGGAAGTTAAGAAAGTCCATCCACACTTGTTTAAATATGCTGGGCCAAATTGTATTATACATGAAAACTTCATAAGAAATGAAAACGAATCTATAACTTTAGAAGATATATTTAAAGATTACAAATTAGAGTTCATATCTCAAAGGTGTATTGAGGGAGTGTTGAGAGATGGGATTAAAAAATGCGTTATAAATTCGCGTTCAGTATTAGATAATATTAAATAACTTTCCTTTAGTATTCAACTTTTAACTGTAACTTTTTAACGAAGAGTATTTAAATGATCATCTTTTATATACACATGCGATGTCATTTACACAGGCCATTTTAGGATTTGGGATTCCCATTGTAGCTTTTCTGGCTGCTGGATACGGTCTTTACAAGTTCTTGCTGCTAGTACTTCCATCGAAGCCTAACCCCTTAAAGGTTAGTCGATTTGAGGCAGGAAATATTCCAACAGGTTTAGGAAGACTTTGGTTCCCCTTACAATATTATGGTTATTTATTACTTTATGTTACTTTAGAGCCAATAATTGTATTATTACTTCCGATTTCATTCTCTGACTATTACACGACAGTAGTAGCTTTCAGGGATTTGCTATTGATAATTGTGGTGTTTATTGTTTTGATGTATCCTGTTCTATATTACGCCATTAAACAAATTAATTTATTATATCAGTGGGAGATGAGAAGATGAGCGAAGAGTTAAAAAGTCTTATAAATGATTTACAGACTAAGTTTAAATGTCAAGTTAAAATTGAAAATGATAGACGAATAACTGTGATTGTGCCTGATAAGAAAATTATGAAAGATGTAGCAAACCACTTAAAAAATTTTGGGTTCGATCACGTTAAAGCAGTAACTGGCATAGATTATCCTGAGCAAGAGAAACTAGAGGTGGTTTATCACATATCTTCATACTCAAATTTGGATCTGGCCAAAATAATATTAGCCTTAAGAACAACAGTAACGTATAAAGATCCTTCTTTGCCTTCATTATATTCAATATTTGAAAGTGCCTGGACTGGAGAAAGGGAAACCTATGAGATGTTGGGAATTAGGTTTGAGGGTCATCCAGACCTTAGGAGATTTTTCTTGGATGAGGATTTTGAAGGAGTATATCCATTAAGAAAATCATTTAAGATTAAGTTGGAGGGGATTTTCGTTGACAAGCCAACCACAGAATGAAGTACAAGAGCAACTACTAGCAGCTACTGGGATGTCTGTGGAGTTTATACCAATTCAAGGGGAGCTTAATGTAGGTCCACAACATCCCGGTTCTGGTCATATGAGGATATTTGTAAAATTAAATGGAGATATCATAGAGGATGTAGACTTAGACGTAGGCTATGTTCATAGGACGGTGGAAAAACTTTCAGAAAATAGAAATTACATGCATCTTATACCTTTAGTAGAGAGACCAGCAATTTTAGATTCTATACATATGAATTTAGGCTATATTATTGCGGTAGAAAAGATTTTAGGAGTTGACGTCCCAGAAAGGGCACAGTACTTGAGAAGTTTTGCAGCAGAGGTAAATAGGATAGCTAGCCACCTCTATGGATTAGGTATTTTGTCGATATTCTTAGGTCATTCTACTGGGTTTATGTGGGGTTTTGGAGATAGAGAAGTGTGGGTTACCATATTGGAAGCATTAACGGGAGCAAGAGTTACTAATTCGTATGTAATACCGGGTGGAGTTAGAAGAGATATATCGCAAGAAATAAAAGATATGACCTTAAAGGCCATTTCATATCAGCGCAGAAGGCTGGAAGATTGGAAAAAAATCTTCTTTTACAATCCATCAATTAGAGCAAGGCTCGAAAATGTTGGAGTAATGAGTAAAGAAAACGCTATCAAGTGGGGTGCTGTTGGGCCTAATTTAAGAGCATCTGGAGTATACTATGACGTTCGAAAGATAGAACCGTATGGAGCTTATGATAAGTTAGACTTTGAGATTCCCGTATATAAAGAGGGAGATGGTCTAGCAAGAGGTTTAGTAAGATTAGAAGAAATCGAACAAAGTATGAGAATATTAGAGCAGATAATAAAGAATATACCAGAGGGTAATATTTTATCAGATAGGTTCTTTAAACAGATACCTCCTACTAGACTTAAGAAGTATTGGGAAACATATAGACGTATTGTATTGCCAGGCTATTACGCTTCATTTAGACCACCTAAGGGTGAAGCTATATCTAGAGTTGAGGCTGGAAGAGGAGAACTAGCATACTATGTAGTAAGTGACGGTTCTCCTAAGCCCTATAGATTGAGAATGATAACTCCCTCTTATAGGTTAATATATGTTTTTAAGGAGTTATGTAAAGGTTCCCGATATGCTGATTTAGTTTCGATTTACGGTAGTTTAGATTATTTCCCTCCGGAGGCGGATAGGTAATGAGTGTTCTCTCCGCTTTACAATATTATTTCTTTTATCCTTCATTTTTCTTAACCGTAATTTTCCCGGGTCTAATATTCACTCTAATTTTTCTTTTAGTCACTATATGGTTTGAAAGAAAAGCAGCAGCTATAGTTCAACTTAGATATGGTCCTTACTATGCATCCAAACGATTAGGAGGCATACTTCAGCTATTTGCAGACGCTATAAAATTTGTCTTCTCGGAGATAATAATTCCTAATGGAGTAAATCAAACGCTTTATGCACTATCTCCGGTTCTAGTTTTGATATTTGCATTTTTGCCCATGTCTCTTCTTCCAATTTCCACTATTCCAGCTCAAGGTTCCATATTATCAGTGTACCATAGTATATTTTATGATAGCCAAATTCATCAAGGCGTTTTAGTTCCATACCTTATCGAGTACAATTTGATAGGAATAATTGCATTGGAATCTCTATACCCAATCCTTGTCATATTCTTAGCATGGAATACTAACAATAGGTTTGCTATAGTAGGATCTATAAGGGAAGCTTATCTGTCAGTATCTTATGACGTTCTAATAATAATTTCCACACTTGCATTAGCATTAGAGTACCATACACTCGATGTCGTTAAGATCGTGACTTCTGGAATACCAGGATTTATAGCTAATCCTATTGCGGCATTCGTTTTCTTAGTTGCAATGTTAATAGGTTCTTCAAGATTTCCATTTGAAATAGTTGAAGCTGAAACTGAATTAGTTATAGGTCCTTACACTGAATATAGTGGTTTTCTATTTGTGTTAACCATGGCGGGTTCTTATGTAGCGAATTTAGTTTATGCAATTCTTTTTGTGGACTTGTTTTTAGGTGGTTGGTTACCATTTACTGGATTTGCAGGTGCAGTATTTACTGTTTTCAAAGCCGCAATAATAGTATTTTTTGCTGTTTTTCTTAGAGCGGTTTATGGAAGGTATAGGATAGATCAGGCTCTAAGGGGGAGTTGGAAGTATTTCTTCCCTCTTGCCTTAGCTTCCTTAATATTAGGTGTGGTGGTGGGTTATTTATGGATAAGGTGAAAGAATATAAGAAAGAAAATATAGCAAGTCTATTTGCAGAACATATACAGTCGATAGTTACGGGTATAAAGTATTTCGTAAAACCTCAGAGAATAACGCTGCAATACCCAGAGGATAGTCTCAGTCTTCCTACTGGTTATAGAGGAATGATTAGACTTTACAAAGATGTATGTATAGGCTGTACTTTATGTGCATTAATATGTCCAGCAGATGCTATGAAAATGGTAACGCAAAGTGGAAAGAAATTCCCTCAAATAAATTATGGTAGGTGTGTCTTCTGTGGTTTCTGTGTAGACGTATGTCCAGTGGATGCGTTAAAAGAAACTAAAGTTCATGATCTCGTTTTTAATTCTAGAAAACAACTAATTTTTGACCCTGATAGATTTAACGTAGATGTAGATGAGGTTCCCCTAGAAAATAAGCCAGTGAGAAAAGTAAAAGCAGTAGTAGATGAGAAGAGGGGGATAAAATATGTACCTGCAGACGAGTGAAATAATACAATATATATTGTTTGCATTTTTTGGGATTATGGCTATAGCGTTTTCGATATACATTGTCAGAGCTAAGAACGTATTTTATGGTGCAGTAAGCCTAGCATTTCTAGGTTTAAGCATAGCTGCACTAATAGCGTTAGAAGCACCTTCAACTTATGGCATATACTCAGTGTTTCACATTCTTCTTTACGTGGGAGCGACTGTAACTTTCCTAGCTATTTCCCTAGTCATGTTTAAGGATTTAGAAGTTAGGATTCGTAGAGGATCATTAGGGATATTGGCCGGAGGAGCAGTAACTCTTCTATTCTTAATTACAATTTTTATATCCAATTTTAAAGTTTCTCCATCAACGTTGCAACCAATTAATTTCCAGATATTAGCTAATGATCTTTTAGAAAACTATTGGTTCCCATTGATTATACTTATCGTAGCTCTATTAACTACTTTAATTGAAGCAATAGCTTTAGCTAGGAGGGATTAGAAATGATGGATCTTGGTTTATTAGGTATCATAATATCTGGTCTCTTGATAGGGATAGGCATATATGGTCTATCCTCAACATCAAATATTATCCGAGTATTATTATCGTCCGAAATTATCTTAAATGCGTCAATTTTATTTGTTTTCTCCTATTCCAGTGTCGTAGGTATGGTCTACAAGCCTGTAATATTTTCCCTTTTCGCAATAGGTATGGCCTTAACAGAAGTTGTAGTCGCGTTCGCAGCTGTTCTCTTGTATTATAGGCAAAAAGATAAACTGGAGGTGGAATAAAATGATTTATTTCTCTTTTATATTATTGATAATTTCATTTATATTGGCAGTCTCAATATTTTTTATTAGATCAAGAATAGCTTCATTTATTGTAAGCCTACTGTCGATAGCTATAAACGTTCCATTTTTATTTTTAAAAGGTAGTTATGAATACATTTTTGTCTCAAAATATATAGAAGATTTTGGAATAGTTATAAACAATCTCAATTATCCATTTATAATAACTATTCTAATAGTTACATTGCTAACTACTATATACTCCTTAAGATACATGGAACATAAGTTCAAGGAAGAAAACAAATATAATTGGGGTCTTTACTACGCTTTATACACTTTATTTGGTCTTTCCATGCTGTATACTGTACTATCAACTAATCTATTGGAGCTATACATATTTTTGGAGATTTCACTAATCTCGTCATTTTTGCTAATAGCACTTTACGGGTATGGTGATAGACGTAGAATAAGCCTTATGTATTTTATATGGACGCATATTGGTACAATACTGCTCTTGGCTTCAATTATAATAATAGGTCTTACTTCAGGTTCTATGAATATTTATACGGATGCTTATACTTTTGCGAATTATTCCATGATACCTTACTCTATTTTAGTATTTATAATAGCAGTTATTGGAATGTTTATAAAAGGTGCTCAGGCTGGTTTTAATATATGGTTACCTTACGCTCATGGTGAAGCTCCAACTCCTATTTCAGTACTATTAAGTCCAAATATGGTGGGTTTAGGAATATTCGTAGTTATCATTTACTATTATCTATTCCCCACTATGTCCTTCATAGCCCCTCTATTTATAGTATGGGCCCTTATAACAATGATTTACGGCGGAATTAACGCGTTGGCCCAAAAAGACTTCAAGAGATTCTTAGCGTATTCAAGTGTTTCTCAAATGGGTTATATGTTATTAGGTGCTTCCATCGCCTTTTTAGGAGGACTATCAACTTCTATTATCTCATTACCTTTAGGAATATTGGCAAGTATCCTAATCTATGTTTCTCATGGATTCGGAAAAGCTATCCTATTCATGAGTGCTGGTGCATCAATAACTGAACTAAATGAAAGGAATATTGAAAAATTAGGTGGACTTTATCTATCTTCCCCTCTTCATTCCACGATGGCGTTTATAGGTACTTTAAATCTACTAGGTCTACCTCCAACAATTGGTTTGATAAGCGAAGCGTTATTAATATTTTCGGTAGGTACGATATTAGATAAGATAGGATTAGCAGGGTTTATAGTGATAGTAGCCTTTATAATGATTGCAATAGGTACTTCTTCAGCGTATATAGGTTACTTATTCAAGACTGTTTATGCTGGCAAAAAGGAAAATAAGAATCTTGACAATCTAAAAGAGTATTCAATCCCAATGCTATTGATTGGAGTAGTTAGTATAATTACCTTCTTTATTCCTCAGTATATATCTCCGTCTTTAACGTTTACATTATTGTTTTCAAATTCTATAATTTTACCACTAATAGCATTCTTACCTGTTATAGGTTCATTAATTTCGCTAATAACTCCGAAGTCATTAAATCAAGATTTGAGAGGAGCAATAGTGGTATTAACAATAGGTATTTCAATGGTCTTATCCGCGTTATTGCTAGTTAATAATTTAGGGCAACCGTTATTCGGGCATCCCCAATTATCATACTCATTTGGTTATTTACAATTTAGTGCGAACTTGCTTCAATCTATTTTATCCCTTTTCGTGTCTTCACTATCATTCTTTATAGCATTATATAGCATAGGATATATGAGAGAGGATAACGTTTTAAGAAGATACTGGGGGTTCTTTGGGCTCTTCGTAACATCAATGCTATCTGTTGTATTAGCTAATAATGTTCTACTATTTATTGCGGGATGGGAGGGAACTAGCCTAGCCTCCTATGGTCTAATTAGCTATTGGTTAGATGATAATGAAAGGAATGTAGTTGGAGATTTTGGAAGAAGAATATTTGGAATTGAAAACATTTCCAAACCAACAACTAGTGGAATCAGAGCTTTAATTTTCACTCGTGTAGGTGATGTTGGCTTATTGGCAGTATTAGGTTATTTGCTTTCACTATCAAGTTACAATTATATCTTGTATCCTATGTCAAATATATTATCTACAGTATTTTCTGCATTATCTTCTGTAGCTTCAGGTCCAGAAGGGTGGTTAATATTGTTAATATTCTTTTTAGGGGGGCTTGCTAAGAGTGCACAATTTCCTTTCACTCAATGGCTATTAACCGCTATGACTGGTCCAACGCCAGTCAGTGCTCTAATACATGCAGCTACCATGGTTAATTTAGGAGCTATCCTTACATTCCTTACTTATCAATTTATACCCGTAAATACAAACACTTATTTATTCTTCGCAATAATGGTGGGAATAACGTTATTTACGGCATTATATACAAGTGTTAACGCTCTAGCTTCGAATGAACAAAAGGTAATTTTAGCTTATTCTACGGCAGATCAAATATCGCTAATGATATTCTCGTCTTCTTTAGGTGCTTTACTTGGAAACGTAAGTTTGGGAATAATAGTAGGACTTATACAGATGTTTGCACATGGAATCTATAAGGCATCTCTCTTCATGAACGCTGGTTCCGTAATACATTATACAGAAAGTAGGTATGTAGCTTCGAAACCATTATTATACAAGGAAATTCCTTCTGTGTTTGTTCTACAACTAATTGCTGCGCTAAACCTAGCTAATTTGCCACCTTTAATAGGATTTTGGGCCCACAATATCATAGGTAATTTAGTTAGTAGTGCTTCATCTACCATATTTTACTTGTATATAATTCTCGAATTCCTAGGCGCAATATATATATTAAGATATATTGCTAGAACGTTCTTATGGAAGGGTGAGGAACATGATACTCATGAACATGGGCACTTGAGTACTTTGATGGTTATAAGCCCTGGATTCTTAATATTGGCATCAATCATACTAGGCGTACTTTACTTTAATCTGGCGACTTTCTTCAATGTTATACAACTTTCAGATATAGATTTCATTAGTTTAATATTATCTATAATAGGTTGGATAATCGCCTTTGCCGTGTATACTAGACGTTTAAACTTAAGTTCTATAATGCCTCTAATAGATTTTGCATACTATGGTTGGTATGTAAATCCAGGTTTTGACAAATTTGGGTATCTCTTCAAAGGTTTCGCCAATGCTTTATTCAATAACTTTGAGAGAGGGGTTATCGATATAGGGCTAAATGAGAGACTACCTAAATCTGTGATAAACTTTGGCTCGAGAATCTATAACGTGGTAGAGGACCACATCCTTGGGGACTATATTATGTTATATGCATGGGGTATAGTTTTACTTTTAATTATTGTTTTAGTTCTGTTCGGGGTGATTGGATAATGAACTTGGATTATTATTTACCAATTTTAATACCATCAATTTTAATTTTATTTTCTTCAATCTCAGTATTATTTATAGATAATGGTGTTAATGAAAGTAGGTTTAGATTATCGCTGATACTTTCCGCAGTACTTGTAGGGGTTAGCCTAGTGTTTTTAATTTACTCTTGGGTGGCTGGTATCGTGAACTATACATTATTTTCTAAGTCTTTATTTATAGATGTACCTGGCTATTTCTTTTCAATAACCATTTTTAGCGTAGGTTTACTTGCGATTTTATTGAGCAAAGATCATATAATATCCTGGTCTACACGCTCCTCTATGTTATCGTTAATGTTGTTATCCTTACTAGGTTTATTCTATATGTCCTTTGCTAACAATATTATTATTATTCTCACTACTTGGGCAATATCATCTGCTGCAAGTTATGCAATAGCTATGCTTAGAAAGGACTACAAGTCAGTTGATGCTGGTATTAAATATCTTATTATGGGACTGTTGTCAAGCTCGATCATGATAATCGGCTTTGCCTCGTATTTAGTTTCAACCGGTTCGCTACTATTTACCACGTCTGTACTTTATCCAAATCTATTCCTTTTCTCTATATCTTTCATTTCAATAGCATTTCTATTTAAGATGGGAGCTTTTCCATTTCAAGCTTGGTTACCAGATGTTTACACAGATGCTGATAGAATATCAGTAGCGTTCATTTCAAGCGTTGGTAAGCTTGTAGGTATAATTCCTTTATTTAGAGTAGTATATCTCTCAGATCCTAACATAGTAGAGGTAGTTATATTCATAGTTATTTCAATAGGTAGTATGTTAGTTGGAAATATAACAGCTTTTTCAAGAAGAGATATTGCAGCAGTACTTTCATTTAGTTCAATAACTCAGGTTGGGTATATCTTAATAGGTTTTGCGATGTTCACGATATCTCCAGCTATAGCTATTGTCGGTATTCTAGTGCAGTCTCTTGCATATGGAATAGCACAAGTAGGTCTATTCGGTATAGTGAGTCACGTAGAGAAAATATCTGGGACTTCTGATATTTCTGGGCTTAGAGGTATATCATCTCAAGATAAGCCATTAGCTTTTGCCATAGTGATTCTTATACTAAGTTTACTTGGGATACCACCGCTTTTTGGATTTTGGGGTAAGTTATTCTTATTCGAAAGTTCATTTACATATCCTTGGCTTACCATAATTGCTGTCCTCAATAGTGCGATATCTGCTGGATATTACGTTCCTATAGTTAGAGAAGTATTTAGAGAAGGAGAGTTTGAGGTTACAAAAAGCTCAGAAAGAGACATTGCAGTAGTCTCGGCAATTTTAAGTATAATATTAGGTATAGTTATTCCAATTGTATTCCAGATTTTGGTGAGTCAGATTGGTTAGGATTGCGTTAATTGGAGTAGGTAATGTGGCCTCTGCATTAGTACAAGCTATAGAACTAGCTAAAAACGGCAAGGAAATATATGGAATATTGGATCTTCCCATAAAGCCATATGACATAGATGTAGTAGCTGCTTTTGATATCGATAAGAGGAAGGTAAATAGGAAGCTTAGGGAGGCAATATTTACCAAACCAAATGTTGTTGATAAGTATGTGGATGTTAGGAGCGATGTAATTGTAATAAGAGGTCCTACTCTAGATGGAAGAGTTGGGGTTCTTTCGAACATTATTGAAGAATCTGAAGAGGAACCGGTTGATGTAGTTGATATCTTAAAGAAAGAGAAAGTAGATGTAGTATTAAATCTATTACCTACTGGAGCAGTAAATGCGAGCAGTTTTTATGCTAAGGCTTCATTAGAGGCTGGTTCTTCTCTCATAAACTCCACTCCTTCTCCAACTGCAAAGGAATTTAAAGATCAATTTAAGGAGAAAGGTCTTGTAATCCTAGGAGATGATTTATTAAGTCAAATAGGGGGGACTATTACACACGCTGGAATAATAGAATTTTTAAAAAATAGAGGTGTAAGGGTTTTAAAGTCTTATCAGATAGACATTGCTGGATCTACTGAAGCATTAGTTACGTTAGAAGATTGGAGAAAAGATCTTAAAAAAAGTATAAAGTCATCTCTTATCTCTTCGTACGCCAACGGGGCTGAGGTTGTAGCTGGAACATCTGATTATGTGGAATTTCTAAAAGATAGAAGAGTAAGTTATATGGTAATTGAAGGCTTATATGGAATAGGGATCCCAGTAAGAATTGATATTTCTCTGAAGACATATGATTCTTTTAACGCAGTTGCTCCTTTAATAGATCTAATAAGAATTGCCAAACTCCTAACTCAACACGGTTATGGTGGTGCTGTAAAAGAGGTTTGTTACTATTACTTTAAGGATCCTCCAGAAAAGGCTAAGAGTATTATGGATGCTAAAAAATCATTGGATTCTCTTTTGAATAAGCTTTTAGGATAGAATCTTTACTCTTTTTTAAATGGTAAAAGACTGAAACAAGCTTCGTCATTTATGGTTAGGTGATGTGAGAACCCCGGACTGATAAATGATGTACGCGTGTGAGGGCTGATCATATTTCAATTACCTCTGAGTTTTCAAGTACTTTCTCGTAATCAATGTTTAGTTTCTCCTCATCCTTTAGTACTTCATCAAGTTCTACAGACGTCCTAGCTTTAGCTGATATTGCACAATATTCTGGGAGTTTTATTGAATATTCATAAGTTCCAATTTTCCTTGCAAGTTCGACAATCTCTTCTTTATCAAATCCAATTAAAGGTCTAAAAATTGGATATTTTATCCCGTATTCAGTTACGTATAAATTAGTCATAGTTTGTGATGAGACTTGTGACAGAGATTCCCCGGTGGTTATCGATTTAGCGTTTGCCTTATTACATAACCTTTCAGCTACCTTATACATTACTCGCTTTAACATGACCACACGATTTCTTTTCTCAATCTGCGATAATTTAATTAACACGTCTGTACCATTTACGATAAATAGTTCTAATTTATGTCCTCCGCTCCATTTTCTAAGGACACTTAATTCTTCCAATACAAACTTCCTATGTACGCTTCCTCCTAAATTGAAGTTTAAAATAATGGGAATTGAACCTCTTTTCATCATCATCCATGTGGCTACGGGCGAATCAATTCCTCCAGAAAACAACACAACGGTCTTTCCAGCTACTCCAACAGGCAACCCTTTAGGGCCCTTAATAATTTTATGATAAAAATACGCTATATCATTCCTAATTTCTATGAATACCTCAACTTCAGGATTCTCTAGATTAACTCCTCTGGAAAATGGATATAAAGCTTCACCAACTTTCCGTTGTACATCTAAACTGGTAAAATTATGAGAACCTATTCTTTTAGCTCTTACAGCAAAAATCTTACCTTTGACTATTTCAGCAAAGACTTCCTTAGCTTTGCTAATAATATCTTCTAAATTATTATTGTAAGATTTAATCGACATAACTGGTGAAAAGGAGGATATCCCAAATACCTTACTAAGCTCCTCTATGTTCTTATTGTCATCGTTAACTTCTAAAAATAATACGCCTTGCGATCTCCATATTTTCCCTTCTTTTATAACACTTCTTATATTATTGGCTAGCGTGTGCTCAAAATTTCTTCTGGATCTGGGAGATTTTAGCGCAATTTCACCCGATGGTCTTATGATGATTAGCATTATTCTTCACTCTCATGTAGTGTAAATATAGCTGTACGGTATGTCTACAAAATTTTTGTCCACACTCACACTCAGAATCAACAATTTTAAACTCATTAATTTTTATCTTTACCTTATAGTAACCAGCTGCACATCTAGCACCTACAAGACCTTCTACGATATTATTATTGATGGACGTGATAATTATCATAATAGAAAAAGGAGAATGTGAAGAAAAAAGATTATCTTTCTACGAGAAGGCTTATGCTTTAAATATTTATCCCCAGTATGGAGTAGATGTTGAGGTTGTAGTAGAAGTTGAAGAAGAGGACGAACTCATCGATGTACTTGATGAAGAAGATATCGCTGGCGCTGTCAATATCCAAGGTACTGGTTTAAAGAATGTTAAGTTAACCACTACGCCGTTTCCTATTATTATTGGATCCTTAAATATGTAGCCCTTAGCTCCCCATGTCCACATCGATACATTCTGGCTTGGCGTGAATATTACAGTTATAAATGGATTAGCTAGGCCAGTGACCGAGTTTACTGATGAATAACTAAATGTCACATTTCCGTTTATAGCATAGGCGAAAGCTAATATTGGCACTTGCCCATTCGGTGCTGTTCCTCCATTTGCTGGATTGTAGAATACTACTGAGAAGTTAAATACGGTCAAGTTACCACTAGGTGTTACTATCTTAGTGTTTGGCTGTATTGCAACTATCATGTTACCAGCTACTGCTACTCCTCCTTGTGTGCCATTTATTTCGTAGCTATATACGTTAACTGGAGTTAGTCCATACGCGCTACCTACACTCACTTGTACTGGTTTAGGTGTTTGCGCAACTGGAGTTGGTGCTGATTCGAATATCCATATAACTGGTTTGAAGAACTGTGTGTTAACCATTACATCATTTCCGTACAGCCAGTGATCTACAAACTTGTAGCTTCCACCTATGTATGCAGTACCATTAAATGTTCCACCAAACCAAGTCCATGAAGTCCAAGTACTTGGAGCTCCCCATACAACTGTTATCGGTGGTTGCGCTACAACCTTTCCGTTACTCATTGTTACTAATGAAATACCCGGTGTTATCTGATTATTTACAGCAAAGGCGAACGCATAAAGTGGAGTTAAGTTTAAAGCAGTAGGAGGTGAATATATAGCTTCTAGGCTAAAGGTTACTAATGAAAAATTATATACAGATAACATTGTACCATTGGCTAATGCTGCATAAGTATTTGGTTTCACTATTACTATAATATTGCCAACTTGCAATGTATATCCTTGACCGCTAGTAGCGTTTACAGTAACAGTTTCTTCTCCATTAACTTTCATAATTGGCTCGTTTAAGTTATAGTAAATTGTGTCAGATAATGCATTAACTTCAGTTGAGTTCCATACTTCCTTAGTTATTTGCCAGCTAGCTGTAGTGGTATTGTAAACGAAATATGCGGTTATTGCAACATGTAGATCATATATCATTGGGAAGTTAGGTTCACCTTGATTTACAAATCCATAGAATACTGTGTCGTTAGCTATAACTTCAGCAGTCGCATTTGATGGAGATAAATATACTTTAACTGTTGGTGGAATAGCTGTTCCGTTGGGTAAAAGATTTTGCACATATGTTAAGGCAAAGATGAAGTATTGGTCCCAAGTGTTGAAAACGTTTGCTATACTAGAAACTCCAGTATAAGTTCCCGCTTTAAATACCGGAGGTAATTGTCCAATTAACACTAATTGTGCATTTGGAGCGAAGTTCTTTGCTATCGTATTACCTGGAAATTCCGCTCCTAATGCGTTCATCTGTGACAAGAACTCATCAAGTACCTGATTTGCTTGTATTGAGTGTTGAGATGGATATCCTGCAATTACAGTTAATGGAGGTACCTCATTCCCTTTCCACATTAGTTCAGTAATTTCCGGAACTCCGTGAATGTACTGTACTATTATAGTATTACTAGCATTAAAGACTTGTAAGTATACTGGATCTGCGGTGGGTGCTACAAAGTATTGCACAACGTCAGTTACATTGAACGTGTTTCCATTAATTTGGGTTACAGTGGGTAATGTAGTGGTGTAGAAGTATACTGTCTCATAGGTTCCGAAGAAGTTAGCTAGCCAAGTTGTATTAAATTTAGTTAAGTTGTATGTTCCGGCAAACGGCTGACCCATTATGTATGCAGTAAAGTTAGTTGCTAACAAAGGAACAACATCTGATGGAGATTCTATCGCAATGCCATCATAGAATTGTAATACTGTGGATAGAGCTGCGCCAGGTTTATATCCCGAAATGTTTAATTTACTGATTTGTTGTAACATTTGTTCATATAAGGTCTTATAATAAGTATAGTTTGTTTCTGCTTGCTTATATAGGGTGTAATTATTCTGAGCCTCTGCTAGTACTGCATTATACATACCTTCTAGTACTTTGTACTGGGAAGCTAGCTGTGAATATGTTTGATTTAATTTAGTATAGTTTCCTTGTAATGCCATGTATTGGCTATTTTCGCTCTGATACTCATTATATGCGTTAATGTATCTCGAGTTTGCTACTGAATATTCATAAAAACCCACAGCTGCTATTACAATTAAAACTATTGCTACTATAGAGAATGCAATAGTTTTCATATCTGCCATTTTGGATCGAGAAGAAAGTTGAAACTTATTTAAAAAGTTTTTACCCAAATCTAGTTACTTGCATTTGAAATTAACTTCTTAATTGCGGTTAAACCTAGGTTGTAATCTTGAGATTTTTGTATATTATGGCTCCAAGTGAAATCGAGGATATTAGAGTTAATATTGCTGAGTTTATTTCTATATCTCCAATACTAACCAAAGACGGTATTAAAAATCCGCTTAATGAGGCTAGGTTCATACTAGGCCCTATTTTCGTTACTTCAACTTTCATTGATCTAATTATAATAGGCAATAACGAATTAAGACCCAATCCCAATACGGTAAAAGGTATCAATATCCATACTTTAAGCGTAATAAATGATGCAAATCCCAAAATTCCTATAATTAGAGAACTCAGAAGTGATGTAATTCTAATGTTTCTGATAGCTGGTAGAATTATATATGCTATAAATGAAATGGAATACGCGATTATAGTTTCCTCTATTGCATTACTTTCTCCTAATAGTGATGGAGTTAGCTGCAATATATATGCTGGTTCAAATCCAAGTAAAAATATTAACAATGCTTTCCACGAGAACGCTATACCTATATTTCCTGGATAGGAGAATAATCTCTTATCAGTATTAGATCTCTTGATTAGAAAGAAAAATACTAATGAAAAAGAGCTTGCTATAAGTATCATTTTTCCCACTAGGAATGATATGAGTGCGGCCAGTATCCATCCTAATGCCCATCCGCCCATTGTCATTCCTACAATTATTTTGCTCCTACTCTGAGTTGCAAGTTCTACTGCTGCTGATGTAGCTAAACCGAATAGAATTCCCGTTGCTACCCTTAATGGAATTAGTACAAGGGTATTTGAAGTCATAAAAAATTCCACTATATCTAAAATAGCCATATTTCCCAACGAGAGATAAGCTATTCTCTCAATGTCCATTTTTGTCATTAGAAAAGGATATGTTATTGGAGTTATCGCTCTTCCTACGAATGGAGCACCTATTAATAGGAACTCCACTAACCCAGTATAATCTGTATATTGTAGATAAAAAATGAAATTGATAAGGAAGTAGGAAGATAATGTAAAGCTTAATACTGGTAGTATGGTAGTTTTCCTCAACGGTATTTTTATCCCTAACATTTCAATCAAGATATATACTTTTCAGTTTGAATTTAAAATTAAGCATCATGTAAGTATAATCTACTTATACTTTTCACTATCAATAATTATTATAATGATAGTTTTATATAATTATTACATGCTATTGAAGTTCTATATTACTGATAGAGAAAGTCATAATATATTATGTGAAGGTTTTTATAGCAGAAGCTGACTTCCTATCTGCCCTAAAGGGTAAAGTTTTCAGTTATAAACACATTATGATAATGTGCGGACCCGGCGGGATTCGAACCCGCGACCACCGGCTTTCTTCCGAAAGTTAGGAGGCCGGCGCTCTATCCTGGCTGAGCTACGGGTCCAATTATTAGATTACTATAATCCCATTAAAGTTTTTCTTCAAGATTAACAATCCAAGGTCCCTTAAGTATCTTAAACCCGCCTTCGAAAAATATATTGTTTAAGATAGTGGAAATTTTTTGTGACTTAAACAAGATTACGAAATCGTTACTATAAACAGCTTTATTTGAAATTATTATCTCTTTATCAGCCTTGTTAACAGTTCTTATTTCTATACCTTTTTTCCTTAATCTGCTTGCTATCTCGCCACTGTTACTCAACTGTTTATCAAGTATTATCTCGCATTTTATTCTATGTTTCTCGCAATATTCAGAAATTAGCATCAATATATCGGATATTATCTCACTAGATTTATGTCTTCCTAAGCCTAGATCTCTAAAGAAACCATCATCACATAGGTATAACTCCTCATTATTTATCGCAGAAATTAGTGTTAAAGCCAAATTATATCCATCTAGAATAACTTCTCTTTCTTCATTGTTTATTTTTCCTTTAATTATTTCTATTTCCTTATCGGAATGTACGCAACGATATAGTAAGAGTCGTTCTAAGCTGGATAAGTTATATCTAGCAGCTATTACATCAAGGACAACCTTTCTAGAATAATCTCTATTTAAAAAATATTTATAATCTATGTAAGCTTCCCTAAAAACATCTGTGAAATGCATAATATTCTCTTATAGTGATTTTCTCACTATCTCTATTATTTCTTCTTTACTCTTTTTACTATTTAGAATTACGTTTGCAAATGTGCCTTTTCCTCCTCCTTTTCCTCCTCCCTTTAGTAATTCTTCTACTATCTTATCTACTCTCATGTTTTTAGATGTGGCAATTTGTAATCTATTATCTGAGATGGATATTGCAATAGTATTATCTGTAGAAGTTAATTTCCGTAGTATCTCCCTGTTTTCCTCTTCGTCACCTAATCCCTCTATGATGTATATTTTATTGCCGTTAATTTCGTAAGGCTTTAGATTATTTAGTAATTCAGTTTCAATTATTCTTCTATATTGGATTATTAAATTATTTTTCTCCTCAACTTCATTAAGTATTCTTCTTAATCTACTGGTTAGTTGATCTGGAGAAGTACCTATTATTTTCGAAGCTTCAGCGATTTTCGCTTCAGTTTCCCTAATATAGTCAACTAATGCTGGTCCCGCAACATATTCAAGTCTTATTACACCATCTTGTATTCTCTCCACGTTGATTATCTTCACAGCTCCTATCTCACTAGTATTACTTACATGAGTTCCTCCACAACTCTCTATATCCCAGTCCTTTATCTCTAACAATCTGATTGTTGCAGAATTAGGTACTCCACCCTCATATATGGATACTCCATATTTCATTTCAGCTTCCATTCTGTTCATTTCTAAAGGTTTAACTGGTCTTCTGTCAGATATCACACTATTTGCGTAGTTTTCTATTAGCTTAACCTCTTCCTCAGTTAAAGTCTTATGATGAGTGATATCTAGTCTTCCTTTTTCCGGTGTCTTTTCAGCTCCAGCTTGCCATACATGCTCACCTAATACTTTTTTAGCAGCTGCAAGTATTACATGTGTTACTGTGTGATGTCTCATTAAACGATATCTTCTTTCCCAATTAATTTCCCCTCTTACATTATCTCCAACCTTTATTGTTGATGGCTCCTCCTTTAGTATATGTACTATCACATCATTTACTTTCTGCGTATCTATGACTTCATATCTTTTACTACTTTTTTCATCAATTATGAGGCCAGTATCACCTAATTGGCCTCCTCCCTCTGGATAGAATGTGGTCTTATCTAAAATCAGATAGTTTTTATAAATTCCCAACACTTTACCTTCAAAAGATCTCATATACTGGTCTTTATAGTATAATTTTTCAGTTGGCTGTAGCGCAGTGATATATTCTAACAAATCCTTGGGCAATTTAACTTTGTCATATACACTTTTGATTGTTGAGGTTTGATGTCTCTTAGCCACTAACGCGTAAAAGTTACGCGGTAGTTCAAATTTCACACTCTTTTTCTTTAGTTCCTCTTCTAGTAGATCTGGAGGAATACCATTAGAATCGTAGACTTGTATTAAATCTTCTATTGTTATTTCGCTCTTTCTAGCTAAAGTTAAGGCTATAGATGGAACTTTTTCCAAAATCTTTTCAAATCTCTGTTGTTCTAATTCTACCGCGTCTAATATGTAATCTTTGTTCTTTAATACTTGAGGGAAATCTTCCTTCCAGAAGTCTATTTGCTCTTTTACTAGTTCATAAAGTCTTACATCCGATTTAAGTAATCTTAGTACTTTTAAGGCTCTTCTTATAACGAGTCTGCCAAGATATCCTTCACCAGAGTTGGAAGGAACTAGACCATCAGCTAGCATTAACATTATTGTCTTCGTATGGTCTAAGATCTGAAATACCTTAGCTGCCCTATCCAATTCTTCTTCAACAGCTTTAATATCAATTCCTAATTCCTTGCTAACCATTTGTCTATGAATTTTTATAGTATCTGGATTATCTGGGTCTATTTTGCCTGCAAATCTAGATGCTACTTTTAGTAATGTCTCATCTATATAAGCTACGCCTATTTTGTTAAAGAATTTGTATACTAAATTACCATATATTGCGTGAAATGCCGAGGGAGTCTTTTGTGTTATCCATGCAATTCTTTCTACACCATATCCGGTATCTACAATTTTCAATTTGAGTGGAGTATAATCACCATTATCGGTTATCTTGTATTGCATAAATACTAGTGTGGCTAGCTCTAATCCACCTACTGTAACTTCTAAGCAAGGTCCAGCATTTCCTCCCCCTTCCCACCAAGATTCTTTGAAGTTCAATTCCTCTTCTGGTATTCCTAACTCTTTTGTGAAGAATTCTGTAGCATACGCTGTCGTTTCGTCCTTCCAATACACATAATGGTCTGGATAGTTGAATGCGTGATGTGCGGCCATTTCGAAAGTAGTTAAATGTCTTCCAAAGGTTATTCCGACATTATCTATATCCTCTAATCTTATTGAGGGCTGCGACACTACTAGTGGATTTGCGGGTGGGGGAACTAAGCCACTAGTTACATGTGGCTGGAAATCAACTATACTTGCTATTGTTAGGTATAAGTCCTCTCTCCATCTAGCCAAAACTGGTTTAGGAGGTATTCGTGTATGTCCTCTCTGTTCGAAGAATGAGAGGAATTTCTCTCTAGCTTCCTTGACAGTCAAGGGTTGGCTTTTTATATTTATGTCAAAAAAGTAGTAGTCTGTACAAGGTATGTCTGAACAATATTCTTTCTTTTCATCCCTAGTCCAAAATGGTGTTTTGCATGATTTGCATATTTTTCGCTTGAAATCATTCTTGATAAAGAAATTCAGTCTGTACTCCTCTTCACTAGCTTTCATACAATAAAAAGAAAAGTATCTAAAGTTTAAAAACTGACTTCTCCCGTAATGGGATTCTAGAGTAGATATTCGTTTTTAATTTCATTTAAGATTTCTCTCTAAAGAAACTAACCTAAAAAGTATATTCCACATAACAAAAACAAATCTAAAATGTTGTCCCTTAAAAAGTATTGAATTAGTATCTCTACATTAAAAGATTGTTTCGTTATCCTTAACAAAGCCTTAACCGAATAGGGAGGCTAACCCGCTCGCAATTTCTTCTTCGCTTGGTCCTTTCTTTTCTTCTTCTTTCTTTTCTTCTTTCTTCTCTTCAGCTGCAGGCTGTGCTTGAGCTGCTTGTGGTTGTGCGGCTACTGCTACTGGCATGGCAGCTGCGTTCTTTAATACTTCATCTATGTTCACTTCTTTTAATGCAGCTACTACAGCTTTTAATCTTACCTCATCTACGCTTATTCCAGCTGCAGTTAGTATATTCTTTAGTGTATCTTCATTTATTTCCTTCTTGGCTGAGTGTAATAGGAGACTCGCATATATGTACTCCATTCTTATTCACACTCCACATTTTTGTCTTAGGTTATATAAATTTTTATCATCCAAATAAGGATGCAAGCCCACTTCCAATTTCTTCTTCGCTTGGTCCTTTCTTTTCTTCTTCTTTCTTTTCTTCTTTCTTCTCTTCAGCTGTTGATTGTTGGGTTTGGGTATGTTGTGCTGCAGGTAATTGTACTCCTAAATCTACTTTTCTACTGATAGCTGTAGCCAATGCATATGCTTTAGCAACAGCTTTAGATATTACTGCTTGGGCTGATTCTGGTGTAAGGTATCCTATCTCAGATGCTAACGCAATCGCATTCTTGAATACCTTGCTTATTGTAAACTTTAATACGTCAGGAACTGGATACGCTATTTCTACTGCAAGAGTAAATGCATTCCTATAAGCTTCAGCTATATTACTCCTATAACCTTCTAAATCAAGTTTTAGATTTTCTGCGGGAATTACTAAACCCTCATGATACGCTACTTTTATTTTTAATTTGACGTACACTGGCATTATTCCAAGTTTCTGTAAAATTGGTAAAGCTTCTGTCGGAATTACATCACCAGCTTTTGCTACTACGGTATCTTTTACTACGTGTACCTTACCATCTTGTACCTTCGTTTGTACCTTTAACTTTCCAAATACGCTTAATATTGGTCCAGCAGGCATTCCAGTATCTCCCGCAGGAATTACAACCTCCTCTTCAGCCTTATCCCCTGGCATTGCGTACCTTCTCAGTTTATAATTTTCGAAGAACATGTTAGTTAGGAATGGGTTATCTTTAGTAAATATGAAGACGTTTGGGCCAGTTAAATATTGCTCAAGTTTTTCTGTATTTATACCAGCATTTTTAGCAGCTATCTTGAATAAAGTGTTCTTAGTTACCTTTATTGTAGCTTTTCCTCTTAATTTCTTCCTAATTTCGTGTAATTTGTCTGCTGGGAAACCTTCAAGACTTCCAATTAATATAGTATTATTATTTTTAATAAGTTCAGTTAATTCTTTAACTTCTTCAAGCTTCCAGCTGGCAACTTTTCTCTGTTTCAAGGCTAGAGCCAATCTTTTCACCTTAACTCTACTTTTACTACCTTACCCATAGTAGTTTTTACATATATATTCCTTATCTTTTGGGCGTATCCTTTAGATTCTATTACGTTTAGTACTGCTAGTGCATTTTCAGCTAAATCTCCAATTTGTTGGTTCTCAGTGCCTATGAATGCTTGTGTTTGGGGTTGATCTTTAGTCTTAACTAAAGTTGATCTTTTAAATCTCAGTATATACTCTGATATATCTGCAGTATTCGGTAATGGTGTTGGGAATTTTCCTCTGGGACCTAAAGCTGGGCCTAATATTCTACCTACCAAAGCCATCGAATCTGGAGCTACTAGAAACCAATCATTTTGACGAGCTAATTTTTTAATTGTCCTCTTATTTCCTTGTAGTTTTTGTAATTCTTCTTTGGTTAAAATTGTATTAGGTTCAGCTTTCCTTGCGTACTCTAACTGCTGAATAGTTGGGACTACTAAAACTTTCTTTGACTTTTCTGGAGGCTTAGGTAATACCACTATTTCTCTTAACTTCAAGTCCCCCTTTTTCATATCAACTTCTTTAAATGTAACTATTATCTCTACGCTCTGGACAAAGTTTCTCTTGGGGTTGTTTTCGGGAGATAATGCCAGCTTAAGGGAATCTTCAATATTATTTCTATCAACGATTGGCATTTTACTCTTTCACCTCATTCCATTCATTCTCATATTTTGCTAATAAATCATCATATTTACCTTCTTCCACTTCTTTTACTAGTTCTTTAGGGTCTTTATTTTCCACAGTTAGTCCAATAGATTTAGCTGTACCTAGCATACTCTTAACTGCAGCCTTTAATGATTTCGTAGTTAACCCCGGCTTTTTCATAATCGCTATTTTAATTACTTGTTCCAATGATAAATTACCTATCTTCTTGTGAGCAGGGTCTCCAGATGGTTCACTAGCTCCAGCTTCTTTTAATAGTAATGCAGTAGTAGTAGGTATTCCAACTTTTATTTCATATTTCTTAGTATTACTATCAACTTCTATTGTTACTGGAACTGACATGCCTTTAAAACTACTTGTGGCCTCATTCAATTTCTTGACAACATCCCCAACATTTAGCCCTAACTGCGAAAGTGTTGGTGCTAATGGTGGACCTGGCTTAACATTACCTCCTTCTACCATTATTTTTATAGATTTTGTGGGCATTCACTTCACCTTTTAGACACCTTAATTTGATCTAAAGGAACTGTGACTTGTAATGGAAATGCTGATTCTAAAATATTTAACACTACCTCTCCTTTAGCTTCCTCAACTCTTACCACTTGAGCCTGAGTACCCCTAAAGGGACCAGAAATTACTTCTACTACATCCCCAGGTTTTACGGTTGGGCCTATGGTTTTCTTAGATACAATTTTTAGTATCTCATCTCTAGGTAGTAAACCTTGTGCAAGTCCTCTTGCATTCCTTATCCCAGCAATTAATGGTTTAACTATATGCAAACCCTCTGCCTCCAGAACTACATATCCTTTCAAATTGGGTGGAACAATTATTGCATATATTCCTTTAATATTATTAGTTTTTATCCTCTCTTCTAACATTAAAGCTACATTTATTTCTTGCCCTCCAACAACTTTTACAGCATAATAATTTCTCATATTCGGTTTTTCCACAAAATTACACCCCTATTAATGTCAATGCAAGTTGAATTATGTAAGCTAATACACCTACTACGACTAATACTAATAAAGTAACTTTAAGGTTAAGTGAGAAAAAGTTCCTATCCGGTTTCCTAGCTACTGTAATTATTCTATTCCAGTCCTCCCTAAGCCTTCTGAACCAGCTAATTAGCTTATTTGAACTCACAGTAATTTATAATTGGGTCAAGGTATTTAAGTTAACTGAACAATCTTTGAATGAACCACTCGGCATTAAACGGAATTAGATCATCATAAGTTTGACCCACTCCTAAATATCCAACAGGCTTATTCAATTCATACGCTAACGATAATATTACACCACCTTTTACATCTGCATCAACTTTAGTCAATATTACTAGATCGAATCCAACATTATTTTCAAAATATTTAGCTTGTTCCAATGCGTCGTTTCCACCTAGAGAGTCTAAAACTAATATTTTCAGATTTGGTCTGGTGATATTAACAACTCTCTTTAGTTCATTTACTAAATCAGTATCTGTGTGCATTCTTCCGGCAGTGTCTATTAATACAACATCTATTCCTCTGCTTTTAGCTGCCCTTATTGCGTCATAAGCAACTGAGGCAGGGTCTCCTCCATATTTGCCTTTGATTAAAGGTATATCCAAGTTTCTTGCATGGATCTCCAATTGTTCTTGTGCTGCAGCTCTAAACGTATCTGAAGCTGAGATAATACACGATAAACCATTTTTTTTAAGCATATATGCAAACTTAGCAATAGTTGTAGTTTTACCTACTCCATTTATTCCGAAAAATATTATTATATAAGGTTTCGTTGATTTCTTTATTTCTTCTAATACATTCATTGGTTTATTTTTTGTTATTATTTCGGTGATGGATTTTTTTAAAGAATCTTTTACTATCCTTTCAAGATCTTCACTTCGCCTTACCTTTTTACCGATTATGTTTTCTTTCAGATCTTCAAGAATTTTCTCGGTAACTTCAAAAGAAACATCACTTTCAAGTAGCTGATATCTTAATTCCTCTATGAAATCCTCAATATCTTTCTCTTTGATTTCTTTGTATCTGAAAACATCAAAAATACTTCCGCCACTCTTCTTCTCCTCTTCTTTACTTTCTTCCTTTACTTCACTGGTTGTTGACTGATTCATTACGTTATTACTAGTTTGCTGTTGATTACTACCAATACTTTGCGTAGGTATATTTTGTTCGATCTTTTCTGTTTCTTCTTGCTCTCCCTTTAATTTATCTACAAAATTAGAAAAAGCTTTCCTTATTTTATCAAAACAATTTATTCACCTTGTTGTCTCCTAGCTGCAGCTTGCTGTATTTGATTTAGTATGTCAACTATCTGATTGTATGTACTAGCAGCTTTTTGAAGTTCATTATTTAGATTTTGTGCTGCTTTACTTATCTCATCTTTTCTTTTATCAAGAATTTTTATAGCTGAATCTAGATCTACTTCCGCGTAGTAAGATAAACCTAAATGGACAGTTACCTTTTCCCCTGCTATACCCCCTACTTTGGCTAAAAGATATCCTTTCCTATCTATGAAGACTAACATTTCTTTATTTCCACTCTTTATCGTCTCTATGGCTTGTTTTGCAGAATCTATCGAATTTATTGACTCTAGTAATTCTAATTGAGTTCTCTGTAATGAATCTATGTACCTTTTTAAGTAATCTGCTTGCGCTATTAAATCGTCTAACGTTATACCTCCTTGTCCTTGACTCATGTCTCATCACATTATAATTTTATCAATCTTTGCTAATTCTCTTATCCTTCTATCTGGGATTTCTTCTTCTTTTATTTCACTTATTTGCTCTATCTTTATGTTATATCGTTTTATCTTATTTTTACTACCAAAATACGAATAAATATACTCAATTGCTTGTTTTTCATTCAATGCTCTAACTATTTTTACAAATTTTCTCTTCTCTGGATAGTGGGACTCTCCGAATAGGGCAGATCCTTTGACAAGGTAAAACTTTATTTCACTCATCTCATTCACCTAATGCTTTTTGAATTCTTAAAATCTCTGGACCCGTAGTTGACGCGCCTACTAACGTTCCTTTATCGTTTGCGACTAGTCCACTCTTAATGAAGACGCTTCCAAAATTTACCGTGCCTATATCTATCTTTACGCCGAATAATTTTTCCAGTTCTTTTAGTTCTTTCTCACTTGTATCTACATGTACTAATCCGCCTTTATTTGTTACAACTCCTACAGAACCTACGGTTATCATTTGGGCTATTTTTCCTCTTCTTATCTCTTCAACGCCTAAGGTCTCCTTTATTATCTTTTCTTCAATATCATTAAATTCAGGATAAATTAATGCTGCCTTATTATTTGTGAGTATTGTGTTTCCCAACGCGGTTACTTTTGAATTAAGAACCTCAACTCTGCAGTCCCTAAGATTCTCTTTCAGAAATCTGAACTCATCATCAATTGTGGATTTAGGTAAAAGAATGCCGTTATCATTACCACTTATAAAAATACCTAAAAGAAAACTTCTGGATATCTCCGCTTCTATTAACTCAGTTCCTAATATTTGAACAATATTTTCTTTTGTTTCACTATCTAATCCTCTAGGTACTACTGTATATTTATTATTAGTATAAATATAGACTCCTATATTATCTGTTCCAAAAATTGATAACCTTTGCAGATTCATCTACTTTTAATAGCAAGTCTTACAAGATATATTTTTTCTCCTACCTTACTAACTACTACTCTAACTTTACTAACTACCTTATCATTTCCGTTTTTAGATATTGACTTAGCTAACAGTGGATCTATTACTACCTTATCTGCGTTAAAGTGCCTTGCCACAATTTTTCTTACGAATTTCACTGCCCTCTTACTTCTTCCAGTCCTTTTTCCAGTTTTTATTTTTCTCAGATTAATTACCATTTCAAAATTATCCTTCTCTTTCATTTTTTACACCTTTAGATCATTTCTCCTCCAATTCCTTCTTAAGGGATTATACCTAACTCTTCCACGGGTCTTTAACACTATCCATATTGGTATTGGAGAGTTTGCTTTTAATGCTTTGGCTAATCTAAATTTCTTAGCTACTGGTTTATTTCTACTCATTTCCATCCTCTCTCTCTTATTTGTATTTTGAAATCGCGTCTGTTCTGTTCTGAAATCTGTTCTAGTATTTGCTTTAATTCCTCATCTGTTATTGGTACCTTTATTCTCCCAGATTGTGCCAGTGCAATTAACTGATTCTCTAATGATTCAGCAAATTCAGGCTTAACTAATTTTATATTTGTTAGTCTCTGTCGTGCCTCAGGTGTTAATATGACTCTTAATATTGACTCTTTTTGGGATTCTAGTTCCGCTTTTCTTTTTCTCTCTTCTTCTAGCCTTTTTTGCTCTTGTGCTGCTTTTCTTCTTAGTAATTCTTCTAATTCTTCATCATCATATGAGTTTGGAGCTGACATCTTTTTTCACCCCTTATTCTAAGTATACTTTCAAAGAAGTATTATTCTCGGCCAGCTCTTTAAAGATTTCTAATGCTAATTTATCTAATAATGACCTTCCCTTAGGACTTAAAGTTCTTCCCTTATTCTTTATTTTTTGAACTAGTCCTGCTTTTTCTAATTGTTGAAATATTAATCTATTTACATGACCAGGAGCTTTTACGAATTTTTCTGGCCTAGTCCCCCTTCTTTTGCTTCCACCGTAGATTGTTCTTGTTTTTTCTATTCCAATAATCGAGTTCACGTAAAGTTTTCTCAATAACGATGCAGTTCTTATATACCACCAATCCTCTGAGTTATCTGGGACTCTTTCCTTAAAGCTAGCTGTTTTAGCTAATAGTGCCCAATCTGGTGGGTTCACAGTCTTCACATTCTCCTTAAGATATATCGCTAGTCGTTTTATCAAAAGGTCCGGAGGTACCATTTCAGCTGTTATCATTATAAGACTCCATTACATTCGTAGTATATAAGGTTTAAAATTTATCCTTTTTAATAACATATGATCTTGAATGGAATTTTATATAGCCGATTTTAAGCAGATTAAGGAGGGTAAAGTTACAGATATTTATTTTGAAAGAACCTTAAAGACACTAGAGTATCTCGGAATTAAAGACGCTAAAGTGAGGATGGAAGTGCATTCTTATGGTTTACCTAAAGGCTATGAATGGGCTCTTTTCACTGGTTTAGAGGAGGTCCTTCATTTATTGGAAGGTGTACCAGTTAACGTTTACGCGATGCCAGAAGGTACCTTATTTAAAGAAATAGAGCCGGTAATGATAATAGAGGGCAATTATTTGGATTTTGGAATTTATGAGACCGCATTTCTAGGAATACTAAGACATTATTCTAGTATATCTACTAAAGCTGCTAGGCTTAAATACCTCGCAATGGACAAAACGTTATTTTTCTTTGGTTTGAGATCTCTCCACCCTGCATTAGCTCCTATGGCAGATAGGGCAGCTTACATAGGTGGTATGGACGGGGTTTCCGGTGCCATGAGTAAGGAATATCTAGGAGTTGACCCTTCAGGTACTATGCCTCATGCGTTAATGCTTGTTGTAGGTGACAACGTGAAAGCTTGGAAGGCTTTTGATGAGGCTATGGCTCCTGAGATTCCTAGAATAACCTTAGTTGATACATTCGAGGATGAGAGAACTGAGGCTTTAAAGGCGGCAACTTTACTCGGTAAGAAATTGTATGGTGTAAGGTTGGATACACCATCAAGTAGAAGAGGTAATTTTAGAAAAATTATTCAAGAGGTTAGATGGACGTTAAAGATACACGGTTATGACCACGTTAAGATATTTGCGAGTGGAGGGATAGATGAGGAGGATATAATTAATCTTCGAGATATCGTTGATGGATTTGGAGTTGGAACGAGTATAGCGTTTCCTCCAAGCGTTGATTTCAGCGCTGATATAGTAGAAAAATTTGTTGATGGTAAATGGGTGCCTTTTACAAAGAGAGGCAAATGGCCTGGAGCTAAGCAAGTATATAGATGTGGGAAGTTAAATGATATTATTACCCTTATGGATCAGAATCCTCCTACTTCAGACTGTAAGCCCTTACTTCAAAAATATATTGAGAATGGGAAGATTGTAAAACCTTTACCTTCTCCAAAAGAAATAAGGGATTACGTGATTAAACAGCTGACCGAATTGCAAAGCAGCTAGCCTGTTATTAGAATTTCTTTTTGATTTTCTATGCTTCTGTTAAACGCTATTTCAGTTATAGGCTCCATTCTTCTTATTGCATTATATAACCTTAAGTTAAGTGCTCGTAATACCGCGATCAAGCTAGGAGATTTGACCTCTTTTAGCATTTCCTCTGATATTATAGCTTCGGTTATTAATACTCTTCTTAGTGTTCTTAATTCTTCCATTACTTCATTTATTAGTATGGTATCCTCTTTCGCCAGAACTTTTACTGCATGGTCTATTACAGAAGAAGTTTGCTCTATATACATATTTATTTTATTCCATAGTCTTTTCATTTCCTCAAGATCTGATGGATGCAATGACAATAGATCTAATGCTATCTCACTTATCTCATCTGCAGCCTCCTCTATTGCCTTTATTAAAATTCTGTTTCCCACTATTTGTATTCTTTTAACTCCTATCATATAGGCTAAACTTCTATTCATTTGAGCTAATAGTAATTGTCTTAAAGCTAGATAATATAATCTATCTACTTCTCTTTCTAATTCTATTACTTCTTGTAAGAAAGTTCTACTCGATTCCTTAATTCCAAGATCTAGGTAGTGAAGCATTTGTTTTATTGAATTTGATAATCTATTAATTAGATTGTTCATGGTATATTTTGTAGGGTCAAGAAAAGATTGTATTTGTATTGTATCTGTTGTTTGCGATACAATCTCTAATCCAATCAAGTTCCTTATTGTATCTTTAACTTTCCTTAATATATCCTCAGTAAATATCCCACTTTTACTTTCTATATCTATCCTATCATAGCCTAGAATGTACAATGAGTATATTACTCTGCTTACTAACTCACCTTGCACACTATCATTTTGTATACTTATTTTCATCTCTTTTGCCTTACTTTCCGCCTTTAGATTAGGCGGATATACTTTTAGACTACCATCCTCATCAACTTCTAGATATACACTTTCCCCTGGACTCAGAGATACTTCCTTAACCCACTCTGCAGGTAAAGAAACCATAAGTGTAGATTTGCCGAACTTTTGAACTCTCCTAACTTCCATTAAATACTACCTCCACTTGTATCATATAGTTCAAAGTTTATAAAAGTAGTTTTATACTATACTATACTACTTTTACCTCGGGTATTTCTCCAAACATCTTAGTTAATACTGGGCTTCCATTAGTTGGTATCATCCTTACACCGTAGGGTTTTCGTTTTGTATATTGAATATAGTAAATTGATTTCAATATATTTTCATATGTAACTAAATCTGAATATATACCAACCATGTCAATGCCTGCGACACAAACATAACTCATTAATAACAAATCCTTTAAAGTTATGCTTCCCTCCTTAGCTCTCTCCTTAAGAAGATTATCCTCTGCAACTGGTAACATTAATTCTGAAAAACCTATGGGATTTACTCTATTTCTCCAAACCCCCTCAAATATCTCCCTATTAATTTCGGCTATTATTGATAAATTGGAGATGTCAAATATTTTCCTACTCCTATTTTCTATGATTTCTCCCACACTACTTTCCATCCACGGTGATAATGATGCATCAATTCCTAAGTATTTTATACCTAATTTCTTCTCTAATTGTCTCCCTATAGTGTCTGCTTTTGATAAGGCCTCATTTATCTTTCCTTGTTTAAATTCATTTACATATAGTAAAGATAGTCCAAAAGAGTCATAAATAGTATTCGCAGAAGAGGTTGGAAAATAGGGGGTTAGTAGAAAATCTTGGTTAAATAATAAGGCAAACCTCGACGCTTCCTCAGGCTCTAGACTAATGTTAAGTTTTGCTAGATCTTTTAGTTTATCTGTTGATTTTACTAATACATGAGCGTAGATTCTATTATCAGATTTCAAAATGTCTTTAATTTCTCCTAATCTTTTATCTTTTTCCTGGAGATTGACTAGACTAAATATAATTTCATTATGCGATGTAGGTAATAGTTCTATTAGCTTGCTTAAGCTTAAATCACTAGGTGTAGGTGGTAGTGAGATCCTTTTACTCCATATATTGTCATCATTTAATTTACTTAATTTCTCCGTGTATTCATTAATTTTTGAGTAGTTAGTGACAAAAATTGTTATCGCTCTTATCATCATCTTGTTTACACTTTTATAATCCTTGCAGAAGTTTAAATTAATGATGAGTAAGATTACTATCTTGCTTGCAGATAATAATTTAGATAAACTCTATCATGGTCTGGTAGTAGCTTTAGGCGCAAGAGCGTTAGGCTGGGATGTTAAGTTTTTCGTAACATCACAAGCCGTAGTTCTTTTCACAAAAGCAGGGAAGGGAAAAGGGAAATTAGGTTTACCTTTCATTGCTAGATTTTTTGTTAGACTCCAAATGAGGAGGCTAAATATTCCAGATCCTGAAAAATTAATTGATGATGCGATAAATCAAGGTGTTGAATTCTTTGTTGATGAGGCTGGCTTAAGGCTTGTGAACGCTAAAAGTGAAGATCTATTAGATAATGTTAAATTATCAGGAAGTATATCATTTCTATTGGAAGCAAAGGAATCAGATGTGGTGATCACACTATGAAAATTATCGAATCAAATGATATATGCCCAGTTATTTTAACTAATGTAGTAAAAGAGTGGGTTTCCCTAAAAAAAGGCGAGGAGGAGGAATTATTAATAATTACTACATGGCAAGCGGTAGGGCAAGAGTTAGAGAAATGGTGTAAGGAAACTGGTAATCTATTTCTTGGCATATCTAAAAAAGATGGAAAGTTAGAAGTAAGGCTAAAGTTGATTAAAAATAAATAAATACCAGTTTCTCACTACTAAAATCTCGGTAGATCTATATTGTGTCAAACCCTCTTCACGTATTCTCAAATGAACAAGAGTTACTAGAAGGCATGTGGCCTACTCCGCTACTAAAACTTAGAATAGGAAATGATACGTGGGCTAAACTAGAATTTTATAACCCTTTTAGCAGAAGTGTAAAAGATAGGACAGCGTGGTTCTTATTCAGACAAGCGTTAATAAAGAATGCAAATCATATAGTTGAAGCCACCTCTGGTAATACTGGAATAGCGCTAGCATCATTATCGTCAATTTATGGAATGCAATTCACAATGTTTCTCCCAGTAGTTGCCCCAAAGGTCTATAAGGTTTTAGTGAAGTTATTAGGAGGTAGTGTCATAGAAGCTGGCAATTCTACCAATGATGTAATACCTTTAGTAAAGAGGTTTGCAGAAATGAGTAATGCGGTCAATTTGGATCAGTTCAATAATCCAATAAATGTAATAGCTCACTATGAGACTACTGCTAGAGAAATTGATGAACAGTTAAGTTCTCTTGGAAAGAGGCCTTCACGTATTATAGCCACAATGGGAACTGGAGGTCATATAGCAGGGGTCGCTAAGTATTTTAAAGAGAAATACGGGGATGATGTAGAGATAGTAGGAGTTCAACCCTCAGAAAATTCCAGAATTCCGGGGATAAAGAGACAAAATGGATCTAATTCTTTACTGAGGGATGTAAAGATAGATCGCGTAGTTGATGTAAGTTTGGAAGAGGCAATTGATGGAACAATTAGCGTAGCAAGGACTTCTGGGATTTTAATAGGTATAAGTGCAGGTGCTACTGTGGCAGCCTATAAGAGGATAAACGATGTTTCCTCAACTACAGTGCTTATATTTCCAGATGACGCTTTCAAGTATATTGATATTTTAGAGCAAACTTTAAAAGAGATTTAGGTATAAGCAAATAACTGTGCCAGAAGTAATAGTTATAATGAACAAGAAAGGAGATATTTTGGATTTTTCTCCTAGAAGTCTAGATATATCAAAATTTTTATCTAAAAAACCTAATGAGATATATGATGACGGAGAGTTAATAAGGTTAAGAATAGATATAGCAAGCGATGTTTAAAAATTCATACAGTCAGTCAAGAATTATAAAGAAGGATGAAAAGATATATGTGCAAAAATGCTATATGACAATCTTTGGAATAAAGTGGTATTTTATCTCCACTTTCTTTTGGAATTATCCATATGTTGCTGATCCTAAGGAAAGATTCGTTAGAGAACTGGATTTTTTCTTGGATAACACATGGAAGGATATAGTTATTGTACCTAAACTAATCGATATTGATGCAAAAGAACTTTGTATTACTAGAGAGTTTATAGAAGGGAATGAAATAAATGAAGAAAATATAGAGATCGTGGCGAAAGGCTTAAGAGAAATTCACGAGGTCGGATATGTGCTAGGTGACACTAAAATAAGTAACTTTGTTATAGTAAATAGAAGTAAGTTAGCTGTCATAGACACTGAGCAATCATTTAAATCTAATAATGTGTATTATAGAGCCTGGGATTTAGTAGTATTCTTCTTATTTTTAAGTTACAAAATGGTTAATATAAATCACTTCCAGGAGGTAGCTAAAAGATTTCTAGATGAGTATATGCCAGATAAGAGTATTGCTAAAGAGTTCTTTGACATAAAGAATATAAATCTAATGGGATTATACCCTCCAACTCATTTATATATACTAAAAAACTTAATGAGTAATTTTTATTAAAATATTTGTTGTATCTTTTATAGTCTCTATATTAGAGTCTAAAATTCTTGATCCACATGCTGGACATCTATAGTAATATCTTATTACCTTTTTTGTGCCATCAGTACTTTCAGACTCAGCAATAAAGTCCATTCTAATTCTGCATTTTGGACAAATTACTGCATTCATACATGTGTTTATAATCTTTTGAGGTAAAAAAGCTATTAATGATTGATAGATTTGGTAGACCATTAGAAGATCTTAGGATAACGTTAACACACGCATGTAACTTTGAATGCTTCTTCTGCCATATGGAGGGGGAAGAAGGAGATAATTATATTTTAAGTAAAGAAGATATTCTATTAGTCGCCAAAGTAGCTAAGAACTTTGGTATAAACTCTGTGAAATTAACTGGAGGAGAACCAACATTACGACGAGATCTGGTTGAAATTGTTCGAGGACTTAAGCAATTAGGATATAGAGACGTGTCCATGACAACTAATGGTTTTCTCCTAAAGGATTTGGCTTATAAATTAAAGCTAGCTGGACTTGATAGGATTAATGTTAGCCTTCACGCTATTTCAAGAGAGACATTCAAGAAAATTACGGGCGTAGATGCTTTCGATAGAGTAATTGAAGGGATAAAAAGCGCTATAGACGTGGGTTTAGTACCAGTTAAGTTAAATTTTGTTGTAAATAGGAGAAATCGTGAAGAAGTCTTTAAGTTTATTGAACTATCCCAAAATTTAGGTGTAAATGAGATACATCTTATAGAACTACATCCAGTAGGATTAGGGAAATTAGCTTTTAAAGAACATGATGATTTAAGAGAAATAGAAGAGTATATTGAGAAAATATCTATTAAAAAGCAAATTAGGAAAAAGCATTTTAGACCACGTTATGTGCTACCTTCTGGGTTAATAGTTGAGGTAGTCAAGCCTTATGCAAATCCAATATTCTGTGCAGGATGCAATAGGATTAGATTATCTGTTGATGGAAAATTAAAGACTTGTTTATATAGAGAAGATAATGTAATAGATATATTAGATATATTAAAAGGTGAATATTCGGAAGATGTTAAAGAGGAACTATTAGGAAGGGCCTTTATGATAGCAATAGCTATTAGAGAGCCTAACTTCAAATATAAAATATGAATAGATTAAGAAAGCTCAAGACGATCCTAGAAGATAAAAAAGATAGTTGTGCTATAATACTTGGTTCTCCAAATTTATTTTACTTCCTAGAGTATTCTGGGGCAGGAGCGTTAGTTTATTGTGATTCACGTTCTACCTTGCTCGTTCCCGCTTTAGATATGTACAGAGCAGAGAATGTAAAAGACGTTGATATTGTGATTTACTACCCATCTAAAATTCTTGAGAATGTTATTGAGGGTAATATATTTAAAGCTATTGAAAAAATTATCAATAAGAATAACATAATGGTAGACGTAAACTGGGTTGATGCGAGTACGTATAGGGCATTATCAGAAAAGTATAAGGTAATGGATTTTTCTAACGAAATAACAAGGTTAAGGGAAGTTAAGGATGACGATGAGATAGAAAGAATAAGAAAAGCCGGTGAAATCACTGCCGTTGCAATGAAAATTGGAATGGAAAAATTGAGTGAAGGAACCTCTAATGAAAAACAAGTCGCAGGCATTATCGATATGACTATGAAATCTATGGGTGCTGAAGATTACGCTTTTCCATCTATAGTGGCCTTTGGGGAGAATTCCGCATATCCTCATCATATTCCTACAGATCGTGTGTTAAGAAATAACGACATTGTACTTTTTGATATAGGTGCGAAATATAATGGTTACTGTTTTGATAGCACTAGGACTTTTGTCTTTAAGAATAGTGAAGCAAAGAAAGTCTATGAAATAGTTTTGGAAGCGCAAATGGAGGCTATAGATACTGTAAGGGACGGGATAGTGGCTTCAGAAGTAGATGTTATTGCTAGAAGAGTTATAGAAAAGGCTGGTTATGGTAAATATTTTATACATTCTACGGGTCATGGAGTTGGGGTAGAAATTCACGAAAGTCCTTCAATTTCAATGAATTCTAAGCAAATATTAAAGGAAAATATGATTATTACTGTCGAACCTGGAATATATCTGAAAGGCAGGTTTGGCATACGTATAGAAGATACCCTTATAGTAACCAAGGGTAAACCAATCGTGTTAGAAACTGCTTATAAGCTGTTGTAGAAGTTTTTTAACAAAATAGTTATAATAGATTTCTTCACTAAACTATAAACGGTATGCAAAAGACAGAATTAGATGACCAAAAACTAGTAGAAGAAATAGCTAGAAGGATTAGAGAAATTCTCGAACTACTAGGTGAGAATCCGGAAAGAGAAGGGCTTAAAGAGACACCTGAAAGAGTAGCAAAGGCTTTATTAGAAATGACCTCAGGGTTGAGAACGCCGCCCCCTCAAATAAAGGTATTCAGTTTAGGCGAAGATGGTGAAGTATACGAAAAGAATCAAATAGTACTAATAAAAGACGTTAACTTTTCGTCATTATGTGAGCATCATATGTTGCCAATCATTGGAAAAATTCATGTAGCGTACATTGTTAGCAATAGTGGCAAGGTTGCTGGTTTTAGCAAAATAATTAGAATTGTAAATTATTACTCTTCTCGTCTTCAAATTCAAGAGAGATTAGTAGAGCAAATAGCTGATGCTATAATGAATAGCGAAATAAAACCTAAAGGTGTTATGGTGATCGGGAACGCAATACATATGTGTTCATATGTCAGAGGAGTAAAGGATAAAGAGGCCAAGTTAGTTTCAGTAGCATACAGAGGGCTGTTTAAGACTAATAGAGCTTTACAAAATCATGTCTTCAGGTTACTCGATAATGCAAATAAGGTAAACTTATTATAGAGTTTTTTAGAATAATTAATTGTTAATGAGCAGTAAAGATAAAGTTATATCTATCTTGAAGGAAAAAGGTTCTGTTCCTCAAAGTGAACTAGGGAAACTTTCTGGATTATCGAAGAGTAGATTATCTGAAGTCTTATCCGAACTTGAGAAAGAAGGTGTAGTAAAGAGAAGAAAGGTTTTAGGAAAAAACCTAGAGGTGAGCTTATCTCAAGATAGATTCTTAAGGTTAGGGATTATAAGAGCTGCAGAGTATCCGTTCATAATTCCATTTATCAAAAATTTAGAGAATAGAGGATACAATGTTACTGTTAAAATTTATGAAAATGGGATTGATTTGACTAGGGACTTAGTTGAAGGCAAGTTAGATTTAGGTTTATCCCCGATAATAACGCAAATGATATTTTCAACAATATATCGTAATATAAGAATTATTGGGGGAGGTGCTAAAGGTGGAGGTGGAATTATAGGCAAAACGTGCAACAGAATTGCATCAACTGTGATGTCAAGTATGGAAATATGGGCATTTAGTGAATTCAAGAATATTGAGATCATTCCATCTTACAGTTCGTATCAAATGTTGGACTTTCTTGAAAAAGGAATAGCTGATGGTATAGCAATTTGGGAACCCTTTTTGTCAATTTTAGAGAGGAAGGGACATAAGGTGCATAGATTTACACCATTGCATTGTTGTACATTAGCAGTAAGCGATACTATGGATTGGGAGAGAATAAAGAATATCTATGAGGAGTCGTTTAGCTGGTTTAAGTCTTCTATGGATAGGTGGATTTCAAGTTATTCAAACTTACTAAATATTGATTACAATATTCTAAAAGAAGCATCAAAAAATTATGAATTCGACTACTACCTAGACCTTAATGAGTTTAAAAATGCGTTAAAAAATTCTGGAATTTTTATACCAATTTAAGAATCTAGGTAATAGTATAACTCCATAGGGTGTGGATAGCCTTGCAAGCTTCGTGCTTCATCTCTCTTTAGGTCTATGTAAGTATCTAACAATGACGAATTAAATACTGGCTTTAAGAACTCTTTATCACTTTCCAACTCATCCAAAGCTTCATTTAATGATCTAGGTAGTTCTTTTATTCCTAATTGTCTTCTCTTCTCTGGAGTTAGGTGATATATGTTCTCATCCACTGGATCTCCTGGATCTATTTTCTTGTTCACACCATCCAATGCAGCCATTAACAATGCAGCAAATGCTAAATATGGATTAGTGGAAGGATCTGGAGGTCTATACTCTATTCTCTTAGCCTTCTCCATTCCTTTGTAATATGCTGGAACTCTAACTACAGCACTTCTGTTTCCCTTGCTCCATGCAATGTAAACAGGGGCTTCAAACCCTGGTATTAACCTTCTATAACTATTTACAGTAGGAGACACTATTGCTGATAAAGCTCTAGCGTGTGTTAAAAGACCTCCGATTACATATCTTCCAAACTGGCTTATCTCTGCATATTCTTCATTAGGATCATACATTAAATTCTTCTTTCCATCCTTAGTCCATAAACTAAGGTGTGTATGCATACCCGTTCCATTATCACCATAAATAGGTTTTGGCATGAAAGTTACTACCAATCCGTGTTTTGCAGCAACGTTTTTGGCTACATACTTCAAAGTTTGGACCTTATCTGCAGTATCTACAAGAGTGGAGAATCTGAAATCTATTTCTCCTTGTCCTGCAGTTGCAACTTCATGATGTGTAGCTTCTATGGTATATCCAAAGTATTTAACTAAAGTATCAACGATCTCTACTCTTACATCCATTAGTTGATCAACTGGTGGTGCAGGGTAATATCCTTCCTTAAATCTTATTACAAAGGTTCCGCTATCGCTCCATGGAGCCTCTCTTGCATGAATTTTGTATCCAGTTCCGGACTGTGGAGTACTTACGTCTAATTTTACCTTATCAAACATGAAGAATTCCAATTCTGGACCATAGTAAGAAGTGTAACCTTGTTCTGCTTGGTATTTCTCAGCTTCCTCTGCTATGAATCTAGGATCTCTTTCAAATCTTCCCTTTCCTCCTCCCCAGAAAACTTTGCATAATACTCTAGCTACTCCAGGAGACCAAGGAACTAGTGTCATGGTTTCTGGTACTGGTAATAGCACCATATCGCTTTCATAAATACTAGTAAATCCTCTTATACTGCTTCCATCTAATTTACCGAAACCTGTTTTTAGAGATTCTAAATCAAAATCACTAGCAGGAATTGTAATGTGATGTAGTCTACCAGGGACATCTGTAAATTGTAGATCTACCCATTTTATGTTATTTTCCTTTAGGAATTTGAGTACATCTTCTGCAGTACTTGGCATGTATGTGGCTACTCATATATAGTTTAAAAAGATTGCTAGATATTATCATAGAAAGTTTTCACATTCTTATGTAGGATTTCACATGAGATTTCTCAAAATCTTTCAATTATCTTATAAACCTTTTAAAAAACTTTATGTAGAGAGCCATTGTTCATCACGTAATGATGATCGGAAAATTTAGCATCTTCAGTATCTTGAGTAACATAAATTAGTTCTATTTGATTCTTTTTACATAAATCCACATAAACATTAATAAAATGTTCCTTTTCTGAGATATTACTGAATCCTTCATCAACCAAAATTAGATTAGGTTTTGTTAAAATAGCTGTAACTAATGACACTTTCTCTTTATTTCCTAAGCTCAAATTACCTACTTTTTTATTCTCATCTGGAACTCCGAGTAATTTAGCTAACTCCATTATTTCTTTATCATCTACTTTTCTTCCCTTTAGTTTAGCCCCCCATGTCAGATGTTTCTTTAAGTCCAATGTGGGAATATAACTTTCTGGAGTTACTAATACAATGCTTCTCTTATTGATGGGTAAATTTGTAATATCTATGTTATTTAATTTAACATACCCTTCGTCTGGTTTTAAAATTCCGGCTATCACGTTTAATAATGTGCTTTTACCACTGCCATTTTTACCAGTAATTGCAATTATACCTTTTTCAGAAAAGTTAACATTTAACAAAAAAGCTTGTAATCTCTTTTTTACATATACCTCAATCATTCTAAGTATTTATTTATAGTACTCTCTAAAGTATCTTCATCAACAGCCCCAACTAAAGAGTCAACTAATTGACCATTAACGAAAATTAACGTAGTAGGTATGTTAAGTACACTATACTTATCTGCAATCTTTTGATTCTCATCAACATTTAATCTTCCAAAAACTGCTTTACCTTTATACTTTTCAGCAACTTTTTTGTAAATTGGTTCATAAAGGTGGCATGGAGCGCACCATTCTGCCCAGCAATCCACTAAAACTAACTTATTATTTCTAATTACTTCATCGAAATTCTCTTCAGTTAAGACTAAGGTAACATCCTCCTTCTTTTTACCATACTCCTCAGCTTTCTTTTGCAACCTTTCAGCAACTTCCCTAATTAATGAATCAATTTCGCTCAATCCTATCTACCACATAAACTTTCTTCAATCTCTTATAAAAAGCTACCCTAGAATTTACATAATTAAGTAATTCATCTTCAATCCCAGTCTTGAGCTCCTTTACCTTAACTAAGGCAACAGGTTGTTGTCCTAGATTTCCAGCGTCTTCTCCTACAACTTTCACGTCTTCCACCAGTGGATGAGTCTTCAAGATTTCCTCTAAATCTCTCGGAAATATCGGATATCCCTTAAATTTTAGCATCCTCTTTTTAATTCCTCTAAAATACAATAGGCCCTTTTCATCAATCCTAACTAAATCACCCGTTCTTAGCCATCCCTTATTAAACGCTCGAGCTGTCTCCTCTCTATCCTTATATCCTAACATTAGCCAAGGAGCCTTAACCCACAATTCCCCTTCATTATTCTCCTTCCCCTCGTTATCTACTATCTTTATTTCAACGCCCGGCAAGGGTTTTCCTATTGAAATTACACCAGCCAGTTCCTTGGGCTGGAAAGTTATAATTAAACCTTCAGTAAAACCGTACTGTTGAACAATATCCTTTCCGTACTTACTCTTAAAGGTGTTTACGGTTGATGGAAACAACGGAGCAGCAGAGCTTACACATAATTCTAAACTATCTAATTTCTTTTTTTCCTCGTTATTCAAGTAATCGTAAACAGTTGGAACAGTTGATAGGTAGTTAATGTTATATCTATTTATACTTTCAATGGCTTCATCGACGTTAAACTTACCCATAACATATAGCGTTCCTCCAGCTTCCAGGATAACACCTAACACGCTATTTCCTAAGACGTGAGCTATAGGGACTGTCAGTATTCCCCTAATCTCTTTAAGGTTAATCGCATTGTAAAGCGTTGCAGAATTAAGTTCAACCCTACTAGCACTATGCAATACTTGCATCGTCCTTCCTGCTATTCCAGCATAATAGTAAATTAGGCCTACCTCGTCTTCTCTATACTCGTATGGTTTCGTAAAAATGTCTTTTCCTTTCTTATTGACTATAACCTTATACGATTTGAGAACGTCATATTCTCTCTTATATATTTCCTCGTCGGTTATTATTAGATCAGGAATTGAGTCCTCCAAAATGAACTTTAAATCTTCTGCTGAAGTTAACGGATCAACCGCAACTACCTTTCCCCCAGCCCAATATATTGCCAAGTAGTTAATTACTGACTGAAGGGAATTAGTCATCATATGAACTACAGTATCTCCAGGTGAGATATTGGAAGCAACGTATGCTACCTCTCTTGCAGCTTGTTCGTAAGTAATTGACTGATTTTTATCAATTAAAAAGGTTTTTGAAGGAGTTTCTTTATACCACTTATAAAGTAATGTTGCTAGACTCACAGTTTCCTTTTTTATCACACAATCTTATTAATTCTTATGATAAAGATTATTGGGCTCTCACGCATTCACATTACGTTGTTTGACCTTGAGGGGAAATACGGCAGAATTGATGGTGGGGTAGGAGTCGCCTTAAAATATCCTAGGATAGTGGTTAGGAGTGGCAATTGTTTCAAGCCTGACGTCTCTTTACCCTTTGAGGTCCCTAAAATGTGTATAGAGGAGGACTTTGAAGAGCATATAGGACTTGGTCATACTACACAATATCTGTTATCAGTAGCTAAGCTATCCGCTGAGTATAATTTTAAGAGACTCAGCTCATATGAGCTAGCCAAATTGGTAAAACGAGGTGGAACATCCGGAGTCGGAGTTTACGCCTTCGATTACGGGGGTTTTATAGTAGATGGTGGGCATTCCACTAAAGTAAAAAGGGAGCTCCTGCCATCGGATTTCTCCTCTGCTCCTCCTCCCCCATTAATAGCTAGGCTAAATTTCCCCTGGTATATTTACGTTAATGTACTTAAGGGTGGTAGAAGAATATTTGGTAAGGATGAGATTAAGGTATTTAAGGAAGCTAAACTGGAGGGATTAGACACTTTAGCGAGAGTAGTCTTAATGGAGTTACTTCCATCAGTTGCAGAAAGAGATTTAGAAGGGACACTAGATGCGATCTCGTTAATACAAAATTTGGGATTTAAGAAAATTGAAGTCTCCTTGCAAGCTGAGGAGGTCAAAAAACTTATGAATGATATGGCTAAAATTGGTTTTCCTGCGGGTCTTTCCTCCTTTGGCCCTGCTGTCTATACATTTGTTAACTCTAAAAGGGAGGGTGAGGAGTTAATTTCAAGATTTGGTGGGTTTATATCTGAACCAAATAATGAGGGTGCTAAGGTATTCTGGAGTACGATGAGTTCGTAATTAGCGATTTGAAAGAAGTATATGGTGAATACTTGAATGACTTCCTAGATGCCATAAGGAAGCCAAATCCTAGATTATACGTTAGGGTGAATACCCTAAAGACCTCTGTAGAAAGTATACTGAAAAAGCTTCCACATTTTAAGTTAGACGAAGATTTCAAAGAGGCAATTTACACTGAGATAAAAGGACCAAATGAAATTAACATTCATCAAAATAAGGTTATTGTAGATAAGAAAACTGCTGAGAGCGTTATGCTAGGTGCTAACGTTTACAAACCGGGTCTGAAGAGGGTTGTAATTAATGATTCCAAGGATAAAATGGTTACAGTTTATAGTGATAATGAGATACCAGTAGCTGAGGGTAAATACTATGGTACGAATACTGATTTGATAGTAGAGGTTACGAATTCCTTATACACTTCTCCTAAATTAGCTGATTTATCAGAGTTGAAGAATGGACTAATATACGTTCAAGGTAAGGCATCGATGTACGTTGCTCATTTACTTGATCCACAGCCTAATGAGAAAATCGTAGATATGACTGCATATGCCGGTGGGAAATTAACTCATATTTATCAGTTAGAGCCTAGAGTTAAGCTTATTGGTTTTGATCATACCGAGAAGAAGGTAAAGAAATTAAGGGATTTAGTAAATAAGATGGGAATGAGAATAGAAATATACAAGGCAGATTCAAGATATCTTTACGAGGATTATAATATAAGGGATGTCGATAAAGTGATTATTGATCCCCCATGTTCAGCGTTGGGGATAAGACCTAAATTATACGATAAGAAAATTGAACAAGATATACTTAATTTCCATAAATATCAGAAGCAATTCCTAAATTCCGCTTATAAGATTTTAAAGAAAAATGGTGTATTAATTTATTCTACTTGTACTGTAACGACATGGGAGAACGAGAAGGTTATAAATGATCCTAGATTTTCAGTAGAATACGAGATTAGATTTCATCCCCATATTCACGAAATTACCGGTTTTTTCATAGCTAAGCTAATAAAGAAAGGCTAAAAATTCTATATATGCCAATAGAAGAGTATTTAGGTAAAACCCCAAAGGTTTCTCAGAAAGCGTACATACATCCTACTTCTTATGTCATAGGTGATGTAGAAATAGGTGATTTGACTAGTATATGGCATTATGTTGTGATTAGGGGAGATAATGATAGTATAAAAATTGGCAAGGAATCTAACGTGCAAGAGAATACTACAATCCACACAGATTATGGATATCCAGTTGAAATTGGTGATAAAGTCACAATAGGGCATAACGCTGTTATTCATGGTGCTAAAGTTTCATCGCACGTTATTGTGGGAATGGGGGCGATATTACTTAATGGATCTCAAGTTGGGGAATACTCAATTATTGGAGCTGGGTCTGTGGTTACTCAAGGTACTGTTATCCCTCCCTATAGTGTAGCAGTTGGGGTTCCCGCAAAGGTTATCAAGAAGTTAAGAGAAAATGAGATTACAATAATCGATGAAAATGCTGAAGAATATTTAAAGCATACAAGGAGGTTATTAAAATTATGAATAAGGATCTAAAAGCCATAAAATGGTTTATTACCACTCAAATTCTCAAGGATCCTTTTAATCCCGCATATGCAACATTCAAGGTAACATCCAGATGTAATTTGAGATGTACGTTCTGTTCTCCATCATATTACTCTGGGGAATTGGGAGAGGGAAGTACAGAAAGAGTGAAAAAGATAATAGACAATTTGAGGAATTCGTCAATAGTTGTTTTATCGTTTGAAGGTGGAGAGCCAACTTATAGGCCAGACATTTTAGATCTTTTAGAATACGCACACGATGGATCCTTTTACGTTATGCTCACAACCAATGGTTATAGGCTTAAAGATGAGAATTTCCTCACCAAATTAGCAGACAAGATAGACTTCTTGCACTACTCAATAGATGAATATCATTGGAATGTAAAGGAATTAGACAATTTATGTAGATTTAGACAATATGGTCTTAAGGTTAACGTTCAAACTGTTGTTACCAGATATAACCTCCATAAATTGGAGGAAAAAATTAGAAAGGTTGCAGAATGTGGATACAAGATTCTTGCAATGCCAGCAGTAGATTACCCCAATTCGAAGGTAAAGTTAGCCCCAGATCCGTATGAATTTTATAAAGTATTGTATGATCTCAAGAGGAAGTATGGTTCCACTTTAAATAACTCGTGGGGATTTATAAACGCCATAATAGGCAAGATACCCAAAAGGGTGGTAAGTTACGCAATAACAGTATATCCTAATGGTGACTTACCTTACCCAGATGATATAAATGGAGAGATAGTGGGTAATGTAGCCGAGGAACCGCTAAATAAGATATTGCAGTCTAAAAAAGTGAAGGAATTACAGCAGAAAATGTTAGAAAACCAAGCTAAATTTGAATACTTACACTTGCAAACCGCTTCATTCAATAGCATTAGAGATTTGGCGTCATATGTTAGCGAAATGTTAAAGTGGCGTTTTACTGGAAGAGCTTGACATTGCCTTAAGGTATTCATTCTTTAAATCATCTAAAACTAGATGTGTGTAAATTTGGGTTGTTTTTATATCCTTATGTCCTAAAAGTTTTTGCAAAGTTATTACATTAATTCCCCTTTTTAGCGATAAGGTAGCGAAGGTATGCCTTAAAATGTGTGGTCTTAAATCAATTTCAACCTTCTTACCTAATCTCTTTAGCTTTCGATATAAAGCGTCATAAGTTATATCAAATAATTTCTCATCAAGTTTCTTTCCCTTCATGTATTTTCTCAACAGTTGTTTAGTCTCATCTGTAAAGAAAACTACTCTTTCCTCACCATTCTTAGTATTCCTAACTCTAATCATGTTATTTTCCAAATCTACATCCTTTACAAGTACCGAAAGTAATTCATTCGCACGCAGACCAGTATCTAATAATAATCTTATTATTAATTTATCCTTAGTTCTCTTGCACGCGTTAAGTATTTTCTGAACTTGACTTTCATCTAGAGCCTTAACTTCCTTTCTCCTTATTTTAGGAATAGGTGGCTTTACTGAAACGTTAAGCCACTTAAGGAATCTCCTCACTGCAATTATATAATATCTGATAGTAACGCTCTTAGCTCTCCTTTTCTCCACCTCGTCACCTTTAACCTTACCCTCTCTGTTTAACAAGTTTGAAATCCATCTGTTTAAATCCTCGCTAGTAACCTTTCTAGGATCCTTATTTATGAAGTCCAAGAAGTCCTTCACAGCAGTGGAATAGAGCTTAATGGTTCCATTTCCAGCCCCTGCAATAACCAACGCATTTATGAAAGCGTTATAAAGATCTCCAGTTTCTGGTGGAGAACCTAGCTCAAGCTTCACATATGATATATTATGTGGAGTTCAGTCTCAAAAAGATAAACTCTTAATAATATGGTATTACTTTACTTATCTTATCGTGGTATCAATACTACTGATTTCGTTATTGTACCTAGGAATAATGTTAATAGCTGCCAAGATATCTGAGGAAATATTTAGGAGAATTGGTTTAGTGACTTTTGTTGGACCTATATTGATGGGCATTCTTCTTGGAGATGGTGTAATTGGAATTATAAAGATTAATGAGATTATCTCGTTTATTACATCTTTAGGCATAATTTTTCTGTTATTCTTAGCTGGGGCAGAAGAGTTCGACATCCAAAATAGACCTAATTCTAACGTATTTCTAGCAGTGGTTTTGGAGTCAATCATACCATTTTCGGTAATACTAATTGCACTTTATACTGCTGGCTTCAAGGACTACTTAATTCTCACAGCTCCATTAGCTATGAGTAGTGCAGGCCCCTTATCCAGAATGTTAATGGATGTGGAAATTTCTGACAACAGAATTTCTAACTTAATTTTCCAACAAGTAATCTTAGTAGAAATAATTTTTGTGATATTGTTCGCAGTGCTCTTGAAGACTAGTGAGATAGTGATTACAATAATTGAAATTTTCTTAATAGTCGCGTTTACGATAATGTTCGGTAGAACTTTAGCTAAGATTCTAGAGAAAATAGAGTATTATTTTAAGGCAAGAGAAATAGAGTTTGCTTCCCTTATTGCAATAATTTTAATTATAGGCTATTTATCAGAACTATACAAGTTTAATTCAGCCATATCTGCCTTCTTTTTGGGTATATTGCTAAAGGATTATTTAAAAGATAGACCCGAATTGCTGGAGAGGCTTCATGCATTCACGTATGGATTCTTTGAACCATTATTCTTTTTAGGTATAGGCTTATATGTTACTAAAATCGATATAACCATTATTCTTTTTGGCTTTCTCTTCTTCTCACTGATAATTGCTTCTAAATTCCTTGCAGGCTTTATTTCGTCAAAAGTTGTATATGTTGAGAGGAAGATTAATGGAATTGCAACTAGCGTAAAGGGAGGGGTGGACTCATCTCTATTACTTACCGGATTAACGTTAGGGTATATAGGGGAATTTGTATACTCGTTTTCTATATTGGCAATTTCCCTTTCAGCCTTAGTAGTTCCCCTTCTGTTTCAAATAAGCTATAAAGCCAGAAAGAAAATCTCAGAGAATAAAAGAGTGAAGCTGTCTCAGGAGGTAACTAAGCTTCAAATAAAGCCACTTTATGCTACATGCGAGGAGAACTTGAGATCGGTAATTACTAAAATCAGCGAAAGAGGCGTTAGGGGTATAGTTGTTGTAAACTATGAAAATAAACCCCTTGGGTATGTGTCAATACAAACTTTGCTTGAAATCGACCCAGAACTATATGAAAATACTAAAGCTTGTGATGTACCACTGGATGAGGTTCCAATAGAATATGATAACGTGAGAATCATAGATCTGCTAAGAAAATTTAGGGAGACTGAGAAGCCGGTAATAGCAATTATAAACAAGGAAGGTGTTTTGGTCACAACAGTTTATGAAAGAGAATTAGCGAGGTTTTTAATCTCCTTTTGAACATAACAACCTATGACAATTTGGTATACTGGAACTGGTGATAAGGGTAAGACAAAACTACCTTCAGTTGGTGAGATTTGGAAGGATGACGATATTGTAAATGCTATTGGTGACCTTGATGAATTAAATGCCAGTTTAGGTGTAATTTCGTCCCTTTATCCACAACTCCGTGAAATTATAGTGAGAGTTCAATCAGACATATTCTCGCTCTCCTCGGAAATCGCTGGTTTCAATTTGAATTTCGAAGAAGATAAGGTAAAATGGATAGAAGAGGAGATCAATAATTTCTCTAAGGGTTTACCAGAGTTAAGAAATTTTATTCTACCTGGAGGACATATCGCATCTTCATTTCTTCATCTAGCTAGAACCGTATGCAGAAGGAGTGAGAGAAGTGTAGTAAAGCTATTAAAGAGGAATAGGGCAAAGGACGTCCACGTTAAATATCTTAATCGCCTATCCTCACTACTATTTGTTTTAGCGTTATATGTTAATAAGCAGGAGAATGTGCAAGAAATTATATGGAAACGTTAACTCCAATTCCTCTTTTTGAAGCTTCTTCGTAAGCTATATGGGCAGTTACGTTATCCTCAGCTGCAATTCCCACTGTTTTAAATAATGACGGCCTCTCTACCTTTATACCCTTATCTATTATCTCCCCTAATTCCTTTATCATCTTATTTTCCAATAATCCCCTTTGTTTAGGAATAATGTAATCACCGCTTTCTTTAGAAACCGCTTCCAATGAGTCGACAATATAACTTTTTACCTTTACTATAGTATCATCGTCTATCTCTCTTGAATCGGGAGTATGGGCACCTATACTTGATACATGAAATATGTCCTTTAGATATTTTCCTAAGACTACTGGAACATTGGATGAAGTGGTTGCAAAAATGATATCTGAATTCTTCAATAATGTCTCTAAATCTGTAGCCTCACCGCCAATTTTCCTAGCCAATTCGAAGTGAGATTTTCTAGCAGAAATGTAAATTTTCTGAACTTTGAAATACTCTAAGGCTAACTTGGCGTGATAATACGCTTCAGTTCCCGCACCTATTATTCCCAAATTGCCAATATTTCTACCATTTATTGCTATTTCCGTTGATAATACACTTGCTGCAGCAGTTCTTATTGCAGTTAATGTTGTTCCATCAATTATCGCTAAAACTTCTCCGGAATCTGGTGACATCAATATTACAACGCCTTGAACTGACAGTAAACCTCTTTCTTTGTTCTCAGGTATAACGTTAACTATTTTGGTTACAAAAGAATAATCAGTAGATGAGGGCATTAGACCCCACCAATTTCCCTTTACACTCATCACTAAACGTTGTGGTTGATTTATCTTCTTCTCATAATGTAGTTTGAACGCCTCTCTTACTGAGTTTACGGCTATTTCAGCTTTGAACAGTTCATCTAGATCTTTTCTTGCTAAGATAATCATTAAGTTAAGATCTTTTTGTCGATTATAAACTTTAACATTATTTTGGAATATTCTGATCAATATAAGAATTAACCCTAGGACTATATGCAGTATTATTTAAAAATGTTTTTAAGGGGCATTAAGGGCACATTAAAAGGAAAATCAATAATTAATGTTCTATCTAATACATCTTGACCCATTGTATTTAATACTTACTAACATAATACTACTAAGCAAAAAGTTTATTTACAAACACGGTTTGCATAATGTGATGTCAGTGAATTTAAGAAAAGTACTTGTAACTGGTTTTATATCACTATTTGCAATTTTAATGTTAATACTTCCTATCACATTAGTGCAATCGCAAACGGTAACTAATATAACACTTGTTCCAACTGGCTTTATCACAATTCCTACAACTGGTTCATCTGCCTCGTTTACGGCTTATGTCATAAATAATAACCCAAATAGTGAAACAGTTAATGTTTATTTGAATGGTAACTCATATACTACAATAACTGTCCCTCCCTATTCTTACTCTCCAGTTACGTTATCTTTACCAACTGGTAAGAACGTTTTGATCGTAAACGGCCAGTCTCTAGTAATTACCGTGAATAGCGTATCTAAGGTCGTATCTGCGAATATCTTGCTAAACAATAGCGCAAACTTAATATTAATAAATGGAATACCCGGTAAGCTTTACACAGTAAATCTAACAATTTCGAATATTCATAACTGGAACACGTCCGTATCAACATATACCTATTCATCAGTATTTCTCACCAATATGTATAGGCTATACAATGCTCCATTTGAATTACAACCGCCCCTCTCAAACTCTTCTTACGTACCGATTCTAGTACCAGGTTACGTCTCACAAGGTCTATATTATTTCTACAATTACATTCAGTTCTACAATATTAGTAATTATCGACAAGTATTAGGATACGTTCCATTTGTAATTTTTGTAAATGTTAGTTATGGATTAAATGGCACTTTAGTTACCTCCAATACGTATACGTCTAACAACATTACAGTGTCATTTGTGACAACAAATGGCTATACATACATTCTATCTAAATATCCATTTAGCCTGAGCGATAAAGTTATAGTGGAAGTTTCACCGCAATCATCGTCTCTTAGGCCATTTACAACAGCCATAGGCAATTTCACTTCAACGCTGACAATAAATGGTCAACCAATTCAAGAACCTTACTTTGGCAGTAATAGTACTGAATTCGCATATGGTAATTCTTGGATAGAATTAAAGATACCTGAACAGTATACTGGAACACAATATCAAATAAATATAACTTATATTACACCCCATGGTATGGTAAGCACTGGATTAATACCCACAATTACTTCCACTACAACAACCACCACGAGCAGTACTACATCGACTACCAGCTCTACCACAACTACTACACCAACTTCAACGACCACTTCCTCAACTTCTACAACGACCACATCGACTTCAACCACATCTTCCTCAACTTCTACATCGACTACTTCTACTTCCACGTCTTCAACCACAACTGTATCCACAACCTCAACGACTTCAACTTCTACCACATCGACTACCATACCTACAACTTCTTCTTCAACAACCACGTCTGTTACTAGTTCTGGGATATCAGCTCCAGTTATAATAGGTATTGTAATAGTTATAATAGTGATAGTAGTAGCTGCCGTGATACTTTTAAGAAGAAGATAGAGAGAAAACGCTAAAGAAATTTAGGCTTTTTTATTAAATTTTCATACCAGCTTCTATTATACTCCCATGTTTAATTACTTTTTCTGGTGAAATTAAAGCACCTAGTTTATTGAATCTAGGCCTACTTAGTGATTGTGCTGGATAACTTGCAGTTATGACAGAAGCCCCTATCTTAGCTCCTTTACCCACTATTGAGTAAGTCAAATAGGATTTAGAACCCACTTCAGCGAAGGGCTCAATTAGTGAATGGGCAATTTCACAGTAAGCCCCTATCTTTGCTCCCTCTTCTATGGAGGAATAGTCTCTAACTAAAGAAAACGATCCTACGTAAGCGTTTTTACCGATATAAGCTGGTCCTTTAATTATCGCGTAATCTTCTATTATCGCATTATCTTCAACAATAACTCCCTTCCCAATTATTGCGTTTTTCGAAATTTCAGCCTTATCTGAGATAACGCTTTCCTTTCTCCTTAACAGCGTTTCTAATGCGAATAGTAAATCCTCTGGATAACCTATGTCAACCCAGTTCTCTGACCAAATAAAATAGTTGAGTTTAGCTTCACTAGCAAGAAGATCAATATAATCCAGAAGAGAAGTGAAATTGTCCTTTGGTTTTGGTAATATGTAAGCTCCACCTAGTGCTAGGGTTGAGCTTTCTTTAACTACCTTTAGTTTGTTATCAATGATTTTAACTAGACCGTAAGTCTCTGTCCCCTCACTCACTGGTACTAACGGTATAACGGCTTGCCTCCCTGTCATTATGTAAGTGTCCATAAGGCTCTTGTAGAATTCCGCAGGTGCAATAATATCACCAAATGCCAACACAAATACATCGTCATCAATCTTTTCCATACCATCTAGAACTGCACCATCAATTCCTTGTCTCTTTTGTACTATAGTTTCAAACGATACGTCAAGCTTCTCAACCTCTTCTTCTATTTGATTTCCCTTCTCGTTTACGATTATCTCAAATTCTTTTATGCCTGCTTTCTTTAAACCATCTATTGTGTAGTTTATTATTGCTTTGCCTAGTACTGTGATAGCCTCTTTCTGAACCTTCTCAGTGTATGGCAATAATCCTTCTCCCTTTCCTCCAGCTAACACTATAGCTTTCATCTTTACTCAACCGTTACTGTTTTGGCCAGGTTTCTAGGCTTATCTGGATCGTATCCTCTCTTAACAGAAGCGTAATATGCTATTAGTTGAATTATTGGCGCTATTGCAAGTGAAGAGAGTTTTTCATCAGTATTTACTAGAATCTCAGTATCTGCGAAGTTAAGTCTCTTATTCACACTTATTGAATAAGTCTTACCACCTCTAGCTTTCATCTCTTGTAAATTCTTCTCCAATTCATCTACCAGTTCTCCATCGTTTATGAAGACTATTGGAAATCCATTCTCAACTAACGCTATTGGTCCATGTTTACTTTCTCCAGCTGGATACGCTTCAGCGTGGATGTACGCTATTTCCTTTATCTTTAATGCTCCTTCCATTGCTAAAGGTACTCCTAGACCTCTTCCCAAGTAATAGGCGTTGTTCTTGTTAGCCAACTCCTCCCCAATCTTCTTAGCAAATCCTTCCGTCTCAGTTATTACATTTCTAACTGTTTCGTGAGCGCTTTCTAGATAAGATATGCTTTCCTTTTCTATTAGAGAATACAAGAAAAGTAAGGATGCAATTTCAGATGTGAAAGTTTTCGTAGCCGCCACTCCTATTTCTGGTCCAGCTCTCATATATAGTTTGTAATCGCTTTCCCTAGCTATGTCGCTCTCAATTACGTTCGTTAATGCAATTATCTTAGCCCCTTCCTCTTTGAATTTCCTAATACCCATTTTGACGTCTAGAGTTTCTCCACTTTGACTTATCGCAATTACAATATCACCTTTTTTAGCTCTAAAATTATGATATTCTGATGCAATTAATGGAATACTCATATATCCTTTTCTAGAAAGTAATAATGATAAATAAAATCCAGCATGATAACTTGTTCCAGCAGCGGTTATTATTATTCTAGAGGACTCCCTTATTTCCTCAGCGATTTCACTTACCTTATCAATTTCACTTAAAAGTCCAGAGATCGTATCTTTAACAGCAATTGGACTTTCATGAATTTCCTTAAGCATAAAGTGAGGATATCCTTCTTTAGAGGCTGAGGAAGCGTCCCAATCTATAATCTTTATCCTACTTGTGACATCTATTGGATTATCGTTTTCGTCTTCTATATAAACACTATTTGGCGTTACATAGCCTAGCTCTCCATCAGATATTACTATAACCTTTCTGGTGTAAGGTAGAAATGAAGGAATATCACTAGCTACAAACGTCTTATCGTCTCCTAATCCTATTACTAATGGGTTATCTCTCTTTGCGAAGAAAATTCTCCTCTCTCCCTTAACTACTGCCAAAATCGCAAAACTACCTTGAATGCTCTTTACTGCACTTCTAAAAGCTTGAAAAGTATCCATACCCCTCTTCATGTATTCCTCCATCATATGAGGTATTACCTCAGTGTCAGTCTCACTCTTGAACTTATGGCCTAGAGACTGTAACTCATCTCTTAGCTCTTTAAAATTCCTTATTGTTCCATTATGAATTACCGCTATATTATTACTACAATCTGTATGTGGATGAGCATTATAGTCAGTAGGGGCTCCATGAGTAGCCCATCTGGTATGTCCTAAAAACGCGTAACCAGACAACTCTTTAATATTCTTCTTTCTTACTACTTCCTCAACAGTACCCTTAGCCTTTCTTACCTCTAAATTAGCACTTGAAAGCGCAGCAACGCCAACACTATCATAACCCCTGTATTCTAGTCTATTAAGGCATGACACTACTAATTCAGCTAGTCTATTGCTTTCCTTATTCGATACAACTCCTATAATTCCACACACAATAATCTATCTTCTGGTTACTGGTAAATTAGACTTTTCCTCATATTATCGAAATATTGACACCATCTTTAATTAGCGTCGAGTCAACTATTCTAGCGTTATAGCTCTTTAAAAGAACTTCAGCTTCAATTGACTTAACACATATTATTGAACCTCCAGCCCCTCCCCCGCTAATCTTACAACCTTTTACCCTCAATTGTTTAGCTCTAGAAACAATCTCATCAACCTCTGGGGAAGTTATTCCTAATGAGAACAACAATCCATGATTTACGTACATTAAGAGTCCTAATTCTTCATAATTTTGTTCAATTATCAAGGATTTAGCTCTATTAGTTATCTCACCTATTACGTCCAATATGTTATCGAAGATTTCCTTATTTAACTCCTTAAGTTTTCTAACACGCCATAAGACATCAGCAGTACTCATACTCCTCCTTATGTAACCAGCTGTTAGTTCAAAGTTAGCATCTATCCTTTCAAATCCCTCCCCACCGGGTGGGAAATAAATTAAACCACCATATGTTTCAGTGTAAGTATCCATTCTACTGGCTATTCCTTGAACTTTTAACTCAATATCGTGGGAAATTTTGGCTATTTCATCTCTGTTTAAATCGATTCCCAAATATTTAGAATAAGCAGCAACAGTACCAACAATAACTCCAGCACTCGTACCTAATCCAACAGATGGTTCAACTGTGGAATCTATTTCTATTTTAACTGGCTTCTTCATTCCAAAGTAATTCAATACCTCAAATACATATCTAAGTACTTTCTTAGCCTCATCACTCTCAATTTTCATCTCATTCAGATCTAACTTAACCCCTCTTATATTGAGGGAGGGTGATATAATTAGGAATTTATCACTTTCACTTACCCTAACCTTTAAGCTCTCTGAAATAGTCATTGCAATGGCTGGTCTATCATAAACTACAGCGTGTTCTCCAAATAACGTCAGCTTTAACGGAACCTTAGCCTCTACTATCATCCAATGAGAAATCTGAATTTAAAATAAAAAATTCATTTACGTCTTTTAGACTTCCTCTAGTTAAGGGACCTTCCTCATTTTATTTAGGCTTACATCTCTCATCAGAGAGCCATTCAACGGTTAGCATCAAATTGTAGCGTGAAATTTTTGCCTAACTTCTTCTTCTAAAATTTCGTACTTCATCCACATCTCGAACTCAGCGGTTTTAGCGCTTATATAAACTATAATAAAGTGGTAAATTCTGCCTTTCCTTTACCTCATCCTTTATCTCCTTAATCAACTCCTCGATACTCATACTCTTTTGCTCATTATTAGCTCTAATTTTTACAGTAAGCGTATTAGTCTTCACTTCCCTTTCTCCTATAATTATGACGAAAGGTATCCACTCAGTCCCAGCTCTCCTTATCTTATTTCCTAAACTATCATCCAAATCATCAATGTTAACTCTTATCCCCTCCTTTCTCAACCTTTCCGCAACTTGTATTGAGAAATCTAAGAAGTCTTTCTTTACTGGTAAGAGTCTAACCTGAATTGGATTGACCCAATCTGGCAAAGTAGGAGGCTGTTTCCTAATCGATTCTAAAATGAAGTAATATATCAATCTTCCAACGTCCACATAAGTTCTACTCTCGTTTACCCACCAGACCTTAATCCTATTTTTACTATCGATAATCTCTTTGGGAAAATCTAACTCCTTAACACCACCGTACACCACTATTACCCTAGGATTCTCATTAATACATGGCAGAAGTCTTCCGCTCTCTACATTTTGATAAAGTATACTCATTTCGCCATTACTTACGTTTTCATTATTCTCAGATTCGAAAAGCGGTTGAAATATACTCCTTAAATATCCTATTACTGCTCTCCTCATAAACGCGCTTTCAGCGGAGGTAGGAAATCCGAACTTTTCACAGTACTTCAACTCCTCACTTTTCTCCAACTCCTCACCCTTTCTTATTCTCCTAGATAACTCACTTAAGGGATGGCCATAGCAAGATATTGAAAAAGCCTTATACCAGCCAAATGGTGCCCTATAAACCTTTACTTTGTCCTTTAATAAGTTCTCCAACGATTCAAGCACCTTTATGGCAGTGTCTGGATTTGCTAAGTTAGAAGATAAGTGAGCATAAGGATAGATAACCACGGAATCCGCTTTCACCTTACTGTAAACGTCTAAGATATCGTTCATGGCCTCGTTTAAAATTTCCTCATCATCACCTTTCTCCACTGTAGTAAAACAGACTAGAACGTTCTTTAACTCTATTGACTTTAATTTAGCCTCTTCTTCTGGTTCCTTAATGGCTTTTTCCTTTACATTAAACGAGAAGTCCGACGCGTGAATAAATAGTATTATCACAAATTACGTCTACTTTAAACATTTATAAACTAATTTCTTGACCATTTTCTGGGATTACTACTTCAACTCCAGTCTCTTGCTTTATTAAATCAGCCAATGACGTTTCGTTATCTGGAGAACCGTGAACTAGTACCACCTTTTCCAAACCCTTAATCGATTTGACTATCTCTAGAAGTTGTCTTCTCCCAGCATGACTTGAAAAGTCAAAGATCTCCAATCTAGCCTTTAATAACCCAGAATACTCATCGAACTTACCCATTTCCAATAACCTCCTCCCCGGTGTGTTAATAGCTTGGTAACTAACTAAGAATATTGCATTCTTACTATTTTCTGAAAGCTTTTTGAAGTAATAAACAGCTGGTCCACCCTTAAGCATTCCCGCACTGGCAACGATAACTCCTCTCTCCTTCCATGCCCTATGTCTATCCTCCCATCCCTTAACGTAATTGAAATTATCGTAAGCCTTCTTAAGTAAATCTGGTCTATTTAAAAACTCTCTAAAACCAAGCATTATCTCAGTTATCTCTCTAGACATTCCATCATAATAAACTGGATAAGGGAAATCCCTTTCTGCCAATACAGACAAGACTTCTTGGCTTCTCGCTAAACTAAAAGCCGGTACTAAGACAGTCCCACCACTCTCAACGACTTCTAAAACCTTCTCGTAGAACTCGTTCTCAACGTCTTTTCTATTAGGATGGTTAAATTTACCATAAGTCGACTCCATGACTAGAACATTTGCATTCCCTATACTCTCAATTTCTGCTGGTTTCATCAATTTAGTCTCAGTTAAGTTAATGTCTCCGGTAAATGCTACTGCCCCTTTCTCTGATGATACCTTAATAATGGAACTTCCAGGTATGTGGCCGGCATTATATAGTGAGATTTTCATACTATCAATTTCCGTCTCTTCCCCATATCCAATCGCCATGAAATTATCCATAGTCTTCCTTACCTCAACCCACTCGTAAGGTATTTTAGAACCGGAAAGCTTTAGGAAGTCCTTTAACATAACCTCAGTTATTATCCTAGTTGCCACAGTGCCGTAGACCTTAGTGTTCAATGAGCCTATTTGATAGATTGGCAAAGCTCCTACATGGTCTAGATGTGCATGAGAGATTACAAAGCCCTTCACTCTACTAGGCACTTCTTGGAATGGAAAATTGGGGTTATCCTTTTCGTCAAAGTTCACTCCATAATCTAGTATGATACTGCTGTCGCTATTTCCGACCTCAATGGCAGATCTTCCTACCTCTCTTCCTCCACCTAATATTTTCAGAAAGTAATTCATTTGTGAAATATTGTAACCGCAAACTATTAAGTTTACTTCTTCTTCATAAAACTTGTAATGGCAAAAATAAAACCCTCAGACCTAAAGAAAATGGAAAGAATGGGAATAAAAACTGAACAAATAAACGCAATTAGAGTGATAATTGAGACTAATGAAAAGAATATAATAATTGAAAATCCCACTGTTACCAAAACAAACGTCATGGGCAATGAGGCAATTGTAGTATTTGGTGGACAAACCAAGGAAGAACAAAAACATAGCCAAGTAGAGATAAAAGAAGAAGACGTCAAGTTCGTCGTCGAGCAAACTGGTAAAAGCGAAAAGGAAGCTAGAGAGGCCTTAATTAAGGCAAATGGCGACATAGCAAAAGCAATTATGATTCTGCAAGGAGAGACTTCAAACCCTTAATCAAATCCTCCTCAGTTGGCTTCGTAGAGACTATAATATTTATTCCCTCAACCTCACTTAGCATTAATGCTAAAGGATCTAGCTTAATTGGTCTGTGGAAAACAACTATTTGAGGCCTTATTGGTGCAACCTTAAGGGCTATCATCGGAGACCTGCCGCTACTTACCCTTGTGAAGACAACAGCTCGGTTCACCATCATACTTAAAACCTGATAGAACTCTAAACCACTTAAGCTCAGAATAGCCCTAATACTGTCAGTAACGATATATCCATAAATCTTCTTTTCTGCAACAAAGGAGTTCACAATAACGCCATCGACAGCCCTAACTAACTTATCTATGCCAATAGGAGAATTGAAATCCCTCATGTCAACAATAAAGGGGAAATTTATACCAAACATCTTAGCCAATTCTTTAACTACCTTATAACCCCTCCTAGCGTCTATAGAAATCAAAGCTGACACATAACGCTTAATAAACTCACTACCAGCTTGCCTCCTCCCCCTCTCGTAATCTGCAATAACAGATTGCTTAATCCCCATCTCTCTAGCCAACTCACCTTGAGAAACGTTAAACATCTCCCTCCATTTCCTTAAAGATCCAGATACATCCTTACTCCAAACAATATCTCCAGATATTCTCTTCCCTATAGTCTCTATTACGTAGGAGTCAAATAGTTCATCAACTGCCATTAGTGTTATAAACACGCGTTATAATTTAAATAATAGGGGTCCGTGGTCTAGCCTGGACTAGGATGCGACGTTCGGGTCGTCGTGGTCCCGGGTTCAAATCCCGGCGGACCCATACACAATATTAACCTAATTCTGATTTCCTCCCCCCGTCTTAAAGGAGGCTTTCGAGTGTAAAAACACGTTTTTCTTCAAAAAGATACAAAATGATCCGTATAAGTTCCTCATAAATATTGGGAAAAGAGTATAATATCGAATAGACCAAATATAACACTGGTTTAAAGGTACTTCTTTATGATCTTCAACACAGCATCAGCAACATTATCCCAACTGGAATGTAACTTTAAAAACACCATTAATTTCTCTCCATTCATTATCTCTTCAATTTCTCTTTCATTCATTTTATAGAACCTTAAAGCGTTCTCTACCATGCTCTCCTTATCGAACTCATTAACAATACTAACGCTCTCTAAACCCCCATAAATGCTTTTAATTGCGGGAATATCATAAGCAACAACTGGAGTACCCAAGGCTAAGGACTCCAGGACTACTAGGGAAAAACCATCAACATGAGAGGGATAAATTAAGACTTTAGCCCTTGACACGATCTCAGCTAACTCCTCCCTCTTCACAAAACCCTTATACTCAACTTTCAAATCGTATTTTCTAACCTTAGACCAAAACCTCCTCTCGTTATACTTATCGAAAAACTTACCCATTACAACTAACCTTATCTTATTACCACTTCTCTTTTCCATCATGTGTAAAATGTCTGGCAATTCATGGAAACCCTTATCTTGATTCAACCTACTCCAGAACACCACGTAATCCTCCTTTCCCTTGTTTCTATAATTCATGAGAAAAGGGTCAAAAGCGTTACCAGGTTTTATAACTTCCCCTTTTAAGCCTGACTCAATCAAAGCGGCTTCACTAACACCAGCTAGAAAAGTCGGCTCGTTTTTTACCTCTTTTTTTAGCAGTCTCTTGTACAGAAATTTCACATACTCGTTATATAAGAACCTAGTGTGAAAACCTTTTCCGGTATACGGATTAACACCATAGAACTTAATTAACCTTCTTAAGTATCTCAGAGAGTCGTTATAAAAGGGGGGTTCATGGAAAGTTATACCGTATTTTGTGTCTCTAGCCAAGTAAAAGATGTCAAGTGATGTATGGTCTGGTTGATACAAAATATCAGCGTCAACCTTATAACCTTTGGAGAACTCCCTAGCGATCTTATCAGCGAACAAAAACCTCTTGATCCTACTGATCTTCTCCCTCTCTTCCAATATCTCGTAAAACTCCCCTGCAATTCTTATGCCTTGACTTTCCAACTCCTTTGCCTTCCTTTTCACGACTTCCTTATCCCAAACTAGGACTGGGCTTGTAGGGTAATAGATGATTTTAAAGTGGTTTTTAAACCTAATTGTAACCTCATAAGCGTGAACTGCACCTCCTCCCGCAAAGGATGGTGAGAGAAATTTATCGTAAACGATTCCAAGTGTAGTCATTCTTCTCTTCCAATCGCATAAACTTTATTTAGTCTAAATAAAAATTCTTAACCAGTGGGCCGGTAGCTCAGCCTGGAAGAGTGCTCGGTTGGCATCCGAGAGGTCCCGGGTTCAAATCCCGGCCGGTCCACTTTCTAAAAATTCAATCTGTATACAAAGCTTTATAAAGTATTTTCACTTATTCCACTACCAGAGGTAGTATGAATAAAACCCTAGGTCTAATCCTAACCTCTGTATTCCTCCTATCTACTTTAGGAGTAATAACTGGATTTGTAATACCAACACAAGCGGCCAACTCTAATGATGCTGCAATATATACAATACCTAGCATTACCAGTTTGACTTCTAATTCTAATATAGTAATTAATCTATTCTTCAACGCTACATCAAACACTTCAGTAGCTGCCAACGCAACTGCGTTTGACTATGGTGGAGCAATTAACTCTACTTTACATAGTATAACATTTACGGTGGTGTTACCAAGTGGTATGACTTCATCAATAGTATTAAGTACTTATAGTAAGTATGGATATTTTGACGTAGCTCACAATTCCGTAGTTTTACTATTAAATACCACTGGTTCTTCTAAAGAATTAGCATATAGTTATGAGCAAAGTATTGGTGTGACTCCTTCAACAAGTTATGAGATCTATAACTATACCAACGGAAGCGTAAAAGTTAATTATTACATGAATGAGTTAAGCTTACTAAGTTTGATTAACACTGCAACTGGTGGGAATTACGCCAGTCTATCACAATTACCAGCAGGTACTAAACTAGAATTCACTTATGCGGGCTATACTTATACTATAACAATATCTCCACCTGTGACACTGGTAGGTACATTATTAAATCCATTGTACTACGCTAACTCAAAGATGTTACCTGGTTCTAACTACGCAGTTGGAAGAAGTAACATAACAGTGGCTGTTTACGATAACTTCATTACAACTTCTGTATCGCCATTTAACTTTACTTTAACCTACTCCTCATTAGCGCCAGCATTAATATATTGGTTTGTGATAGCTAATTCAACGAAGCATTCATCTGGTGCTTCTACGCCAACAGCAAACTTCCAAGCTCCACCATTTAAACAATACTTCGCATCAAATAGTACCATATTATACTCTGCTGCTCCAACTTATAGTCCAATACTAATGTTTAATGGACAAATGAACGTTACTGCACATGAGAATGTAACGCTAACCTTACAAACCGGTACTAATATTTTCACATCTTCAAACTTCAATGTAACACCACCAGGTAACTATATCTTCTCAGGTAAATTAGGTGTTGGATTTAATGGCTTTATTTATCAAAACGGTAGCGCAACATTAACTGCAAATATATTTAATGGTACAGTAAACTTCTTCTTCAGTAAAACTGAAGAGAAAGCTAACTTTACCTTCTTCCTAGCTCCAATAGTTCCAATAAGCTTAGGTGATAATAACAGTGCGACAGTAATTTATAATGGAGTGTCCCTAAATGTTGGCTTCCCACAAATAGTAATAATGTTCAACATAACTGGTAACTTCACTAAAGCAGGAGGGAACTATTTATTATATGGTTCCGTTAATGAAGTTGAGATAAACCCAGCAACATTATTAGCAACAGGAACATCAGCCGGAACATTAAACGAAATTGCGCTTGCTACAAACTCTGCTGAGTTTGCTAGTGATCTAACTGCCGCAGCTGCTGTGAATCCACTAGTATCATACTTCAACTACGGTGAATCCACTACAACAATAACTGGAACTTCACTATCCTTCACGGTCTTAATGCCATTAAAATTCATTGTCGAGAGATTAGGTTATATATATTTAGTGACATTCCATATATGGGGTCCATCGACAACCGTAACTGTAACTGGTGTTGACTATCACGGTACTCATATTTCATTGGGTTCATTCAGAGCTTACATTGCACTTCCGAGCTTCTTCACGATACCTAAGACTCCATTAGTTGGTCTGACATGTGACAACATGTACACATTAGCACAAGTAAGTGATGCCGGTTCTGTATTACAGACTTCCACAGCCAATTCCAATGCTAATAACGCTACTGTTATGGGACCTTACGACTTAATGAGCAATGCTGGTCTACACGTTGCAATCTATAACGGTACTAAGTTAATAAAGAATGAAACTGTAGGTCCACTACCCAATGCAACTACAGCTCCTGTAACTACTACAGTTACACTAAACGGGCAGACTGTAGCGTTAACCTACAGTTCTGCTCCAACTGGATATTACCCAGTTGATTTCAAGTTCGAGCCAGGATTCAGTTATACCGTTACAACCAACGTAATATACAACACTTCAACTCCAACCTATGTAGTAACTGTATATATGCCATTAAAGTATATACTAAACACCAAGATTGTAATATGGTATGTAAGCCCAGACTATGCAGCTTTCTACTACTATTCAACTACCGGACAATATCAGACTAACAACGTAACCTTAACGTTTGCAAACGTTACTCCAGCATTAATAGTGCCACAAGTATTCCCAGTCGGTAAGATATACATGCCATTTGGATTATATGATCCCTATTACGTATTCTACAGCAGTATAAGTATAGGCCCGCAAAGTGGTATAATAGAAGCAGTTGAGAATGGATTCAACGTTGGAAACATTACTGCGATTACTGTACAATTAAACGGAATGAACGAGTCAGTAGTATTGTCACCATCTAATGTCAGTAAATTATTAATATCAACTAACTTAGGCGAAGTAGCTCAATGTAGCCCATTATTTGAGACTACGTTATTCAACATATCAGCATTAGCATCACTACTGGGTCTACCAAACCCAGCAGCTTTGAATGGAAGCTACTTATACGTAACCTATCATGATGTAATCAGTGGAGCCTATGTAACCAATAAGACCTTGTTAATAGTCGGTCAATTCTATGTAATGTCACCAACTACTCCAGGCTCAGTTGAATGGATATTGACTGCCAAATACATTAACGCTACAACTGGTATTCCAGTTGAGATAAGCTATGCAGTAGTACAACAGCCAAGTGCTAAAGTGGTTGATATTAACGCAGCTAATGCTAGCATTACACAAATACAAGTAACCGGCGTTAAGATAATTAGCAAGTATGCTACTGTAACGGTTATGTATAACCCAAGCAATGCAAGTACTATAGTATACATGAACGGAATGTTTGTAGCGTCTTATGGTGGTAATCTAATATCCACGCTATCACAGACTTCAACATTTGGTGTATACTATGGACCAGTGGTAAACTTATATGTAGCAACTGGCTCATTAAGCAGTCCAAATGGAACAATGTATATAATATTAGGATCTCACAAAGTAGCTGTAGGAACTGCTAATCTATACACCTATGCTGGATATCACTTCGGTCCATATACTGCTTTACCATTAACGTCTAATGTAACATTCACTGTACAAGACCCAGTAACTCACGCAACCGTAAGTGGACAGACTACATTAGGTGCATTTAACAACACTCCAATTAGGCTATCTCCATTAGGTGTAACAGTACCCCAGACTGCTCAAAACAAGGTATTCTACTACTACAGTACCCCATTAGTCTTAAGTCCGACTAGTCAGTACATAGTGTTATCAGTAACTAGTGTTATATCCTATCCATATCCATTCTACATAGAGACTGTATCGTTCTTAGGTAGTAACGTAACTACTGGTACTCCAGTACCCGGTACTCCAGCATTCCAGACAGTATATTCACCATCCTTAGGTCCTGGTGTAGTGTTACAAGTACCAGTTCAATCATATCAGTTCATAAGCTTATCAAGTCCAAGTGAGCCTCATACAGTAGTAATGTTTGCAGTACCATTTGCTGGTGGTCCAGCAATATCTCTATACCCAACATTCTTAGTGTATACTAATGTAACGGCGGTTTCAAGTTAAAAGGTTTTTATTTTTTTCTCTTTACCATATATTTGAGGTGAATGGTTATGAAAAAAACATTCGTTTTATCTACCTTGATATTAATTTCAGTTGTAGCGCTAGTGAGTACTGCAGTTTATACATCTGGTAACGTGACTTTTTATAGTCCTAGTGTAAATAATCAAATTTACTATGTTGGGAAATCAGTGACAATAGATGCAGTTGTCCCTACTCAATTCGCTGGTCAAGGTGCTACTATAAACGTATTCTACCCCAATTCAACCTTAGCTGCTAGTATTCCTACCACAGTTAATGCTACGGGTGGAATTTACGTACCTAACGCGTATACATTTACTAATGTAATAGGGATCTGGCAGATTACGGTGGAAGTTGCCGGTGGTGTTGCTGTAGGTACTATTAACGTTAATGTTACAACTCCTGCAATAGCTCCAATAATATTGACTTTACAAAACTTGGCCATGTATGAAAATACTTACCCACAGTTTATAGAATTGGCTAACGGTATAATAACTTCAGTAGTAATGCAGAACGGAACTGTGAATATTATGGGTTATGTTTATAATGCAACTGTGGCTCCATTATCTGGGGCAACCGTTTCCTTAACTCTTAACATACCAACTGTTGGAACTAAGACATTCACTACTACGACTGCTGCAAATGGGTCATTTATGCTGAGTTTCCAAGTTCCTCAATTGTCAACCAGTTTAACTCTAATATCGTCTTACTTGATTAGTGGGAGCTTGACGATATCTTATGGTTCTCATACTGTTACTTATAATGTATTTGTGACCGCGATTCCAAACTATCTCAGTGTAATTAACGCTTTAAATAACCAAGTTAACACGTTAAGGACTGAGATCTCTTCATTAAATGCTACAATAACAAGCTTGAACAAGAGCTTAGCAAATGCAAATGCTCAAATATCTACTTTACAATCTGAGATCTCCACTTTGAACAGCGAAATAGGAAAGTTAAACAGTACTGTAGGTTCATTAAGTAGTCAACTTAGCTCACTATCATCGCAGTACACTGCTTTAAGCAATCAAGTTACAGCATTAAACGGTAAAATAAGCAACCTAAGCGCAAGTCTAGGTACTTTAAGTAGTGAAGTTGCCAGCTTGAGGAGTACTGTGGGTAGTTTAACGACAATAGCCTATGGCGGTATAATAGCTGGTATAATCGGTCTAATTGTAGCCATAGTTGCAATAGTGCTAGTAATGAGGAGAATAAGTTAAGCTAATTACTCTTTTTTTTAAGGTTTCTCTCTTTTTTCCTCTTCTTTTTAATAAAGCCTCTGGCTTGAAGAAAAAAATAAATACCTTCCTATTCTGATTATAATGTAGTGCGGCCGTAGTCTAGGCTGGATTAGGACGCCGGCCTTCCAAGCCGGTGATCCCGGGTTCAAATCCCGGCGGCCGCATACATAATGTGGTGAAAATGTTTCAAAACTATTTCATGGACGCGGTAAATGGTTATTATAGGCACTTAGCGATAATTGAATCTCAAGATTACCTAGAGAAGGTCAATTCGCTGGTTGAGGAATATTTAAAAGTCAATAAAAAGCCAAGGGTTATATATGGTTTTCATCCATGGCTTGATAATTCAAAGGATAGAATGATGGAATTTAGGAAAAAATTTGAAAATTTTCTTGATATAGATTATTCAAATTCAGAGAAATATCTTGGGCAAAGTGCTGATTTGGTAATATTAGATGCAATAGGTGATTTTAGGCCTAACTACATAGCTAGATTCGTTGACATGACCAAGGGAGGAGGTATGGCAATAATTTATAGTGATGACATTTTAAGGGGTAAATTGTATAAGGAGTCTTTGACTAGGGATGGTGTTGTTAAAGACCTATTTGAAAGGAGGTTTATGGAACTGGCAAAGAGATATAGGGGTATAATTTTCTTGCAAGGGGATAGGTTAACCTTTACTCCATATTCCTCCAATGAAACTCACAAACCTTATAAGAAAATTCCTAAAAGCCCTAAAGTTCCAATGGAGCTTCATGAGCTTTGTCTATCCTCTGATCAGAACAAGGTCCTTGAGGAGTCCCTGTTCATCACTAGCCCAGGGAAAAGGGTTCTAGTAGTGACAGCAGCTAGGGGTAGGGGAAAGAGCGCATCTATAGGTTTGTTTCTATCTTATCTAATGACTGAGGAAAAGTTCGGTAATATCCTTGTGTCTTCCCCAACATATTACTCTTCACAAGAGATATTCAACTTCGTAATTAAAGGATTAGATGCTCTAAATGTCAAGTATAAACTAAACACCTCAAGAGATGGTAAAATAATGAAGATAACTACTGGTGACTCCAGAGTAAAGTGGGTTTCCCCTGACTTGGCTAGAAATGAGGAGGGTGATCTAATAGTTGTAGACGAAGCTGCTGCCATTGGTATGGAGTTTTTGGATTATATTTTACAAGGCTGGGATAAGGTAATCTTCGTTACAACTGTTCACGGCTATGAGGGTTCTGGTAAGGCGTTTTTAAAGTACGTTGATAGATTAAAGAGTAAGGTTCTTTTGAAGCACATAAAGATGGATTATCCCATTAGATATGCTAAGGGTGACCCAATAGAGAAGTTCATGTTTGATGTATTCCTACTTGATGCTGAACCTGCTGAGGTTATGTATAATGGAGAGCTGAAAATAGAAGATGTCTCTCAAGAGAAGTTATTTCAAGATAATAATTTGCTAAAGAGTGTTTATGGAATACTAGTTACTGCTCATTATAGGAATTCTCCGGACGATTTGATGCTTTTAGGTGACATGGCGTTTCAAAAGGTTATAGTTGGTTATTCGTCTGAGAAACCGATTGCAGTTTGCCAAGTTGTTTATGAGGGAGATCTTACTGATAGGCAAATAGAGGATATTTCCAATGGTTTAAAGAATGAGGGGCATTTGATTCCCCATAGGCTCATAAAGTACATGAGGGCATTTGAGTTCGGTAAGTTGAAAGGTTGGAGGATAATGAGGATTGCCGTTTCTCCAGAAAATCAAGGTAAGGGTATAGGAAGTAGGATTATTGAAGAGGTTATTAAGATGGCAAAGGGAGTGGATTGGGTAGGGTCTTCCTTTGTTGCAGATTATTCCGTTTTACGCTTTTGGATTAAGAATGGATTTACTCCAGTCTACTTATCCTCTATTAAGAACGAGGAGCTTAACGGTTACTCTGTTATTGTCATTAGGGCATTGAGCGAAAAAAGTAAGGGGTTTGTTGTAAAGCTTTCCAGTTTATTGAAGGATAAGTTGCTGAGGACTTCTCACCAGGTTTATTATAATTTGAACCCTCAACTTATCGCTTTGTTATTGAGAAATACTTATAGTGAAAGGAGAGAGGGAGAAGTACCGGATTTATATGCTAATAAGATCAAGGCTTATATAGAAGGTAAAGTACCTTATAATGTCATTGCTGAGGCTGCACACTTTTTAATCACTAAGCACTTTTTGGAACTTAAAGTGAATCTGAGTATCGAAGTTGAGGCTTCTTTAGTTGCTAGGGTTTTACAAGGTAAAAGTTGGTATCATGCTGGTTTAATGTTAGGTTTGAGTAGTAGGGAAGTTGAAGAAAGGGTTAAGCAAGGTTTAGAAGTTTTGTTAAAAACGTATTCGTGACTAATTAGTGTAATGAATGGATGAATATTTTACAACATATAAATAATTATACGCCGGGGACGGGATTTGAACCCGCGCAGGCTTTACGCCTACTGGCTCTCAAGGCCAGCCCCTTGGACCACTCGGGCACCCCGGCAAATTATAGTTTTACATTATAGCTTTAATCTTTAACTATTGTGATTAAGGAGTACCCTTTTTTTCTCTTTATCGATTCAATTTTAAATCTTTTACCAAATATTTTCTCTATGTTCTCTTCACCCTTATATGCTACTAATTGCAAGAATCCCTTTTCAACTAGTCTATCATATGATTGGTCTTCAAGCTTTTTTAGAAAATCCACTCCTTTAGAAAGCGGTGGGTTAGAATAAATTGCGTTAAATTTAACGTCAACGGGAACATTGTCGAAGATGTCGGATTTTAATATTATTGTCCTATTTTCGACTCCATTAAGTTTGGCATTTTTCTTAGCTAACTTTATGGCTATGTAGTTTACATCTACCATGTAAACCTTTAGATTAGGGTTTTTTAATGCTAGGTAAATTCCTATGGGCCCATATCCACAACCAACGTCTGCCACTATTCCGCTTTCCGCTACTTTTATGTTTTCTAAAAGTACTCTTGTCCCTAAGTCTAATTCCTTTTTTGAAAATATCCCCGGGGAGGAGAGAAGGGTTAGAGGCACACCATTAATTACTTCAAAAATCGCGTATTCATGACTCATGTTTTTTCCATGCTTTCGGATATATATCTCTCTGCATAAAAACTCTACTCAGGTTGACTACTATACCCTTTTTGGCGTTTTCCAGCTCTTTACTGTCCATTAATGCGTTACCCGTCGCTACTAATTCCCCCTTAAGTGTTAATACGGCAACTGTATCGTTCCTTTTAAAGTTCTGGTAGGCTACTATACCGGGTACTGCTAGTTGTGCACCGTAAGCTAACGCGTTTACTGCTGAGTCCTCTATTATAAGTTTGGGCATTTCACATGTCGCATATTCCATTGGCATAAGTACTCTTCTCAATTCCGTTTCGTCCTTGCAGTTTTTGTATAAGTATATTGCTTCAGAAAGGTCATGTAGCTTCACTAAATTCGTAGATTCTGTGAAAATCCCTGATCTAGTTCTTCTTAACTCTCTCATGTGTGCCCCACAACCGTAAATTATCCCTATGTCGTGGCATAATTTTCTCATGTAAGTTCCGGAGTCACAACTTACTCTGAATAGTACTAATTTCTTGTCCATGTCAAGTATTTCTATGTCATATATACTTCTAACTCTCAATCTCCTCTTGACTGATGATCTAACTGGTGGTCTTTGGTATATTTCCCCTTCAAACGATTTTATTATCTTTGTCAATTCCTCTTTATCGTATTCACAGTGGACTTGCATTACGCATACGTACTCTTTTCCTCCTTTACTTATGTAATTCATTATTTTAGTTGCGTTCTCTATTCCTATCGGTAATACGCCGGTAACTTTTGGATTACCCCGCCCAGTGAAATGGGCTCTAGGGTCCCCCCATGTCCCGCTTTACTAACGTTTAACATCTTTTTAACCCAATATGCAACTTCATGACTTGTTGGTCCAGGAGGTTTATCAAGGTTTATTATTGAGTTTTTTATATGTACGTCTATTGGTCTTTTCTCTGGATAATATCCGTATTTATCTGACGTCTCACTATCTTTTCTTATCTTCCATTCATTTTTATATCCACAAAAATTATCTATTTTGTAAATAAAATCATTTAGAATCATCTAAATCACAATGTTGGTATTTTAACCTTTATTCTCTCTTTCATGTACTCTGTTAAACCAGCTTCCTCTATTTTCTTCTTTACTTCCTCATCTGGGGCTCCTTTCTGTATATCTATTTTCTTATCAGTTGGTTCTAAATGTAGAATGTTGACTCTTCTTCTTTTAACACCGCTTATATCTTTTGGTCCAGTGACTAATACGAAGTTGTCATCTATTATATCGACTATTACGCATTTGCTTCCAGCTTCTCTTCCTTTTACTTTTACACAAATTCTTCCAACTTCAATTGCGGGCATTTTAGTCTCACAAAAACTTTTAAGAGGCTTAAATTTAAGATTAGTGCCAGTATTTTCTTGTTCTTATAAACCTTTTTTCTTCATCTATTAAGGCCATGTAAAATTCATTCTCCCCTTCACTTAATTTACTTAAAACTTTGCCTAAATTACTTGGCCCTACTCCATTGGTTGCTAGTGCTATAAGGGTATATTTACCGTAATCTGGGAAGAAGGAGGCAATTCTCTTTAGGTCTTCTAATTGCCTTTTTTCTCTACTTGTTAATTTCTCCCCTTTTATCGCTTTTCTCACTATGTTTATAGAATCGTTATCATCTGGATTAGTTGCAGTTAAGAAGATTGAGGAGCATTTAGGGCATTTGTTAGGTGAGTTGATTATAGAATAACTCGAATTCCATCCACATGAGAGACAGATTAATCTTAACTCCTTGTTTTCTAGTCTCTTCTTGAAGATCTCTATCATAAGTGGTTTTTCGTCTTTGTCAAATGAAGTGTAATTAAGGATTTTGTCAAGAAATTGCCTAGCTAAGGAAGATGCTTCGTAAACCTCAACTATTTTCCAGCTGTAGTTTTTGAGTTCCTTTAATATTTCTATATCATAATTTTTCACCAATAGCTCATTAACTGCCTCTTCTCCGATTATTGTATCTCCATAAGCCTTCATAATGGATGATGTGAGCGTTATTTCCTTATCTGGATCTACCATTCCAAACCTCTTTATCTCCACTAATAATTTCCACTTGAATTGCGGACTTTCCTTTATTCCTCTCTTTAAGATTTCGACTATTTTATTTATAGGCAAGGAATTTAGTGTAGTGACTATTTTTTCCATGTCATTTTCGGTTATTGGTAGTACAGAAGATATTGCGATGTGATATGGATCTGCCCTATAGGATGTTTTGGTCTGTTTTTCCACATCTAACATAACTGAAATTATTGCACCAAGTGTGTTGTTCCCTCTTGAACCAAATGGTGAATGAATTATAATTAAGTTATTCTTTACTATTTCAACTAAGATAAGATCTGGTCTCAGTTCTGGGTATCCTCTCTCTACGAATTCCCTTACTACTTTAGATATACTATCATCCTCAGTTTCCATTTTTCCTTTTTCTAACATGTAAATATACTCGTAAACTTTCCTTGCTATCTCTTTCTCAACTGGAATTGATTCTCCAAACCAACTTGGTAATATTCCGTTTTTTAGCTCAGCTCTTTCTACGAATATCCTATCTTTTTCAATAGACACAACTTTCCATAGCCTGCTTCCTAAAATGAACACGCTTTCCTCATCTAACGAGGCTACGAAATCTTCATCCAAAGTACCTATTTTGATGTTAGTAGCGTGGTCGATTACAATATAACTTCTAATGGAATCTGGTATCATATTAGTAGTGTAATAATATTTCCAGATTCTTCTACTTGGGACTAGGCTTCCATCTTCCCTTCTTTTAACTATTTTAGCACTCTCTAGGAGTTCTATCACACTTTCGAACATTTCGTCCGTGAAGTTCTTGAAATAAAATGAATTACGTAGAATTTCCAAGATTTCGTTAGGATTTTTATAGCCCTCTAAAACCATTCCCGCTATTTCATGTGCTGCAACGTCAAGCGGGTTTTCCTCGAATAACGGTTTTTCCAAATAACCTGAATATAATGCCTCTATTATTGCTCTGCACTCTAGAATATCGAAAACGTCCTCTGAAGGTATAACGTAACCTATAGACGTTCTACCTATTTTATGTCCGCTTCTTCCCACCCTTTGAATTAACCTAATCACTTGTCTAGGTGACATGTATTGGACTACTAGATTAATTCTACCAATATCTATACCTAGCTCTAAACTTGAAGTTGCAACTATCGCGTCTATATTTCCGCTCTTAAAGTCGTTTTCTGTTTTTATCCTAATTTCTCTCGATAATGAACCGTGATGAGAACCTATTTTTAAGGAGTAGTTGCTTGTGAGTTGATTGGCTATGAATTCACTGGTCTCCCTAGTATTTGTAAATATTATAATTGGCTTATTATTTTTTATAATTTCGTTAAGTTTCTCGAGTCTCGCAATTGTATCTGGCCTTAATCCTAACCTTACTGCTAAATCTGCGTCTTTCTTTTCAATCTTAGGAATGATCAAATTCACCTTTATATCCTTTATTGCGTTAATATTCGCTACTTCTACTTCTCCCTCCCTATCCAGGTATCTTTTTGCCATCTCAATATCTCCTATGGTAGCAGAAATTCCTATTAATTGAATTCTATTTCTTGTTATCTTTTTGATTCTTTGGAGTAGTACGGAGAGTTCGATTCCTCTTTTCTCGTCTAACATTTCTTGTAATTCGTCTATTATTATCCATTTCAGATTTGCAAAGTATTTCCTAAAAGTATCGTTTAGTATTAAGTATAGTAATGTTTCTGGAGTTACTATCAACACGTCAGGTGGGTTATCTAAAATTTCCTTCCTTTCCCTCTGGGAAGAATCTCCATGTCTAACGTTAACGCTGATACCAAATGCATCCCCTACTCTTTTTAACCTTGACTCAAGGTCTCTATTTAGCGCTCTTAAGGGAGTTATGTAGAGTGTTGATATTTTTTCTGGTTTATCTTTGAAAATTGTGTAAAATATTGGTAATATTGCGGCCTCTGTTTTCCCATATCCCGTTGGTGCTATGATTAAAACGTTCTTTCCAGAGAGTATTTTCGGTATTGCTATTTTCTGGATTGGTGTTAGGTCTTCATAACCAAGTTTCTTCAGTCTTACCAAGAATTCATTGGTTACATTTATCATTACTTTAGCAATAATGTAATACTAAAGGGGAATATATAAATGTATGAGAAGAGACACATTGTGGCTAATTTATTAATGCTTATCATAGCTTACCTAATTGATCGTATAATGAATTATTTGACATTTGGAAGTAATTTAAGCCAGTTAGTAAATAATTTGTCCATATTATTGCTAGTAATTCCCATATTGATGATAATATTCTCAGTAGTTATCACTTTAATGTTTTCATCCATAATTGTCTCATTCCTTTATTATGTAACAGCAATAGCTTACGCGTTAGTTATTTCAAATAATGTGGACTTCAATCTTATCTTATCTACATTCTTAAATCTATTAGGATATTACGCTCTTGCTACCATTGTTATTGGAGTTATATTGGGGATTTCTAGAAGAAGTTTTCCAGATGAGATTTTGTTAAATATTTCCAGGATAAATGTTAATATTAGTAAAAATAAGATTATTTACGGTGGGTTGTTCATTATGGTATCCTTTCTGGTTTTCTATGAAGTTTTATCTAATCTTTTTCTGTTTATTGGTAGTATGGCATCATTTGTCTTGACACTTCTTGTTTCAAATGATCTCGTTTTCCCTTTGATTGCCTTGTCATGGTTCTCATTTCCTTTCCTATTTACGCAATTAGCTATTTATTCTGTAAAGGAAAAGGGGATAGAGTTGGGTTATATTGAGGGAGTATTGGCTCCTTCTTTAGTTAATAGGATATCTAACACCAAATACGGTTGGAGGAAATTTTCCAATTTGAAATTTCATCTAAATTTTGATGAATCAAAGAATTATAACATAGTAATATTGGGTACGAGTGGATCTGGAAAGTCTAGTTTAGCTAAAAGTATTATTGGAAAATTTTCAGATATTAGTTACTTAGTTTTTGATTTACATGGAGAGTACGAGATTGAAAGTGGAGAGAGGATTGACGTCTCTAAAAATTCGTTAAATCCACTTTCGTTAAATGGCGCATCCCCTAGGCAAAGGGCACTGGAAGTTGCTTATATGCTAAGGTCCATTTTCAGACTTGGCAATTTGCAAACTATAGATATTTTTAATATCATAATGGATACCTACGCCGAGAAAGGGATCGATGAGAACGATGAGAGTAGTTGGAATTCAACACCACCGACTTTTAGGGATGTGCTATTGATGATAGAAAGAAGAAAGAAATTGGTTGAGAATTCTCAGGATCTTTCTAGGCTATCTTCCATAGAACCTTATATACAATTTTTGTCTAATCAAATTTTAAGTGGCAATAGCTTGGATATGAAAAAGATCTTTGAGGGTAATATAATTCTGGATTTTTCTAAAGTTGCTACGGATGAGCTAAAATACGTTTTGATTGAGACTATACTTAGAGATTTTAGAAATTATCTATATAGGCGTGGAATTTCTCGTTTGTGGAAATTTTTGGTTATAGACGAGGCACCTTTTATACTAGGTAAAGAGACTGGGTTAGAAATTGTTGAGAGGTTATTCGCGGAGGTAAGAAAGTTCGGAGTGGGAATGATTTTGATATCTCAGTTAACTGAGAATATAGAAAATATTTTCCAAAATTCGAGTTATATCTTTATATTTAACGTTATTGAGCCGAAAGAGTTAGACTACTTAAGTAGGGCATTGGGAGGGAGTGATAGGGATAAATACGAGGCTATTTATCAAGCTATTCGATCTTTAGAAAGGGGTCACGTAGTTACTATAAGCGGGGATAGTAGAGATATACTTTTAGTAAAGCTTAATTCTTTAAAATAAATGGTATCTGGTATGTCAACAGAGGAGGAAAAGGAAGGGACTAATGACGAGGAGGTTAGTGAGGAAAGGGAAGTCGAGGAGACATCAGAGGAGGAGTTTCCAAAACTTTCAATACAAGATATAGAGTTACTAATGAAAAATACTGAAATTTGGGATAATTTATTGAATGGTAAGATCTCCGTAGATGAGGCTAAGAGGTTATTTGAGGACAATTATAAGGATTACGAGAAGAGGGATTCCAGAAGGAAAGCTAAAAAAGCGGCTAGTAAAAAGGTTAAAAAGACCAAGAAAAAAGAAAAGAGTGTAGAGGGTTAAAGTTATGTTTAAGATTATTTACCCTAATGCGAAAGACTTTTTCTCGTTTATCAATTCTATTACAAAAGTTACTGATTCTATTGTTCTAAATTTTACGGAAGATGGAATATTTTCGAGGCATTTGACTGAAGATAAAGTGTTGATGGCAATTATAAGAATACCTAAAGACGTTTTGAGTGAATATAGTATTGATAGTCCCACTTCAGTTAAATTAGACGTTTCTTCAGTAAAGAAGATTCTTTCAAAAGCTAGGTCAAAGAAAGCTACGATCGAGTTAAGTGAAACTGACAGTGGATTAAAGATTATAATAAGAGACGAGAAAAGTGGGGCGAAAAGTACCATTTATCTTAAAGCGGAAAAGGGTCAAGTTGAACAATTGACTGAACCAAAAGTTAATTTGACCGTGAATTTCACTACAGATGAGAGCATACTTAATGTGATAGCAGCAGATGTATCTTTAGTTGGAGAAGAGATGAGAATTTCAACAGAAGAGGATAAGGTAAAGATAGAAGCTGGTGAGGAAGGTAAAAAGTATGTTGCATTGCTAACGAAAGATAAGCCTTTAAAAGAACTCTCCGTAGACGCATCAGCTACATCTTCTTATAGTGCGGAAATGTTTAAGGATGCTATAACAGGTATAAGAGGTTTTTCAGCCCCTACAATGGTGAGCTTTGGTGAGAATCTCCCTATGAAAATTGATGTGGAAGCAGTTAGCGGAGGTCACATGATCTTTTGGATAGCACCAAGGTTATAAATTATTTTATTGCCTCTTTTTATAATTCCCATATATTTATTGTTTGAGCTTAGTATCCCTGAATTCTCTCCCTCAAGAATTAATAAACCAGCTTCAATGTTGTTTCCTTCTTCTATCCATCCTCTAATCCCTAAAAATCTATAAGCGTTAATAGTACTGGCCTTCAATATTTGTAATGAGTAGTCGGAAAGTGGATCTTGAATTCTGGAAATCAGAAGTAAGGTTTCCATTTCCTTCCACATGTCTGGATCTAATACTCCCCCATTGTCAGTTCCAATCATTACGTTAACCCCGCTTTTTAACCCGTTTATCACCTTTGGTATTCCCACAGAGAACCAGAGGTTACTCCTTGGACAATAAACTAGGGAGGCCCTCTTATCTCTTATAACGTTAATTTCCTCTTCACTTAAATGCGTTCCGTGTATTATTAGATTTGGGTCATATTTCCTCATTACATATTCTAAATCATTTTTTAACCAATGCTTCATGGTCTCAGATACGTGGACTGCCCTAATTTTATCCTTAAATGTATCTCTTATTAACTCCATATTAGATGTACTAGAAGCGCTAGATAACCCATAACCGTCAGCTATTTCATACAGTCTATCTAAATTATAGCTGTCCTTGAATTCATCTTCTTCAAGTCTTCCTAGGAAATAATATTTTACTCCATTATCAGTCATTTTATTCTTAATAGTATTCGAAAGTAAGCTTCCCTCTAATCCTTGCTCTCTAAAGTCGATTATTATATTAGAACCTAGTTCTCTTCCTCTCATGATGAATCTCTCTATAGAGTTCATGATTGATTCTTTTGTATTTTTGCCTAAACATTCATATTTAATGCTATACGGATCTCCAACAACTTCACTTATTGGCATATTGTATCCCATTTCTTGACATATGAAGTCGGCAGAATGAACATGAGCGTTAACTAGTCCAGGGATTAAGATTCCGTTTTTAAATGTTATGCCTTCAGCCGAGAAGCCATTTCCTATATGAGTTATTATACCTTCCTCTATTTCTAAGTTAACGTTCTCTCTTATTTCTAGCTCCTCTCCTACTAAAGCTAGTCTTACGTTAAGTGTTATTCTTCCTCTATATGCCAAGTCTTTTCCCTATTATTCCTTATTTTCTCCAAAGAAGTAGTAGCCAATTTTATTGCGATCCTCGCATTTTGTCCTATCCCTATCCCTACCTTTATCTTATTATCATCACTAAATTTCTCTATTACCTTATTGACGCTATTGGTTGACACAAAGCCTAGATAATTATCTCCGCCTAAATATTGTAATATTCCGCCTATCTTGTATAAAAATCTCGATAAATCTACATATATATTGGTTATCTCCAAAAATGAGTCATATACAGATGTGTATTTTAACGCTTCCGTGTTGAAGTTTATATCGAAATGTAATGCAGCTATTTTTTCGTCCATATATTCCTTAAATTCGTCTTCTTTATTATTTAGGCAAACAGATGCATTCCATTGCGCCTCTAGCGGAGTTTTTCCATAACCTAAACAAGTCTTTATTCCTACTGGAAGGTTTTCTCGCATATCGTTTATCATGTACATAAGTTGGGTATTAGTTATTCCATCCACTATCATCAAAAAGTTATCAAACCTGAGTTGCAGGGGAAATGTGTTATATTGTGAAGCTATCTCATGAATTTTCATCATGAATTTATTCTGAATTTTTTGAATTAACCATTCCCTATCATATCCTAATCTCTCAGTCCACTCCCTATAATCTACAAGCTTTATCGCTAATACCTTCAATCTATAATCACCGTTTCCTTAACCTCTTTCAGCTCATCTATCTTTCTCGTCCTTTGAACTAGCTTTATTGCAGCCTCTACTGCTCTGGTTGCGTATTCTTCAATTCTTTCAACAGCTTGTTCATGAGTTGCTCCATGACCAATTATTCCTAGTGTCACAGGCTTATTGAATTCTGTAGAGAGGTCAACTATTTTCCTAGCAGTTTGGCTTGCAACTATTTCATCGTGTTTAGTTTCCCCTTTTATTACTGCTCCTAAAGTGACTACGGCGTCTATGAAATCTTTCTCAAGTAGTTTTTTAATTGCAAGAGGCATGTCGAATGTCCCAGGTACTTTTATAACTACTTTCACCTCAGCGTTTAAGAATTTGGCATGTGATAATGCTTTCTGTAACATTAATTGCGTTATATCGTAGTTGAACTCGGCTACTACTATTCCTAATCTAATCGATTTCTCCTGCATTACTATATCCCTGCCTTAACCCTTTCCCTGCGTATTTAGTTAGTGCGTTTTTACCTTCCTTTACGAGCTTAACTAAGTTTTTAGCGTGTTTAGTAGCCCTATCAATTGCTATCTCCTTTAACTTTTCTTCATCATCTGCCTCATCTTCATGTACTGTTACGTCAATTACGTGTTTAGAAGTTAGAATTTGAACCATTATTAAGCCTATACTTGTAGCCAAGTAGCTATACTTATCCAACATCGTTTTACCTACCCAGCCTAGGGTTATTACACCATCACAACCTTCATCTATTAATCTCTTTGAAGCTACTGGTAAATCTTTAATGCCCGGTACAGTATACCTAATGATCTCCGCTTCATCGTCTTCACTTCTTATTACCTTATATGCTATGCTTCCCATATCAACCCTGGAAAATGTTGTATCGGCTATTCCGTATTTTCTCGTCATATAACCACCTCTTTAAAAATATCTTTTCCCTCTATAAAGTGGAATCCTAGATTTTTTGCAATCTTTTTTACTTTTTCTTTATTCATGCTTAATTTCTCATCTAGCATCTCCGCTATTACCGCGCTACTTTCTAATCCTAACTTCTGTAACAGCGCGATTGATAATTCAGTATGGCCTCTTCTATCCCTTATATCTCTTGCAATTAGTATTGGTACATGGCCCGGTGTCATGAAATTCTCGTAAAATTCCCTTCTGGCATCTTCTGGATTTATTTTAGTTTTAGCTATTATTTTATGTAATTCACTTATTGTAACATATCTATCATAGTCAGAAATTCCAGTTTTTGTATTGATATGGTTAACCCATAGGGAAAACGCTGGATAATCTCCATAAGAAGGCTTCTTCACTAATTTTTTGTATAATTCGTGTTGTTTTAGCTCTTCTGCTATAAAATTCAAACCCAATGTTTTAGCTTCACTATTTGACGTTGCGTAACATATCAATCCTCCTGCTTCTCTTCTCAGAGTGTATATACTTTTCCAGCTTATTGCTCCTGCATAAAATACCATGTCTGTTTCTTCCTCTCTTCCGTCAAAGTCATATATTAACAGCGGTATTCCAGACTCCAAATCTTTACGTAAACTAAGAAAATCCATTCCAAGAGTATCAGAACTGCAATAGTATAAAAAAGTATTTACTCATATCTAAGTACAATATTTATTTGAGAGTTTAAATTATTGACCCAACAGAAATATAAGCCTATGTTATTAAAGTAATAGTAGCAATGTCCTCTACTGGATATAATCCCTTCAACTGGAAGTTTGTACTACTATCACAAGTAATGATGATATTGTTTTCCCTAGTACTTAGCTTTTTCCCAAAATATTTTATAGAATTTTACATACTATACATTTTGGTTTACTTAGGTATAACATCCGTAATAATGATGCGTTCAAATCCTTTACTTAGAGAAAGGAGATCTCTAGGTGAGATAGCTAATGCTAGGACGTTATATGAAGAGAAAAAGGCAAGTGAGCTTGTAAACAAGGATGAGGAATATTTAAAGGAAACTACTGAGGTAATGAAGAAGAATTTCTCTTCAATGGGTATAATGTTCTTATATATGATAATTCTAGTATTAATTTACAATTATGTGATAATTAGATTTGTCACCCACATTGATAATACGCTATATAAATTTGGATTTTTCGTGTTGTATTTTGAATTACTCTACGGTGTTAGCTTTTTAATGAACAGACGTGTACTAAAGTTTCAGACTAATATCCCCATGGCGCCTACATCATATAAAATAACAGAAAAAGGTGTTATAGCTACTGATAGATCAGGTGTATTTTTACCATCAAAGTATTTAGTTGACGCTCAAATTTCTCAAAATAGGGATAAGAAATACGTCGAGATTAAGTCTTCATCAAAGTTTCCATTCCACGTTAGGCTTTATTCACAAGATATAGACAAGGTAACTGAATTAATTGAAAGAGTAAAGAAAATAGAGCTTAAAAAACAATCCTCTGCTGAAAGTTAGAAAAATGCAAGTGAGAGTAATTTGCAATAGTATTATTGCTTTTTACACCATCTAATTTGTCAACAATACCTTTCCCTATTCTAACTTTAAATACAAATTCTTTTTCATTAACACTAATGGGTTTAGATATATGAAATTCATGTCCCCTAACTAAACTATTTTTATTAACTATGAAGTTTTCATTAATTGCTTCTAATTCTGTATATCCAATTGTTAATTTATCCTTAGTTTTTATTTCAATATCAAAAATACCCACCATATTATAATTTTTATTATTCTCATCTATTAGATTTTTAGACAAGTACATTAGGCCACCACACTCAGCATAGATTTTCACTCCAGAATAAGACGAATTTTTAAGCCAACTCTTTGTCTTGCTGGATCTTTCTAGTTCATTTAGATGAAGTTCTGGATAGCCTCCTCCGATATATATGGCCTCTGCATCTTCTACGTACTCGTCATTTAGTGGGCTGAAGAATTCCAATTCATATCTGCTTCTTAATATATCTAAGTTTTCTTGATAATAGAAACTAAAAGCGGGATCGTAAGCTATTGCCATTTTTCGTTTTAATCCCTTATTCTCATCATCTTTAGGAAGATCGACTTCAAGGTCTTCATCTGAGGCCATCTCATAGATTTTATCTAAATCAACATATTTCTCTACTAACTCTGATGCATATCTAATTAAGTCTTGTACTTCTTTATTATCCTCAATCGTGACCAAGCCCAAATGTCTGGATTTAACTTCCAGATTCTTATCAAATGGAACATAGCCTAAAACTTCAACATCTTCTACTGCATTCTTACAATAATTATAATGGGTCTCGGAAGCTATTTTATTAAAGATGACTCCTCGAATATTCACATCGTTTCTATAGTATTTTAACCCCTTTATAATTGCACCCACAGTACTTCCTATATTAGAACAATTAATTATTAAGATTACTGGAGTCTTAGTAATTTTAGCAAGCTCATACGTGCTGTAAAGCGTATCTACACCATCATATAGACCCATTACTCCTTCAATTATTCCTATATCGAGTTCCCTTCCATATTTTATTAAACTTCTCTTTACATTGTTTTTCCCCATCATCCATAAGTCTAAGTTTATTGAAGGAAAGCTTGTGGCAATCTTATGATACCCGGGATCTATGAAATCTGGTCCAGCTTTGAAACCTCTAACTCTGTATTTTTTAGATAACGCTCTCATAATTGCTGATGTGATAAGTGTTTTTCCCGATCCACTTCTGTCTGATGATAATAATATTCTTCTCATTGTTAGAAGTATATTCTCTAAAGGATAGTTAAATCTTTTGAATCTTTAGTTAGATTGAAAGTATGATATATCTTAAATCTTTTGAAAGGAATATAAGATTGATTGACATGAAAGTAGTTTACGATGATGTGAGGGTTCTCAAAGATATTGTACAAGCTTTAGCCAAGTTAGTTGATGAAGCGGTATTAAAGTTTAAGGAGGATAATGTGGAGTTAGTTGCATTGGATAGGGCTCACATTTCCCTAATATCAGTTAACTTGCCTAAAGAGATGTTTAAAGAGTATGACGTAAGTGAGGAATTTAAGTTTGGCTTTAATACCCAATATCTGATGAAAATTCTGAAAGTAGCTAAGAGAAAAGAGGCAATAGAAATATCTAGTGAATCTCCAGAGACTGTTATCATAAATATTATAGGAGGAACTAATAGGGAGTTTAATGTTAGGAACCTAGAGGTGTCTGAGGAAAATATTCCAGAAATCAACCTACAATTCGATATATCAGCCACGATTTCTTCAGATGGCTTTAAGTCAGCAATATCAGAAGTTTCAACAGTGAGTGATAATGTAATTATAGAGGGTTATGAAGATAAAATATTGATTAAGGCTGAAGGAGAGAATGAAATTGAAGTCGAATTTTCTAAAGATACTGGTGGTCTTCAAGATTTAGAATTCTCTAAGAACTCCAAGAACTCATATTCTGCAGAATATCTGGATGACGTCTTGTCATTAACTAAACTTTCAGATTTCGTCAAGATAGCATTTGGTGACCAGAAGCCTCTTCAGTTATCCTTTAATATGGAGGGAGGAGGGAAAGTTACTTATTTATTAGCTCCAAAAGTTTGATAATGAATGTGAAAAAAGCCTTAGTGGGCAGTTTTCCAAAAAATCCCAAATTGGGAAAAGTAATTTCATGGTATAATATGGGCAAGATAGATAAGGAGAAACTAGAGAAGTACATTAATGAAAATATAAAGAAATTGTTTGAGCTAGCTGGAGATGTTAAATTAGATTATACTACCAATGGATTATTCAGATGGGACGATGTTATTGATGTAACATTTGGTTTTATTACTGGTGTTGAAAAAGGTCCTTTGCAAAGGTTTTTTGATAACAACTTCTATTATAGGCAACCTATAATTAAGGAGAAAATAAATGTAAAGACAAGAGAGGAAAACATTTTCCTACAAGATTTGGAGTCCTCTAGGAAAATTAAGGAAGAATTAAGTTTATCTTCTAAGTTGAAAGCCGTAATTCCAGGGCCTTTAACATACTATGTACTATCTGATAATCGGTATTATAAGAATCCAATAGATCTAATGATTGATTACGCATCAGCTGTTAATTCATTATCACAAGAACTTTCAAATGTAGTCGATGCTATAGAAATTCATGAACCTGCAATATTTAGTAGTAACATAAAGAGAGATGTTTTAGAGAAATTACCAGAGACATACAAGACTATGTTTGATAATGTAAAAATAGAGAAGCATCTAATGACCTATTTTGAAATTAATAACCTAAAAAGGCTAGATATACTCTTCTCCTTACCGGTAGACTATTTCGGTATAGATGTGATAGAAAATTTGAAGAAGCTTGGGAGAGTATATACGTATTTCCCCTCTAGGAAAGTACACTTAGGTATACTAAATGCTAGGAACACTAAGATGGAAAAGATAAGTACAATTATTAGAGTTTATAACTCCGTTAAGCGAAAAGGTGCAAGTGATGTGATTATAGGCAATAATACCTTATTTGACTTTATACCCGAGGTTGTTGTCGTAAAGAAACTAAAACTTTTAAAGAAATTAGAGAAGGTGGAGAGTAATGAATAAGTTGCCTTTACTTCCTACAACTGTTATTGGAAGCTATCCTAGGCCTAAATGGTTAAGAGAATCCATAAGACTCCATAAGGCAGGTAAAATAAGCGACGAGGACTTACAAGAGGCCTTTAACGATGCTGTCATAGCAGTGCTTAAAGATCACTATAATGCAGGAGTTGATGTTCCTACAGATGGCGAAGTTAGAAGGGATGAAATGGTTGAATTTTTTGCTGAGAGAATAAAAGGATTTAAGTTCTATGGTCCAGTAAGAGTGTGGGGAACGGCATATTATAGAAAGCCTTCTGTTGTTAGCAAAATTGAGTACAAGAAACCAATGCTAGTTGACGAGTTTACTTTTGCAAAATCCGTCTCTTATACCGATAACTTGAAAATAACAATAACTGGTCCTTATACTATAGCTGAATGGTCCTATAATGAATACTATAAGAATAAAAAGGACCTAGTTTTTGATCTAGCGAAAGCGATAAATCAAGAAATCAAGAACCTGGTAGAAGCTGGAGCTAAAATAATACAAATTGATGAGCCAGCCTTACACACTAGAAGGGAGGACGTAAGTTGGGGAGTGGAAGCAGTAAATGAAGCTGTAAAAGGTGTAAACGCTAAGTTAGTTATGCACATATGTTATGGTGAATATAGCTTTGTTGCACCATACTTGAACGAGCTTAAGGTTGATCAGATAAATTTCGCATTAAAAATTTACAACTATAAGCCTTTAGAGCTTTTGAAGAAATATGGTTTCGATAAGGAACTTGGAGCTGGAGTAATAGATGTGCATAATAGAAGGGTCGAAACTTCTGAGGAAATCGCTAATGATATAAGAAAAATTTTAGAGTATTTCCCTCCAGAGAAGGTGTGGATAAATCCAGACTGCGGACTGAAATTACTTTCTAGAAAAATAGCCTATCAAAAACTGGTATCAATGGTAGAGGGAACCAAGGTTGTAAGAGAAGAACTTAAAAGGAAAGGATATAGTGTAGATTAAAAGTAGTAATTTGGTGAGTATAGATGAACAAGAGAAGGGCTAAAGGGAAATCACATTCAATAAGACCTGCTAGAGCTGGAGCGCCTAAATGGGTGAGGCTAACCAGAGAAGAAGTTGAAATGCTGGTAGAAGAATTAGCGAAAAGAGGTTATACTCCATCTATGATAGGGATAATATTAAGGGATCAATATGGAATTCCTTTAGTTAGGCAAATAGTTGGGAAAAAAGTTACTCAAATATTAGAAGAAAGAGGTTTAGCTCCTCAAATACCGGAGGATCTGTTCAATCTAATAAGGAAAGCAGTAAATATAAGAAGACATATCAATGAGTATCCACGTGATAAGACAGCCAAGAAAGGATTAGAAGAGGTTGAGTCAAAGATCAGGCGTTTAGCTAGATATTATAAGAGCGTTGGAAAGCTTCCACAAGAATGGGCTTATGATCCAGCCAAGGCAGAACTACTAGTAGCCGGTGCAAGTTAACAGTTTTTGTTGTAAGTTTCGTTAACCCTTTTAACTAATACTTCTCCAATTTTCTCATCAAATCCTAAAGGGTCAGCTATTATTATTTCAATTTTCTTTCCCATGTATTGTATTTTCTTTTCGTCACCATCTATACCTAGTAGCCTTGGGATATCTCTTTTGAAATGAGTTCCAGTTGCAAATAATAATGGAACTACTACTATCTTATCAGCCCCCTTAGCCAGAAGATTACTTAGGGCTTCGCTTAACGTAGGTTTATTAAACTCTAAGAAGCCGAATTCTACTAACTTAAAATATCTAGATAAATATTCTGCGTACTTAATTCCAACATCTTTCCATTCTGGTATCTTGCTACCATGTAAAACTAATAAAACTCCTAACAACGTTTCTCATGTAGCTTATGGTGATGCGATTTTATATATTTGTTTTAAGTATACCACACAAAAGGTGGCATTGTTAAATGCCGGACTTCAAAATTGTCATTTCAGATCCACAATCTGTAGAGCCTAAAAGAGTAAAGGTTAAAGTAAAGGCAAATGATCAAATAAAATCTATAGGTGGAGAAAAGGAAGGAAAAGCGGTACCCCAGGCTAAAGTTAATGAGAAAACTAAACAATTATTAAATATTGATACGCTCATCACATTAGAAATAACCAAACAAGAAGGGGATAAAAAGGTAAAGGTAAAAGGCCATTTTAAGGTTGAAGTAGATAACAATGTACCAGATAACGAAGTATGGATAAGTAAAACAATGGCAGAGAAGTTTGGAGCAGAAGATTTTGAAGCCATTGCATATAGGACTAAGACGTTACAAATAAGTATTGATCAAAACAAGGCTACAAATCTAGTTGGTCTAAAAATAGGTGATACATTTGAAGCTAATCAACTGATTGGATTACCAGTTAAGTTAAAGATAACTGGAGGATCAGATAATTCTGGATTCCCAATGCGATTTGATGTTACTGGAGCGGCTAAGCGTAAAATATTGCTAAGTGGGCCTCCTGGATTCTACCCGAATGAAGATGGAGAAAGAAGAAGAAAAACTATAAGAGGAAATACTATTAGCCAGGAAATAGTTCAAATTAATACCATAATAGTAAGGTGAAGCAGTTTTTGGCATGGCCTAAAGCTCAACCAGAAGTTAATATAGGTGTAGTTGGACATGTAGATCACGGTAAGACAACGCTAGTTCAGGCTATAACGGGAATTTGGACTTCAAAACATTCTGAAGAACTAAAAAGAGGTATGACGATAAAATTAGGTTACGCGGAGACTAATATAGGCATTTGTGAGAGTTGTAAAAAACCAGAGGCATATGTAACCGAACCCTCATGTAAATCTTGTGGATCGGATGAGGAGCCCAAGTTCTTGAGAAGAGTTTCCTTTATTGATGCCCCTGGTCATGAGGTTCTAATGGCTACAATGCTATCTGGAGCAGCGTTAATGGATGGTGCAATTCTTGTTGTTGCTGCAAATGAACCTTTTCCCCAGCCCCAAACTAGAGAACATTTCGTAGCACTAGGTATAATAGGAGTGAAAAATCTAATTATAGTTCAAAATAAGGTCGACGTAGTCTCCAAAGAGGAAGCATTGTCGCAGTATAAGCAAATAAAGCAGTTTACAAAGGGAACCTGGGCCGAAAATGCACCTATAATTCCAGTAAGCGCGCTTCATAAGATTAATATAGATACTCTAATAGAGGGCATAGAGGAGTACATAAAGACTCCTTATAGGGATCTCTCACAACAACCTGTTATGCTTGTGATAAGGAGTTTTGACGTTAATAAGCCCGGTACCCAATTTAATGAGCTGAAGGGTGGCGTGATAGGTGGTAGTATTATACAAGGCTTATTTAAGGTTGATCAAGAAATAAAAGTATTACCGGGCTTAAGAGTAGAAAAACAAGGTAAAGTATCTTATGAACCTATTTTCACAAGGATTTCATCCATAAGATTTGGAGATGAGGAATTTAAGGAGGCTAAACCGGGAGGTTTAGTAGCAATAGGTACATATTTGGATCCCTCATTGACTAAGGCTGATAATTTGCTTGGAAGTATTGTAACCTTGGCTGATGCTAATGTTCCAGTTTTATGGAATATCAGAATAAAGTATAATCTCTTGGAACGTGTAGTTGGAGCTAAGGAGATGTTAAAGGTAGATCCCATAAGAGCTAAGGAAACTTTGATGTTATCTGTAGGTTCCTCGACGACTTTGGGGATAGTTACTTCTGTAAAGAAGGATGAGATTGAAGTGGAGTTAAGAAGACCCGTGGCAGTATGGTCTAATAATATTAGAACTGTTATAAGTAGGCAAATAGCTGGTAGGTGGAGAATGATAGGATGGGGGTTAATAGAGATCTAAAAGTACTGATTGATACTAATATTTTATTATATGTATACGATGGTTTAGATCCATTTAATAAGGTATTGGAATTTCTAGATTATAAACCGACCTTTTTTATTCATTCTGCAGTCTTAAAAGAGTTGGATATTTTATCTGAAAAGAATAAAAAAAGATTTATTATTACATCCAGAATTAGAATAGCCAGGAAATATTTGGAAGTATATAAAAACTCATGGAATTTAATAAATGATTATGACGATTTACCTACAGATGAGGCGTTGATAAGGACTGCTCTTAGATATAACATGTTTATATTTACTAATGATAAGCAATTAAAAAGTAATGCAATTAAAAAGGGGATAGGAGTTTTATTTCTTCAAAATAGGAGTAAAATTATAAAATCCTTATATCCTATCTAACGTATGTATAAACTTATTAAAGCACGTAGCATTGTGAGGATCCCACCCAATGAGTTTGGTAAACCATTAAATGAGATCGCTTTAAATGAACTAAGACAACAATATCAAGAAAAGATCCTTAAGGATTTAGGTCTAGTTTTAGCTATATTAAATGTCAAAACCAGTGAGGAAGGGATGTTAGTATTTGGTGATGGTGCTACTTATCATGAGGTCGAATTTGATATGATAACCTATGTACCAGTTGTACAAGAAGTAGTTGAGGGTGAGGTTTTACAAGTTGACAACTATGGTGTGTTCGTTAACTTAGGACCGATGGATGGCCTCGTTCACATTTCCCAAATAACAGATGATACACTGAAATATGACAATGTAAGAGGTATAATATTCGGCGAAAAATCTAAGAAAGTAATACAAAAGGGTGACAAAGTAAGAGCAAGAGTGATAAGCGTTGCGTCTACGGTAACAGGTAGATTGCCTAGAATCGCTTTAACTATGAGACAGCCCTACTTGGGCAAGTTAGAGTGGATAACACAGGCTAAGAAGTGAGCGTGAATGGCTAAGAAATCAGTCTTTAAAGCATGTAAAAATTGTAAGGCATTAGTAGAGACTGACAAGGAAACATGTCCAGTATGTGGCAGCAGTAGTTTTACAGAAGAGTGGGATGGTATGATTATTATCATTGATTCAGAGTCTGAAGTAGCTAAAATAACTGAGGCCCCAAAGCCATGGAAATACGCAATAATAATAAAGTAAACCTATGTTTTGCTTTTGATAATTTAAGGAAAGAACTTTCTAGACCATATGGTATTCTTTTTACAAATAACAAAGTCTTTTTAGATTTTGTATCTAAATCGATACAACAAGGTTTCAAGGTTATAACTGTAGGGGATTACGTAAGCAAAGTATTAGAACAAAGTGGTATAATCCCCTTCTTAGAAGTTATAGATGGAAAAACCAAGAGATCTATACCACAACATAGGGCTATTATAAAGAATAAGGAATATAGGGTGACAAATGAGGCGGGGAAAATTCGATTTGAAATATTTGAAATTATGGAGAATATCCTAAAAGATAGGGATGGTGGAGTAGTTTTTGTAAATGGAGAAGAGGACTTACTTGTTATTCCGGTCATATTGAGTGCAAATAATGGTGATATAGTTATTTATGGGCAACCTAATGCGGGAGCGGTTGTAATTATAGTAAACGAGATGATAAGGTGGAGAGTAAGAGACATGTTAGAAAAAGCCGTAGTCGAAGAATGTTAACTCTCTTTCGTATTGGAGAGCAAATTCTACTTTAATCAGCCCTGCGCAGGATCTTCATTTTTAAATCCGTCCTTCCGAGCGTCATCACGCGCCATATTTTTCTGCTCTATTAGAGTAGTTTAGCAATATATTTGTTACGTCCAATCCTCTTATTCTTAGACTTCCCTTTCTAACCTCCTTCTCGTTAAAATCTCTGACACTATCATTAATAATTGGATAAGGCACGTAGAGAAGTATTGGAACTGGATCTCCTGAATGTTCTTTAACCTCCACTGGGGTCGCATGATCTCCAGTAAACATCAATATTAGATTATCTCTTCCAACATTGTCCACAATAGTTCCTATCGCTTTATCTATCCTCTCAATCGCCTTTACTTTTTCTTCTACTAGCCCATCATGTGATGCAGCGTCAGTAGCCTTAATATGTAGAAAAACGAAATCATTCTCCTTTAATAGTTCTATTGTCGCTTTAGCTTTAGCGTTATAATCAGTATCTATACCTCCAGTGGCGCCTATTGGTGTTACAACGTTCATATCAAGTTCTCTACATATTCCTTTTATAAGTGCTGTAGCTGAAACAGCAGCAGCTTTAAGCTTAGTATAGCTTGAAAATGATGGCAACTTAACGTAATGGGCAGCTCCTCTTAACAATACTATATTAGCCGGCTTCTCTCCTTGTTCTATTCTTCTCTTATTTACTTCTGAGGAGTTTAAGACATCGAAAACTTTCCGCGTAAGTATGTTGATTATCTCAGCGGTTCTCAGAGCTTCAGTAGAATCTTCTAATGGTTTACTTTCTAGAACTTTTAAGCCTTCATAATGAGGATCAGTGTCACTAACCTTATCACTTATTCCTTTCCCAGATAATACTACCGCTACTCTATGTTCTGTTCCTTTATAAAATCTAATTTTTACGTCGTTTATCTCTTTAATTTTTTCATTTAATTCCTTTACTAACTCCTCTCCCTCTTCAAGCTTCCTTCCTGCTCTTCTATCAACTACTACTAGATCATTGTTCACTGTAGCGAAATTTCCTCTAAATGCAACATCTCCATGTTTGAGTGTGGCTCCAGCCCCCAATGCCTCGAAAGCCCCTCTTCCTCTATAATAAACGTGTGGATCTAGCCCAAATATTGATAGATGTGAAGTATCACTCCCCGGGATTACGCCAGGGGATATTGGATCCATCAAGCCAATCATTGAGTTTTTAAGTAAATCACTTATGGCTGGTTTATTGGCAGCTTCTAATGGGGTTAATCCATTTAATTTAGATACTGGTCTGTCTCCTAAACCATCTGCAATTATTAAAAGAATTTTGTATTGCTTCAACCAATCACCGATCTCTTTATTTCCTTTACCATGTTTTCATATCTCATAATATCAGCTTTAGTCAGACTAGGTGTTACAACCTTCATGGTATCTAGGAAATCTTGCATAGTGATTTTTATTTCCAGATTGCTCATACAATTCTTTATGGTCTTATCACTACACTCTTGGTCTTTACACTCCTTTTTGGCTTTATTTAAACACTCATAATACTTTTGTCTTAATACTTTCATCGTGGTCTCCCTAGCTAAAGCCTCTATATCAGCTCCAGTATATCCCTCAAGTTTTTTGGCCAACTCCTCTAGGTTCACACTGGAATCTATGGGTAGTGTTTTAGTGTAAATTTTGAGTATCTCTATTCTAGCCTTTTCGTCAGGTGGGGGGACATATATTAATCTATCAAATCGACCCGGTCTTAACAGAGCTGGATCTAGAATATCTGGTCTATTAGTTGCAGCTATAACTACAACTCTATTTAGCGATTGGATTCCATCCATTTCTGATAGTAACTGATTTACTATTCTTTCTGTTACACCGGAATCGTGTGTAAAGCCTCTCATGGGTGCAATCGAATCTATTTCATCAAAGAATATTACACAAGGAGCCGTTTGCCTTGCCCTCCTAAATATTTCCCTAACTGCCTTTTCACTTTCACCTACCCATTTGGATAATATTTCTGGTCCTCTTACTGCTATGAAGTTTGCTCCGCTTTCAGTTGCAACAGCCTTTGCAAGCATTGTCTTTCCAGTTCCTGGCGGACCAAATAACAATATACCCTTAGGTGGTCTAATACCAAGCTTTTCGAACATTTCTGGGAATTTTAATGGCCACTCAACAGCTTCTCTTAATTGCTGTTTAGCTTCTTCTAATCCTCCAATATCCTCCCATTTAACTTTTGGCACTTCCACATATACTTCTCTAAGGAGTGTTGGTTGGATGAACTTCATGGCGTCAATGAAATCTTGCATAGTTACTTTCAATTCCTTTAACACATCGACTGGTATTTGTTCTTGTTCTAGATTAATTTTGCGTTCATTAATAAACCTTCTTAAGGCATTCATTGCTGCTTCTCTAGCTAGAGCTGCTAGATCAGCTCCAGTGTAGCCGTGAGTCTGTTCGGAGATTTTATCTAAATCCACATCCTCAGCTAGAGGCATATTTCTAGTATGTACTTGTAGAATCTCTTTTCTAGCCTTAGCGTCAGGCGGTCTAATCTCTATTTCCCTATCAAATCTACCTGGTCTTCTTAATGCCGGATCTACAGCATCTGGTCTATTAGTTGCTCCTATGACTATTACTTTTCCTCTTCCTTTAATTCCATCCATTAGAGTCAACAATTGCGCTACCACTCTTTTCTCTACTTCTCCGGTAACTTCTTCCCTCTTTGGTGCTATCGCATCTATTTCATCAATGAAAATTATAGCTGGCGCGTTCTTTTCCGCCTCCTCAAAGATTTCCCTTAGTCTCTGTTCACTTTCACCATAGAATTTACTCATTATTTCTGGTCCATTGATTGAAGTGAAGTACGCACCTATTTCATTAGCAAGCGCCCTGGCCAATAAGGTTTTCCCAACTCCTGGTGGTCCATATAGTAATACACCCTTAGGTGGTTCTATTCCTAGATGCTGGAAAACTTCTGGATGTCTCATTGGAAGTTCTACTATTTCTCTTATTTTCTCCTTTACGTCTTCAAGGTCGCCAATATCTTCCCAGGTGACCTTAGGTACTGCTGCAGTTTCCTTTACTGGTTCTTGTCTTATCTCTAAGGAAGTTCTACCTGTAACTCTTACAGATTGTGAAGGCTGTGTTGAAACTACAACGAAGTCTATGGATCCAACGTAAGTAGGAACAGAAATTGTTTCTCCTCTGCTTAGAGGTTTATCCATTAACCAGTCTTTAACATATTCTACAAAACTTTGGCTAAAGGAAATAGGTTGTGTTGGAGCTAAAACTACCTTGCTAGCATCTTGCACTTGTGCTTTCTTTACTGTAACTTCATCTCCAATACCCACTCCTATGGATTTTCTAATGTAACCATCTATTCTTATCTCATTGTCCGCTATTCCATCTCCTATTAACGCTTGTGCTAATGAAGATCCTGAAGGTCCAGTAATCTCTACATAATCACCGTTCTCTATTCCTAACCTACTCATAGTGTAATCAGTTATTCTGGCGACCTTCCTACCAACATCTCTTTGCCTAGCTTCTACCACTCTCAATTTTAATTGTTGGGACATATTAATCATCTTTCCGAAACGTTTAAAATAAGTCTTTCTCATTAAGACTATACGAGATTGAGAAATTGACAAGCATAGACAAAGTCCCTCCCTCAATATATACTAGATCATGTCCTAATTGTGGAGGAAATATATCATCTCAGAGGCTATTTAACGGTTCTGTATGCGAATCGTGCTTAAAAGAGGATAAAGAGTTTAACAATTTATCTGATCTGATTAATATTCTTTCTGAAAACAATACTTTGAAAAATCTTAACCAATTATATAATATATTGGAAGAATACAAGAAAGTTGAAGAAATATTCAGTAAATTACTAAATAGTTCGAAACCTATAGGTCCTCAAAGGTCATGGATAATAAGGTTCTTAAGGGGAGAAAGTTTTGCAATAATAGCACCTCCCGGTCTAGGTAAGACGACATTTGGCTTAATAATGTCCCTATACAACGCTACTCGTAATAGGAAATCAATCATTATTTTCCCAACTAGGACTTTAATATCACAAACTATAGATAAACTGGCAAAATTTTCTGAATCATACTCATATTCACCTAGAATACTTTATAATAAACAATCTTCTACTCAGACTGAGAACGTATTAGAACAACTTAAGAGTGGGGATTTTGACATATTTGTTTCTACTAGTAGATATGTTATTCAGAATCTATCTGAATTGTCGAATGTAAAGTTTGACTTCATTTTCGTGGATGATGTAGACGCTGCGTTAAAATCTGGGAAAAGTGCAAAGGCAATACTTCGGCTGGTAGGGTTTACTGATGAGGATATTCAAACAACTATGAAATTACTTAGAGAAAATATAGGCGATGAAGAGAAGTTCGGAAAAATCCAAGAAATTAGAGAAAATAAACTAAAGGACAAAATAGTAATTTTCTCCTCTGCAACTATCAGTAGGGGAAATCCAACACTCTCATCGCTTATGGGCTTTAGACCTGGGAGTTCCGTAATATACTTAAGGAATATTTATGACTCTTATATCGATCTGACTCAAACTTGTAAAGGACAAGATGTTGACGAGTGCACACTCGGTACTGTTATTAGACTTCTTAAAAGGCTTAATGACGGTACTTTGATTTTTGTGCCTATAGATAAAGGTGTTCAATATGCCGAGTATTTAGCTTCAAATTTGAGAGACCATGGGATAAATGCAGAATCAGTTGCATCGTCTTCTATTTCCAGATTAGAGAAATTTGAGAGAGGTGAGGTGGGATCTCTAGTCGGTGTAGCAACTCATTACGGAGTTTTAGTTAGAGGAATAGATTTACCTTGGAGAGTAAAATATTCAATCTTTGTAGGTATACCAAAATTTAAATTCAAAATTGGCGAATATATGCATCCATTGGCGTTAACTAGACTACTAAGCTTAGTATACTTAGTGAAGAACGATGACAAGATAAGGGGCTTACTTAGTTATATTCGTAAGAGATTAAGAAGGATAAGCCCTGCAGCTTTAGCAATGTTAGCCAAGGATATAAGAGAAGGAAAGATAGATGATGAGAGGCTAAAGGAGGCGTATAGTTTAGTTAATGAATATCTAAAAGATACTGAGTTTTTGAAAAAAATATCCGATGTTGGGGATTTGGTAATAGAGGGGGATTATATTCTAATGCCAGACTATTTAACCTATATTCAGGCTAGTGGCAGAACATCTAGACTTTATGGTGCTAATTTAACTACTGGTCTTTCAGTATTATTAATAGATAATCTTAGATTATTTGAATTGCTCAATAAAAAACTAAATTTAATTTTAGATGAAGTAAAATGGTATCCCCTAGATATTGATGCAGATAGACTTGGACAAGCTAGTTTAAGTGATATTGTAACTAAAATAACTGAAGAAAGAGAGAATTTGAGTAAAATGAAGAAAGAGGGAAGCGTAGAATCATCCGCTCTTAACGTTAAGACTACTTTATTTATAGTTGAATCTCCTAACAAGGCGAAAACTATTTCAAACTTCTTTTCAAGACCATCCACAAGATCGTATGGTAAGCTCAGAGTTTATGAGACAGTACTTGGAGATAGGATCCTAATTGTGGCTGCTAGTGGTGGGCATATTTATGATCTAATAACTGAAGATGACAATGAAAGATATGATGGTAATTATGTATATGGAGTCCTAGTAAAAGATAGCAATTTTGTTCCAATTTATTCTACCATAAAGAAATGTGAAAAAGGTCATCAGATAGTAAAGGATCTAAGTGAGAATAAATGTCCTATTTGTGGGTCCAAAATAGTTGCTGATAAGACAGAGGTTGTAGATATACTGAGGAAATTAGCTCTTGAAGCTGATGAGGTTCTTATAGGTACCGACCCTGATACTGAAGGAGAGAAAATTGCTTGGGATATATATTTGGCTATTCGACCATTTAATAGTAATATAAAGAGAGCTGAATTTCACGAGGTAACTAGAAGAGCAATACTTAATGCAATAAAGAATCCTAGAGAATTTAACGATAATTTAGTTAAATCGCAAATTGTCAGAAGGATTGAGGATAGGTGGATTGGGTTTAAACTATCACGGAAACTTCAAACGGAGTTTTGGGAACAACACTGTAAATCCATATCCAAGGAAAATACGGAGTGTAAAGAAAATCGTAATCTGAGTGCAGGTAGAGTTCAAACTCCAGTATTAGATTGGGTAGTCAATAGATACCAAAAATATAACGAAAATAAGAAAAAGTACCTTATTATAGAGTCTCAAGATAAATCAGTCTTTCCCTTCAGCATATTGGCTTCAAAGAAGAATGGCTTATCTAAAAAAACTCAAATATTTATACAAATAGTAGATATAAATACAAAAGAAGAAGATTTTGGTCCCTTACCACCATATACTACAGATACATTACTATCTGACGCTGCCAATCTTTTAAGAATTCCTGCATCGGAGACCATGAGAATAGCTCAAGATCTTTTCGAATTGGGTTTGATAACTTATCATAGAACAGACAGTACTAGGATATCTAACGTTGGTATAAGTGTAGCAGAAAGTTATCTTAAGTCTAAACAAGTTGACATTTCCAAGGTATTTAGACCAAGATCTTGGGGAGAAGGAGGTGCACATGAAGCTATAAGGCCTACTAAACCCCTAGATGAAACCATGCTAAAGGCGTCAATAGAGCAAGGGGATTTGGAACTTTCTAAACAATTAACCTTCAATCACTTTCGAGTATATAATTTAATATTTAGGAGGTTCATTACTAGTCAACTACCACCATTAATAGTAACTAAACAAATAGTTAAGATAAGGGCGTATACTGATGATAATACTGAATTGGACTTAGATGAGGGTAAGAAGGAGTTTGTTATTGGGTATAGGTTAAAAGAAGGAGATGAGTTTAGACAAGTATTACAAGAGGCTATTTATACTACATTTAAGCCTTATCAACCTATAGAAGAAAAAATGAAAGGAAAAGAACTTATTGGTAAAGTAACAGGCACGTTAAATAAGAGTGATGTGCAATTATATACTGAAGGAGAGTTGATAAGTGAGATGAAAAGTAAACAGATCGGAAGACCGAGTACGTATGCAGTCATAATCTCTACGTTAAAGAAAAGAAGATACATTATAGAGTCTAAAAATTTGAAGAAAATAATACCAACCAAATTAGGTATGGCAGTTAAAGAATATCTTATGGAAAATTATAAACAAATAGTATCTGAGAAACGAACTGTGAAATTACTCGAAAAGATGAACGAGGTAGAGGAGGGTAAAGTTGATTATTTAGTACTCTTAAAAGAATTATATAATGAAATACAAACAATTAGTTAAGGTTGGTGAAAAAGTTTATGCTTATAGCTTTAGTTCATTTAAGGCTTAAAGAATTATCAAGGAAACACAATCTAGAGAAAGCCAAAAAACTAATAAGGCAAGCTAAAGATAAAGGTGCAAAATTAGTTATACTGCCATCGCTGTTCCCTTCTGGAAATATGTTTGAAATATACGATAATGACAAGAAGCTAAGAAGTTTCATTAAAAATCTCGCAGAGAAAATTCCCGGTAATAATACTGATACTCTAATAAACCTCGCTATGGATGGGGAAGTTCATGTAATAGTTGGGCCTATTTTAGAACAAGCTGGTCCTAAAATATTCTTGACTTCACTCATAATATCACCACAAGGGGAGATCATAGGGAAATATAGGAAAACCGTGCTGTCTGATAAGGATATAAGGCTAGGAATATCAGCAGGGAAAGAACCAGTTAATGTAGTTCTTGATAGGAGATATGGTATTATCGCTGAGGACGATATTTTCTCGCCGGAGATCAGTAGGCTTTTAGCTATGGGAGGCTCAGAAATTGTTATAGGTACTATGAAAGCCTTGGGAAAAGAGCAGCAAGTTATAAAACATCTTGCAATTGCTAGGACTATAGAGAACGGAATACCTTATTTGATAGTAGGGGAAAGTATAGAGGATGAAGAGGGAGAAATTATAGGCTACTCACCGACTTTCATTACCTCTCCAGATAATTTGATAAGTAAGGAAGCTGAGGAAGATGACAGTATATTGTTCGTTGAAAGCTCAATCTTAACATCATCGTCAAAACAGACATCATTAACTTATCTAGAACCAATTATAAATGGTCTTTGTAAAGGTGTAAAAAAGATTAAGGGTGAGGTGAAGAAGAGATCTGCTTCTACACTAGAAGAGGAATAGATTTTAAGACGCAGCAATATATATTTCCAATCTTCTATTCTTAGAATATAACTTAACTATATTCTGATTTTCTAATTCCTTTAGTATTTTTCTAGCTACACTTATGCTTATTCCCGATTTTGTAGCTAAGGCATATGGGGTTATAATACTCTCTTTCTTTATTTCGTCTAGAACTCTCTTCTTAGTTTCTTCATCTATAGTTACTGCCCTACTAATTATCTCTTTTCCAGTTTTTGATGGACCTTTCTTCTTTTCCTCTGCCTTTTGTTGCTTTTCAGCCTCTTTCTTTAATCTCTTTTCCATTGTTGAAATAGGCTTCTTTGAAGCTCCACCCATCTCTTACCCACTATGTTTTAAATTCCAATTCTGCCTAATAAATTATAGATGTCATCTGAATTATTAGAAGAGACCATTAGCAGAGTATCGAAGTTTGCTTCAGTTTTTGGAATATCAAAATCGGAATTAAAGGTATATTCATATCTCTTAATATATGGAAGAGCAACTGCAAGAGAGGTCTCAAATAAGTTAAGCTTACCATACACTAAAGTATATAATATTTTATCTAAACTTGAAGGTAGAGGGTGGGTTATAAAGATAGATAAAAGGCCTGCTGTTTATGAGGCAATTCCTTTAAGAGACGTTTGGAATAAGATTAAAATTACTTTCCAAGAGAAACTGGATGAATTTGAAAAACAATTCATTGAGCCGATATCCAGTATTTTTTCCTCTAATATGGCATATAACATAGTTGTTATACCAAGAGATAACATTATGGATAATGCGTTAAGGCTACTAAAGGATTACAGCAAGACATATCTGGTTGCAATATCCTATCAAGAGTTTGTGAGAAGTGATATTGTAGATATATTAAAGGCCAACTCGCTTAAGGCAGAAACTAAAATAATAGTGGATAAAAGCATTAGTTTACCTGACATTCCCTCAGCTCAAGTTAAGAGAGCTCAATCTTTATTCGGCAGTGGCATAATTACTTCTGACTCTATCCTCCTAGTCATAAAGAATAATGATGTATTGACGGGGCTATTTTCAAATCACAAATATCTTATAGACATTGGCACAGTATATTTTAATCATTTATGGTCTACATTACCGGGCTAACTCTTATAAATGTTATAAAATTAACTATGCTATCTGAGTTTCTATGAAAATAATAACGGTAAAACTACCAGAGCAGTTTTTGGAAGCAATAGATGAATTAGTTAATACAGGTAGATATGGTTCTAGAAGTGAAGTCATAAGAGCAGCAATAGGTGATTTTATACGGAAAGAACTATGGGTAACTACAGAAGAGTAGATGATGAAGGCTGGTATTTTTGATAGAGTGATATAAGACACCAAAGCTGATGCATTTTTTGTCAAGTAGAAAGATACTTAACTCACTATTTTTCCTATTATATGATGCCATTAAATGAGGGAGATCCAGTAGTAATTTGGATAGATCCAAAAAGAGCGTATATTTCCAAACTGGAAAGAGGTAAAAGGCTTGATACTGACAAAGGAGCAATATTTTACGATAATTTAATAGGTCTTGAGTATGGTTCCTCACTAACCTTGCAAACTGGCGCTAAAGCTTATTTACTAAAACCTACTATACAAGATCTCTACTCCAAAGGGCTAAAGAGGCCTTCGCAAGTTCTGTATCCTAAAGATATAGGATACATCTTAACTACCCTTTCACTAAATCAAGTAAAGACAGTGATTGAAGCTGGAACTGGATCTGGATTTCTAACAATTTCATTAGCCTTAAGTTTAAGTGAGAACGCTAAGATCTATACTTATGATGTAAGAGAAGATATGCAAAAAGTAGCTAAATTTAATGCAAATGTGTTAGGTGTTCAAGATAAGATAGTATTCAAATTGAAGGATATAAGGGAAGGTATAGATGAGAAGGAGGCAGATGCAATTTTTTTAGATATGCCCGATCCATGGAATGCCATACCAAAGCTTTATGAACCTCTTAAACCTTCATCTACAATAATTGTATTCGTTCCTACGGTAAATCAAATTGAGAAAACATATTTTGCAATGAAGAATTCTGGAATTATAGATATTCATGTGGAAGAACTTATATTGAGAGAGTATCAAGTTAAGGAGAACGCTGTAAGGCCTAGAAATATAGGTATTATGCATACGGGTTTTATTATTAGGGGAAGAAAATCAATATAAGGTACTGTTAGTGGAGTATATTTGATGAGTGAAGTTAAGTTTAACGCGTACTCTAAGGCAATAATAGAGTTTGAGGATGAAATAAAGAGAATAAAAAGAGAGATAGCAGATGACAGTAAAAGATTAATCACCCTTTCAGACTCTTATCTTTCCGAATTAAGGGCAACTGCTGAGAGATCGTTGGGTGAGATTCAAAAATTATTAAATGAAGAGAAAAAAAGGCAATTAGACGAAATAAGAAATAAATATGTCTCTGAGCGAGAAAAACAATTGGATGAGATAAGGAAGGAAGCTGAGAAGAATATTGATAAAGTTGTGAACGAGGTTATAAGGCAACTATTAGGTGTCTTTAAATGAGTTATGCGATTTACTCTTTTATACATTCAATCTCTAGAACACAAAAGGTCTCGTTATTAACAAAAGGTTTAGTTAATGAATTAATAAGTAGCGAAAGTTGGAATAATGTTGCCTCACTACTTAAAGAAAGGGGAATAATTGAGGAACAACCAGCTAGTATAGAAGATTTTGAATTCATGCTTAAGTCTAGATCTCTTATACTATTGGAAAAGATAAGAAATTATTTCTCAATATTTAGAGTGACGTATAATATAGTTGACCTATATATTTACATGTTATCTTTAGATGAATTGAAAAATATAATAGTTAGTATAGTTAATGGTACTGGAAATGGGAATAGTAATAAAATAAGATTTTTCAAAAAATACTTCGATCAAATACCATCTTCACTTGAGGAATTAACTAACAGTTTTAAGGGAAATATATACGCTAACGCTCTTTCATATGCTATCAAGGATGGGCAAGGTAAAAATATATCCTATCTTCTATCGTTACTTGATATCTATTTCATAAAGAAACTATCAGAGATCATAGAAGGTTTTAAGGGTGATTGGAAAAGTCTTGCCGAAAACATAATATGCTATTATAAGGATTACTACTCAATATCATTTGCAATCAAACACAAAACAGTAGAGAATACTGTTTGTAAAATCGGTACTGAGATACTTAAAGATCTCTCTTCTTCTACAAGTAATACTGAAATACTTGATATTTTAAGACGAACTCAGTACTCAAAGATGCTTAACGTAAATAATACTTACGAGGCACTAGCTAGCTTGTATAGAATGGCTAGGGTTAATGCTAGGAAGAGCTCAGAGCTAGTATTCATGAGTTCTCCATTTAATCCCGCATTGGCATTAGCATTAGCAGAACTGATACGTCTCGATACAGAGGATATAGTAAGCATAGCTAATGCAAAAAGCTTGAGATTAAAGGAAGAAGAGATTAAGAAGATGTTATCATTCGAGATCATATAATATTTTCTCGTCTACTATGTATTCATTGTCTTCTTTTATTATAGTCGATTCCGGTATCTGCGGAGGATTTGGCATATTCTCTATAGGCTTGGTCTTGCCAAGATATATCCATTTTAACTTCCCCCCAATTTTCTCTAATTTGTACCAATATTTTCCAATATAGATATATCTCTTACTATTTTTATAAACAATATGATAAGGTTTTAGGTAGACGCCGTATTCCTTTATCTTTGTGTTATACTCGTAGACCATTAGTTTAAGTTTATCAATAATCATGTCGAATTGCTTTTCGTTTACCTTAACTCGCATCACTATCATCTTTATTTTTATTATTTAAAATGCAATGATAATAATGGTTGATATTACATGCTCTACAGACGCATAGGTGATACTAATATTGCAACATCTGAAATAGGGATTGGAGTATGGAGCTTAGTTACTGATTGGTGGGGTGCGGATACAAATAAGGCAGAGGATATATTACGAAAAGCGTATGAACTTGGAATTAACTTTTACGATACTGCAGATACTTACGGAGAGGGTAAGGGTGAGGAAATTATTGCAAAAGTTTTAGAGACTAAGAGAGACGATATAGTGATACTAACTAAGATAGGGTACGATTTTTATCATAAAGAGGGAGGTAAAATAAGACAAAGATTTGATATACCCTATCTTGAATTTGCTCTAAAGAGGTCCCTAGAAAGATTAAGAACAGACTATATTGACATACTTATGATTCACAATCCTAAGATTAATGTCATTAAAAATCCAGAGATCATATCTTTTCTTAGATCGTTAAAGAAAGATGGGATAATAAGAATGTACGGTGTTGCATTAGGTCCCACATTAGGTTGGGAGGAGGAAGGAATTGAGGCCATAAATACGGGATACGAAAGCTTAGAGTACATATATAATATTATTGAGCAAAGGCCAGGGAATAAGTTTTTGAAATACGAGAAAATAGGACATGTAATAAGGGTACCTCATGCTTCTGATGTTTTAATTGAAGATAAATGGCCATTGATTTCTGATCCTAAACTGCATAGATCGTTAAAGGATAGCAAATGGCTAAATGAAGGAATTAAGAAAAGCTTAAAACTAAAGGAGTTTGCGAATTCTAAAGGAATGAAATTATCTGAATTGGCTCTGAAATTTATTCTATCCAATAAGAATGTGTCCACAGTGATTCCTAATATAACTTCGATAAGCGAATTGGAGGAATATGTAAAAGTAGAAAATTTACCAAGTCTTACTGAAGATGATTTAAAATACATTGAAGACTATTACAAGAAATACTATGAAGACCTAAATGAGGATAGTATAAAAGAAACTTTAAGGTATAAATAGTTTATTTCAAGAACTACTTATTTTATGCTTTTTCAAGATAGCTCGTTAAGAAATCAGCAAATTTAGCAAACGCTCTCGCCCTATGTGAGTATTTATTCTTCTCCTCCAATGACATCTCTGCAAAAGTTCTCTTTTCTCCCTCTGGGATAAATATGGGGTCAAATCCAAAACCTGAATTACCCCTAATCTCTTCAGAAATAACTCCCTTTACGATACCATTAAATGTTTTAATTATTTTTCCGTCAGTAAACGTCAGTACAGTCATGAAATACGCTGACCTATCTTTTACGTCTTCGAGCAATTTTAGTATACCTTTAAGTCCAATTGTGTTCTTAACAAAATTTGTGTAGGGACCAGGAAAATTCTGTAAGGTTTCTATAAATAACCCGCTATCATCTACTATTAATGGTCTTCTGAAGGTCAAATATGCTAGATATGCAGCTGTTTTAGAGATTTCCTCTAAATTATCACTTTGTATTTCTATTTTCTCTCCTTTCAACTGTTCTAACTCTATATTAAAGCTCTTAGCAAGTTCTTTTAATTCCATAAACTTATTCTCATTACTCGTTACCACTCCTATTCTTACGTCTCTCCTCAACATATCTTCCCCTCATCCTAATATCCTTTACTAGCTCTAATATTTCGTCAGTCTTTCCACCCATGATTGTTCTGTAACCCTCCACAAATGAATTGTAGATAATATCCTTAAAGTCAGAATGTATACTTTCTAAAGATCTTAGAAATACATGAAAATCCGTTGCAAGATCCTCTTCATCTTGAGTTCTCCTTGATAAACCAAAATCTATTATAAAGATATCGTTATTTATAGAACTTAGGATGAGATTGTTAGTTGTTAGATCACCGTGAGCTATCCCTATACTATGTAACTTTCCCGTAAGTTCCCCTATTCTTTCTCCTATTTTAGATAATGATTGGACAGAATTATTTGCGTTTATTAGATCCTTAACTATCTCCCCTTCTATATATTCAATTACCAATAAATAATTATTAGGATCTATAAAAAGCACTGCAGGTACATTCACATCGTTTTTAAGCGCAGTATAAATTATCTTAGCCTCTAATATTGTCCTTTCATAGTTGATTTTATGATCTAGTTCTGGATTTCTATAACTTTTCTTAATTCTTTGTTTAAATATTGCATGAATACCCAAAAAATATCCTTCATATATGTTGGATTCTGCACCACGCTTAATTAACCTTAATTTCTCCAAGGAATATCTACCTCGTCTACTCTCCATCTAGGTCTTATGTACGATTTGTCAACATCAATAAATACACCTTTTGATGCAGCCAACATACCAGCATAGGCTATCATCGCCCCATTATCTCCCGCAAATTCTGGCGGCACTATTTTAATTTGTACGTCCCACTCTTTTCCTAGCTCCTCCAACTTTTTTCTCAAACTTACACTAGCTGCTACTCCTCCAACTATCATTAACTCCTTTTTTGAGGTAAGTGCCAGTGCCCTTTCTGTAGCTTCCAATAACATATCAAATGCTATTTCCCTTATTGAGTAACAAATATCTTCTAACTTTTCCTTTCCCACTAACCTTAACGCTGCTGTAAGTAATCCAGAAAATGACATATCTTGACCCTTAACAACGTAAGGTAATTTAAGTAATTTGCTTCCTCTTTCTGCACAAATATCAATTGCGTGTTTCCCGTTAATAATGTATGGTGGTGCTAAGTTCACCTCTCTTACAAATACATCCATCATGTTTCCTAACGCAATATCTAATGTTTCTCCGAAAATTCTAAACCTCCCTTTGTAGAAGGTAGTTATTATTGTATTTCCACCTGAGAGGTATAAGATTAAAGGATCTTTAGATTCAGTTGTTAAATACCCTATTTCAATGTGTCCTATGCCATGATTCACTGGTACCAATCTCTTATTATACTTTAGCGATAACGCTCTTGCTAGTGTAGCACCAACTCTTAATGCCGGTCCTATACCAGGTCCTAAAGCTACTGCTATATAATTAATATCATTTATACTAATATTAGCTTTCTCTAGGGCTCTTCTCAGTATTGTCCCTGAGACTTCAGCATGGTGTTTTAGTAGATCTCCAGGCTTCATACCACCCTCTTTGGGAACAAAAGTATCCCTTTCGCTTGCCAATATGTAGGGTGGTTGATCTTTTGCTATTCCTACTCCGAAAGTATGGGCGGTAGACTCGATACCCAGTACTAACATATTTTATCTTTTCTTTGAAGTGCCTATAAACTCAGTGTAACCACATTTTCCACAAGACCATCTCTCATTTGGTTTTAAGTGGTGAGCCATTATACTTCCGCATCTAGGACATTTCTTATTTTTTAGCTTAACCTTATTCCCTTCAATTACGTAATAGGTTCTTACTATTGCTTTAACCTTTTGCTCCTTGGCCACCTTTGCTTCCTCCTTTCTTTTGTTTAGTTCCAGCATCTCTATCTAATAAATATTTTGGCTCGATTTTCTCTAATATCTCACGGGATTTATAAATATGTAATTTTACGTTGCTTATACCAGCTCCATAGCTTGTAGATATTTTTCTAACTACTACTAGGTTCTCTTGGGAACCAAAAGCTTGAATTATTGCCTTTATTATGTCTTTCCTCGATGGGGTTCCACTACCCATGTGATAAACTTTTAATGAGATTTCACGTCTTCCTATAACAGCATTTTGTACATCTCTTTCTATAATTCCTTCTGCCTTATCTGAGATCTTCACTTTAGCTTGAGACTCCATTCTATTTCACCATTTTTAAAAATACGTATCAATTTAAGGTTTACTGTTTTAAACGTTATCGCTACGCTAAGTTCCTATTTCACTTTTTAGCAGATCCTTAGTGATCTCCTCCGCAACCGCTTTACCAGAAAGTACCATAGCTCCAAATATTGGTCCCATTCTAGGTAATCCCTTAACCTCAGTAACCGCCATACCCGCTGCGTAAAGTCCTTCAGCTACCTTTCCGGTGTTAATTACTGTTAATTCCTCGGCTCTTTCACTATATGCTGATTTTTCACCAGGTATAACTATTCCTAATTCTGGTATTTTTCTCGCTGCGACAGAAATCACTTCAGCATCATGACCAGTTGCGTCAACTACAGCCTTAGCTGAAATAAATATTGGATCTACATGAAGGCTTGCCATTTGTGTTGCTGTCCACTCCACTGCCACTCCAGCTACTCGTAAAGGATTCTCTCTAAATATCACATCATCCACTGTTACTCCATGAATTATTTTAGCTCCTGCGTCAATTGCAGCAGTTGCTAATTTTGCCATGAATTCAGCTGAATCCACAACATAGACTCCTTCTTCTACTTCCTTCAACCTTACATTAACTTCTCTTAGGATTTCGTCTGCGGGTTTTTCTATTATCAATTTGTGGAACAACATTGCCCCTCCGCCGATTCCTCCACCAAAACTTAACCTCCTCTCAAATACTAGTGTCTTTAATCCCGCTTTAGCTAAGTAATAGGCTGCGGACAATCCAGATGGCCCAGCTCCTACAATTACCACATCAGATTCTACAAATTGGTACCAATCTTCCATTGTTTCCTTAATTATGTATCTACTTATCTTAACTTCATCTACTTGCTTAATTTTAACTTCCATAATCTAAAATGATATAACTCACTTATAAATTAACTTTTATAATCGTGAACGTGGACAAGGTTTTTTTATAGCAACTACGATTGATAGATATGCCGTTACAATTAAATACTAATACGGTTACGTTGAAGTGCAGTTGGTGCGGTACTATTATAAAAGAAAATCCAATAGTAGTTAAAACATGTTGTAATAATAAACCGTGGGTTTTTTGTAGTAATAGGTGTTATCAACAATGGTTGGCGGATTGGCTAAGGAAGCAGGAACAAAGAGCGGGAGGGAAAAAGCAAAGAGGGTTATTATAGGAATAAGTGGCGCAAGTGGAACAATATATGGTATTAGGACTGTCCAGTTTCTAAATGAACTCGGTTATGAGACGCATATTATAATTTCTAAGAGTGCAGAGAAAGTAGCGCAAAAGGAGCTAGGTATAAATTTAATTGAAGAGTTAAAGAAGTATTCCTCTAATATATATATCCAATCCCAGATCGAAGCTGCACCTTCTAGTTCAAGTTTTTCAATAACTGTAGGAGGTATGATTATTATTCCATGTAGTATTAAAACACTTGCAGAAATTGCAAATGGAATTGGATCGAATCTTCTATCCAGAACGGCATTAAATTTCATCAGAACAAACAAGAAGTTAGTTTTGGTAATTAGAGAAACTCCATTAGGTGCCATAGAACTCGAAAATGCCCTAAAGCTAGCTAGATTAGGTGTTCTCATAATGCCAGCTTCTCCTGCTTTCTACATCTTACCAAAAAGTATTGATGATATGATTAACTTCGTGGTTGGTAAGGCTTTAGATCTATTGGGAATAAAGCATGACATATATAAGAGATGGAAAGGATAGGATAAAATAAATGTAATTCTTATCTTATCAATAAAATAGTCTTATAGTACATCTAATCCTTTTTTGCCAAATTTCTTTGATATTATCTCCTTCATTTTGTCATCGTAATCTTCCTTTTCAAGTTCTTTTTCAATCTCATTATCCCTCTCATTCTTCTTATTTATGGCAAATGCACATTTATTACCAGGCAGTAATGCTCTCTTCTCACAATAAGCGTATTGGCATTCACCAGTTATACATACATCCCCCACCCATCTGCAATAGCCCACTTTGTATGGATTGCCTTTAGTATATTTTACTTGTATTAGTAATGCTCTCTTATTACATCTGAAATATGGGCACAAGTAATTACACTTATCCCCTAAAGGCATTGGCTTCTGTTCATCACTAAAGGAGGGCTGTCTTTCAAAGCCTCTATTTCCGTTCTTCAAATTACTTAAACCCCCAAACTTTTAGACAATCATATTAAACTTACATTTTGACCCATTTAAACATTATGTATCTTACACTTTCACTTTTGCGATCTACTAGAGCCAGTACTAATCTTTTCCTTGTGCTGTGGGAGACTCTCCCAAAACTCAATAACTCATGAGGAGTAATTTCTTCGTCAATATCCACTGCAATAACCACATAAGGTGCATGTTCTAATCCAGGTCCTAACGTGTATACTGCAAAATCTGCTCCATATTTTACTCCAGATCTAACTATGAATCCTTTTTCCCTCAAGTCTTCGTAAACTCTGTACATGATATCAAATTTATTTATTATTTTAGAACTATATTCATATAGTTTCTCATATTCAAGAATTTCACCATTTTTATCGATAACTCTAATTAAACCCTTTTTGGCCAGATAGACGCTTTCAATTAATGATAATTCTAGAGGTCTAATTATATCTTTAGGGCCCTTCGGCTTAGAAATTCCTATTGGCTTTCCATAGAAACCGTTTGAATAAATGTATCTTGATTCATCTACATTTGGGATTAATACCTTAGATCCCACCAATAAGGCTTTTACCATCTACATCCTCTCATATGCGATATAGGTTATATTGTCAGCAGAACTCTTCAGCAGATCCTCACTATCTTCCAATCTATCAGCTATATCTTTTAGCAACATTATGTAGGAGAAGTCAACAAGTTTCCTTTCGAACAGTGTTAATTCTAGACTCCTATATAGTTCATCTATTTCTTGTTCCAGTTTTATTACGTTACGAGCATTTTCATAGGAATTCTTTGGATTTACAGACAATAATCTTAACGCCTCTATGAAGTAGGTGATCGATGTAATTATCTTTTCGCAGATAACTATAAGTAATCTATTTATCACGTCATCGATATTCATTTGCTTAGATAGCATAACACTTAGCCTATATGTTGCGGCGTCTAAGTTTTGTGCGACCTTCTCTAAATTATTCAATATTTCTATGTACAAGTCCTTATCTAATAATCCTTCTCTAATTTTGAAAATGTACTCACCAAGTCTGTATTTACTAACCTCTATATCGTTTTTTATTCCGTTTACTTTGGAATAAATTTGCATAGCATTTACATTATTGTTATTAGATAAGAACTCATACAAAACTCTAGTTTCGTCCAATAATTTTAATGATATTTGTTGTAATTGTTCCTCTATTGCAAGTGTAGCAATTCCTTCGCTCATTGTGATTTAAAACAGTCATTAAAGTTTAAAAATTAAGATGTGACATACTATTCATAATCTTGTCTATTTGCTCCAAATCCTTATCTATTTCCATATTTACTCCCTTATCTTTCAAATAATTATTTAGGCTATTTAGAAGCTCTTTTTCATCCTTTAATCCCACTATTACCAAATAATTAATTAAACCAAGTGCCTCCTCTTTAATCTTGGTATCACTTGTTTTATCTATATTTTGGATTATAACTTCTAATCCTTGGAAGAGTTCTTTTCTAACTCTTCTCATTCTTCTAACCAGTCTAGTGGCTTTTCCTATGTCGGGTTCGGGGAAAGCCACCAAATTCTCTAGCTCGTTCAAGTACTCAGTATGATCATTTATTATCGTTTCAAAATCAAATAATACTCTACTTATTGCCATATCACTCTCATTCATTTAGAAGCCCTCACAGTTACCGTACTATTATCCTCTATACCTAGTGTAACCAGATCTTGGGGATTAGCCCAGACTTCTAATTCAGGTATCTCTTCTTGCAATATGGCCTTTAACTTGATTCTTTTCCCTTTAACTGATATTTCAACGTCATTAGTAATCCCTAGATCTTTAGCTAGTTTAGATGAAATTATCGCAAACCCCTTATCAACATCATTTCTTTTTCTGATCTTGATTCTTTTCTCTTTCGGTGGAGCTTTACTCCCCTTTAATGCTGAGGCTGGAGGTATAACGCTAACAAGAGTTTTTATATCAACTTTTTTCTCTTCTTCTTTTTCATTCTCGTTATTACTCATTACTATCATTCACCTCAATTCCAATCTTATTAAAGACTTCTCCTCTAAATAACTTTTCCAATGAAATCTTAAGGTCATCTATTTTAACTCTAACTTGCTTCCAACTATCTCTATCCCTTATTGTTACGCTGTTATCTAGTAATGTCTGAGGATCAACTGTAATAGCAAAAGGTATTCCAATCTCATCAGCTCTAGCATACCTTCTTCCAATGCTTCCAGAATCATCGTATAGTACTTCGTATTTTTCGGAAAGATTTTCTCGTATTTCCATTGACTTCCTAATTAGTTCTTCCCTCTCCAGAAGTGGGAAAACTGCAATATCATAAGGCGCTAGATGTCTAGGCAAGGATAGCAAAACTCTACCCTCTTTTTCCCTATATGCGCTCAGTATAGTTAGGAATAACGTCCTTTCAACGCCAAATGATGGCTCTACAACATGTGGTATAAAGTGCTCACCATGAACCTTCTCTTCTCTCTCAACAATGCTTATGAATTCACCTAAAGGTTTGCCATCTATCGTCACATTATTCCTAATCATTTGCTCAATTTCCTCAGCGGATTTCCCATTTAATAGCTCCATAACTTTTTTTCTTAGTTCCTTATCCTTTAATTTCGTATTGTTTACTATGACAGTCTTCTTTTTAATCGTTTTAGGTTCTTTATATTTTCTAAAAATAGTCAAATCTTGTCCGCTATATTTCATATGCCTTGATAAATCGTAATCTCCTCTATATGCGTGCCCAGAAATCTCAACCTTCATACCATTAATTACAGCGATTTGGTCGAAAGTCTGTTTAGAATAATGTGCCCTTTCGTAAGGTAACTTCTCTTCAAAATAAAATTCGTTAATACCTAGCGCTTTGACAAAACTCGATGCTACAGCCATCCAATATGCCATCCAAGGTTGGATAATGATCTTCTCTCTTACACTCTCTTCTAAATCAAACTCTTGTGGTTTACCATCATTTTCCTTTTCACTCGCAGTCAAAATATTGAGCTTAGTCTCCTTAAATCTATGTAATGGTATGTTTTCAATATTATTATCCTCTGGGTCTATGAAAAACTCTACCTCCATTATGGTGAACTCCCTCATTCTTATTAATCCTTGTCTAGGTGAGATCTCATTTCTACCCACTCTCCCTACTTGAGCTATTCCAATAGGTAGTCTTTGTCTAGTAGCCTCATATACACGTTTAAATGCAGTGAACATTCCTTGAGCTGTCTCTGGTCTAATGTAACCTAAATTACCAGTATAAGGACCTATGTTGGTTGTGAAAAGTAAATTGAACAATCTTACTTCTCCTAACTCTCCCCCACAATATTGACATCTAATATTGTTTTCCCTTATTATCCTCGTTAGTTCCTCTGGCTTAAGACCCTCTACGCTTCTCTTTAATACATCTTCGATTAAATGATCAGCCCTATATATTCTTTTACAATTATTACACTCAACGATAGGGTCTGTAAAACTTTCCACATGACCACTGGCTTCAAACACTTTAGCAGGGCCTATCATTGGACTTTCTATTTCTACTACAAAGTCACTGTTATCCTTCACGAAATATTTTCGCCATAACTCTACTATTCTATTTTTAATCTTTACACCTATAGGTCCTATATCGTAGAATCCCGCTACTCCTCCATAAATTTCATACGATGACCAAAATATTCCTCTTCTTTTAGCTAAGTCCAACACTTTATCTATTACTTCACTCACAACTCTCTAACATTACAACAAGTTTATAAAGTTCTATGACCAAAATTAGCGAGTGAGTGACGGAAGATTACTTTATTTAAATGAGAATAGTAGGAAATTTGCTGGATTTAACAAGGAAAGATCACCCTTTGTAATAATTGGAATACCCATGGACATTACAAGTAGCTATAGGCCAGGTAGTAGATTTGCCCCATCTTCAATAAGAGAATCAGCTCAATATATTGAATTTTATTCAATAAGGAATGATGTGGATATGGGGGAAATAGGTTTCAATGATGTAGGTGATATAATTCTACATCCTTCAAATGTTGAGGAGAACATAAGTAGGATATCAAGTGTGATAAATTATTTCCACGAAAACGGGAAAATTACTATTTCCATAGGTGGGGAGCACACGATAACTGCGGGAGTGATAAAAGGAGTGAAAAGAGAAGGATTATGTTTAGTTAGTTTTGATGCGCATTTAGATTTAAGAGATGAATACATGGGATATAGATACGATCACGCTTGTGTTATGAGGAGGATATCTGAATATGGCGTCAAAATTATTGAAGTGGGAACTAGGGCAGTTAGTAAGGAGGAAATAGAATACGCTAGACAAAAGGGGATAACATTTTTTACACCTCAGCAAGTTAGACTTTTAGGGGTTAAGGAGACTTCAAGAAGAATAATTACCTCAATACAAGAATGTAAATCGCTCTATATCTCATTTGATATGGATGGGATAGATCCAGCTTACGCACCTGGTGTTGCAACACCAGAGCCAGATGGATTAGACCCATCTACTTTATTGGATATAATTAACTTAATTGCAGATAAAAGAGTTATAGGATTTGATGTTGTTGAAGTTTCTCCTTCTTATGACACTTCAGGTATAACTAGTGTACTAGCTTCTAGAATAATTCTGGAAACCGCTGCAACGGTTTATAAATCTAGATCGCTTTAACTATTTTTATAGTAGGCTTTCTAACCATAAATATTATTTTATAACCACAATATGGACATCTAACACCTGGTAATACTTTTAATTGTTCATCTGTAAACGTCTTCCAGCATTTACCACATCTATAGACTGCCATAGCAACATTTACTTAACGGTAACATTTATAAGCTTATCTGACAAAAAACGATAGAAAGATTAAAAGGGGAGTGTATATAAAGATAATTTTTGAGAATGGCAGAAAATCTGTGTGGTGGTCTTCCACCAGACATATGTGAACAACTTTCAAAGGAAGAACAATTTATTAAAATAAAAGTTGAAAAAAGAAGATACGGAAAGGAAGTCACAATAATAGAAGGAATAGGAGGTAATGATTCTGAACTTAAAAAAATAGCTTCTGAACTTAAATCCAAGTTAGCAGCAGGAGGTACAGTAAAAGATGGTAAAATACTAATTCAAGGAGATCATAAAGAAAAAGTTAGGGAAATCTTAATAAAAATGGGATATGCGGAATCTAACATTCTAGTTATTGAGTAGGTATTGAAATTTTTAGTTCTTGTGTAAGTTCTTTATACCTATTTCTCACAGTAACTTCAGTAACGCCTGCAACTTGCGCTATTTCTTTTTGGGTTCTTCTTTCATCGTGTAATAATGACGCTATATAAATCGCAGCTGCGGCTAAGCCAGCTGGATCCTTACCAGCAGTTAAACCAGAACCCTTCGCCTTATCTATAATTTCGGCAGCTGTTTTCATAACAGCTCCGCTTAGACCTAACAAGTTAGCTATTCTAGTTACGTAATCCTTTGGATCGCTTACCGGCACACTAACATCTAACTCTCTAAGTAATAGTCTATAGCATCTAGCTACTTCTTTCCTATTTGCCTTAGTATACTGAGCTATCTCATCTAAAGTTCTAGCTAACTTCATCCTTCTACATGCTGCGTATATGGCAGCTGCTACAACGCTTTCTATACTCCTTCCTCTTACTAACCCTTTCTCTACTGCTTTTCTGTAGATTAGTGCAGCCTCATCCTTAACTGATTTTGGCAAGTTCAGTAAGTTCCCAATTCTTTCTAATTCATTCATAGCTTGTGCTAAGTTCCTATCTATAGAACTTTGTATCCTAGCCCTTATTTGCCACTTTCTCCATCTTAACGCTTCGAGTCTTCTCTTAGGGTCTAAGGTTCTTCCCATTGCGTCCTTATCTTTCCAGTCTATAAGAGTGGATAAGCCCCTATCGTGAATAGTATTATTTAAAGGTCCTCCAACTCTGCTTCTCTTTTCCTTCTCTTCTGGAGTAAATGCCCTCCATTCTGGTCCTTGATCTATAATTTTATCTTCTAAAACTTCTCCAGTTTCAGAGCAAATATATTCCCCCCTCTCCGCATCGAATATAATTTTATCGGGAGGGCAAGGAGTAGATACAGATTTATTTTCTTCAGACAAATACAACACCCCAATTATATACAGCCACGAATAGTAAACCTTTTAAACTTTTCTATTTCTTTCCTTATAAATCTTTCCCCCAAGTCTCTCCTTACTTATCTAAAAATGGGAGAGATCAGTATAAATTAAGCGTTAAGCTTAAATGATAAGTTGGAGTAGTATAGAATTAGCCGGGTAGTCTAGTGGTCAAGGATCCAGGGCTTTGGCCCCTGGGACCAGGGTTCGAATCCCTGCCCGGCTACCTGTCGACTAGATTCTATTTTGTTCTTCTTTATCTTCATGGATATAAAACTTATATTGACTAAAAATTCCTCTCATATATTTTAATTCAGTTTACTTTAACTTAGTAATATGGAGGAACAAGAGAAAAATTATAATGTGTTTTTAAAACTCTCTGAGAAAAGCTCAGATTAACTTACGATCTTAAAAATGTTGAGAAGCTGGTTACGAGTGTGGACAACAATTTTGTTAATTCAAAACAAATTATATGAACTGTTCGTGTTCTATAAATAGAATGCGACGTAATACCTTTTTAGGGTGAGCACGGGAGTATTACTTGGAGGTGATACTACGGGAACTAGGTGGAGAGTTCCCGTGCTCACCCAAGTGATATTAGTTTTAATGGAGTATATTAATCTTAAGCCTAGGTTTTACTCTAGTGAGGTAATAGCCTCGGCTTTGGCTAGTTATCTCTCTGGTTTGTCTTCTTGGAGGACTTCTTTGCCTCATTCTACCTTGTTGTACTACTTGAGGAGGTTGAGCTGCATTAAGTACGTAGTGCCAATTAGTGGTTTTTATGCGGTAGACGAGACTAAAATTATGGTAATTAAGGGGCAGTATTATTACGTGTGGATTGTGAGGGATGTAAAGACGGGTGCAATACCCTTCTTCATGGTGACGAGCTTGAGGAGTGGAGTGCACGTACTAATAGTCTTGACCAACGTGAAGAATGCGGAAAAGGAGGCTGAGAAAGTGCTCAAAACGAGGATAGATAAGGTAATCTATCTACACGATGGGGCAACAATCTATAACGCGTTCACTTGGCTAAACGTGGAGCACAAGAGGGTAACGTTCAACGAGAGGGACTACGCAGAACAAGGGTTCAGAAGCTTAAAACACAGGATATCCTCAATGGATTTTCACTTCCCGTGGAACACTAATAGGTTCACGCTCACGAGGTGGTTATCGGTGTTCTTCCTAGCTTATAACGCGCTTTACGCTCCAGTATATTTGCCAGATAGGGGAGTGATAATAAATGTAAATATTCCAAATGAATGAAATTGTTGTCCACACTCCTGGTTACTAAAGAAAAAAATAAATACCTTCCCGTTCTCATTATTAAACAGTGCGGCCGTAGTCTAGCCTGGATTAGGACGCCTGCCTGCCACGCAGGAGGTCCCGGGTTCAAATCCCGGCGGCCGCATACAATATTTTTTAATTCTAGTTCTTTTTGTATGGCTTAAATTACTCGAAGGCTATAATTCTCGTAATGATGAACCTCGTAGTTTATGAAAGGTGAATGAAGGTCTTGAGTGCTGAATTTAAGCGTTAGTAGATAAGTTTAAGTAGTATAAGTTTAGAGGTAATTATGTAATGCTGTTATACGTCGTAATAAAAACTCCTAATGTACTTCAGTTCCCAGAATTTATTCCTAACAAGATTACAATCAACATTCTCGATATCAGAGTTGATGGGGAGAAAGGTAAGCTGCTTATTGAAGTACGTGGAGACGAGACAAACGCTAAGCAAGTTTGTGAAGAACCTATTAAGGTTTCAAAGTATAAATTCATTTGTACAAATTACATATCAACTGAATTCATTAAGGTCTTGTCTCAATATATTATAATGAACGGTGCTTTAACAGATGATGGAATCCTATGGACCTTAATATTAAACGGTTATACAGAGCTGAGGGAATTACTTAATTCGCTAATAGGCATTACAAAAGAGGTTAGAGTTTTAAAAGTCGTGAAAGCTGAGAAAAAGGATGCAATAACTGCAAGGCAGGAGCAAATACTTAGGATTGCTTTAGAAGCTGGATTTTTTGACTATCCTAGAAGAATAGGATTAAAAGACTTGGCTAAAAAGCTGAACATTAGCCCATCAAGCCTAAGTGAAATTATAAGGAGAGCTGAAAAGAATGTGATCACAGCTTATTTTGAAGAGAGGGAACTATGAAACATGGAGGATATTCTTGGAGAAATGGAAAACCAGACTTAAACGTCAAGGATTTTAGCGTAAATCTTAATCCGTTAGGTGTTCCCAAGTTCGTTGAAGAATTAATTAATGAAGCTGTAAGGCTTAAAATATATACATATTATCCCCCTCAAAATCTTAGAGAGATAAAGAGCGTAATTGGGGAAATTTACGGAGTCAGTGAGGATTTGGTAGGAGTATTCAATGGTGCTTCCGAGATCATTAATGTGCTTGATGATAACTTCACTGTTCCACAGCCTAATTATAGTGAATATAAATTTCGTAGCTATTATTTTGCTGAGGAGCGCGAAGACGAATTTGTTTTCAAATTAAAGCCTGGTCGAATAATAGCTAGCAACCCAAATAATCCTACTGGGTCTGTAATCAAATTAAATGAAATTGAGAACTTTCTTAAAGATAAGAACAACGAACTTGTTTTAGATGAGTCGTTTATTGATATAAGCTTGGCTGAGAGTGCGTCTGGACTAGTTAACGAATTCTCTAATTTGATAATCATAAACTCATTTACGAAGAGTCTTGCAATTCCAGGCTTAAGATTTGGTTTTTCACTAGGACATAAGAGTAAGGAATTGGAAAGACTTGCTCCAATCTGGCGAATTAACTCCATAACCTATTATGTTGTATCTAACTTAAATGCTAAGGAAATAAGGTCTTTCTTTGCGAGTAGCAGAAGTAAAGTAAAAGAAATTTATTATAAATTAGAAAATACGAAGAAGTTGTTCAAAATGTACAAATCCTATGCACCGTTTTTCCTGGTGGAATTTAAGATTCCCTCTAGCTTAATTAATGACGAACTAATTAGAAGATGTAAGTGCTATATTAGGGATGCTAGTAACTTTTTAGGGTTAAGGAATACTCACGCCAGAATAGCTTTAAAGGATGATGTTATTGAGTTGATTCATACCCTAAATGAAATCATATCTGAAAAGGGGAGTTAAGCCCACACGTACTTTAGACTAGTTATAAATCTTACTAAAAATCCAGACAGGATACCAATGAAATTTGTTAAAACTAAGATAAATGTTGAGGTAGTAAGTTTACTAAAGAACAATATAAATACCGCTTGAGAGATGGAAGCAACGTGTAGTAAATATATTAATAAAACTAATGCGACCACGTATTGGACTATATTTCCAAGATAGGAAGAGCCATGGAACTTTAATAAACGATTAAGGTACGAATTACTCCTCCTATCTTTAAATGTCCATGTATCATTTAGGACGAAATTAAAGATAAGTGAAATCTCAATTGCTATGGCTAAAGAGACTCCAATTGGTATAGCCTTAGAAGCTAAAACGTAAATGGCCTCGTTTACAATTGTCCCTAATCCACCAACTACGGCAAACTTAGCAAGTCTAACAATTAATGACACAAAAATACTTATGCTGATCGAGCTAATAAATAAATTCCCTATGGTTTAACAGTATAATAAACTCTCTTTCTCCCTTTTCCCTTATTTTCAACCTTAAGTAGTACTATTTCTCCTATTTCCGTGGTATTGTTTACGTGAGGTCCGCCGTCAGCTTGTATGTCTATTCCCGGTATCTCTACAATACGCCATATTGGAATTTGCGGTGGATTTCTCCCAGCTAGTTTCACTATCGCTGGTATCATTAGAGCTTCTTCTCTAGGTAAAAAATAGATTTTCAGCTCTATCCCTTTTTTGACTATTTCATTAGCTTCATTTATTAACTCAATAAGAGTATCTTTACTTTCAACATTAAAGTCGTCCTTAGCTTGTTCTGGACTTATATGCCCTCCAGTTATTAAAGCTCCGAACTTACTATAAGCTAATGCAGCAACTATGTGCGAGGCAGTATGTAATCGCATCATTCTATATCTTCGTTCCCAATTTATTTTGCCTATAACCTTATCGCCAACATTAAGAGAAGCATTTTGATCTATCTTATGTAAAATCTCCCCGTTCTCTCCTCTTTTTGCCTCAGTAACATTTATCTTCTCTCCTCTCTCATTTATTAAAATTCCAGTATCGTTCTCTAAACCTCCTCCTCCCGGGTAAAAAGCAGTCTTATCGAGCATTACGTAGCTATCTTCTATCTTAACTACTCTTCCCTCAAATTCTTTAATATAAGAGTCTTTTAGGTAAAGTTCCTCTGTCATCTAGTTTAACTTATTGCCTTGCAATATAAATATTCCATTCTTATGCTTATAAGTTAAGGTTAATGGATCTATTCTTATTGGTAACGATATCACTTTGATTACTCGATTATTCATTGAGTCAGTTACATAAATCTTGTTTCCATCAGTATTTATACTAACCCTGTTATATTCTAGTTCTTTCCATCTAAGATCTAAGTATATTACCACGTCATTAGCTGATATTAAGATGTCGTATTCCGGATCTTCATCTTCTTTAATGAACGTGTTTGGCATATTACTTATTTTAGATTCTAATAATTTAAACTCTTCACATAATGTGTTTGATCTTATAAGAGTTAATGAGGTAAGTTATATATTAGCCATGCTCGGAAAAGATTTCCAAAAGATTTGGGGTTATGAGCAGGAGAGATTTAAAATAAAGGGCTCTAAGGAGCCTTTAAAGTATAGATTAGTTAACGCTCACTATAAAATTAGCTCCATGATTAGTAGGCTTGACGCTTATATTTCTAGAATGCAAGAAAGGGATAAAATATTATTTGAGAGAGTAGTAGAAGCACAAATGTCTAAGGATACGCAAAGGGCGGCAATGTACGCTAATGAGGTAGCAGAAATCAGAAAGATCTCCAGACAGTTGTTAACAACCCAAATTGCCTTGGAACAGGTACAACTCAGATTAGAGACAGTAACTGAATTAGGGGATGTATTTGTAAACTTAATCCCAGTATTAGGAGTTGTTAGTGAATTAAAGTCTACCTTGAAAGGTATAATGCCAGAAGTTTCGTTAGAACTCGCCGAATTAGGAGAAGGACTACAAGAGATAGTTACCGAGTCTGGAGAGTTCACAGGTATGGGAGCTTATGCAGCAACATCTTCACCGGAGGCAAGGAAGATATTGGAAGAAGCTTCTGTTGTTGCGGAGCAGAGAATGAAGGAGAAGTTCCCAGATCTACCTGTTGGTGCTGGATTAGCCTCCAAATCTAACTCCTAAAACCCTTATTTCACTTAATTTTAACCTTTTATATTTTCATGTATTTTCATACTACAATGCCAGATGAATTTACTGTAACTCCTTGGGAAGTTAAGGGTAAAGTGGATTATGATAAATTAATTGTTCAATTTGGCACTCAAAAGATTACAGAAGAACTGAAACAAAGAATGAGGAATTTAGTTGGGGAATTGCATGTCATGCTTAGGAGAAACGTATTTTTTTCTCATCGAGATCTAGATTTAGTTCTAAATGATTACGAGAAAGGTAAAGGGTTCTTCCTATATACTGGAAGAGCACCTTCCTTAGGTATGCACATAGGACACCTAATACCATTCATATTCACTAAATGGCTACAAGATAAATTTAATGTTAATCTATATATTGAGATAACAGATGACGAAAAGTTCATGAGAAATCCAGAATATACATTGGACCAGACTAGGAGTTGGGCTTATGATAACATTTTAGATATTATTGCGGTTGGCTTTAATCCCGATAAAACATTCATCTTTCAAGATACCGAGTATATAAGAAATATGTATCCTATAGCAGTAAAAATTGCAAAGAAGTTGACTTTTTCAGAAGTGAGAGCTACCTTTGGCTTAGACGTGTCCTCAAATATAGGTCTTATATTTTACCCAGCCTTACAGATAGCTCCTACAATGTTTGAAAAGAAAAGATGTTTAATACCGGCTGGTATAGATCAAGATCCTTATTGGAGACTGCAAAGGGATATAGCGGAAAGCCTTGGATACTACAAGGCTGCACAGATACATAGCAAATTCCTTCCTCCACTTACAGGACCAGAGGGTAAGATGAGTTCTTCAAATCCAGAGACCGCAATATACCTTGTAGATGATCCTAAGACTGTGGAAAGGAAAATCATGAAATATGCGTTTTCAGGGGGACAGCCCACAATAGAGTTGCACAGGAAATATGGTGGGAACCCAGAAATTGATGTTCCCTTCCAGTGGTTATATTACTTCTTTGAGGAAGATGATAATAGGATTAAGGAGATTGAGGAGGAGTATAGATCTGGTAAGATGTTAACTGGAGAGTTAAAGCAGCTATTAATAGATAAATTAAATAGTTTCTTAGAGGAACACAGAAGGAGAAGAGAAGAGGCAAAAGAACTCTTACACGTATTTAAATATGATGGTAAACTAGCTAAGCAGATGTGGGAGAGGATTCATGAATAGGTCTATATAAACCCATTTTCTTTAAATGGTATACTACAAGATTAGTGGAAATGTTAAGTTCTTTTGCAATCCTATATATACTGTTTCCCTTATTATACTCCTCCCTTATTTTCTCTATTTCCTTTCTATCCAACTTTCTCCTTTTTTTACCTAGATTATATTTTTTAAAAATTCTCAATACAGTATTAAAGTTGATATTTAACTCCTTACTTATTCTATTTGCACTATAACCTTGCTTTCCCATTTCTATGATTTGTTGTATTTTATCATATGGCACTTTCCCTCTGAAATTAACCCTAGCTTTAATAAGCATTCTACGTACCCTAGAGTAACTCAACCCTAATTGATTAGCAATTTGTCTAATACTTAATCCTTCTTCATACATTTTCTTAACTTTTTCAATTATTTCTTCCTCACTCACGAGTTAAGTCTATGCAAAACCAATTATATTAATCTTTTCCCAAAATCTATGCAAGATGATAAAAATAGGTACATGTGGATTTACGAGAAAGCATTTTAATTATTTCAGTGTGCTTGAGGTACAAGAGACATTTTACAACTTTCTATCTGAAGAAAGACTAAGTAAATGGAAGGAACTCTCTATACAGAACAACGTTGAATTAACTATTAAGGCCAATCAGATAATTACACATGAATATAATAAAATCACATATAAGAGAACTAAGACAGTTATTGGAAATGTCAAAAACTATGGATATTTTAGACCAACTAAAGAAGTTATGCAAGCTCTGGAAATCACATTGAAGGAGGCTAAATTCCTAAATTCTAAAATCATAATATTTCAAACACCAGCATCTTTCACACCCAATGACGAAAATATGAAGAATCTCAAGGACTTTTTCAGTACATTAGATAGATCATTTATCTACGGTTGGGAACCTAGAGGAGAGTGGAATCTCAATCATGATTTGCTAATGAAAATATTTTCTGAAATCGATGCAATTCACGTCGTAGATCCGTTCAAAAATAAGCCAGTAGTTAGCAAACAAATTAGGTATTTTAGACTTCATGGTTTAGGATCCGAAGAGGTCAATTATAGATACAAGTATACTAGAGCTGATTTGGAGAAGCTGAAGGAATATATAACATCCGAAAAGAAAAAGTTAATTTACGTTCTTTTCAATAACGTTTACTCATTTGATGATGCTTTAAGTTTTAAAAGGATGATTGAAGGTTAATTTAATAAATGTTACTCACTTACTTGGGCTTAGGGATTATTTTAGGTTTGTCAATGGCTGCACCTCCCGGGCCAGTTAATGCCATGATTGCCAATGAGTCTACAAAATCATGGTTTCATGGAAGCAGTATTGGAGCAGGGGCAATGACGGCTGATTTGATTTTCTTTATTATCGTTTACTTTATCCAAGGGTACATTCCTATGCCAATTATAAATGCTCTGTATATAGTTGGGGGTATATTCATGCTATATTTATCGTATTTAACGATTAAAGCTAAAATGCCCTCTAGCTCTGTAAGAGGAAATTACATCATAGGACTTTCCATGGGTTTAACCAATCCTTATCAAATAAGTTGGTGGGTTACTGTTGGGATTTCCATGATTAGATCCCTTTCGATTTTAATAATACCGGGATTTTTTGTGGGTATATTAATTTGGATAATAGCTTTTCCTAAGGCAATAAACATGTTAGGAGCAAAATACGTGAAATACGTAAAAATAATTTCATCTATAATATTAGTCGCATTTGGCGTTTACTTATTATATGAGGGTATTCTGAATGTTATCTAAACAAGAAATAAGGGAATTGATATGGAAGAGATTGGAGGAGGAAAACATAGCACTGTTTCCACGACCAGTTTATGGTAGAATTCCCAATTTTAAAGGAGCTGATAAAGCTGCTTCAAATTTGGCAAAGTGTAAGGAATTCAAAGAAGCTGAGATTATTAAGGTCAATCCTGACTCCCCGCAATATAAGGTAAGAGAAATTGCATTGAGGCAAGAGAAAAAAGTTCTAGTCCCTACTCCTAGATTAAGGGGAGACTTCTTTTTATTGGATCCAACTAGGATTTCCTCATCTGATATACCTAAAGCATCTCGAATATCTGGCTTTGAAAAATACGGAATAAGGGTAAGTTTGGAAAGTATGAAGAGGGTTGATTTCATCGTAGCTGGATCTGTAGCTGTTGACTTAAATGGAAATAGGGTTGGTAAAGGTGAAGGGTATAGTGAGCTGGAGTTTGGGATTTTAAGAGAGCTTGGCAAGGTAGATGAGAATACTCCAATTGCAACTACTGTACATAACATACAAATAGTAGGTGAGATTCCTTCAGAACCTTTTGATGTACCAATTGATATAATTGCAACTCCTACTAGGCTTATAAGAGTTAATAGGAAAAGGGAAAAACCAAAGGGAATTTACTTAGAATATTTGAGTAAGCAAAAAATAGATGAGACACCTTTTTTAAAGAGATACTTAAAGAAGAGAAGATATAATAGTCTGTAGATCTCTGCAAGTTTCTTCAGATCTTTTTATAAGTTTTTTCTTCAACTCTTCTTTGTTAATACGATATAAGAACCTGGGCCTTCCTCCTCTGCTTACGCTAGTTTTCTCCTTTTCTACTAATCCAGCATCAGCTAATTTTTTTAGTATTAGACTCGCTCTGCTTTTGCTTATTCCTAATTCTCCAGCTATTGCATCTACGTCTTTTCCAGTCTCGCTACTTAATATCTTTATAAAGGCATCCACATCTGCTTCTGATAGACCATAGGCTACTATCAAGAACCTTTTTAATAAAAAACTTTTTTCGCTAATTTCAATACTCAATAAACTTTCACCAATCTTTATTTAATATTTTTTTATTTTTAAGTTTTTCCTTCATTAACCCTCAATTTTTTATTTGCATTTATATAATAAATATTATCATGAGTGCAGAGTTAAAACGCAAAATAATTGACATCGTATCTAAAGGTGATAAAACGTCTACACAAATAAGGGATGAACTAATTCAAATGGGGGAGGAGATTAATTTATTGGAATTTAGAAAAGTTCTAGCGGATTTAGTTAGAGAAGGAATATTAGAAAAATATCCAGTTTATAATGAAAGGAAATTTTATTTTCGACTCAAGTCAAAAAGCTATTGATTGGATTCAACAATTTTAATTACTTTATCAGCTATATTCAAGAATTCTTTAGAAGTTGGACTGTCTGGATGTTTCAAAAAGAAGGGTTCTCCAGCATCATTAGCTTCTGCTATGGAAGGATCAAGAGGAACTTGACCTAAAAGGTCTACTCCCATTTCCTCTGCCATTTTCTTACCTTTACCTTCTCCAAATATATAATAGACTTTCCCATCACTTGGGCACACAAAATGGCTCATATTTTCAACTACACCTAATATTTTTGTGTTTACAGTTCTAGCGAAATTTATTGATTTCTTAACAGCTAATGTGGAAACTTCAGATGGTATTGTAACGATAACAAACCCTGTAATGCCAGGAACTAATTGAGCAATGGACAAAGCTTCATCTCCAGTCCCTGGAGGCATATCTATTATCAGATAGTCCAATTCTCCCCAATTAACGTCACCTAGGAATTGTTTTATTGCTGAATGTTTTATGGCTCCTCTCCATACTACTGGCGTATCGTCTCTAGGTAGTAGAAAATCTATAGAAACAACTTTTATTCCGAAAGGCCCTATAACTGGATTTATTCCCTTATCATCGGCAGTTAACATTTGTCCTCTAACTCCTAACATTTTTGGCACTGATGGACCATGGAAATCAACATCTACTATACCTACTTTTCTACCGCTCGCAGCTATAGCCATTGCTAGGTTAGATGAGACAAATGATTTACCAACTCCACCTTTTCCACTAACTACTCCAATCTTATATTTTATATTTTTCATCTTCATTTGTACTTTTAGATCAACAGCTTGAACTTGTTGGTTAACCTTTCTTAAATCACGAGGCTGTCTTTGAGGTTGTGGCTGAGGATTTTGAATTCTAAAAGGATTACTGCTCATCTAGATATCATTCTCATAGGAGCTAATAATCTTATCTAATTCCTCTAAAAATCGTTGTACTTTTGTATCAACTAACCATTCTATTGGTCCATCACATTGTTTATTTAGTATTTTATTTAATATTTGTTCTATACTCATTTCTGTGGTATCTACTTCGCACACCTTATCCTTAAAGGCTTCTCTAGCCTCTTGTGAGATCACTCCTAGAATTTCTGCCTCCACATTCTCAGCTACTTTTATATCAGCCCAACCCCTTCCTTTTAGTTCATTATATAGAGAAAAAGGATTCTTCCTAAGGACAACTACTAAATCTGCGGTAGATATCAATGAAGGGTATATAGTTTCAATCACGAGATAGTTAGTTGAAATAATTTTCTCTAATTCTTCCTTTACTTTATCCTCATCTATTATATAACTTTGCCTAAGTTCATCATATTCCGTATAAAGTTTATTTTCTATAACAAATTGGGAAAGAGAAAGATAGTTTAGATTAAGCGTCTCAGAAAGTTTCTTTGAAACTACGGTTTTTCCCACACCGGGTGTACCAGTTACTATCATTATCATTGCTTCACTGCTAATATCGTTTCAATTGCAAATAAAACTATTGAAATCCCAACAAGAGTTATCTTCACAGTTCTATCTGCCTCACTTTTGATAATTTCATATAAACCGTACGGGAGCATTAAGAATCCGATAATTAATAGTATTTCCTCTACTAATATCATAGTTATTTTATTGTCCTTCCACTCCTTATAAGGTAATAGACAACTGCGTACATAATACCTCCCAAAATACCTCCGATATGAGCAACAACGTTCACATTAGGGAATATTAAATCACTGACTCCAAATACTGATACTAAAAATACAAGACCATAAACCCCTAGATTATCCTTTTTTAAGAAATCGTAAAACGTGTAGTAACTTAATAATCCAAATATTCCCCCAGACGCTCCCGAGCTTAGTGTAAAAGGACTATAGAATATTACAGTTAGTAGATTTCCTAGAATACCAGCTAGGATAAATATACCATATTCATGTTTTCCCGCTCTACTACCAAAAATTAAATATATAACATATAATGAAATAAAATTAAATATAAAATCAACAAAACTATTAGTTATAAATATTGATGTGAATAGTTCGTAATAATACCCTTTAATTACTAAATAGTTTAATTGTTCTAGATAATATACCGAAGCAAAATCTATAAAAGTTGCTAATAAACCTATGATAAAACCTAAAGTAACAAGAAACATTAAGAAAAAAGTTGGTATACCTATTATCTTTTTTATCATCACTTTATTCACCATTATAGAAATGTTAGTGCGAATGCAATGAATATTAATACTGCCCACACTATCATGTTCCACCTAAAGATCTTTAATCCGTCTAAAACCCAGAATGGAAGCAAGTTAAAGAATGCTACCCAGAAGTTAAACCTAGCTAATTCAGAGAAAAATAAGCCAACAAGGCTAAAAGGAACTAACGATGCACCAATAAGGCCAACAAATCCTAATATTATGTTAGTTAGAGGTCCAGCTAGAGCTGTTTTTCCCTCAACGTCTCTATTAAGAAATCCACAAGATATTGATGTGTATCCCGAAAAGAAAACTAAGATACCTACGAAGCTACCAATTATATTCAGTATTAACGTTGTCCAAAACCCTGAAAAACTTAAAGTAAATCTAGAGAAACAACCATATCTTCTCGCAGCTTGTCTGTGGCCTATTTCATGTGGTATTATAGCTAATAATGCTACCAAGTATGGTATGATTAGACTACCTATTGGATCTGAAAGTATGGATGTTGGGCGTATGTAAGCTACTGCTAAAGATAAGGCAGCAAGTAAAAAGGAAGTGATCTCATTTAGGTTGGCGAATTTCCATTCTAAGTATCTTATATCCCAAGACATACCTATCTTATTAATCTTAACAACTCTGAGGGTATTAAATTATTGCTTACATATCGAATGTTTGTACTATCTATTTTCCATAATAACGCTTTTTTGTCATTACTGATGGTTGCCATGTAAATATTTCCACTTAAGTTTATTATCCCTTCAAATATTATGTCAAATAATCTTTTGAAGGAATTAAAGGTATCAAAGATTACTGATCTATACATAAATGGCATCGTAATTTTTAGGCAAATATATCTTTTTGCTAAAATTTCAATTAAGTCCTTAGAGAAATCGTTATAGAGTTCAGGTCTCAATAACGTTATTTGGGCATTTCCTTCAACGTTTATAATTATAACTAACATTTTTCTTGTCTGATTAGTTGTGGATATCCATATCTCAAATATCCTTAAGACGTTCTCACAGTCATCACTTATCTTTTTAGCTGGCAAGAAAAAAGAATAAGTTCCATTATTTTGAGTTACAGCATCTATTAGTCCCTCTGCAAAAAATTTCGATGAGACCCCTATTAAGGACAATTCCTTTTCAAGCGAAGGATTTAATTCTATTACATGCCCATCACTTGTAAGTACCTTTCTCCCTATACCTTGTAGGTAATCTACAGTGACTTCGAATCTCACAAAAATAAAATAGTGTAAATTAAACTTTTATATATTTTGCGTATATCTCTGCATTTAATTCCATGTTCTTTGCCAATACTTTTTCGAGTACTTGTTTATCTTCAGCGGATGGATTATAATTCTTTATGATAGATTCGATTTGTTCCAACAGCCTTAATACATCTTGTATACTTTCCATGATTTTTACTTCATGCTTAATCTAAAAAATGGTTACCAATGTAAAATTGGTATTTCCACAATACTTTTTACTCTACATAAAGTCTAGGAATAATGTGAAGAATGGCTTTGTATCGTTGGTATTATGGTTATTACTGATTATGATATTATTGCATTTTGCAATTAAAACTCCTAGTTTATTTACGTATTCGGATTCCCCGTTTTTATCAAACAGCGTACAAAGTGTAAGGGCTGATAAACTCGTAGCCAAGTACTTTCACATTGGCAACTTTGATAATCTGTATGTTATTATCAATTCCTCGTCTTATAACCAAGCTTTACAAGAAATTTATTCTAATTTATATCTCCTTAATAACGCTACGGTGATAACTCCCAACGATTACGTTAGCATGCTTAAGACAGAGTATCTCAGCTATCTTGGCTTAAATGAGAAGAATTTCTCATCTACGATAAGCCAGTTGTATGAGAATTTGACTCGTTTGAAGCTTTATTTAATTTCAAATTTTCAATACTTTGAATATGAGTTAAATATTACATTTGGTCTTCCACTTCATAATTTCACTAGTAACATATGCCCTACCTATAAGGAAAATTTTGATAAAGTTAATGGAAGTTTACTAGAGAAAGCTAGATATGCGGGATACTTAACCTTTAAAGATCCATTTCTTTTCTACTTTGGATTTAATAATTACACTAATTACACTTTGGCATTAAAGTTTTTGATACAGTTTAATAACTACACTAGTCTAATCGAAAGGATACTTAAAACTCAAAACATAACGTTTGTTAATGAAAGTAATGTGATTTTTAATAATATAACTACAGCCTTTAACTCATCCTTTCATAAGGGTACTTTATGGCTTTTCATTATAAATATTCCTAGTAATGAAAGCCTAACAAATATTAATCAATTTACTGAAAGTCTCAGAAACGCCTATGTAATAGGTCACCTAGCGTATTATGCACAATCCGCATATTATACTCAAAGTAACGTTGAAATTATAGATATAACTACAATTATTCTTGTAATGATATTACTAATACTGTTAGTTAGATCAATTGTTCCAATTCTGATTTTAATATCTAGTGCTGGTACTAGTCTTTTATTAGCTTATGGTCTCATGTACATGGAAACGCTTCTAGGTTATAAGATATATTATATTTCAGGTTTGGTTGCACCTCCAATTGTATTTGGTCTTAACATTGACTATGGCATATTATTCATTTATAGGTATTTTGAAGAAATTAATAAAAATAATTTAGATGCTCTTCTATATGCGCTTAAAAATTCAATAAAAGGTATACTATTAAGTGGTATTAGTATCACGATTGGATTCTCCAGTTTTATCCTTTCCCCTTCTGCACTACTTCAAAACATAGGAATAGCGTTAGTGACGTCTTCCATTTCAGCATTAATACCAGCAGTTTTCTTTACGTACACGTTATTGCTATTAATCCCTCAAAGATATCTTAGTTTTCCTAGACGAAAATTACCGAGTATTACAGATATAAGGCAAAGGTACTTATATAAGCTTTCCAGCTTTGCAGTAAGGCACAATAAGTTATTAGTAATTCTTATGCTAGTTTCTATCGTTATCTTTATCTTTTATTTTCCTTCTATACACACCAACGTTAATATAGATGAAATATTACCTCCCCATGCAAATTCACTTATAGGTACAAAGGTTCTTAATCAACTTTACAATTACAGTATAGACTATATAATATTGTATGGAAGCCCTAAGGCTAACTACACTCTCATTTATAATTTAACTAAAACTCTTATAGATCAAGGTAACTTAGTTTATGGACCAATGTCCTTAGGTTCTCAGATTATTGTCAATAATAGCAACTTATATGATCATTTTCATCAAGGAAATTACACCTTGTTGATAATTTACCTAAAGTATCCTGTATTTAGTAATGGCGCTATAAATTTAACAAATTGGCTCATAAGCAAGGGATTCCTAGTTGGAGGGGATAACGCACAAAGAATAGATATCGTTAACAATACCGTTAGTACTTATTTTAGCTATACTTTACCACTTACCATAATTTTAATTGTCATTTACCTCTTCATGATTCTCGGATCTATTCTACTTCCCTTGAGGTTATCCTTAACTGTAGGTCTAAGCTCATTATTGGGAGCATTTACAGTGGCGTTAGTATATAACTCGCCATATTGGCTATCCCCACTTGTAATCTTTGCCCTTCTTTTCAGTTTAGGTATAGACTATGATATGTTCATAATCATAAGATTATTTGATGAGATGAAAAACGACGATGACATAAATAATGCTATAGTGAGATCGGTAGAAAATACTGGATTAGTAGTAACTACTTGTGGTTTGATTTTAGCCGGAGCCTTTTTCTCATTGATGGTGGCAAATATGAGATTCTTACAAGAAATAGGTCTAGGTGTAGGAGTCTCAATACTGTTTGATACTTTTGTAGTTAGGCCTATTCTAGTACCTGCAATTATTTCAATTCTAAAAAAATATAATTTTTGGCCATTTAAGGCGAGGAAATTTCTTTATACTTAACTGATATATTTATAATCTTTTTTACAACATCTAATGGATCTCTGCCAAAAACATAAGTGTTGGCCTCAATACCAGTACCGCCCAAATGTATTACCGCATCTGTATCTTCATCAAATACTGCAGCTATTGTTTCGGCTATTCTATCATTGCCTAGGTCGTTCTGAGGACCTACTTTCTTAAATTTATAGCCAATTTCTTTCAATACCATTTCCACTTTCTCATCATATCTGATATTCATAACTGATCTCACAGCGGGATGATTTTTCATCACTGATAATAGTACCTTAGCTAAATGCTTGCTTCCTCCCCACATTGGTTTAGAAGCAGGTGTTGGTAGGTTTCTAATTTTAGTTATTCTCCCCGGAATTGCAAGTACATCTTCTTCCCTCTTAGCGTTGGCTTTTGCAAAGGCTAAATTGCTTAGAACTTCTGGGATTAATTCTGCTACAGACTCGTTTTGAAGCATTGATAGTGCAAGTTCCATCATTTCCTCTTCATTCTCCTTGTACAAACTTTTACAAATATCGCAATCAACGGGAATTTCACTATCAATCATTTTGTGGTATTTACAGAATTTTAGCCTACTTAGATTGGAAAGGAAAAACACACTGATATATTGCATTACTTGTTTAGGGTCACCATTTATTAGTAATTGCGTAACTTTATCTAGAAAATCGTCTATTTCTTCATGTGTTAGTCCCAAATTCTGTAATCTTTTAATGTACGAATTTTCGTCTTCATCTAAGTATTGTTTCACTGCTGGTTGGCTAACTCCTAATAGATTAGCAATTCTCGTTTGACTCATATGTAGTTCCCTAAGTCTTTTAGCCTCTAATACCCTAATTGATGGTATGAATATGTCATCAAATATTGATAGTGGTGATTTTAGCACAATAGTAAGATTGAGATCAAACAAAAATTACTTTCTGAATGGAGAGTTAACGTTTGCTGCAATTGATGGAACCTTCTCTGACATTATTTTGGAAGGAGAGAAGGGAGCATATATAGTAATAGGCCTAATCAAAGGTAGAATATTTAAGGATTTTAAATTTACTATAGATGATATTTCAGTTAATGACGAGCTATGCGTTTGTGAAGCAGAGAAGAGAATGCGAGAACTAGAATACTCCAGTATAAAGGAAAATGAAGTTGATCTAATATTTTTCGATAGGAAACTATCATTTGATAAATCTTTAGGTATTTCAGTTCCTAAAAATTCCATCGGAATTGTAAAGGATTTTGATATAGTAAAAAGAGAAAGTCTTAACAAGGTAGAAAACCCCCCTTGGTTAGTAATTACTGAAAAACATGGTGACGCAATTTATGGATATTTTAAACTGTTTCCATCATCATGGGTATTCTACATAGAGTCTCAAGTTTTTGTAGAAAATCATGAAGAATTGCTTTCCCTAATCTATAATTTAGGGATGGAGCCAATACCGGAAGCTTTAGGATATAATTATCCATTGTTTTTAGCTGATAAGCTAGTGAAATATTACAGAAATAAATTAAGCAAGTTCATAAATGTCACCAGTTTGCAAAGTAATATTAGATACAGAGAATTTAGAAGTTGGATTGAGAGATTAAGAAATGATGGAAAGTATTTTTGAAGTAGAAGAGGGAAAACTAAGAGAAGCCAAAATAATAACTAGGCAAACTTCTGACGGCAGGGGTACAATATCTTTTAGAAATTATATAGTAGAATTCCCCTTCTCGCTAAAGGATAAATTAGGTATAGGAAAATTGCTTGCTGTAAATACAATAAAGGAAAATAGCTACCTAATTTTAGAAGTTGCAGATATTATTCCGATGCATTATGGCATGATAAATTTGGACTCTACAATACCTAAGGAGATTAGAAATGAAATCATGAAAAAAGTTGGCGAAAGTTGGTATTCAAACGATGAGAAAGAAATATGGATAGATTCAATAACTTACCCTTTGGGATATATTCTGGAGGTAAATTCGAACAATATTCAATTTAAAAAGGGATATTTCCCACCTCTGTTGGGTTCCTCAGTAAAGATTTTAAATAAAAAAGCGTATGCGTCATTTGTCTGTGCAAATAGCAATGTAAGTTTAGGAAACATTCTGCATGAGGAACTTTCTTTAGATATAAATTTAGAAAAAGCAATAAAGTATCACCTAGGTATTTTCGCGTTTACAGGTTCGGGTAAATCAAATTTGGCATCCTTGATAGCAAGAAAAGTATTAGATAACCTACCCGACACTAAAGTTGTAATATTTGACGTATCAATGGAGTACGCAATCCTTCTCTTAGATAAGCTACTTGAAGTTCCATCTAGAGTCGTAAGCTTAGATAGAGTTCCCCCCAATCCAGTTGATGCTAGTAGAAAATTTTTAAGGAGTCACGTTATCCCTGATGATATCATAGATATTAGAGACAAGATAAAAAAAGGTGCAGAAATTTTACATCAAAATGGAAAAATGAAACAACTATATGTTCCACCTGAAGGCTTTACATATTTAACTTATGCTGATTTAATAGATCTAGTCAAAAAGCAGATAGAAGATAAATATACTGCTATATCACAGAAACCACTTCTCTACACCTTTCTAAGTAAGTTAGATAGTTTCATGAGAGAAAGGAAATTGACAGTAGATGATATCATAGATGACTCTATTAACAAGTTATTAGATGAAATAGAAAATTTAGGGAAAGATGCACATTTAAAGGAGAATTCGTCACTGTTTACATTTATATCTGGTATAAGAGCATACATCTCACTCGGCATCAGAGAAACTGAAGATTATGATATAGAAAATTTAGCGATTGAAATTTTGGATTCTTCCAAGGACTCACCTAGATTATTTATTTTAGAACTCCCTAACTTAGAAGAGGGAAGGCAAGTAGTTGCGACTGTAATTAATCAAATTTACAATAGGAGAAAGAGAATGTATTCCGACAATCCTAAAGTACTATTCATAATAGATGAAGCTCAAGAGTTTATACCTTACGATACCAAACAGAAAGATAAAAGTGAAGCCTCAAGCACTGCCATAGAGAAACTGCTTAGACATGGAAGAAAGTATCACTTACATTCACTAATAAGTACTCAAAGACTAGCTTACCTAAACACTAACGCACTGCAGCAGCTACACTCTTACTTCATAAGCACACTTCCTAGGCCGTACGATAGACAATTATTAGCTGAAACTTTTGGAATTAGTGATATGCTCTTAGATAAGACCCTAGAACTGGAACCAGGGCAATGGTTATTAGTAAGCTTTAAGTCGGCTCTCCCTCATGATGTTCCAGTATTCTTTGCCGCTGAGAACAATCTAGATTTATTAAAGGATAGAATAAATAAGCTATGACTGTACTTCTATTTCTTCCAAATTTTGATCAGCAAAGGCCTTGTAAGAGCTCCTAGACATAATTAGAATTGTAAGGTTTATCTCATCAGTATGTTTGTATACCTCATCATAAATTGCATCTATTAGTTTAGACTTTTCTTTGCAATTAGCCGTTCTAACTATGATTAGATAGTATGCACCACTTTCATCTTTAAAAAGGTGAACTTCTCCATCTTTATTTAGTTCCCTTGCCTTCTTATATGCAGTCAGAATCGCGTTTTCCATATAATACTAATTAACTTATAAACTAATATATCCAGCGACTCTTGGTTTTCCTTGTCTGACGTTAACGTTTAAGACAAGTATCCTATTGTCAACAATAGGTATTGGAACAGATGACATAATCTTAGCTTTTTGATTATCGACTTTTATATTAGCTGCAATTCCATGACCCTTAACTATTATGTGATTTTGACCTTGATTCATGGTAGACCATTTGTAATTAGTTATTTGTCCTTCTATTTCCTTTACAACCTTAACATTTGGTTTAACTAAATACAGTAAATCTTCTATTTCCTCTTCTTTTACGTTTTTCAGAGCAAACCCTATTCTAACTCCAGTTGAAACACTCTTTTGATCCTCATCTAAAACTTGAATACTCTTTATTTCAACCTCCTTATTATAAGGTAATGCAACTAATTTCTCATGAACTTCAACATTGGTAAATGAGAATCCAGTAACTACGGTTCCAACACCTTTGACTGTGAATACTCTATCTACATACACTATTCCCTTATCCTCCTCTTCGGTCTCGCTTAAGTCTGGAATATCATTATATAGATCGAATTTAGTAAAGGAGCTTAAAGAGCCTAAAATATTATTTATTTTACCTTGGTCTAAGTTAGATATTACTATCTTGTTATGCGTATTTAGAGAATCAATTAAAAGTGCTAGTTCCCCATCCATCCACGTTAAAGTTTCTGGTATATATAATATTGTAGTCGACGAGAGTGATAATGCTTCAGCTAAATCTATAATTTTTTCTGGATACTCTGTAGTCAATAGTATTGATCTAATGTATTCGCCCTTTTTTCTATAATATATTTTTGTCTTGGCGGTTTCATGAAGCTTACCTAGTTTTTCGGCTATCTCAGTTACTTTGTTCTTATCTGATGATAAGACTGTAATTATATTCCCGTAATACATCCGCTCACCTTAATATAAAGTTTATAAAGCTTATAACAAAAGATTAACATATGAAGTTAATTGCGGCTGGTCTCACATTAATATTTCTTGGTTTCATCCTACTCTTCCTAGGTTTGGTATCACAAGTTCAAACTCCCCAGACAACTACTTCATCTTCTCCGCAATTCGCAGGATTAGTGTTATTAGGACCAATTCCAATAGCCTTTGGTAATGTCCCACCATCGGTCTTAAGTAACCTAATTATAGTGGGTGTTGTATTTACCATAATAATCTTAATCATCTATTTAATAATGTTTATAATTGGAAGAAAAACTACCAGAGCTCCATTTTAGTTAGGAATTATTAAACTTCTTATTGCCTCTCCTTGCTCCAATAATTTTACTGCCTCGTTAATTTCTTCTAATCTGAACTTTCCAGTCACTAATGCAGTAGGGTCATATTTTCCCAATTTTACAAGTTCAATAAGTCTAGGCATATCTACCCTAGGCCTCCCTCCATAGTCTCCTATGATTTTAATACCCTCTCTAACTATACTTGCTATCCTAATTGGAATTTCAGCAGTAGTTGGAGGTAATCCTACTAGTACTACCTTTCCTCCTATTCTAACCATATCTAAAGACATTTTCACTGTTTCCGTAGTTCCTGCTACTTCTATTACAACATCCGGCCCTCCTCCAGTAATATTCTTAACAGCTCTAACAACATCAGTCTCCTTAGAGTTAACTACATCACTAGCTCCTAGCTCTAACGCCTTTTCCAATTTCCATTTTCTAGTTCCGACTGCTATTATTCTTCCGGCACCAGCAATCTTTAACATCTGTATCACAGACAATCCTACACCGCCAACTCCAATTACAGCAACTGTTTCACCAGGTTCTATTTTAGCGGAATTTACAGCACCATAAGCAGTTAAACCTGCGCAACCCAATACTGCAACCTTTCTTAAATCTAAATCTTCCGGAACTTTAGTTAATGCAGTATAAGGTATTATTGCGTATTCTGCAAATCCTCCTCCTAAAAATGCCCTTATTGGAGTTCCATCCTTAAAGTGTAATCTAGTTGTACCATCTAATAATGTTCCATTTAGTCTATTTTTAGCAAAGACTTCACATAAATTCTCCTTTCCCGTTATACAATTTTTACATTTACCGCAGGGATGAATAAATGCTGATATAACCCTATCACCAGGTTTAAAGTCTGTAACGTTATTTCCTACCTCCTCTATAACACCAGCTATCTCATGCCCCGCAATGACTGGTGGAGAGACTGGAGTTTTACCTTCAAATACATTTACATCTGAATGACATAAGCCAGTTGCCTCAATTTTAATTTTTGTTTCACCTGCCTTAGGTTCATCTATTTGAATATTATCCTCAATAATTAATGGCTCATTATATTTATACAATAATGCTCCTTTCATTAGTATAAGGTATAGTATAATCATATTTAAACATTTCTAAACATCTCCCTTTATAACTGCGAAAACTATTCATTATATCGTGGTACGATTACGATACTTTAAAGGTTTATTACTATCCGATTTTTCAGCTCCCGGTTTAACTTGGAATGATGAGTTTAAGTGCTATATAGGCCAAGCAAACAGGTATCGAGAAGTCCTTTCTTACTACAAGAGGTCTCACGTTGAAGTTGAGGATAGCGTTCTAGAGTTATTACCTTTTCCTTTGATTGTAGATCGAATAAGATTAAGGGAATATCAGCAAGAGGCTTTGAATGCATGGTTAAAGAGTAAGCTAGGGATAATAGTGATTCCCACTGGAGGTGGAAAAACTGTAATAGGATTGAAGGCCATAGCTCTGATTAGGCTTGCTACACTAATAATAGTGCCTACAATCGATTTATTACAGCAATGGTATGAAAATATAAGAGAGTTACTTGGAGCTGAGGCGGGGAGGGTAGGGGGAGGATATGATGAACTTAAGGGAATAACCGTAATTACGTATGATTCAGCGTACACTCAGCTAGAGAAAATAGGAAATAAGTTTGGATTAGTAATTTTTGATGAGGTTCATCATCTACCTTCAGAAGGATATTCCATAATAGCTCAAGGTTTAGCTGCCCCATATAGATTAGGTTTGACTGCTACGCCAGAAAGAAGTGACGGAAGACACAAACTGTATCCATCACTCGTTGGGCCCGTAGTATATAGGATTACAGTTTCTAACCTAGTCGGAAAATATCTTTCAAGTTTTGAAACTCAACGTATATACGTAAATCTCACTGAAGATGAAGAGAAATTATATAGGCACTATAGAGGAATCCTAAGGAAATTTTTATCTCAACGTAATCTTAAGTTAAAGTCGTTGAATGATTTCAATAGGCTAGTTAGGCTAGCAGTTAAGGATAAGGAAGCTAGAGAGGCATTATTAGCATGGCATGAAGCTCTTAAGATAGCTGTAAATTCCAAGGCAAAGTTAGAGAAGCTTAAAGACTTGCTCAAGGAGCTAAATGGTGAGAAAATTATAATATTTACTAGAAATACGTCAATGGCATACGAGATATCAAGACTATTCTTAATTCCTGCAGTTACATACAAGACGAATAAGCAGGAAAGGATAGAGATTCTGGAGAAATTTAGATCCGGAAAATACAATGTAATAGTGACTTCTAGTGTCCTCGATGAAGGTATTGATGTTCCAGATGCTTCTATTGGTATAGTTCTAGGAGGTTATGGAACCTCTAGGCAATTCATACAGAGGTTAGGTAGAATCTTAAGGAAGAAAGAGAATAAAAAAGCTAGATTGATAGAAATAATAACTAAAGGTACTAGTGATTATAATTTAAGTAAAAGGCGAAGACAAAATGCTAACCTCTGATCTAGCGAGGTTTAAGATAGAAAATCAGAGGATAATTCCACTATTTGCTACAGATTCTGACATAGATGTAGCAAAGGAAGTCATTGACATGTTTAAAATAGGAGCAAAAGTTGGTGATATTCTAGAAGACCTAAAATATTTATCTAAAATATATGATTATAAACTTGTCAAGGGATTAGGGAAAATTTATCTAAGATATTGTACGGTTGAAAGTGCGACTAAGATTGATTATATAGAATTGCGTAGGCAATTATTTAGTAGGGGTCCAGTATTAGATGAGAATGATAAGGAGAGAGTATTAAAAGAGATCAGTGACCTTTTTCACGTTGATCCAATAAAGGCGATGTATGAAGACCTTGACGTTGAAAAGAAAATAGTGGAACTCCCTAAATTTTCTCCAGAAGATCTATTAAAAATATATAATCTTTCCCTTTTGCAAACCATTATTTTCAACGCGTATAAGGTTACAGTTTCCGTTAGTGATGGCTGGAAAGAAATCGCGAGAAGAATAAAAATGCTAGGATTAATGTATTTAGCATATGAAAATCCGCTTAGAATAGAGATTTTTGGTCCATTGTCCCTAGTAAAGATGACAGAGAAATATGGGAGAAATTTAGCTGCATTAGTACCGTTTTTAGTCTCTAAGAATAAGTGGACTATTATAGCTGATATAGTTTTAGGCAAAAGTAAAAGAAGAACCTATAGACTGGAACTCTCGAGCGGCTATTCTAAACTCTTTAAGTATATTAATGATGAAGAGATGGAAAAGAGGTTTGATAGTTCAATTGAGGAAAAATTTTACGAGGAGTTCAGAAGGGTCATAAGGGATTGGAATATAGTAAGGGAACCAGAACCTATAGTGATAGAAAAAAGGCTTTATTTTCCGGATTTTGTACTCAGTAAAGGTAATATCAAAGTGTATGTAGAGATAATGGGATTTTGGACTAAAGAATATGTAAATTCTAAGATAGAGAAACTGAGAAACTTTAAATATCCGATTTTAGTTCTCTTGAATGAAGAGCTTTCTTACGAAAATTACATTCCGGATATTTTAAATGTAATAAAATTTAAGAAAAAAATTGATATAGGTAAACTGTATTCAGCTTTAAGACGCTTTCAAGCAAATGTTAACGAGGATATCGACTTAAGTGATGTTAATGACGATATTATCTTGATTAAGGAACTGTCTGCCAAATATAATGTTGATGAGAAGATAGTTAGAAGCAAGTTGATGCAAAGACCTGATTATATAGTACTTAAAAATTACGCTATAAAGAAAACGTTTATAGAAGAGCTAAAAAAGGAAGATTTCTCAAATACGCAACTTTCTTCATTAGTTAACAAATATGGAAATTATATAGTTGACGTTATAGATTATCTAGGTTATAAAATTGTCTGGAAAAACATTTCTGATGCAATTGTAGAAAAGATCAAAGAGGTTTAAAGGCTAATCTGAATAACCAGTAGATCGCCTTTATCACTCCCGTAGTGTTATTGAGATTGATGCTTGCGAAAGTGTACGCATATTTCCCTTGTGTCTCTTTTAGTTGTTTAAATACCCATTCAATGCTGTCGAATATTTTGTCTATCATGTATTGGACAGTCCTTTGAGCGAATTTGTTCTTGATACCTCCAGTGAGAATTGGTATCATCTCTCTCGTTATCTGTAAATCGTATTTCCACGATATGTATAGTAGATCCCAATATCTGGTGGGCATTTTTTCTAACACTGGATATGGATTATTTCTTATATAAGAAACTCCCATAGGTATGACCGGCAATGGGAATATCCACGCTTTAAGTTTATGATCAATTATGGACTGAACTAAATCAATTGATTGATCAACATCTTCATTTGTCTCCTCTGGATAACCTATTGTCATAGTGTAACAAGGATAGATGTAATTATCGTTCATTATCGCAGTTGCATCAAGTATGACATCTTTCCACTCTCTAGGAGTCCAAGGGAAGGGCTTTGCTCTCATGTACTTACTTAGTATCTTCTCACTTCCACTCTCTAGTCCAACCACTGGAGCAGCAGCTCTATCCTCATTATATCTTGCAATCTCAGACATAGCCTTTACTGTTTGTGGACTACTTCTAACAGCTGGGGCAGAGATATGTGGAAACCATATCCCATCTACTCCCATATTCATGGTTTCGGTGAATAATTTTGTAATAGCTTCGTGATTTACCCTCAACTTCTGTGAACCGTATAGTAGAACATCATCAGTTATGAATTCAACCCTCTTTATACCAGCCCTCATGTTGACTTCAACTTCCTTCTTCACAACATCTAATGGTATCGTTCTAAAGGTTTCAGGAGTTATTGGACAGAATTGACATCCTCTTGGACATCCTCTGGTTATCTGAACTTCCCCTAGTCTTGCAGGATTTATTATTGGTGGTATTTCATTTACCTTTGGATTCTTGCCATAGACAACTTTAGGAACTTCTTGTCCATCAATTATGGATTTTACAACTCGTGGTAAATCTGCTTCAGCTTCTCCTATGAATATAACATCTGCCCAATCCGTATTCTCCTTGGTTAACTCCCAGCTCCCTGGCCCACCCACTATTACTTTAAAATTATACTTTGACTTAAGCTTCGAGATCTTTTCTCCAAATTCTTCGAAATATTTGGCTGTCCATGTAGGACCACCTCCAAATATCATACTTAGCTTAAAGCTAACTGGATTTAAGCCAAAGGGATCATGAACTGTTAATCCTACTACTTTAGTCTTCTGGTTTATTGCCTTCTCTAGTCTATGCGGGGGTATTACTGCAACGCTATCGAATCCCGCATGAACAAGCGTACTTTCTACTTTTCTAAGAGCATATGGTGCTACTATTGCTCTTCCTTCAGAATCCACTGGGACATCTGGAGTGAAGAATCTATCCATAAAGAATTTGGGTACCAGTCTTGATGGCATGCAAGCTACATAACCTAATACACTGGAACCCCCATAATCTGTAAAAGACCCCTTATCAGTGGTTAATACGATCTCCCACACCATAATATTATATTTTACTTTCCTAATATAAAAAGTATTCATTATAGGGCATGTAAAAGAGTAATATTTAATTTACGTAAACTTTTTTATTGTATATAGAATTATACTAAAGCTTGGAACTATTACGCCTAATTACTTTTAGCTAGTTAAATGTAAATGATCTTACTATGTGAGAAAGTTAAAAAGGGAGGTATATAATTTAAATAATATTGAGATGTTACACCAGGATGTTAAATATTCTGAAGAAGTGATAGAGGCTGAATTTTCAGTTGAAGGATATAGTCTCATTGATTATAAAAGATCTTATACGTTAAGTCGAGCTTTAGTTAGTGGTAAATGGATAGTTTATGATGGTAACAAATTAGAGAGTAGTCAAAAAATAAAGGAGTTTGAAATTTGTGAAGACTTTTATCATGAATCCGTGAAGACGTGGATGAATAAGGAAAAGTATTCCAGACTCTTCACTAATATTAAATTAAATGAAGATGACCAACTAAAAGTTATAAGCAAGAAAATTTCAAAGTCTATCTCAATTCACGATGTTAAGGAGTGCCGTGAAGAAAAAGTAGTAAACTATGTAAAGTATAACGATTTAAATTTCTCATATGCTGGTGACCCTAAAGATATACCGTCAATTGTAGAATATTTAAGGGCAAGTCAGTCTCAACTTACTTCTCCATCTAGACAAGTCTTAACTGAGAGTGGCAGACTAACTTTCATATTAGATTCTGAAATAGTAGCCTCCATTTTTCATTACGTTCTTAGGAATTTTTTAAATGGCAACTCACCTAAGTTGAAATTAAATGAAAAAATATCAAGTGAAATTACAATTTATGATAATCCATTAAATTCATTCTCCTCATCCTTTTCAGTCTTTGATGATGAGGGAGTAAAAACAAAGAAAAAAGAGATTATTGGAGATGGAATAATTACAAATTATTTAGGAACACTTACTTCAAAGTACGGTGAAGCAGGAAACGCGCGAGGCATTTTACCAAAACCAGATTATTTCTCCTTAGAAGTAAAGCAAGGAGACTGGTCTCTTAATGAACTAATTGATGAAAGTAGAGGAGCGTACATTGCCATGGGTGTTAAGAACTCGGAATTAATACGTAATAGTATTAGAATAACTCCGAGAAGTGTAGTTAAAATAGGCCAAGGACAAATATTCTTTAGGGAGATTGCGATTCCACTTCAAGAACTGGTTACAATTGATGCTGTTACTAGAGAGAATAGAGGGGTATTTATTGACGAGGAACATGGAGGTGTAACTCCATACGTAAGAATGAAGGTAAGAGCGATATTATACTAAAGCAAGATATAATAAATGCATATGATAATATAGTGTATAGAAGAAAGCCTAATCCTTATGTCAAATTGATAAATGGAGATAAAATTGTTGATGTAGGTTGTGGATCAGGTCAAAATTGTGACCAATTTAAGGGAAGACTAGTTATTTGCTTAGATCTTTCACTAAACCAATTAAATCAAGCTCGTAAAAGAGGATGTCAAAATTTAGTACAGGCAGATATGGAATATTTACCATTTAGAGATTCATCAGTTGATTCTTTAGCTTATATAGCGTCTCTTCATCATTTAAGGGATCCGTCTCAAGCCTTAAGGGAGGCTCATAGGGTGTTAAAAGATGAAGGTGACATACTAGTTACTGTATGGTTGGTACAACTAAAGTTTTTCTTCTTAAGAAGGTATACAATTAAGAGAAGTCTCATAAACGGCAAAGAGGTTAGACGTTTCTATAGACTCTATTATCCTTGGGAATTAAAGCGAATAATGGAAAGCAAGGGTTTCGTTACAAAAATCTATAAGTTATATAGAGTAAATAGTTTATTGCCAAATAATTCCCTTTATTACGGTATTAAATCAACTGCTTAGACATATAAGGACCTTCTTTTACATAGCCTCTTTTAGCATAGTATTCTCGAGCACCTATTCCAGATAAAACAGAAATTTTCCGCATATCGAATTCCTCTCTCGCAATCTTTTCAGCTTCGCTTAATAACTTACTTCCATACCCTCTATGTTGAAAACCCAATTCATCCCAGCTTCCTATAGGTACTTCTATCCCGTATACATGAAGTTCTCTTACTATGGCCGTCTTTCCATCTATCTCTTTCCTATGAGCCTCATTTGATGGTATTCTTAATCGTAAATAACCTATTAAAATCTCTTTATCATCCTCAAAAGACAGGAAAATTTCAGAACCTTCACTTGCTTCATAAACTTCCTTGTAAAGATGAATTTTAGTACCATCTGGTAATAATCCCCTATGTTGCCACATCATCCCAACTTCCCTAAATCTAATTTCATTAATCTTAATTCCTTTCTCTAAGACCTTTTTCTCTACCAATTCTCTTAAGTTTCCCTTTTTGTTACCGTCTAAGATTACATTAGCAGGAATATCTCTTTGTATTCTCATCACTCTAACCCATTTAGGAATATATCTATACATTTCAGATATTAATTCAACCAAAGTCTCCGTATCATAAGGCTTATATAATCCCCTTCTCCATAAATTCGCTAACGGCGCAGTTTCAACCACTAAGGTAGGATATATTTTCAACATATCCGGCCTAAAATTAGGATCAGAAAATATTGTCTTAAATGCCTCCAGATCCTTATCAGGATCTGATTTAGGAAGACCAAGCATTACATGATAGACCACTTTGAACCCTGAATCCTTCAGTATTCTAGTAGATTCTATGGAATCTTTTACGGTATGACCCCTATTGGTGAACTTTAAAATGTCATCGTATACAGTTTGGACTCCTAATTCAACTTTGGTTGCACCTAATCTTAGCATTTGATCTGCGTGCCACTCCTTAGCCCAATCCGGTTTCGTTTCAATTGTCATTCCTACACAACGTACTCCTGCCTTTTCGTTTTTCACTTGTGCATCTTCTAAATACACAAAAGAAGGTTTATCAGAACTAGGAAATCTATTCATAGCCTCTAATGCATAGGTCACAAACCAATCTTGATAATCTATGGGTAATGATAGGAAAGTACCGCCCATTATTATTAACTCTACTTTACTTGGAGTATGTCCATTCTCAACATATTGTCTTAATCTTGACTGTACTTGATGGAATGGATCGTAATCGTTTTCTATTGCCCTCATTAAAGTGGGTTCTCTACCATAGTAGCTTTGGGGGGTACCCACATCTACTCCTCCGGGACAGAATATGCACTTTCCATGCGGACAAGAATGCGGGTGAGTCATTATCGATACTATTGTAACGCCAGAAAGCATCCTAGTTGGTTTCCTTATTACTTGCATTAAACTATACTACTCTTTATTCATATTTAGGACTTACTGTGTTAAAACTTTAATATTTCCAGTAAGGTTATAACTTATGAGAAAAGCAGTAATATTTGACCTAGATGGTACTTTAGCGAATACAGATGAAGTTCACAAATTAGCCTGGGAAATTGCTTTACGAAAACTAGGATATGACGTTAAAGTGGATATTAGATATTTGCTCGGTAGGAAAACGATAGACATAGCAAAGATTTTGATTGGAGAGAGTCATGCGGAAAAATTGGCTTCTGTAAAAACCGAAATTTATAACGAATTAGTGAAAACTTTGGCAAAACCTAAACCTTGCGTAATGGGGCTAATAAATCGTTTGAGAGATGTCAAAATACCTATTGCAGTGGTAACCTCGTCGATGCGTAACTCTGCTGTTCAAGTTTTAAAGGTAATTAATGTAGAACCAGATGTCCTAATTACAGGAGATGACGTTAAACTAGGAAAGCCTAATCCTATGCCGGTAATAGAGGCAATTAAAAAATTAAATGTAGATCCTAATGAAAGCGTAGGAGTAGGAGATACAATCTATGATGTAATGGCATACTATTCAGCTGGAATAAGTAAGATTATAGTGGTAAGGAGTAGTGTTCCTCTAGATGTAGAAGAGGCAAGAAAGTACGATGCAAAGATATTGGATTCATTATGTGAAATATCGGATTGGTTTGAATTATTTTAATACTATTTAACCTTCCACTCGAATGGAAACAAAGTTTTTAATCTCACAATTCGACTTTTCTGATAAGGATGGGAAAATGTTAGGGAACCCTTACGATTGGATCATAATACTAGTAGTAATTGCTGTACTATTCTTTGGAGCATCCAAAATACCAGAACTATTTAGATCGATGGGGAGAGCTGTTGGAGAGTTCAAGAAGGGTAGGGTAGAGGCCGAAATGGAGTTGCAGCAAATGCAAGCTCAGAACCTTCAACAACCGTTAGTTCAACAACAGCAACCTAATGTTCAAGACCTAGAGAAACAAATAGCTGAATTACAGAAACAGTTAGAGGAGTTAAAGAAATCTAAGCAGAATCAATAAAATAATAAATACTTTTTTTACCTAGGTGAGATAGGAATGATTAGCAACTTAAGTGACTTTTTAGTAGTGGTAGTTGTGTTTATACTGTTGATGGCTGGAGATAAAAATGCTGGAAATACCGCTAAGTCAATAGGGAGGTTTTTAGGTGAAATAAGGAAAAGACAAAACGAATTTAAGAACGAGTTAATGAGGGAGTTAAATAGTGTAGAGGCTATTAATAACACTCCTTTTACTGGATCTAATTTCAAATACGTAAAGGTTACAAATCAAGAAAGAGTTAAAGAATTAGAGGCTCAAATAAAACGATTACAAGAGGAATTGGAGAGGCTGAAAGCTAGTGACGGAAAGAACTAGAGAGGTTGCAAAGCTTGAAGAAAGACCTTTAATAGAACATTTAAGAGAATTGGCGTACAGATTAAGGAGAATTTTAATTGCTCTCGCAATAACTTTTATGATATATTTTATGCTGGGTTTAGAATTAGTTAGAGTATATTTACCTTATCCATTCTTTGGTCTTAAATACGTTTTAGCGGAAGTTCCCGTTTTATACCCATCTCTATTTGATAGTATATCTGTACAACTGACACAGCTTTTCATATATAATGAGCTACCTAAAGGCGTGAAATTAATAATCATAAATTTGTTCGATCCACTTTTCGCATCCTTTTATATTTCCCTGTATCTGGCAATATTTACTACAATCCCTATCATTGTAAGGGAAATTTGGGCATTTGTAGCTCCGGGATTATATGAACATGAGAAGAAACTTTTCAAGAGTATAATATTTCCTGCCTTTTTATTGTTTGCCTTAGGTTCTGCCTTTGCTTACTTTCTTCTTATTCCCTTAATGTTAAGGATAATACTCTTATATGCTACTGCTTTAGGTTCTGCAGTGGAGCCAACTTTAGGCCTAAGGTCCTTTGTAAGTACAGTAATGACGTTACTAATTGCTACTGGATTATCTTTTGAACTACCCTTAATAATGGGCGGCTTAACGGGTATTGGAGTTGTAAAGTCAATTACGTGGCTTAAAAATTGGAGATGGGGAGTTCTAGTATCCTTTATTATCGCATGGATAATTTCACCAGGTACAACTGGAGGCATAATAGAGACAGTAATAGGAGTAACCTTGTCTACCCTATACTTTATTGGTGCATTAATAAGTAAGTTTATGGAAAAAGGTAGAAGAAATAACCCTAGAAAACTTTAGAAAGAATTTAGAAAAATTGCTTGATTTGTTTTATGGAGTTCTAATCATACGATTAAGGTAGTTGATAGAATGAGCCTCAATTTAATATTTTCTTATTCTAGCTGAGCCAAAAAATTTATAGTCTGGATAGTCTATCCATACATTATGCCAAACGTAAAAGTGATTGGTACGATAGTAGCTATAATTATAATAGTGAGTGTAATTTCAGTCTTCTATTATTATAAGAGTTATTCTACATCGCAACCCGTAACTTTTAATAATAATTTCAGAATTATATCATTAGCACCTAGTGATACACAAATTCTAATAAGTTTAGGTTTAGGTAAATATATAGTGGGAATTGATTACTATTCATACCAGTTATTGCAATCTCTTAACCTCACAAAGGATGTGCCATCAAACGTTACCGTGTTTTCTCAAATATCTCCTCCAAATATTTCCGGCCTACTACTATTACACCCAACGGTTATTGTGGTTGAAGAAGGGCTTATAGGAAGTTACATAGACCAAATGAAAGAAGCTGGACTTAACGTCTTAATTACGAATAATGATTTTGCAAGTACCTATTCCCAGATAGAAAATTGTATATTAAAAGTAGGAGAGTATTTTAATGTAACTAGTAAAGCTCAACAGTTAATAGATTGGATGAATCAGAAAATAAGCGATTTCTCTACTACAGGGAATACAAGCGTAGCTTATTTATTATGGATATGCCCAGATTTAAGTTTCTACACCGCTGGTGGGAACGTTTTTATAAATAGCATAATTGTTCAAGCGGGCGGTATTAACGTTTTTGCGAACTACTCTGGCTATCCATTATTAACCCCGTCACCACTATTGATAACAAAACCCTCTGTCGTAATTGCGCAGGAAGTATATAATTTAACTTACACCAACTACTTAATTTCCCAATATAAGGGAATAAATAGTAGTAATGTCTATATAATGGGAAATCTAGCAACTAACCTATTAAATGAACCAGGACCACTTTCGGTGTATTCCATACAAGTTATTAAACTCATAATTGAGGGAAAGGCACCACATTTCATTTCAGACAATTGGGTGATAAACAATCTTAATGTAACTCTCCCGGTGTTTTAGATGGTTCGTTTAAGTGGTATTTTTTTAATTATAGGATTTATTATTTCATTTTTACTTGGGTTACTCTATGGTGATGTTACTATACCGATTAGCGAGATTTTCCATCCTAGCGGAGTTTACGCTTATATATTGCTTGACATAAGATTACCTACCTTAACTGTGGCAATTCTCATAGGTGCAATCTTATCCACATCTGGGGCAGTTCTTCAAATGTTATTGAGAAATCCACTCGTAGATCCCTATATAAGTGGGACAGCATCTGGTGGGGCTTTTGGGGCAGTTCTTACGTATTTACTACTGATGCTTAATTTGCCATTTTCATGGATATTATACTTCCAACCTTTGGTAGCGTTCTTCACTGCAACGCTAGCAACCTTGATAACCATAATTATTGGAAAGAAGTCAGGATATCTTGGTCTTGTAATTGGTGGTGTCTTAGTCTCGTTCATTTTCTCATCTCTAGTAACGGTCATATTATCAGTGATGAGTGCTAAATATCCTCAAATACCCCCACTTACCTTTTGGCTCTTGGGAGATATTAGCGTAGTTGGCTGGTTTAATGTCATAGTATTGTCAATATTTGCCATTCTCTTACTTTACTTTAGCCTATCAAATTCTAGATTGATAGACTTACTATCAATAAGTGATGAGATTAGTTATTCTCAAGGGGTGAATCCTAATAAGCAGAGAGTCTTCTGGCTATTATTCATAAGTCTTGTAGTAGCTTACTGTGTTTCAATAGCCGGTATTATAGGATTTTTAGGCATAATAGTTCCACATATTATTAGGAGATTAATTGGAGGAAATACAAGCCAGCTAGTGACGTATTCCTCACTATTAGGTTCAACAATCTTAATTCTAAGTAACATTTTATCTCATGGTATATTTGGTTATTTTATTCCTCTGACTGCGCTTCTTTCAATCATGGGAGCTCCAATAATGATATTCGCATTGGTGAGAAAAGATGTTGACGTTAAGGAATATTAGTGTAAGATTAGGAGGCAAATTAATTTTGTCAGGTATTTCTTTTAATGCAGGAAAAGGTATTAATGTAATTTTAGGACCAAACGGAAGCGGTAAGACTACATTGCTAAGAGCGATAATTGGGATGATAAAATATGATGGTGAAATAAGAGTCGATGGTGAAATATCATACGTTCCAGCTGAATTTTTCTCTCCTAGTATGAAAGTTCTAGATGTATTAAAAGCAGGTAGAAAAAGGGCTAATTATGAATCATACATAAAGGAGTTAAATGTGGAGAAGTTTCTTGAGAGAGATTTCTCCACCTTAAGCTCTGGAGAAAGAAAACTAATCTTAGTAACAAAGGCTCTAGCTGAGGGAGACAATGTAATAATGGATGAACCTCTTTCAAATTTTGACGTTAAAAATAAATTCTTTGTGCTAAATATTTTAAAGAAGTTTAACCATAAGACCTTTCTGATTACTTCTCATGAGCTAGAAACTTTAAGATATGCTGATAAAGTTATCGTGATCAATAAAGGAAAATTGGAATATGAAGGAGGAGTTAGCGATCTTTCTGACGATCTACTTTCCAACGTATATGGTATAAAACTCAAAAAAATACAAGTTGATGGTAAAACATTCTTTAATGTTACGGGATAATAAGCGTTTAAAGGGTGGCAGAGTAATTTGTAGTTAAAGCTTATGTTAGATTAGATTACGATGTAGTTAAGTTTTCATTAGACTACAAACTTTTATAACTTAACTATGTGTTTTCATCAAAGAAATTAATTAAATCTAACTTATCCTGCCTATAACGTATTTTTCAGTTAACTCGTTTTTTGGCGAGGTAAATATTTCATTAGAAGGTCCCATTCTACTAATTCTCCATTGTATAACTTATGTTTTTATATAATCAAAGCTAGCAAACTTGTTATATACTTTAGATTCATGATTAGTAGTATGGTAAAAGAGGTTTGTATGAAATGCAAAAAGGAAAGGGAAAGTATATATGAGATTAAATGTAACAAATGTGGAGGACCATTCGAGATTCTGTTAGATTTTGAATTTGATAAGAATTCTGAGAGAGGTTTTCCCTATAGCGAAAAGAATTTCCCCTACGTCAAACATTTCATATCCCTAGGAGAGGGAAGAACTCCATTAATTAAAAAGGGGAACATATGGTTTAAACTCGACTTCTTAAATCCATCGGGGTCGTACAAGGATAGAGGAGCAGTGACTCTGGTCTCTTATCTTGCGGAAAAAGGTGTAAAACAAATTAGTGAAGACTCTTCTGGAAATGCAGGATCAGCAATAGCTGCGTATTCTGCAGCTGCTGGTATTGAGGCATACATTTTCGTTCCTGAAACGGCAAAAGGAGGAAAACTTAAGCAGATAGAATCCTATGGTGCTCACGTTGTTAGAGTAAGGGGGAGTAGAGAAGATGTGGCAAAAGCTGCAGAAAACTCCGGTTATTACTACGCATCACACGTTTTACAGCCTCAATTTAGGGATGGAATTAGATCTCTAGCATATGAAATAGCAAAGGATTTAGATTGGAAAACTCCTAATTATGTTTTCATTCCAGTATCAGCAGGAACTTTACTTTTAGGTGTTTATAAGGGATTCAAGCACTTACTAGATTCCGGTGTCATATCGGAAATGCCTAAAATCGTAGCAGTGCAAACAGAGCAAGTTATGCCACTTTGTGCCAAATTCAAAAATATTTCTTACACGCCACCAGACAAGGTTACCTCAATTGCAGACGCTCTAGTGTCAACTAGACCATTTCTATTGGATCATATGTTAAAGGCCACTAGTGAATGTATAGTTGTAAGTGATGATGAAATAGTAGAAGCTTGGAAGGAATTGGCTAAGATGGGACTACTAGTAGAATATAGTTCTGCCACTGTATTTGCTGCTTATAAGAAATTCAGTGTTAACGATGCAGTATTAGTTTTAACCGGAAGCGGATTAAAGGTATTATGAAGGTTTTTGTTGGAACCTCTGGTTGGGTCTACGACTGGAATGAAGATAAGACATTAGAGTGGTATGTTAAGAATAGTGGGCTTAACGCAGTAGAGGTTAATATGACGTTTTATCGATATCCTACAAGAAAGCAGGTTGAAAGGTGGAGTAAATTTAAGGAGATTAGATGGGTAGTAAAGGTAAATAGGAAGATTACTCACGTAAAAAGGCTAAAAGATTTTCAGTCTTGGAAAGAGTTTCAACAAATAGTTGACTCATTGAATCCTGACTTTTATTTGTTTCAATTACCACCAACTTTTAAGAGGAATTCAGAAAATGAGAAGAGAGTAATTCAATTTGCTGAAGTATTAAAGGATAAAATGGCCGTTGAGTTTAGGAACATTGAATGGTACTTAAAGCCCTTTAATGTTAATTGTGTAATTGTCTCAATAGATTCACCAATAGGTACGTATATTATAAAGAATAACGATTACGTTTACCTAAGATTTCATGGAAGAGGTGTTTGGTACACTTACGATTACTCTGAGAAGGAACTAGAGGAGTTGACAGATAAAATAATCTCGTTAAATCCTAAGTACGTTTATGTGTTTTTTAATAACAATCATTGGATGCTTGATAATGCTAGATATATGCTTAAAATTTTAGCTGAGAAATCTTAAAGTGTGTGATGATAAGGGACCACATGGAGTGGTGAAGATAACTTACCCGTCTGAATATTTAAGTTCCAGAGCATTTTGAAAATTATGGAAGATTTAACTATTGGCATATTAGGAGCTGGTAAAATAGGTTCTGCAATAGTAAGGGCAATAAGGCTAAAATATCCTAGCATCCACGTAATTGCTACTGCGAGAAAAGATGAGACTTTAAGAAATGTAAAAGATCTAGAGGTAGAGACTACTAAGGATAACAATTATGCAGTTAATAAATCAGACGTAATAATCTTAAGCGTTAAGCCTCAGCATTTTCCTACTGTTCTAAGGCAAGTTGGCATAGAGTCATGGAAAGGTAAGGTAGTAATTTCAATAATGGCAGGGGTTAAGTTATCTACACTATCTACTCTACTTAATAATGCTGAGGTTTATAGAGCCATGCCAAACATTAATGCAATAGTATATAAGTCTACTACTGCAATTGCTGAGAATAACGGGAAAAGTAGAGAATTAGTGGAGAACATATTTAAGACACTAGGTAACGTATACTGGCTTCCAGAAGAATACTTGGATATTTGGACTGCACTAGTAGGCAGTGGTCCAGCTTTTATATCTGAAATTATAGATGCGTTAAGTTTAGGTGCAGTTGCTTGTGGAATGCAAAGAGAGATAGCTTACAATGCAGTTTTAGATATGATAAGTGGAACTATAATTATGCTTAAAGAGGGTAGAATAGATCATCCTATGCTATTACGTGATCAAGTGACTACACCAGCCGGCACCACAATAAGGGGACTCATGGTTATGGAAGCTAAGGGAGTTAAGTCAGCATTAATTGAGACAATAGAGGCATCATATAAGAGGGCAGTTGAAATAGGTAATGAGATCGATAGAAGTATTAGGAATAATAGCAAATAACGAGGTTACAATTAAGCTTAATAATAATATGGGAAAATAATTATTGCGGTAAATATGGATAAGCGTATAGCAACAATTATATTGAGTATAGTAAATATTATAGGTATCTTTGAATTTCCATTATACGAATCGTTCATAGGGTTCTTCTTTATTTCCTCCGCCTTGTCTATCCTTTATGAATCTCAACTATCCTTGATTGTACCAACAGTTCTATTCGCATCATTATTTTTATTACATATTATTACTATTCAGCTGCAAAAACTGATTATATTATCTATTCTCGTGTTGATTTCAATTATTGGTAAAAATAACAAATGGATTTATTCAATTCTTATAACCCTTGCGCCGGGTTTAATTATAAATAATTTCTACCTCTTAGTAATTATTTTGGCATTACTGATTCCCCTATTAATAAAACTTGGAGGTGAACCAAGGGCTATAATCATTTCGGGTATTTTATATTTAATCTATTCCGGTATAATATTTCCAAATAATGGGGCATTAGCTAATCAGATTTCACAGATATCATACTTTTATCTAGTGTTTGGAGTTATAGGGATAATTGTTGAAGACAAAAGAATTACTAGAATTACGTTAAGAAAAATTCTCCCATATTTGTCGTTTGTTCCCGCATCTTTTGCATCAATAATGTTAGGGTACCCAAGAGATTCTTCCTTTATTTACTGGTCAGCAAACTCATTTTATTTCTCGCACTTATATTTACCTTGGATATATGAAATAGGTTATAATTCGAATCAGCACTTAATCGCGGGCTGGTTTTTTGCTTATCTTTTAGCACTTCTCATAGAGAACCCTTTAATAACAGCGGAAGCATTTCTGTGGATTTTTACATTCTTATCCGGCTTAACGTCATATTATGTATTTAAGAGACTTAATTTGAAATATCCACTACTTTTCTCAGTGCTGTATCAGATAAATATATTTAATCCCATAGTATCTCACTCAATTTCAGTTTTTTCATACGCATTTCTACCTTTAGCCTTATTCTTTACATATAATAAGAATAAAGTGCTCTATTCGATTGTAACGCTGACTGCAGCATCTTCTATCCCGATCTTCATATCTACTCTGGTAATTCCATTAGTATACCGTAGGTATTACTTCCTATTGTACGCCCTAGGTGTTAATGCGTTTTGGTTAATTCCCTTCTTAATCTTTGGTTATGATAAATTTACATTTAACGTATCTAACATAGAAGTTCTTATCTCAATTATTCTAGTTTCAATGTCTGTTCTTTTATATCAATTGAGATTTAAAAATATTGAGACAGTTTATATGATTTTTATATCATTTATTCTACAAATATTAGGAATAAATACAGGACCATTAATTCTCCTTGCTACTATTTTAATATTTGGAAGCCTAAGAGACATCAGTGCCCTTTACTTGACCTTACTTACTGGTCTAGTTATTTTATCTACTACTAGTTTTTCATACGGCGTAATTTCAGGTTATGCAAATACTACGTTTTATACGTACAATCTGCCTAATTTACCCAAACCAGGGGAGTATGGGTTTGGAATTACGACATTAGTTAATAATCTCAACCTCACTGCTAGTGGAGAGCCTATCCAATTAATATCCTATAACGTTAAGTACTTCATATATAATTCAAGAGTTATTGAGAATCCTCTATATTTTGGATTTCCAATTCCAGCTATACCTAACTACACTCCACAATTAATGTTTTCATACATTTACTCTAATTCTTCAGTTAAAGTAATTTATTCACCCTTTGATAAACCACTAGGTCTTATAGTTTACTCTAACGTGACACCATCAAAAATTGAAATAGTATTTCCAACGCAGATTGAGAACATTAGTGGAATAAAAGGTCTGGTAAAGAACAATACAATTGAGATTATTACTAATAGTACCTTAACCATAATAGGAGGTAGAGTAACTGTAGATAATAGATCAATCTTTTCATCCTATTATAAACCTAAAATAACAACGAGTATGGGGATTGGCGAAATTACTGAAGTTATAGAGTCGAATTATTCAATTTACCTTCCAATACATGAGAGCTTAATTATTAACGGAAAAATCGTAAATCAATCAATAATTCTCCCTCCAGGTAAGTATACTATAGTGATTTCTGATGAAAAGATCGAATATGTAAGCTATGCTTCAATATCCCTTAGTATAGCATCTTTAGTGCTATTGATAAGAAGAGGGATGAGAGTATGAGAGCACTACTGGCATTCGTAATATTATTACTTTCCCTATCTACATTAATAACCTCATCTTTCTCGATACTGATAATATCGCCTAACATAGTAAGGATTTTATCCTACCAGCAAGTCGGAAATAATGTTTATAGCAGTCCATTATGGTCCAACGGAACTGCAATAGTGATTCATAATACGACTTATGAGTCAGTAATAGGTTCTTCTTATAGCTATGCCGTACAAGAAGTAAATTTTTCTAATTATTACATCTTCAACTATTCAACTAGGTATAGCTATTTATCAGGAGTTCAAGCAGGCGCTATAATACTAGCTGGACACGTAGATTTGAAAAAACCAGCAAATCAACAGCCGTATGTGTTAATTTATTCTGTAACTTCTGGCCAATTATTAGTTAAGACTCCCAACACTAGTTTGAGAATTGTGCTAAATAATCTACCAATTAGCGTGAGTGGTTTTCTTTTAATTCAATTTTCAAATGTAGAAGGTAATTTAACAGTTGTCTATGTTTCATTGAACGGCAACATTACTAGAGTAGTTTATATAACGCCTATACCTTGGTCTGAGGTGAAATATGCAGGTTGGTTTCAAAATTATGGTTTTTCCTACGTATATTACATCGCATCACCTAAATGTTTAGAAAGTCAACCAATGATAGCTGGAGAAACTTACTTATCACCAGATATCGTTAGCTCTCCAACGTGGAAACTTGGAGTTGCCAAAATTATTAACATAACTCCAACGTACGAGACAGTAGAAGGGCTAGTGGGTGGTAGTTATGTAGCTCAGTTCTATAATATATCACGATTGAATTATCTTATTTTAACGGTTAACTTTACGTATTATAATGGAAGTAATGTCGGGATTGAACTTTTAGGAAGCAATTTAAATTTGACAAAAACAGATCTCTCGCAAAAAGTATATGCTCTGTTATATTCGGTAAATAATGGAGAATTACAAATTAAATTACCAAACTCAAGTTTTAAAATTATTAATAGCACTTTGCCAGCTATTAGAGGAGGGTTACTGAGTATAGTGTTTTTGGATAATAATAACAATATAAGTTTATATGAAATTATTAACGCTAGTAAGATATACTATTTGAACATTACTACACCGATACCTTGGTCGAATATAAGTTATATTGGATGGAGAACCGATAATGGTATCTCAAAAATTTTCTTTGTTTCTCCAAATTTCATAATAGGATTACAAAGCATTCTAACGTTTGAACTTTTAGGAAATAACGCTACTGCTGTTCCGAATCAAGAATTCTACGTATATCTTGGCGATAATCTATCAAACTTGCAACTTTATTATAAAGGTCATACTGATTCCAATGGTCAATTTTCACTTCCATTACCCATAATATATCCCTCAACAACATCTTATGAATACGTAAGGATCGTTTGGGTTAATTCATCGACAAACGTAACTTTAATAATACCATTAATAAAAGGTGGAAGCAATTTATATATTCCTGCTAACGTCATATCAGTTGAGGAAAAAAGTATTGATGTAAGTGTAGACTACTATGCACTATTTTTATTTATTATACTTTTGTTCTTATTGGTAGCGTATATTTCTGCTAGAGAAAAACGCTTTTAAAATATCCTAGTTTTACGTAATTGTTTAAGAATTCATTAAGTTTGTTGACGTATTCAGTAATAGGACAATTCGTACATATTTCGTCACTGTTCAAAATCTCCTTAGAGTACCAATATAAGATTGGATTAGCTAGTTCTATATGGTTAGTCAAGGTTCTCATCACTATAGGTATCGAGTAGTTAACGTTAGTTTCTCTCTCTATTATATCTTTAGTCAACCTAGAGTAGTTACTCTTTGCAATGTAAGTGTTTAGTAACTTCATTAATATGTTATCAAAGAACGAGTAATCCTCATTTCTCATTATATATAATGAAGAATATATATATTCATTTACCGTAAATACGTTCTTCTCATGAAGTTCTCCAAGATTTATATCACCGATCTGAACGATATTGCCATCATCAGTTCTCAAGAATAAGCCGACTTTGACATTATTTCTATCTAAACTATTTTTATTGTTTAATATTTCAACTTCTTCAGTATGTAAACTACCTTTTTTACTTACTGAGAACATAGTCACTTCATGCCTTACTAGTTTTAGATTTCTCTGCAACATAGTGACGGAAGTCTGGCCTAACAACTCAACATCGTTGTATAGTGCAGTAAAGAAAGTCAACGATTTTCCATTTAAACTGATAATCGAGAAAGGATTCGAAGTATTAAATCTATCTAGTTTAAATAATGAAAGAACGTTATATACTGTTCTCATTTCTCTAATTTTATATGGTGTGACTTGATTTCTTTCGACGATGATTGGCGAGGAAGACGGCAATTCCATAATATCTATCACGCCTAATTCCAATGTTAAAGACAAATACTTTTTCTCACCTAAATGCAATAAAGGAATAATGTGTTTTTGCGGTATTTCAATTCTCTTGTATTCGTCAATTGAAGGTGGTTTTGGTCTTTCCCTCTTTCTTCTCTTTGATTTTTCTTCTTCTCCTCTTTCCTCTATACAATTCTCGAAAGAAACTCTTTGCGAAATCTTTAATTCCTCTATAGGTTGCGATATCATATTCTCTATCTCATCAATTAGCTCATATATTGCCTTATGAACAGTGGTTCTGGTAAATCTCTTTGTTATCCTTTTTGCTATTCCATCAATGCAGAGAATTGCAGTTAACGTATGAGGATCTTCCTTAGCTAAAACGATTTGCGTTCCATTACTCGTTTCTAATGCAGTAAAAGTTCCTTCTAAACTGTGTTCTATAACATATTCAAGGAGTTGGTAAGATTCTTCTTTCATTTTGCCCTTTTATTATTGCTAACCATTTTTATACATATTTTTCATAAACTCTTTTGGATGGAAACAGCTTTACAGTTGGCGAGAAAAGGGAAGATATTATATGCTCTAATGTTCCTCAAGGATTATGTAATAGAAAATCAAGAGAAATGGGATGATTCTATAGAGTCTTGTAGGGAGCTTCTAAATGCAATAATGAGTATGCCTTCACTTAATGACGAAAGTTGGAGAATCTTCGTACCAAGCATTACCTTAGAGGAGTTTGAAAAAATTACTTTTAGGGTAAATGAATGCATGCGATATTAGCGTATATTGACACTATAGTTTTTAATGTTATTAGGAAAGCCGCTTACGAAAATTTTTGTACAGCGTATACAATAAAATCCTATTCACCTTCGAAATTAGTTGCTTCCGTGGGTAATATCGTAATTTTCATAAGTAGAAGTAATACGACTGTTAGGATAAGTGTAAGATGCGGAAACAAGAAAAAACCGTTTTATATAAGAGTAAACAAGGATAGAATAACTTACGATGGAAATGAGATTGATGCAAATTCATTCATTTACCATATTGCATCGATAGAAAACAGATTATACGAATCTTTAGTATTAATGAGTGAAAATTGTAACACCCAGGAGATTTGCTACAAACAAAACAAGGGGATAAAGGAAATTTTAGTAGAAGGTAAAAAGATAAATATAAATGAAGATATTAAACGTAATTTGGAACAACTTTTAACAATAATCTATAAGAGAGAAGTTTCTATAGAATGCAATAAAAGTTCTTTATGTGTAAAGAAAGTTATAGCAACTAGAAGGAAAGTTTATGTGCAATTAATTGATGCTAAAAAGGAAAATTATTGGTACCTCGAGCTCAATGATTTAATAAATAAAATGCCAGACCATGCTCAAGAAATTCTTAACGTTATAAAGCAAATTCGTACTCAGTTAAGTTAGTTTTTCAGACTTAAATCTCAACCTTTTGCCATTCTTTCATAGTTTTGAGTATAGCCTTTCGAAGAAGCTCAAATCACCTAGAGATGAAATTAAGACTGCCTTTACTCCCAAATTATCAAGCGACTTGATAATTGAAAATATCTCATTCTCTAAGAAATAAGGTTGATCAAGATTCTTTACTAGTTCTCTATTCTTTTCAGTTATCACTATTAAATAAGGGATTGCTCTATCAATAAGCTTTGAACCATAATACTTAATTTGATCTACGTTTTTCATCCTAAGAACTAGGAAGAAATCAGCATTTGACTCTAATCTAGCCATAACTTCGTTCTCGTTTTTTCTTAAACTTATCATCATTCCACTTTTCACACCATATTCCTTTGCCACATTTACAGCATCATCTGACGACAAATAGCCCACTTCTTTGCCATATTTTGGTTTATCTCCTTTTGTAAAAGCTAGCTGGACATCTAACATCTTAGCAGTTATTGACAATGAACGAATAAATAATTCGTTAACGTCTAATAGTCTTTGGTTTATAATTATTGTTTTTTTATCTAGAGATAGAGAGTATCTAATTAACGAAGCTACAAATGATGGCATAGGTGATGGTATACCTAGAGGTGAGTCGGGTATATCAAATCCATCAAATGGAGATAAAGTTTTTATTTCCTTTAGCAGTTTCTCGATTTTTTTCTTGGGATGTAGTTCTACTAATATTTGCATTTAGAGTAGTAGTACAGATTTTAAGCTATATTTTTTTCCTTGAATATCAATCATCTATTGTGAGCCAAGAGAAAAAAGTTAGAAGAATTATTCTTCACTACCCCGATGATACGCCTGCTGGATATATAGAGTATGCCGATGGTTTTTCCTCAATCTATGACAATGAGGGAAATTTCTTGTTTAAAGTGGAAGGAAAATTTCCACCTCCACCTAAAAAATCGTCAGATTATTCGTGGGTAGATAAGGTTTTAGAAAAAGGATTACAAGACTCAAGGAAAAGATTTATACTTTATGTTGCATCCAGATATTTAGTAAATGTAAAAGGTATTAATGAAGATGATGCATTAAATATCTTAAAAGGGTTCTACTATAAATTGCAATCTGGGAAAGTTTATGAATCTTGGTTAAAGTCTGTACTAAATGGAGTTAAAAAGAAAGGATTGCTCCCTTGGTCGTTAAAGAGAATAGAGGAAAGAGATAAGGAAATGTATAATGAGATAATGAAAGTATTAAAAAATAACTAGATTTCGTGAAAAAGATCCATTATGAACAATTAAATTATTTTTATGGATAATGCTTAAAACCCTAGTTGAAGTAAGATACATTATGAAAGATAAGTACTCTATCACAACTTGGCTGCTAATATTGGTTCCTTTAACAGTATTCCTTATAATAACAATATGGGTTGTTGATTTACTGTTTCTAGCTCCGCAATGGAGGCAGGCAATTCCAGCAGTTGTAGGATTTGCAGCAACATTCTTAGTATTGGGTGTATTTATAAGGGGAAAGTTTGGAAAATTTGTATTTTAATTTTTTTAATCATCACTTAAGACTTTCATCATTTTTCAGACGCTGGCGAATCAATCATCTAACTTAGATTGTTGACAGAAAAATTTAAATCTTATTAGGGTAACCCTAATACTGTGAGAAAATGATAAGCCTATCCACACTACTAAATCCACCAGAAGGATTAACTCTCTCAGAAATACTTGTAATCTCGTTAATTTTAGGTATGCTTCATGGTGCAACTCCAGATGAGCATACATGGCCAATAACGTTCAGTTATGCGGTAGGAAAATATAGTTCAAAAGAAGGAATGAAAGCTGGATTTCTATTTTCACTAGGTTTTACCATTCAGAGGGCATTTCTAACCACACTAGGTTTTATAGGTCTCGCAGCTATCTACGAAAAATACAATTTGGATGGTCCAGTATATACTATAGTTGGAATCGTCATGGCTATTGCTGGTTCTTATATACTAAAAGGGAGATATCTGCATTTGCCAATAGATGTTCTATTTAAGAGCAAACATCATAGTACCAAAACTAGTGGAGTAGAATTGCATGATATACCGTTAAAAATGACTATAGTTCATGGTCTAATTGCTGGTTTTGGGTTTGGAGCCTATGCTAGTATAATAACGTTTGTTTTAGCACCCCAGTTACCCTCAATAGTTTATGCCCCGTTGCCTGGGCTAATGTTTGGAATAGGTACAATGATTATGCAGATGATATTTGGTACAATATTTGGTAATATATTGCGTGCAAAAAGGTTAACAGAGGAGGAGATGTCATATGTTGCGAGGAAAACTGCAGGGAGAGTACTTTACTATGGTGGTTTGGTATTTACTATGGTGGGTTTACTTATAATAGCCTTTCCAGTTATTGACAACTTTGCAATATCAACTGGAAATCCAATACCTAATCTTGATGCTATAGATATAGGATTCTTATTAGTGCTTAGTGTTGTCGGTATAATAGGTATTAGTAGTATAATTCTAGGAATTAAAGAAGCTACTAGACTATCTAGAACAAATCGGAAATCGGCTAACTTCTCTACATATAAAAAGTCTTAAGTTATAACGTTTTTAAGATTAGAAAACATTTTAGTTTTATGTATAATGATTTCTTCAATTCCATAGCTTCTAAATGGCAAGCGGAATGGGAAAAAAGTAAGGTATTTGAAGCAAATATAGATTACTCTAAACCAAAATTTTTCATTACAGTTCCTTTTCCTTACACAAATAGCCCAATGCATGTGGGTCATGGGAGAACCTATGTTACTGCAGATATTTACGCTAGATACTTAAGGATGAGAGGATATAACGTACTATTCCCGTTTGCGTTTCAATTTACAGGTACTCCGGTATTAGCTATAGCCGATTCAATAAGAAGAGGGGATGTTGATATGATAGAGTTCTTTAAGAGCGTTTATGGAGTACCAGAAGATAAACTCAAGGAACTGGGGGATCCATATAAGTTGGCTGAATATTTTAAAGAAGAAATGAAAAATACGGCGAAATCTATTGGAATGAGTATTGACTGGAGGAGATCTTTTACGACAACTGGTACTAGATTTGAGAAGTTCGTTCATTGGCAATTAAGGAAACTAAAAGAACTGGGTTATTTAGTTACTGAAGATGACGTTGTTGGCTATTGCCCTAATGATAATTTTCCAGTTGGCATGCATGATACAAGAGGCGATATAGAACCAGAAATCACCACAATGAACGTTATCTTATTTGAGGGTAGCGAGTCCTATAATTTCATGGTAGCTACCTCAAGACCAGAGCTAATATTCGGGGTAGTCGCACTAATGGTAAACCCTGACGCGAATTACGTAGTGGTTGAATATGAGGGTAAGAATTTCATAATATCAGAGAAGGCCTACAAGAAATTATCCTATCAGAAAAATATGAAAATGATAAAAACTATTTCTATATCAGATATCGTTAAATCATACGCTATAAACCCAGTAACTAGAAAAAAGCTTGAGATTATTAAAAGCAAATACGTTGATCCATCGCTAGGAACTGGAGTTGTAATGAGTTATCCAGCTCATGATCCATTTCATTATTTAGCAATTGCTGAGGCTAATAAGGAATTTGAAATAATACCAGTAATAGAGACTGAAGAACTCGACGAGATTCCCGGTGAAAGTGCAGTTTTACAAACTAAAAACACTTATGCGTTAAAGGACTTCATGGAAAGTATCTACAGAACTGAGTACTATAAGGGATATATGAAGGATACAATATTATCTCTAGTTCCAGACTTCTTAAAACAATACGTAAAGGAAAACATCGTTGGGAAGCAAGTTCAAGAGGCAAGAAAAAATACAATAGAGTTACTGAAATCTCTAAACATATACGATACTATTTATGAAATTTCGAATGGTCCAATTTACTGTAGATGTGGAGCTGAAATCGTACCCAAAAGGATAAAGAATCAATGGTTTATAGCTTATGATAATCCTAAGTGGAAAGCGTCAGTACTTAAGGCTATTAATAATATTGAGTTAATACCAAATCTAGCTAAAAGTGAACTAGAAAAAACTATATTCAATACTAGAAGAGAACCCATAGGGAGAAGTAGGGGTATTGGAGTTAAATTACCATGGGACGAGTCGCAGATTGTTGAAAGTTTGAGTGACTCCACATTGTACACCGTCCTATATACGATAATCTACAAGATGCCCATCGACATTGATAATGAGCTCTTTGAGTTTATCTTTCTAGGAAAAGGAGATACTAAAGAACTGGAAAAGAAATATGGCGCGGATCTCGTTCAACTAAGGGAAGAATTCTTATATTGGTATCCGGTAGATCAAAGACATACTGGAAGAGATTTAATTCAAAATCATATACCATTTTATATTTATAATCATCTTGCAATTTTTGGTGAGAAATACCTTCCTAAAAGAATTGTAATCAATGGCTTTGTGAGGGTTGGAGGAAGAAAAATGAGCAAAAGTCTAAAAAATATTTATACACTATCAAAAGCAATCAAAGAATTTGGGGTAGATCCAGTAAGAATAACATTAACTTCAACTTCCGATCTACTGCAAGATTTAGACTTTAATGAAAATTTGGTAAACCCAATAGCTGAACAACTAAAGAAGGTTTATGATCTAATTGATAGATTGTTAAGTATTAACACTGAGATTAAAGGGCTAAGAACAGCAGATGAGTGGCTTTCTTCTAAAACTAGGGAAATAATAGAAAAGGTGAAGAATGACATCACATCTTTTGAATTTAGAGATGCTGTAAATTTACTTCTTTATGAAATGTATGATGTTTTAAGAGATTATTTTGATCTAATTGAAATACCCAATCAAGAGGTAATAAGGAAGATATCGTCCATATGGATAAGGGCTCTTGCACCATTTGCACCACATATTGCAGAGGAATTATGGCATAAAATCTCAAGCACTTTTGTCTCTTTAGAAAAGTATCCAGAACCAAATGAATTAGATCTATATCCAGATGCAATTCTTGAGATATCCTATATTAACGAGATCATAGAAAATGTAAGGGAGCTGGAGGACCTTGTACATAAGAAAGCTGAAAAAGTAGTAATATACATTAATGAAAGTGAGAAAGTCAAAGAACTAATGAAAAATGCAATAAGTGCAATTAATGACGGAACCCCACTAAGAGAATTCGTTATGAAAACTGGAGATAAGATTGCTGAAAAAGTTTATGTCGTGGTCTCTAAATTAGATAAGTCTATAAGGGATTACCTATTGAAAAATGAGGTGGATGAAGAGCAAATAATAGTGAAGAATATGAATTTCTTGTTAAAGAGATTGGCAGTTTCAGAGATTGTAATATACAACGCAGAGGACCCCACAGTACCAGACGTAAAAGGAAAGAAGTCTCAAGCATTACCTTTAAGTCCAGCTATTGTGATAGAATAATCATGAGACATTTTATAATAGATTGTGATACTGCTGAAGATGACGTATTAAGCCTATATCTTTTGTTAAAGAACAACATTGACGTAGTTGCATTAACTATTGTTGAGGGTAATATATTATATGACCAAGAGATAAAGAATGCGCTATGGGCTTTGGAACAAGTCAGCCGTGAAATTCCAGTTTACCCTGGTGCTAACAAGCCATTAATAAAAAATTACATGACAGTAGAAAAGGTTCATGGAAAAGGTGGAATAGGAGATATATTGGTAGAACCCAAGAGGTTAAAAGCCAAAGAGAAGCATGCTGCATTAGCAATAATAGATTTGGCAAGCAAGTATGCGGGAGAATTGGAATTCTTAGCGATTTCGCCTCTAACTAACTTAGCTCTAGCTTACTTATTGGATAATTCGATAATAAAGAAAATTAAGAAAGTCTGGATAATGGGTGGGGCAGTATTTGGAATAGGCAATATTACTCCAGTGGCAGAGTTTAATGTTTGGGTAGATCCAGATGCTGCTAAAATAGTATTTAACGCTGGTTTTGATATTACCATGGTACCGTGGGACGTTATAATTAATTATCCAGTAACAGACGAAGAATGGAATTTAATTAAAAATATGAAGACCAAAATGAGTGAACTTTACGTTTCAATGTATTCACACTATAGGAAATACTCCTCAACAATTCAGAAGATAAATGGACATCCTCACCCTGATGCAATTACTACTGCAATAGCGATCGATGAGAGGGTAGCAATAAGGAAAGAGAAAAGGTTTGTAGTAATAGACAATACTGATAATATTACAAGAGGTATGACACTAGTAGATAGATTCGATGCCGACACTAGCTGGTCTGACAAACCTAATGCTGAAATAGTTTATGAAATAAATAAGAAAAGATTCATGGAAAAAATATATGATTTATTAAATTGGTTTTAGCTCTTTAAAATCTGAATCTTTACAACTCCTTCGTTTTCATCGTAAATTACCTTAACTAAATCTCCTTCTTTTACTGGGAATTTCTGTCTTACTTTTGCTGGTATTGTCACTTGATAGTTACGAGAAACCTTTACAACTTCTTCAACTGGCATAAAAATGTATTAGTAAAAGAAGGTTTAAATATTTTATCAAACTCTAAGAAAAGACAATCCTTGAAACTATTAAGGACTATTAAATATATAATGCATTAATTATACAGTTAGATGAAAAACACTAATGTTCCCATAATAATTTTATGCTTCCTTTCCTAATTTCACGAAAATGGAAAGAATAGCAGAGCTTGAAGAACAACTAAAAAAGGAGAAGAACAAGGAGAAGAGAAATATTCTATATACTGCACTTATTCAAGAATATTATAATCTTTATAAAAAATATAAAAATATGGAGTTCCTAGATAGAGCATTATCTATAGCGAATGAAATTGAGAAGATAAACCCTACTATCCTAAATATTTTAGGGCTAATATATCTAGAGAAAAGAAAGCCAGATATTGCAATTTTAACCTTTAAAGAATTACTTAGCGAGTATAATCTAAATAATGAAGATAAAAATGTTATTCTATATAATTTATCTTTAGCTTATTTTCAAAAAGGTGAGTTATTAAACGCGTATAACACACTAAAAAGCTTAGTATTAAACTCTAAAAAAGAGATAAATATATTAAGCAAAAAACTATTGGCGAAAGTTTGTCTAGCATTAGGGGAAATCAAATATGTAGAAGAAGCGAGAGAATTGTTGGAACAATTCGAAATTCCCTCTGAGGATCTTGCAATAACATATGCTTCATTAGCTAAATATTATAATGACACTAAACTACTAGAAAAGGCGAAAAGTATTGCAACAGTTTTAGGAAATGAAAAAATTCTAGCGGATATACTTTCAATATCAGATAATGAGGAAGATCTAAGAAAAGCAATCCAAATTTATGAAAAACTTGGAGATTACAATAGCCAATTAAAACCACTATACAAACTATCGAATAAAGACCCATCTTTGCTTGTGGAAATATTAGAAAAGATAGAAAATCTTGAGGATAGTAAAGACAAGCTAAACATCCTCTATGATATTTACAAGAGGACGAAGATAGTACAATTTCTTAAAGAAGCAATAGAAACTGCAGAAAAACTTCAAGACTACCTTTTTCTAGCTAGGGCTTATTCAGAACTAGCCAGTTATGAGGAAGAGGTGCCTAATCTACGAAAAGCAATCTCGTTCTACGAAAAGTATATTCAGAAGAATCAAGAGTAAAAATATATTCACCCTCTCTTCTTATTATTTCATGATAAAACATGCTGAATACACTAGGCACGGAATCACAGAACCCCTAATGTTAATAATGCTTTATAAAAAAGTTGAAGATGGCAAGATAATATCTGCGTTTAGATTTTCCGTATATAAAAACATGATAATAATCGTATATGAAGAGGATAAACTATCTGGTGGAGAAGTTCTAGACTTCGATATATATAATATGACAAATCTGATAAATAAAATTAAAAAGTATTATGATGAAGCAATTGATGATATAGTTATATTTGGAGAGAAACAATATGTAGACGAATTTCTAAATAGATTCCTAAGTGATGAGGAAGAAGAAACAGAGAAAAGATGACGAGCCATTCATGCACTGATTACAATATTAATATGTGTTTTCTATCTTATTTTAGAATCATATTTTATCATCAACGTAACTGATTGTTAAAAATTACCATAAGGGATCAGCAACGTTAATCAATTGTTGTCCAATCCAACTTAGAAACTTTACATTTTCAGAATTCTATGTAATCTTATCATGTTATTTAAGAGCTCCGGTAAAATTGGGTAAATTGGGCGATTCAAGTTTCTTTTGCGAATTATAATTCATGAATAAGATGAATACAACAAAGTAAACTGCTTAGCGTGGATCTTTACCTAGTCAGTAGGATGGTATTTAATTAAATTCATTACGATTCTTTAAATAAACTGAATTCGCAAAGGATGCATTAATGACCCACAACTTAACTTAATCCATGTTTTTCTGTAGCTTTCTTTAATATTCGGATTTTTTGCTCGTTATCTAATTTATTCACGTTAATCCCTACCATACTATCACATTCTATTATTAAGTAGTGAAAGCGTTCCAAAAATATCCTTCGCTGTTGCAAATCCCTTATATTTATAGAGAACGTAAACCTCTTTCAATTTAATTAAAAATTAGTGCCGCGGCCGGGATTTGAACCCGGGTCACGGGCTCGAAAGGGCTATTTTGTTTTCTCAGAAACGTTTTGAAAATACGTCAAAGTTTCCGATTTACCTGTCCATGTTAATGAGAAAAAGAAGAAGTGAAAAACTTGATTTCTACTTACGGTTTAAGGAAAAGGAGTTTTCCGCGTTTACGAGTTTAATTTCTTTAATAATTTAGGACTTACACAGTAAAGCCTACCCCTATCTGTCTAACCGCAAATTCGTAAGTCCTTATGAACTCTTCTCTATACGGTAAACATATTTCTTCCGAGCTAGAATACGTTTTAATAGAACGAACAAAAGAACGCCTTATGTTGCATGTTGAAGCAAATAGAATCATGTTATGAAAGAGAAGTAGAACGCAAATAAAGTCTAAAACGTAACATATCTCATCAAGTTTAACTCTATTATTTCTTAAAATTCTTGTGTCTTTCTTTTATCATTTCTCCTAAGCATATTACAATTTTTTCAAAGAAATATTTCTTTATAGGATCCCTATCTAACGGTGGGGTAGATATCAAAAATTCACCCTTTCCTAACCTTAACCTTATCATGAAGCTATACTTCATATATCTACCTAAGTAGTCTGGTAATTTATCTGTAGATCTGACTGTAACATCACTAATACAGTCTTTAACAATACCAGTTTGAATTAGTGAATCGTCAAAGAGAATAGGTCTTGCAATGTCTGGAGGTATTTGTATATTATTAACATTAAAAGATCTTATAGGGTTTAATGGATGAGCTACTAAAAAGTTGAGCTTTTTTATGATAAAATATTCATAAGCGAAAGGTTGTATTAACGGACGTTGAAATTGAATTCCGTTATAGTTTATTGCCCATGTTTTGGTTTTTGGGTTGACTTGCCAAAAGAAGGGTACATCGGAAATATTAACAAAGATGCCACCATTCTCTATGTATTCTAAAATTTTATTTAATGAGCTGAGGTTTATGGGATCCTCTTCTGGATAGGATCCTCCATAAGGATTAATTATTATTTCGAATTTAGATAGATTTTCTTTAGTAATATCAATAATATTAAAATCTAATGCAGTATCGTTTTCATTAGCGTTATTTCGTGAACGTAGTGCGTTCGATAACTCTTTACTCAAAATATTTTTTAGCTCGTTTATTTCCCCTTTAAATATTGAATTAGGACTATTCCAGCTTATCGCATTTTTAGGTTCAAGACCTTGAATGCTTATAATTCCTATTTTTATTCTATTTCTTCTCCATCTAAAATAAGAATAGTATTTATCAAGAATATATTTATCTAACTTAACACCTAATGCCATAAATAAAATCGATACTAAAAATATAGGTAATACATAAGTATAAAGGTTAAATATTTTAAGGATAGAACCTGTTAATGCACCACCTAAAGCTAATAAAAAGCTTCTTATATATTCTGGAATTCTCATAGTATCTCCTCCTTATACTTCAGGCAATACATCCTCTCTTTTCCAGCTTTGCTTTTATGCCACTTCCTCTCTATTATACCCCTCTGTGCCAACCTGGATAAGTAAACTAACAGCTCATTTTTATCTACTCCAGTCTTTTCATTAAGATACTCTAAGCTGCAGCAACTCCCTGGAGCTTTAGCCATTATCATTAAAATAAGCTGGGTAATCGTAAAACGTTTCTTGTGTTTCTCAATCTTACTTTCCATAAAATTGTATTGAAAATTTTCCCTTAATAAACCTTAACTAGGATTAACAAAGTGTTACCTCCTTAGAAGGGGTCAGAAAATGGGTTTACTAACTGGGAATATCAGGATTAACAAATTGTAAGGTTTATCGCCATGAATGTAAGAGCTTGCTCTTTTGACCAAAATTTTTGAGATCCGGGCAGGATTAAAGTTATTAGTTATAAAGTACAAAGAAGTATAAGGCGGGGTCAGTTCGTAACATGCTCATCATGCGTCAGTCCACCGTCGCTCATCACCATTTGACCCCGCTATGTACCAGATTGTACTTTCAGATATTTAAATTTTGTGGTACATTATGGTACAATAAAGTTTTTATATTAAAGTACAATAAAGTATATTGAGGTAAAATGCCTAGACCAGGCTATAAATCGGTTTACTTCCCTGATGACGAGTTATGGAAGAAGATAGTTGATGAAGCTGAGAAGAGGAAAGTAAGCGTTTATGAAGTGTTAAAAGACGCTTTTGAGTGCTACATGAAGGAAAAGGAAGGAAATAAAATGAGTCTAGAAGAAGTGGTTAAAGAACTTCAACAGTTAAAGAAAAGAGTTGAGGAGTTAGAAAAGAAAGTTAAATAGAATTTTTCAGTAAACTGGGGAGTTTGATGTAGAGAGCTTTTTAAATAAATTAATTAAATATGAACAAGAAAAATCTTCTTATATCATTCATTATTTTGAGTGTTGTCATAACTATAGCTGTAATATTAACGCATTCTTTCGTTGTAAGAGTTTGCTTAGATCTAGGAATGTTTGATTCAATTCAAAGACATATAGTAATATATATTTATCAGTGCATAATGTATATGTGTTGTATTATCTCACTTCTTACTTGTATCTATTGTACATTATCAGCTAATATTGAAAAATTCTATAAAATAAAAGAAGAGGGAATTTTTATAAAGTAAACTTTATTTTTAAAATTTTTCTAGCATAAAGAGAAGGAATATAAAATTTTTCTCAGTAAACTGGGGAGTTATTTCAATTTTTCTCACGCTAAAAAACGACGACTAGCGCTTATCCTACTATCAATCCAATTTTTCAAAATTCAATGAGAAGAAACCAGCATATCCTTTTTAATGCTAGTAACAAACATATAATTATGAGAATTGTTGAGGATAAGGATGGAGAAAGGTTCTTAGTTATTGAGAATGATGCGGACTTCGAGAGGTTTAAGGAAGACTTACTGAGACTTGCAAGAGAGAAGGCTAAGGGTCATGCCCGTAAACCTTCTTATGAGACCCAACCTCCCAAATGAAAACTATACAGTTTTTTGGATCCACGCTGTAAAGTATCCTTATATCACCCGTAACTTCTATTGAGAACATGGGATTTCCGTATTTATCTCTTCCAAGCTTCTCTCTGGAATATTTTAGTGGGTCTTTTCTTAGTAAATCTAATTTTTCAAGTATTAACATTACTGTTTTATCAACGAAATTATCTACTGCATACTCCATAAACTCATGATAGTTCTTTGCTTTCCTCATTGAAAACCTCAATTCCCACTTCTCACAAACCACAATAAGATAAAAAGAAAAACATATTTAAAAATCTTTCTCTTTTCGTATATTATCTCATTAGGAATAATAACTAAATAAATAGTAAAATCGCTTATCCAAAAAGCTTAATCTCTTTCCCGCTTTCTCATCTCTTCTTCTAATACCTTCTCAAACTCTTCCTCATCGGCATTTAATAATCTGACAAAGTGATCAATGTCCTCAGGGCTTTCCATAACTGCACATATTTTACCGTTGACTTTAACGATCCTCATCTTCAGCCTCCTCTTTAACTCCTCACTATTGTTAATTATTAAAACCTCGTCCGTCTCGGGCTTAATAACCTTCATAAAATATAATTCTAAGCAAAAAGCTTAATCTCTTTTTCAGAAATACCCAAGTCAGAAAAGTACTCCTTATAACGACTGTCACAAAGGTAAATCTTAACGTAATCGTTAGGGTCACGAAAAGCCCTGCCGATAGTCTGCTTTATAGTAATTAATGTAATCTGCTTAGCCACTTCCTCCTCACTAACCCCCCAAATCTTAGCCAACCTTTCCGTTCTATGCTTTACCATGTCATCTGAAACGTTAGGATAAGGTAAACCAGCTAACACCAAAGAATCAAACAGATTCTTATTCTTCTCATCCCTGAATTCAATGCCCTCACTTTCTTTAGCCCTTGTTACGAGAAATACTAAATACTTCCTACCTTTCAATAGCTCAAGCATTTCAGAATGCGTTATCTTCCTACCCTCCTCTATTACCGGTATTCCCTTAATCTTCTCTTTAACTAAAGAAAGCATACTATAGCTGGGAAAGAAGACTAAAACATTAGAACTGCTCGAATCATATATCTTAGTAAGAATTTCCGCATAAATGCTCGCATTAGAAGTTCTGTTCCGCATCGATGAAGAAACGCTACTGCAGTAATAATATTCCGCTTTTCCCAAACTTACATTAACGTCTATCCTGTGCGAGTTAGGTAAAGAGAGCTGTGGCATTGTACCGCTCATCAACACTTTATATTTGAATAGGTTTAACGCCTCAGTCATTTCATCATAATAATTGTTAGGAATAACTACAAGAGACCCGTTGCAATTGAATACTTCACCGCTCTCGTTAAGGAACTTACTCAAAGCCCTTAAAGATGATTTGCTTACAGGTCCTTTATTCAAATTTACGTAAGTAGCAGTCGCCATATTTATCTTCCTTAACAGCTCCGGGTTCGGTCTGGGAATTATGGGTAGGGAATGACACTTCCCGTCACTTACTAATTGTTCCATGAAATTTAGTAGAGAGTTTAAGTAATCCTTTATGTCGATTACATTAGTTTTTCCTAAACTCCCTACTACGTCAACTTCCTCCATTGCTCTCTCTACTGTTTTCTTAGTAATTCTCTTCATAAACCATTTGTCTGCCTCTAAAATATTGTGGGCTTCATCGATTACTGCCAAATAATCCGAGGGAGTTAATCCATCTTTCTTCATGAAGAGTGAGTTTCTTATGTATCTGGAAAATAGGTAAGGGTAAGTGAGTACTATAACTTCCCTGGATTTCAGTGTTGATTTCAAAGAGTAATAAGGGCAATAGTCCTCAGCGTGTTTAATCTCAGCAAGGACTTTAGTAGGCTCTTTATCGTCTATCACTTTAATTTTCTCTTTTAAAGAACATAGGTCACAGTTAATGTCTTCTGGATCCTCATTACCTTCAGCATACACACATGAGGAGGATTTACCGAAGAGGAAACCAACACTCATACCCAACATTTTAGCGTTCTTATAAACGCTCTCAAACTCACTGTGAGTCCTTACAAAGAACACTGCCTTCTTGTTTAACATCCTCGCTAGGAGTAATGCAAATATTGTCTTTCCAGCTCCGGGGTTTGCGGAAAGTATCAAAGTTTTACCGTTTTTAATAACGTTGAGTGCTTCGCCTAACTTCTCTTCCTGCCACTGTCTTAACTGCAATTCCATCACGCCAATAGTTGATATGATATGGAGTATGCTCCTTCTTCGGGGTCGTAAAAGCCCAAACCCTTAGACTGTATGAATTCCTCTAATTTCTTGTATTTACCTACTCCTTTACCGCTCTTCAGCTCATTTATTGCCTTAGCACTGATAAGATACGTTTTACCGTCAAGAGTAACCAGATATAGTTTAGTTTTGTCTAACTCTACGAAACCCTCAGTTAATAATTGCCTTAAGTAGTCTTCTAACTCATTATCTTCATTAGTGGTAAACTGGGGAGTTAACTGTTTAGCCTCTTCTTGTTTTAGCTCCTCATTAGCCTTCTTCCATTCTTCTAAGAGCGGATATTCTTCATTTTCGTCTAACTCTCTCTGTCCTTCTTCAGTCTCATCTTCCTCTTCTTCTTCAGTATCTTCTTTTGCCCTGGACTTTCTCTTAGACTTAGCTAACTTCTCTTCAGTCTTCAGCTTGTTTATCGCTTGTGAAACAGCCATTTTATGGTCTAAAATTAGCTGTAGTAGATCGTCTCTTTCTAAGATGATTCTACGGCCTTCCTTAGTAGTAAGTAGCTGACTCCTTTCCGTTGGAGGAAGATTAACAATCTTTTGAAGCTTATCCTTAGCTTTGGTATATAATTCATATGCAGGCTTTAGGGGAATTTTTCCTTCATCGACTAACTGCCTTAACCATGGGAATTCTGATATTCTTGAATAACGATCTAATTCTCTTTCTGACACCTCCTTTGCACCTATCTCTTCCTTAGCCTTTTTTAGAGATTCGTAACTTATCCTATTTGTTTCATTATTTGCTTCTGAAATACTTTGACTTGTCAAAGAATTTTTCTCACTTTTCATTTCCGAATTCCTACCACTGGTGGTAGGATTTTGATCAGATTTTTGTATCTTATTCTGTTTACTTAATCTTTCTATCTTTTCTGCAACTTCCCTTATTAACCTTAGCACTTCATTCTTCTCTAGATGTCTTCTTTGTAAATTTAGCATAGCTATTAATTTATATGCAGTAACTCTGTCCTCAGAACTCTTAAAATTCCATTTTCTTACCTTAACTTCCTTAAAGTTCAGATTCTTCATTATTGATACTCTGGTATAGCCATCGAGAATAACATAGTCTTCATCAACGTCTATCGGCAATGTTTGGCCGTTCTTTGCAATACTGGAGGCTAATTGTTCCTTCATATTGTTAGGAGGTACTAATGACCTGAACTCATCATCTTCTTTTAATCTTTCAATAGGAACTATTTCTTCAGTATAGGATAATGTAGAACTCATTATGGATTCACCAGCTCCTTCAAACTTTCAATTTGTTTTATGAACTCGTTGAGAATTTGTTCGCCTTTCTCTGTTATTATGTATTTCCCATCAGCATACGTTACTGCCCCTAACGCCATTAGCTTGTAGATATTATCCCTAACTGTATTGTATGGAATATTTGCCCCTTCGCTTATTTCAATTATCGTTTTTGCTTCTCTCTTCTTTCTTAAATATGCAAGGATTTTATACATGGGGATTCCTTTTAATTCTTTTGACATATCTATCGTGTAATGTTATACATTACACATTATTTAAATCTTTTCTCTGTTCCGTTTCGCATTACAAATTACATAATGTTAAATGAAGAGTAGACTGAAAGTATCATGTAGCGGTTAGCATGACAGATAAAAAGCCGTTTGCTTTAAGTGAGGTTGCCCAAAGGGTTTTGATAGTCCTCGGAAGGGAAAATAGGGGTCTAACTGTTAGAGAGTTAGTTGAAAAAACAGATACTAACAGTGGTAGTATCAAGAGAGCGTTGGAAGAACTTGCCAAACTTAACCTAATAAAGGAGGAAAAAGAAAACGTGTTTCCTTATAGGAGGTTAATCAGTCTAACGGAGGTCGGAAGGGAAGTGGCTAAAAGAGTTATAGAAATAGAGGAATTAGTTAAGAAAGTGCAGTCAAATGGCTGAAGAGTGGAAATTAGTATTCCATATCAAAATTAAGAGACTACCCAGGGAGTTCCAGAGTGATGAATTAGAGAGGATAGAAGAGGCTTTAGACAAGCTAAGTAAAATGGAATTAAATGAGCTTGATATAAAGAAACTGGAGGGTTGGAATGATAATGAAAACAGAGATATATTTAGGATAAGAGTAGGAAGGGATATAAGAATTCTTGTCTCTTTCGATAACGAGAAAAAGCAAATTCATATATGGAGGATTGCTAGGAGGGAGTCTGTTTACGATGAATAATAGCGCTCTCTTTCTTTAACTCATTAAACAGTTTGTGTAATTCCTCACTATTATTAGTTATAGTAATCTCGTCAGTTTCCGGCTCTATTATCTTGATTTGTTTCTTTTCCATAGGTAATAGTTACACTACTTGGCTTAAAAAGATACAGTTAGGATTATTGTGTCCCGTTTCGCATTACACAGTAAAATTTAAATAATGTGTAATGTATAACATTACACAGAACAAACATGATTTCCACACAAATCCCCAAATCCATGATAAAGAGAACCTCAGTTTTTTACACTCTAGGAGAAGGAATAATCATTTCCGCAGATATTCAAAGTAAGTCAAGGAAAGATGTAGTTCACTATACCAGAATTGTTTTAGATCCGTTAAGCTTGAAAGTTGTCAAAAGCAGTTGCGATTGCGAAGGCTACACATTTAGAAGACACTGCTGGCATATTGAAACTCTAAAGCAGTTACTAAATGATATTAAGGTTAGGAATGAAATAGAGAAGGCTAGAGAGGAAATGATGGCAATAGAGGAAGATATAGCTTCGTGGGGGAGATGATATGACTGAAGTTCTGCAGACTCAAAAGAATATTGAGTACTTAGTAAAGTTACTGAGGGTCTACTTTCAACTAGACGAAGTACTTAAATTTGCAATAGAGGAGTTAGCTGACGATGAGGTCGTAGTAGAAATTTCTCAAGTTAAGGATAGGGTAAGGATGGTAATACAGAGGCTGATCCAGTGACCGAGCAGATCGTTTTGGATTATGTTTCGATTTACAAACAAGTTGAGGGTTGGCTTGTCAATAACATATTATCACAATTACCGTACCCTAAAAAGGAGCTCAAGCTTTCCTCTATTAATATCTCATTGACCGTGGATAACAAAATAATTGCTTACATTAAATTCTACGTAAAAATAGGATACCTCGATATAGAGAAAGAGCTGGAAGGCTCGTTATATTTAATCGACGGTAAAAGCAAACTCATTCTAAAATAACTGGATTTTTATTCAGTAAACTGGGGAGTTTACTGAAAATTTTGCACACAAAACTCCCGCTTGGGATCCAACACTTGCGCATTTACTTCTAACTTAACAGTTTTTCAAAATTCAATGAGAAGAAAGCTTAATAGTTAGGAGGATAAGATTAAATTAGGGATGAGGGGGGTCAGGTCAGAGCAACGGCGTCCTATCATAGGTCAACTCGTGTCGTGCTCATCATCCCCTCATCCCCGATTTCTAATTCTGTAAAAAGTTATTTAAAAATATTTCTGTTTTTATTTTTGCCAGATTAATATCTCATTAGGAATAATAGTTATATTTTCATTGAGATTAGAAACATTATTACTCCAGCTATCATTGCTAAACCGTTAATTGCTGGGTTATCATATCTGAAATGTGCTAATGCAAATCTTCTCCATTTTCCGTGTTTTTTAACGTAGATTCCTCTTTCGGTAAAAACGTCTAAGAGCATATGGGAGGGTCCAACAACCAGACCGTTTAACAGTGTTAGTAACACTACTTTATTGTTAAGTGAGAAATAGTATTCGTGATAGCTAAACCCATAAATCAATAGGGGGATAAGGACCGGGACTACGGAGGCAATACCCCAAATTACACTTCTGGGGATTGTGTGGGTCAACGGTGTCCTTACCGGGATATATCCGTATCTGGTTGTAATTTCCTTATGGCCGATCCTATCAATCAAGGAATTACCTATTACTGAAACTATTCCGCTAAAGAGTAAAGTGTAGTAAAAATATTCATGAAAGAGTACGGAGTCCAGAAGTGTCAATAGTCCCGTCGAAAAGATGTAATGGGTTCTCAACTTCATTAGAACCTCCTCAAAGCGTCTAACAAACTTTTTAGCAATTCTACTTCAGCTTTAACTTCGCTTTCTAATGTCCTTTTCAAGGGAAGTATTCTATTTGTTTGAAAATTTAGATTCAGCATTGTATTATCATTTAAAGGGTATAGAAACACTGAGATTTTGTCTTTTAACTTACTATTTTTATTATAAATCTCCCATACGACATCAACGTTACTGAAATAAAGTATGGCATTATATTTATTATTAATAATATATGATAAATTCCCCGCAACTTCTATACTCTTTACGTCATAAAATAGTCTAAGAATCCCAGGAGAAATGAAAAATCCCTTAAGCTTTCTATAATTATAAGGGAGTTCTGTTTTTATTATTATTTCCTTCATTTTACCACCTCAGTTAGAATTTTTCAAAACCTTAATGCTATAAAATTCTAAATCGTCTAAATCTAGCATAAGTTGAGCTATAGTTCTTATTGTTTCATCAATATAGTATTTATTTTCTTGTTTCTTCACAATCCCAGCTATTGTTAAAAATTCTAAAAGATGATATACTGCTTCTTCTCTAATTCCAGTTTTCTTTGCTATTTCTTCTACAGTATTATTGTCAATATTCGCTAATACTACTAAAATTATAATATCAATGCTATCTAAATCATTAAATAAATTGCTAGAAATATCATACCACCTCCTGCAAGAATTACGCTAAGATTTCTATACACTCTTGCGAGCTTAGGTTGAACATTTAGCTCATATAGTAGTAGATAAACTGCACTATAGAACAGAAAAATTACGGTAGTAATTAGAAGCATTATTTTTATAACAATATCGAACGGGAGCACTTTTCCACCTTAAATAATTCTGCTTTTTAAACATCGGGATGGATATCGCTGATCTTAATTTCGGTTCACTAATTTTTTGAAAGGACCGTCCAATAGTGACAATGTTATTAGAACGGCAGAACTAATAATTGTGGCAATATCTTTATGCATTATTATTCCTATTATAATAAAGAATGTAGCTCCAGATAATGCATATACTAAATTCGCTTTCTTCATGTCATTAGTGCATTTTTAAAATACATTATGAAGATAAATACTGAAAACCTTCTTTTCCATTATAGAACTAATACCTAAATATTCTAGATTATTTTACGATAAACAGGGGTGTTTCTGGTAATACCGAATTTTTTAACATAATACATTCAGGTTTTAAAAGTGCTATATTCTTTAAATGAACCTGGAAGAATGCACTATCATAAAAAACTATGAAGGATTTCTCGTAGACAGTTGTACGGGCGAAGTAATAACTGATGAATACAGGTTCAGTTACGAAAGATATGACAATCTGATCCCCGTTAATGTTAAAAAGGTTGATAGTTCTGATGAGGAGAAATATCTACAGTATATGAAATTGAGGGATTGGAAGAATCAGGAACTCGACAACATTATTAAACTTCTCTTTTTAAGGATTGGAGACGAGAAAATAAGAGAAGAATTTCTTTCGATTGTGGAAAATGCTAAGAAATACGGCAAAGCAGGGGTATTAGCAGCTTTCGCCATAGCGCACTACCTTAACGGAATTTCCGTTAGGACAAAGAAACTTAGGGAAGAATTTGCAGTAGGCATGTTCGAATACAGACAAATTCGAAAAATTCTACAATTGAAAATCAAAAAATCGGTTAATGATATAGACAAATTAGTGTTAAATAATCTAGAAGAAGAGGAGTTAAAGAAAAAGTACATGGAGTTGAAGGAAAAAGGAGTGTTTTCTGGAAAAAGTGTTTCATCAAGGATAAAAATACTTTTAGGGGAAAGACCTAGTGTCACAAAATCACCTCCTAAGAAAAATAATGAGAAAGTGATGGAAGTAATTGACGATAAGGGACATGTGTTATGTCCTAAATGCGGCATGATAGGTTTTATAATTATGCGAGAGAAGAAGGGACATATATATTATTACATTCAACATTATGTAAAATATTCATATAAAGAACATTATTTAGGAAAGAACATTAGATTACAAAAAAGGATATATTTTTCAGAAAATTCACTGGGTAACTTGATTTATTCCTAAATGTTATTTTTTACAAATTTTAGACATTCTTCTACAAGTTTTTTCGCTTTATTTTCGTCTGTAAGTTCTTTTTCCGAAACTACCAACTTTCCATCCCCGATACATTGTACATCGTATTTCCCGTCAAAACGAGGCACAACGACAAAAAGGGGGACGGAAATTTTAGTATACGTCTCGACGACGGGTAACTTCACATTCACCGTGATATTATTTTGCTTCATAATTTCCGAAAATTTTTCTATCCAGCTCATGTTTCTCACGAATTTGATATATAAAAATAGTCTGAAACTTATGAGGAAGAAATTCGCATATACTGAAACTCTATCGAGTACGGGAGGAAAGAACATTGCAATTCCAGGGTTGGGCGAAATCAGTGAAGCTAAAATGATGGTTGCGATAATGATAATAATATTGGGGTTTATTATCCACACTTCATTGCAAGTGCATATTACCGCATTGCTTATAGGTCTGGTAATCCTCGCAATACCAGAAACTTCAGTGGGGTTCGATAAAACATTAGCTGGAATAATAGACTATTATTTTACTAAGAAAACAGAGAAGCAGAAGACTGAAAAAAAGAAGAATATGGGGACTGCTAAAAAGAGTACTGCTGCAAAGAATAAGGAACTTATTGCCATAGAAAGATTCTTGGGAAATTACGGGCGATCTATCGTAGGGGCTTTATCAATAATATTGGCGATATGGTTAGCAGATACTAACATTGCGGTGTATTTCGTAGAGATAATTATACTTCTAACTGTAGGACTTATAATGTTGATAACGGACTATCTAATAAAAGTAGTTAAGCAATAACTTTTTTTGTTTTAACTTCCTCCGTTTCAAATGCTTCCAGTTCTTTTGTAGTTAGCTTCACATAGATCGGGGTCTTTATGTTTCCTAAATTTAATATCCCCATTCCAGGGGAGGCGTGCTGGACGAAATCTATCTCATTCTCTGTTAGCCCAGCAAATTCTGCTAATTCTTTCTCTACCAGCTTATCATCTTTCTGCTTAAGTATTATACGTGTAGCAGCATTTTCATAGACAGCTTTAGCTTCCTCGTTATTCGTAAAGTCCGTAATTAATTGTGACATCGCGATAACTGATGTATTTAGATTCCTAGTCTCTCTGAAGAACCTCGACATTATATCCGCTAGCTCCCTTCTTGCAAGTATTCTATGAGCCTCATCGATTACCACAATTTTCTTTATGCTCTTAGGGAGTGAGTATAACTTTACTAGAATAGCGTTAAGAAGTAAACCCATTGCAGTCTGAAGCGTAGTCACGTCGTTTATTTTGAAGCCTATTACAACTACGTTTTTTTCGAACTTCGGCGGTTCACCTTGGAAAATGTTCCTGAAAGCTCCATCAACTGCCCTGGCAACATAGTATGAGGCTTCCTGCTCTTTCAGATTGCTACTATCTCTTAGATATTCATAAAGTTCCCTTAAGTTTGATATCCTCTTTTCTATCCCGTTTATTTTAGTCAGTCCTGTGATTACAGCAATATCAATAACTCCTTTTAATTCTGCTGGCACTTCAAACGCTTGATAGAGGTAATTTAACGCCATTTCAACGGGCATTGCTGCAGGGTCAATTGAATGTAAGAGAACGGGATCAAGACCCATAGGTTTTCCTTCCTCTAAGAATTTGTTCTCTACATCTAGATTGAGTTCTTTAGCTATAAACTCGTTATAGAAGCGGTTGTAGTTCCCTATAGGATCTAGGACAAATAGGAAAAAGTCCTCCTCCCTTTCTTTCAATCTCTTTAATAATCTATACTGTAACGCCGCTATGCTAGTAGTCTTCCCAGCTCCAGAGAACCCGCTCACTATTATATGCCCATTTTCCTTGTATTTCCTATCCCAGGGGTTAATTACTACTGGAGATCCTCTATCAGTTATTGCGAAAAATATACCATTTTGCTCTATAATAGATGAATCTACAAATGGATAGAGATAACCGAGTCTTACATTAGTCGTAATCATTGTAAGTCTCACCCAATCGATCCTCCAATTTTCTATGAGTTCTTTCTGAACGTATTTCGGAACATCTAGTTTAGTGACACACCACGTCTTAGAATTAGCAATAACTGAATCTGTAGCTTCTTTGAGAACGTTAAGATCGTTGTCTACTAAAATTAACATATAGGTAAATTTATGGGTTGATGCATTATTCAATCTGTCTTGTTCTAGAAGTGTCAGATGTTCCATATGCTTTTGTCTCCAACTGGTAGTTGTAGCTAAGCTTCTTCTTGCGGATTCTCTTTTGAATGCAGCAATATGGTAATCCACTTTAGATTCTGGGACGTGTTCTATCCTCATCAGAAGTTCAAGGTGTAACGGCATTATATTTAAGGGATAAAGTCTAGCCAAACAGGCCTCTTCAATATCCATACCTGGAGGCTCTCTAATGTCTGGTACCAAAGCCCTAGCAAACCTACCGTCCTCAAGAATAACGTAATCTTTGTGTTTCTTCTCTCTGTCAATTTTGTAAATAGGTAAGGGGAAGTCTACTTCTTTTCCCCTCATTATCTGTAACCTATCGTTTTTTGGAATTCCTACGTAGAACCTAGGTATTTGTAGATATAAGTTTGAGAACAGTTCTTTTTCAAATTCTACTAATTCCTCCCTGTAACTTGCATAGACATACATTTTCTCATGAGATGAAACTTCTGCCATGAACTTTCCATATTCGGATTCCCTATCCGATTCGCTGTAAAACAGTACTGGATAACCTTGAACCTCATACCATCTCAATTCTCTCATTTCTTCAATCGGAGTTTTTACCGATTTCTTCTGCTTGTTTTTGTCACTCATCAGTATCTGTTAATTTATAAATATGAAAATAAGTGAAGAAGGATGTTAAGAAAGTTAGTGCAAATAGGAAAAAAGATGAGAAAGAACGGAATGCATGAAACGACCTGGTATACATTCGGTGCTGCAGCGGGTGCCGCAATCGTAGGCAATACAATATTAAGCAATGTAAATGTAGCTGGACTAAATGCAGCCACAGTAACGGATATCATTGGCGGTGGTCTAGCAGCAGCTGGTTTCTATGAGTTAACTAACATAGTCACACCTAAGATCGTTCTATGGTTAGAGAAGAGGAAGGCTAAGCAGTAAATATATCCTTCAAAAAAAGATAATATATATTTTTTCTTCTATATTCTTCACTTATTCTAATATAATCTGGAGGATGCGAATCCAGAATCCAAACTAGAAATCTTATAATTCTACTTTTAGGTCTCGGATATCTAGCTTCGTAGGTAGTAGCGTTCTTAAAAGCGTATAAGTCTGCATCCTGCTCTATTTTCCAATTTATCATTATATAAGACAAATAGATTGTTATTAGGAAAAACAGTGAATAGGAGAGCAATGAGGTGAAGAAAGCCATAATAATCAGCTGTAGTAGTGCGAGTTTCTTCTGTTTCAGATGATAACTCTCGTGAAGCAATGCAAATTTCGATAAACTCCCCAGTTTACCGTAAATGATTATTTTATTAACAAAAGTTAGGGCTGCGGCATTAGGAGTTTCAGACTCGGCGTAAATTATCCCATCATGCTCTTTTGCCCTTTTTCTGATTATTATGTATTGTGTATACTGCTTAATTATTCCTATAAGGAGAACTGAAATTAACATTATTAAACTTATGAGGATCTTCATCCCATTATTTATTAATTAATAAATAACAGAGGAGTTATGGCTAAAGACTATCGTAGCGGAAGTATGTGGGCTTTAGGACTAGCCATCTTAGTTTTATTATTTGTATATCTATTACCATATTATTCTAGCTTAGGACAGCAAGTCACCATACAGCCACCTCCTACAGTAACACAGCCTAAGCCGATTAACATAACATCGCATCCTATACCACAGCAGAACTATACTGTAGTTTATTCTGCTCCAAACATCTCGACACTATTAGAAGTACCAGCTAGTCTTCTATCAAACTATACAATTCAAATAAATGGAAATTCTAATTTACTCGCAGTACTGCTTAAGGCTTTGAGCTTAAACGCTTCAGAAATATCTCCAGAAGACTATCAGAAGTTCTTACAAATAGCGAGTGTCCTCTATAGTCACGTGACCAATTACTCGCCTACTCCAATAATAAATAATGTAATAATTTTCATTCCGTCAAACGTTACATTTCCAACAAGCTTTCCTACAGATTGGTCTTATCCTCCATCGGATTTAGTAACATTAAACTCCCCAGTTTACTCAATAATCGACATGTATCCTGTAACTTTAACCATGAGTGTTACATACAGTACGAATATGTATCTCGCACATTCGTCGACTTCTCAAAACGGGAATCAAACAATAATCAATAGATATTACGGAATGAAAGTTTGGGGTACAGTATACCTTCTAGCAAATAATAACGTTATAGCGTCGAATAATTTTCAGATTTCTTACGAGGCAGTTCCAAACTATGAGTTACCTTACCCTGGAGCTCCCATATATCAAAACACGTTTCAGATTTCGGGAGACATAAATGTACCTCCAGGCGTCCCAGAAACTGTTTATTTACAATATACGATAACCGCATATCAATATACTAAGACGACTACGAGCGGAAACGTCACATACATTAATCACTACCCAACTGATCCCTCTTTCAATTACCAAGAAAAAACTTACAATTGGTATGATTACAGCATTACAATTCCGATTACAATTGAAGTATTTAACGGTACAAATCCAACAACTGAAGTGGGTAATAATATATACAACACAAGGGATATTAGTACTTATTTCTCATATACTACTTGGAGTTCCGAACCCCAACCTAACAGTACTATTATAACAACTTATGACCATATTAACATTGTTAACTATTCGATTAAGAGAACATGGAATGCTGGGAGTATTGAAGTAATTCCTCAAGAATATACCCAACAAAACGGGAATACAATAAACTACTATCTTTCTTTTAATGTCCAAAATAATTTAGTCCAGCCACCTTCATGGATCTATCAAAAAATGAACGAAAATGTCACGGTGAAAGAGGAATGGTATAACTTCTTGAACCTGGTCGCTTTTGCCTATACTTTATATCATCTTGCAAATGGGAACCTTACAGCCTACGATTATTATGTCTCGATGGCAACTTTCTATAACGGAAATAGTACAAGTGGATATTATAAGATGTATAATGATAGCTTAACATTGTTCAGTGTATTCTCCCCATGGAACATTACAAAAGGTATTCTCGACTTAACCGGAGTAGGCGTATGGAATTCAATATGGTATTATGTTAAGGGCTTGCAGATAATAAACACATCATTTTATGGACTATTAGATAGTAACAATCAGTCATGGCTCATTTACGATCCCGTAGTAGTTTATGCTACATATTACAATGAAGAACCGCTCGGTTTTCAATTTACATCGTATCCTAATTACAATTTTACTCCAGTATCGAGTATTCTGGAACCTTTTCCGCAAGTGATTGAGGCTGTTAAGGGAATATATTATAGCTATCCGTTACCTTATACTATATTTACATTTGATAAGCAGATCGTGAATTTCAAATACTATTATAATCCCACTATAGACAAGGTAATAAGTCTCTGAGATTTTTAAATACCAAAAAGGTGGAGAGGAAATGAATAAAGGGTTAATAGGTATAATAGTAGCTTTAGTAGTAATAATAGGGGTAATAATGGGACTTATATTACTAAATCATAAACCGACGAGTACTAGTCCTAGTTCTACTCAAACTACTTCACCCAGTATTATAACAACTACTTCAACTGGTACCGCAAATTCATCAACAACTACTTCAAGTATAACACAGACCACAGTACAGCCTAACCAGTCCGTGATAATATTCTATAAACATAACAACACATATTATGTGTTCTTAATACCGTATACAAATAGTTCTGGACCTGTGCTGCCTAACATCACGTGGTGGGATATCGTGAACGCAGAAGTAGTTTACTATGAAAGAACTTATATCAGAGCAACACCGATTAGTATAGGTTTCGATAATATAACCTTTGATGTATTAACAACACCCCAGGGTAAACCGTTCTATAAATTGAGTAACGGATATGCTATGGTATTTGCACAGCTATATGGAAATTATACATTCACAAAGGGCGAGGTATACAAAGCTTATATAGGAACTCCAATGGGAATAGCAATCCCCATTACGGTTGAGTACGAATAATTTATAAATAGTATATCTTCCGAAATGAAGGAAGTTAAAGTCAAAATATTTTTAGCGGTTTTCTTATTCCCAGCTTTAATATTATCTAATTCCTTATTGGTAATGGCAGCTACTGGATCAAGTAACCCCCAATTAGCTACATTTCTCAGTTATCTCGCTGCACTTATAGAACTGATGGCGTTAATAGCGATCAGAAAAGACTTTACATACGGACTTACCCTGATGGCAGCTGGAGCTATTGTTGCAGTTCTTACAGCACAATACACATCTAATAATGGGACAATTACAGCATTAAATAACGGTGTCCTTACTGTATATGTTAATGTTTATCAATACTATCCAGGAGGAGCGTTTGGGATAGGAGCACATTGGAATTATGCTCCTGATAATGTGTTTGATCCTGGACAACCAGCATATATAGTAGTTGTCGTTTCACCATATTTCGGTCAGGCAAATGTTAATATTACAATATATTGTCCTAGCGGTTCTGTAGATCCAATAGTAAATGCACCTTTCTATCAAACATTTAACGCAGGTCATGGTAAAACGTTTACAGGGTATATTGTCGAATTTATACCAGAAACTGGCAGATATGATATTGTAGTTACTGCCTCATATGTTGATGGAAATACGATCTATTACGGCACCGGGGAAACGGCATTTGTCGCAGAACCTGGAAGTATAGGATCATTTTTTATTAGTGCTCTCCAGGCGTTAAGTAGCTATTTCATAAGCGGAGTAGGATCTGTAGTCCCTGGATTAAACTCTGGAATTGCTAGTTCTATAAGTAGTCTAATATATGTACCAACACTAGAAGGAAACTCGGCGTCTAATGTAGGGACTTTAGCATATAACTTCTTTAATAATGTCTTTATGCCGTTTGCAACTACATATGTTCCACTATTCTTGACGGCGACAGTTGGAATTAACGCATTTCTCGGTAACTATGGAGACTTCTACGATCTGTTAAGAGATCTGATATACAAGGTGGGAGTTTACTGGATCTTTACGTCTGCAGGAGTTATAATTTGGGACCAGAGTGCCCAAGTTCTCAATTACTTAGCATCCCAAATATTGCCTTCAACCTATATACAGATGCTGGCTAGCGATGTGGCAGGGCTATTAACTACTACTGGAGCTCTATTCGGTCTTGCAACTGCGTCAAACGTATTCGGTGATGCGTTATCCCAGGCATTTACGTTTATGCTGGAACTGACTATTGCGATATTTATGGCGGGCTTAATCAGACAAGTGTTACTGTTAACTTTAGCTGCTTTGATTCCATTCTTGGCTGCACTTTGGGTATTTGAATGGACTAGAAGGTTTGTCGATATTATAGTTGAAGTCGGTCTAGCTTTCGTGATAAGCGGTGTAGTAGACGCCCTAATCCTGAGGTTTATCATAGCTTATTCGGGAGGATGGCTGTGGCTGATGGGACCAATATTCATCTTTACGTGGGTAATGATGGGCTTGGGCGTAGCGAGAGCAGCGGGTGCAGCAAGAGGTGCAGCAAGTTTCGCGTCGCATGCTGTAGGTTCGGCATCTGCAGAGACAACGCAGAGAACCGTAAGTGCTGCGAGTGAGGCAAAAGAAAGACTTCAGAATTACATGTCGGAAAGGAAGGAAAACAAAGCAGCTAGACAAACAATAGAGGCTATAGCTCCTCAGCTAACGCCAAACTTAGGGAGCACTAAGCCTAAAGAAATAGTAGGGCTAGCGAAAGATTCTGACTTTTACACAAAGTATGATGAAGCAAAGCAGAGATTAGATAAGGCTGCAAAGGAAGCTGCAGGTTTAGGAGTAAGTAAAGACGAATTAATCAGGCTTGCAGCTATAAACGATGAAAAACAGTTAGATAAGGAATTGCAGAAATATACTCCACAACAAAGAGCTGCGATAAACGAATATTTAGACGCTAACAAAGAAGTTGAGAAATACAAAGCTGCGGAATATTTAAGGAATGTCCAAGCTGGATTGGCTTCTCTTAACCTCAGAGGCGTTAAGGTAGATCCGTGGAAGGTCCAGGAGGCTGCAGAATCTTTACCGCCTAACACAAGCTTAAAAGACGCTCAAAAAATGATGGGCACAGAGCTATTCTATCAATATCTAGTTTTACAGAATTTACAGAATAATGCAGCGCTAGGAATGAAGCCGAGGGAAGCAGCAGATCGTGCATATGTTGATGCCAATATGTACTACTTCTTCAGTAAACTAAATCCCTAAGAGAAATCCTTTTTTATTCTTAAAATCAAATATTATACTTATGAAGAAGGATGAAAAGGACTGGCTTCATACTGATCCAGATTATCATGAAATGGATCCAGTTGAGAAAGGACTTTATAATAAAGGTTGGAAGTGGTTAGCGAAAGAGATGTATCATCAGAGAAAAATGGCGAAAATGAATGAGGAGTGGTGGAGGAAAAATGCAGGAGTAAGTCCACTCCCGTCTTACAAACAACAAAAGAAGAAAATAATGAAATCGTCAGGAAACGGATCTGCAGTATGGCCTATATTAAAAATAGTACTAATTTTCGGCGGGATTTTCTTCCTTTTATGGCTAATTGGTCAAATGATGTTATCAATAAACACTGGGATTCCCTGAATTAGATTTTATTTTTTATGACAATAAATATTCGATATGCATCTCTAACTCCATCAATCTTAACTATCTTGTCATTTTTTAATAAAAAGTATAAATTATCACCGTTAAGGTCTATCTCTTTAACGTCTTTCCATGAGAAATAAAGCTTCTTTTTCTTTCCAGTTATCCTCCATACCCCGCTGTCATTATACGCATATTTAGGCATGAAATAATAACCTAAGATCGCTATCATATCCAAAAACACTAGTCTGTAATTAAAAAACGTAAATAGAATCACAATAACTGTAAGGGCTAACATTGTCATATCTCTCTTTGTAGAGATATAGTTTAGATCTTTTTGTGAAGGGAATAATAAGTGTTTTATCTTTTCTGCTACACTCATCACTTACATATTATTTTTAAATTGCTTAAATGATGGGGAAAGATGAAAAAGGACGTATTAATTGCATCTGTATTTATTGCTATAATAGTTATTGCAGCAGTCGTAGGAATAATCGAACATAAGAATACAGACACTAAGAAAGTAACGAGTAATACGACAACTAACACGAATGCACACAAGAACAACACGACTTCCACAATAACTACGAGAAATGAAACAGTTAAAGTGAGTAATGTTAGCGTAAAATACGTTCTTTATTACGAGTTTGTTCTTAACAAGACAGGAAATATTACAATAACATGTGTAAATGGGACTTATCTAATAGTTCTGAATGGCGTACTTAATTATCCCCCGTCGTATATAGAAAACGGATCTTACACTATAATATCTATTGAAGGAAGTATAAGCTTCCCTAACGGTACGATAAAATACTTCGTAATCCCCGCTTATCAAGATATAATAATAAAGAATGATAATCCTACAAAGTTCTATATTGTACTGGAAGGAAATAGCCCAGCACTGTCTACGCTGTATAACTATATTGAATACTTACTAAAGCAAGGGATAGATAGTGTTCAAGTGACTTTTGATTTGTTGCAGAATGACCAGTTCAGCTATCAAATCCAGGGGGTGATTAACTTATGATGGGATTGGAAGGAGCCGCAAACTATCTAGTCTCATTATTAATGCAGCTATTTAATATAGTGTACAACGTAGGGGAGGAGCTCTTCGGAGGATTACCGCAAACCTATTTAACCGTTTTTGCATTCCTAGTAACAGCAACATTGCCTTCGGCGTTAATGTATGTTTTTGTAGCGTATAGAAAATACATTCTATATCTGCTGTTATTCGGCTGGTTTCTATTCATCCTAGCAGTTATTTTATTCTAATTGATTTTTTCTCGGTAAACTCCCCAGTTTAATGGTAATACCCTTTTTGTATACATAACGTTTATTTATTTATAAACGTAGATTTTAAGCGGTGAAATATACGAAAGTTATAAGTGCAAGGGTAGATGATTGGATCGCAAAAGAGATTGAAAAATATGGAAAAACATCAGACGTCGTGAAAGAGGCAGTATTGCTTTATATCTCTAATAAAGCGGGAATCTGCGATGAAATGAGGTACAAAGTAGTCTTCCTTAGAGGGTATGATAATACTATTTACGAAATAATGAGACTACTTCATGATCTAAAATCAAAAAGGCATGTAGTGGACGAATATTTAATGAAGACGTTTTCCAGGGTAATAGACGCAACACAAATCTTGAACATGACGGAAGAGTTTATCAAAGAAAGTGGTGAGCTAACTAGCCTAATGGGATTCCTTAAGGAAGTTCTTTCTGCTACAAAGATCAATAACGATGTTTATTCAGATTTCAACAAAGTCCTAGAAGGATACTTAACGTTATTAGACACGATAATAGGAATAACCTCTAAAGTCTCCAGTATAGAATTACGGTATAAAGATGAAGTAGATAGTATCGATACCTTATTTTATGAAGCTTGCAAGGAAAATAACGACTGCATAAAACTCTCAATAAGTTCTGCAGTAAAAGCTGCAATAAATTTCAGACATGATGCCCTGGGATCGTTAAAAACTGAAGACCTAGTTAATATGTTAAAAATTCTCGATAAAGAATATATTACATCAACACAGTTCCTCGAGCAGAGCTGCAATTCTAATACCATATTCACTCCTAACATATGCGAAAAGTATGAGAGGTTGAAAAAAGTAAGAATAGGTGCGGGTGATTATACGAATTATGCGGATGAAATAGCACACAGGTTTAGACTAGGCGAGAATTCGGCTCAACTTATAAAGGAAGGCATAATAAAAACAATCTTCACGGATTCATTCTATCTAGATCAAGTATTCATGGTCGTTACTACCGCCATAAACGCTCTAATCAGTATTATGAAAGAGATAAAAGACGATGTTATAAATCTTAACCTACCCCCACACGTTTTAACGGAGATTTTTAGAGGGAGATTAGAACTAGAGTTAGAGAATGCGATAAAGCGGTATTGTGTCAAACAGTAAACTGGGGAGTTTAACGGTAATCATTTTTTAAATGCACTTTCTTTTAGTATGAAACTCTACGAGATATTCCCCGCTCTGGATATCGATTATACGAAGTTAAAGCTGCATGAAGTCTTAGGAAGGACAATCGAGACAATATATTGGTTTGATAAAGAGAAGGATAGGATTAGGATATTTCTAAGGACTTCTGGCGACATAAACATAATGAGGCAATTTTTTGCAGTTAAACCAGTCGAAGAGAAAGATATACCAGTCCCTCCTTATATTGTAGAAGTTACACTGAAAGAGAGACCTTTCCCTCACGAGAGAGACTTCTTCGCTCCGATATTATACCACGACCTCAGTAACTTTGTAATGGAGCTCCCACCTAACTATCAGCTCCGGGTCTGGCTTAATCTAGATAATATGGTAAAATGGATACTTAGGCAAAAGGTAGAGAAAAACGGGAATTCGACTACCATAGACCAGCAAATTAAGAGCCTTATAAAAAATCCAGTATATCTCGTTAAGATATATATCCTCGGTGATGATAAAGGAACATTAAAAGAGTCAGTAACACTGCTGCATGATTATATCAGCACCCATTCTGGTGCATTAGGTTACAGACTATCCAAAACCAAAGGGTTATTCTCTAGATGGGAAGATAAAATTCCTAAACTCGGCTGGAGTGACGTTACATCTGAGCTTAGAATATGGCTCTGGTCTACCGATGATGATTATAATAAACTCATAGCAATTCCTAAGACAGGAAAGGTCAGGTTAGCAGTTACTACTGCTTTGCCGTATTCCAAGTTAGAGAGAAAAGACTTCTATATCGGAGACGATGTTATCTATGATGAGAAAGTATATCTAGATTGGGTCGATTTCCAGAGACATGCATTAATCTTAGGAGCGACAGGGTCTGGAAAAAGTAACACGCTAGAAATTTTAGCACAGGAATTAATGAAGTATGGGCTAGTAGTATTCGTAGACCCAAACTCACAATCTGCGAGAAAACTTAGCCAAATAGCAGACTTCTACTTTACGATAGGCAGTCCTAACAGGGATCCTAATTTCGGAATTAATCCGCTTACACTGCCTAAATTCTTTACAAGACGAGATGATGCAGTAGATTATACTGTAGGGAAAGCAGTACAATTATTCAAAAAGATGCTCAATCTAGAGGAATCTGCGGTTTACGTATTGTTCATAATAAAAGTAGTGTTGAGGGCTTTGCTTAAGAAATATGACGAGATCACCTTTAACGACTTTTACGAAACAATCCTAGCCCTAAAAAATGAGGAACTAGACCCAGCGGAATTCCTAACGGAGGACGATAAGAAGACAATGAGTGAATTACAGTTTATTCAGAAGTTACAGGATCAATCTTTTGCATCAGTATTAGCAAGGTTAGAGGATTTCGTATCTAACAGAAAATTCAGGATAATTACGTCACAAAACACCATAGACTGGGATAAACTAATTGAGGCTACTGGAGGTAAGGGGCTTATATCATTCGATGTAGGAAAAGGAGAAAACGAGGATCTATCGGTAATAGCTCAGGGTTTAATCGCTATATCATTATTTAATTATGTATTCATGAGGGATGCGTTAAAGAAGGAAAAGAAACCGATATTTTTGATTATAGATGAGGCTCATAATATCGCCCATTTTGATTTTATTGTGACAATCTTAAAGGAGGCTAGGAAATATGCACTTCATCTAGTCATGGCTACTCAATCTATGGCTGGACTAAAGAAAGCAGCAGGACCCGAAGGATCAACTGAAATCAATAATAACACTAACGTAAAGCTGATAATGACAGTTAAGGCTGACGACGAGAGAAAGGCTATCGTTGAATCGATAGGTGGGCAATTTAAGAACATTATAGATAATATGCTAGGACAACTCCCAATAGGGCAGGGTTTCTTAATAGTCACTGCGAGATCTGGAGAATTAGTTATACCTAAACTAATACAAGTCAGGCTTTCCACTTTAGACGAGAAAAACGAAAAAGAGCCTACTAAGGGCTTTGAGCCTCACACTAGCAATCTCGTAAAGGCTGGTCACCCAATACGCCGCTTCTTTGTCAGCGATTACTATACTCCTTTGCAGCAGAGGATATTCTATCTCTTAGAAACGAACGACGGAATGATAACATTTCCAGAATTACTTAAGGAATTAGGAATAGATAGAGACAGATTAAACTTAGAGCTTTCAAAAATGCAGGGGATAGAGATTGAGGATGGAAAACCTAAGAGAATTAGGTTAGAGGACGATACATGGATGTATAGAGGGTTAGATAATGTAGCCCCATCCGATGAGGGGATAAAGATAGCTAAGGAAGTATTAATGTATTACGTCTCTCAAGGATATTATGTTATTCCAGGGAGACAGAATCCAGAATTGCCCCTAAGACCAGACATGATTGCTGTTAAACTGCAAAATTCAAAACTAATTTATGACAACAACATCGCTATAGAAATCGAAAGTCCTAACGAGCTATCTACACACTCAGAGCAAGTCGCTAAGAACATGCGAAAGTACTTAGATCCTTCAATGAAAGACTTCAAAGAAGTACATATATGGACCTCTGAAGAGAAGTTCAGTAAGTTACAACAAATTTACGAGAGCTTTATAAAAGATGAGAGCATTCCTCAGGAGTACAAAGCAAAAGTAAAGATATTCTCAGTAAAGTTGAAACAGAAAGTAGAACAAAAAGCGGAAAAAGTACAGAAAACTCAGACGTTAACTGGGGAGTTTACCGAAGCTAAAGCAGTCCAAGTAACTGAAAGTAAAACTGCAGCTACTGATACTGTAACAGTTACTAGCAGCACTGCAAATAACAATAATAGTAATGGGAAAGCGCCAGAAGGATCCAGAGAGGCGTTAACTGGGGAGTTAACTCAGAACTCCGAAAGTAAAGCAGAGAATAAGCAGCAAACTATAACTCAGCAGGCTTTAGAAGAGCTCCAATTAGACGGCCTAATTATAACAAAATATGAAAACCGAATAACCGTAAAGGTTGGTCAAAACGAGTACAGCATCTCTGAACTGGACTATCGGTGGCTAAAGGTAAACAAGGAGAAGATTATAGGGCTAAAAATAGAGGGAAACAAACTGATCGCAGTAACAGACAAGGTGAAAAGGGAGATCCCCTTAAGATAGCCCGTGCTTCTTTAAGTATTCTTGTATCTCCGGCATCTGTAAATGCTCCTTTAAGATATACTCCTTTTTCCTGCTAAATTTTACACATTTGTCCCCCTCCCACTCCTTGCAGTACTTTATCCTCACCAGTCTGCCCTTCTTTAATAACCTAGTTATTGCAAAGGATATAGCAGCTGGGCTATGCTTGCTTACCTTATCGTATTCTATCATCCTGTCGTCATAGCTGAAGACATATTCAATTAAGTCTTTACGTCGGATAGGCCGCTTATTTTCCTTCACATACTGGTCTATAATCTTAGGTATCAGCTTTTCAATATATACATGAATTGGATCAGTAGGTAAAGGCTCGTCAGTAGTATCCCTTAATATTATTTCATTTATTCTGCTATTCTTCTGCTTTTTCTCTTTCTTCATCGGCTTATTTTCATTCAAAGTAGTATTCTCAACTATATTTTGAGATGTTTCCGTTTTTATCACCCTATAATAATATCTAGCGATACTTTATAATATATTTAAATGCAGTAAGAATACGCTATAAATATAATAAGATACGCTAAGGATAAGTTTGGATACGGCTTTCATCTCTATACCCCCTCTCTTTTATTTTTCTCTCTTTTCTGTAGCAAATTCCTATACCCCCATTTCGGGCTTCCGCCCGCCCCCTTTTTGCTTACTATTATAACTCTAACTCTTTCTTTGCTACTACTCTCTTTCTTTTGTCTAACTCTTGCTATTTTTACTTAAAACTCTCAGGGTCCTATTTCACAATTCATAATAAGCAGCTTACCAAACTAACCCTTCCTTTCCCTTATTTACAAATATCCTATTCTCTACATAAATAATTCTACACATTGCTTAACTATTTACAACTGCGCTATTCCTCAACCCTTCTCTATCCTTAGTCCTTACTCCTAATTCTCCTCTTTAAGAATTTAACATTTTTAGTATAAGGGCTACCGCCCTTAACCCAACTAAAAAACTCCTAACACAAAAAAGGACCGCTTATCCAACTTGCTCTAACTTTTACCTTATGGTCTACAGACTAAATACACCTAACTAACTTCTAACCTTTAGCACCTTAACTTAACCTAAACCAACCTATTCTCTAAACCTCTGACTTGTCTGACTTCTGAGCCCCCGCCCCCAATCAGTTCTTTAGAAAAAATAATGAAGGATATAAAAATGAAAGATGTGGAAATGAAAATTTCTTTAGTTATACAAAAAAATTAATTTAAAAATATTGTAAAGGAATATTACCATAATATATAAATATATGACACGTAAAAGAATCTGAACAAAAATATTTAAATATCTCTAAATCAAGAACTATAATGAGGGACGGGTCATGATGAGGGTTCCAGCGCTGAAGCATGATGAACGGCTAACACGCTGACCCGTCCCTCATTTTTATCTTTCTTTAAAACTAAATAAGCTTTTCTTCGTCTTGAATTTTGAAAAATTGGAGAATTAGTAACGTTGGATCCTAACGTAAAAGTAACGATGTGAGAAAAATTCAATAAACTGGGGAGTTTACTGAAGAAAAATTCAAAGCACAAAACCGACAACAAGCCCACATGTTTTTAAATATAAAGTTCAAACTTTAAACTATGAAAAGTGAATTTCTGACTGCACATGCAAAGGTCCTATTAGCTATATATAATAATCAAGGGTGCACTGTAAAGGAGGCGTTGGAAAAGTCGTCTCTAGCTCCTAATACTTTTTATAAAACTAAAGAACAGCTCTTAGAAGATCTTCTTATTGAAGAGAAAGAGGAACAAAAGAACAGAACTAGGATAAAGAAACTTTACCTGACTGAAAAGGGACTAATAATAACTAAAGCCTTGCAATGTGTTATAGATGCTCTAAATAAAATGAAAACTTAGGCCCAGGGTAGTTATCTGTTATACCCTTCTGTAACAATCAGGCTTAGACTCATATATAATACCATACTTTTCCATGTCCCTTAACAGCTTCCTTACTTCCAGTTCTTGTAGCTTTTCTTCCATAGCCCTTTTAATGATATCATTAAGTTTTGCACAACCTTTAGCCTTCTCTAGTTCCTCAATTATCTTAAGGCATTTCATCATCGCCTCTCTTTTCTTATTATCTTTATTAGAACCAAGAATTACTTCATTGAAAGCTTTCTCATTCTCTTCCTGTTCCAACATTTTTGAAACCAAACTGAATATTTCATCAAATTTCGTCACAAGCCCCTCATATAACTGCACTGGGAGCCTAAACATAGTACTTTCAAATTCGGTCTTTTTCTTCCCACTGCGGCATATCTCTTCCGTCAAACCCTTCTCATAAATTTCTATGAATGGGACGTAACCCTCTGGTATATTATACCTTACAATACGCTCAGTGTATTCTTTATCCTTTACCTCCCTTAAGACCACAATATTTAACCTTACATTTTTATCAATGTGAGAGTCAACCCTGTCTTCTAGTTCACGTATAAAACGTTCAACATCCCTACTGTTATAATACTCTGCAACAATGTCTCCTAATAACTCTAAGAATTCTTCCATCCTAACTAATACTACACTTTCCCTATACTCTTCCAATAAACGGTAAATGTGTAAATGGTCAGTTTGATCTGGTATATTATATATTTTCTTTCGTGTGTACTCCCTTACAATAACCTCCTCAGGGATAAAGCCCTTAATTAAGTTCACGACATTTGTTATCAATTCGTTTTCACTAATACTTCCACCTAAATTATCACTTGGTCTACAAAAAATAAAAAATATTTCAACAAATAACTCCCCAGTTTACCGCAAAAAATTCAACTAGCATGTATAACTACTACTAAGGGTTTGTGGAGAAAAAGTAGGGAAGTGAAAAGTCCAGTCCAGGGTAGTTTCTGGTGTAAAAGCCCCTCCCTTCCTCTTCATAAAATTTTTCTAAAATAAAAGCAAAAAATTCAATTAGCTTAAACTATTGCTATATGTTAGCTTAAGTAAAAAGACGTAAAAGTGAAAGTAAAAAGTGTGTTAGGTTTTGTAAGTTTTGTGTGTGAAAAAGTTTCAGTAGTAGTTATATATACTATATCTCTTTATAAAGAAGTTTGAATTTTTACTCAGTAAACTGGGGAGTTAACTGAAATAATTTTACAAAGTTTCATAAGGATTTTTTGAAAATAAACTCCCCAGTTAACGTATGTTTGAATATTTATTACAAAAATGAAAAATACGTTTCATAGAATTAACTAATAGTTGAGTTTTCACGCAAGAAGGGTTTTAGTTATTGCGAGTTTTCTAGGCCTATCTGAGCTAGGCCAAAGTGCTACCAGTCCAGCCTGATAGAGAGATAATATAGCACTTACAACGTCAGTAGGGTCAAGTCCTTTTACCCTGGCAATTGTTTGCACCACAGGTTCCACTTTTCCTTCATACCACTTCTTCCCAGTTTCCTTATAATAATTAATAAGGAACTCCAGTACTGCTCTCTCCTCATCTGTTAGTTCCCTGCCCATAGTCTTCTTCATCACTTTCTCAGCCTTCTTTAGGACCTTCTCGGCCTTTGTAGATATCTTTAGGCCTTTCTTTACTGCATCTACTACCCTGTCCTTTAACTTGTAAATGTTCTTCCTAACTCCTACTTTCCTAATATCTATGAGAGAGGCCCAGCGTTTCAACCTGGGGTAAACTTCCCTGGAGTCCTCTATTCCTGTATATGCTGCTATTTCTGCAGCAGTGTGGAACCTAAGGTCCGCTAACAGCTCAAAAATGCCCAAAGTCTTTTCTGACCTAAATAGCGGTGTTATTGTCTCCATAGTCTCACCCTGAGCCAGACCAATGCGTATATTTCGTCGTTTGTGAGCTTCCGTCCTAATTCGCTCTCCAGTTTCGAAATAACGTCGGATAGGTTGTATCTCCTTACATATTCCTTAAACTGATAATACTTATCGGTAAGTCTGTATATCCTCAGGTTACCTATTCCTTCGGCCTTTACAAACCCCCATTTTATTAACCTCTTAACACGCGGGTAGACTTCTTTGGATTGAATGTTAAGAGCTGAAGCTATTTCTCCAGCAGACTTAGGACCGAACTCCAGAAGCTTCACGATTCTTACAGTGTTACTCTCCTTCATAGCTAACCCCCCAGTTTGCTAAATTCGTAAAGTGTTGTTTGCCTACCCTGGGACTTACTTACAGTTCTCAGTAACTCCTCTAGGTTCTTTTTCAATATCCTAGAATCCTTCCTATCTTCATTTCTACCGAATAGAAAACCAGTAACGTCTAACCCATTAAAGTTATACAGTATAGTTTCTTTCAATTCCTTCCTAGTGCTTACACCCAAGTACCATTTTTCTCCCTTAGCAGCTTTTAAGAAGTCAATAAGCTCATAATTCCTATATTTCTTATCAGAAGCGTAACCGAAGAAGATGTTAAACCCATGGTCTTGTAGCTCTTCTCCTATTTCGATATCGCTTAGAGAATGTACTGGAACTACGAATACTATGTTTTGTAATAGGTCCAGGTCAACTATCTTTGCTGCAGCTTTGTAGGGTATATAATCTGGCCATAGTGCTACTTTAATATAATTACGTAATTTCACCAACTTCTTTAAGTAGAGAATATAACCGGTTTTGCTGCTTAGTAACAGCTTCTTGTCGTCAAAGAAGAGCGGGTAGGGGTACAGAACCTTACCTATATATTCATTACAATACTTTATGACAAAATTTGCAAGAGGGCTTTTACCGATACCTATCATCAGTATCACCTGGGCCTTTCATCACGGTAAACTCCCCAGTTTACCGCTCTCTTTGTTAAGAATTCTAGTTGAAGAAGAATGAAGAAGAGAACTATAATGATAAAAATAATGAAAAAGAAGGACCTCATTTTTCCTCAACTATTGTTTCAATCCTAGTTTCTAACGTAATTAGTCTCTCAGCGATTTCCTTACCTTTTTTTGTCAATTTTATATACACTTTATTTTTGTCCTTAGTTACCTCAATGTATCCTTTCTCCTTTAGTCTCTCCTTCCACGACTGTATTGTCCCTGGAGAGAATTTTGTGATATTTATAAGTTCACTTTCGAATGCTATACCTCCTTTTTTATACAGTATGATCAATAGTATTCCTCCTTTGTTCAGGAATGTTGATTCCATACTCTTTTCAATAAGTGTTAAGAGTTTACATACTTTAAAAGTTTTCTCTTTTCATTTTTCGTTAAGAGTCGAGAGATTCTTATTAAAAACACTAAGTAACTTCAACAACGCCTATTTCATTCATTAATTTGTTAAGTTCTTCAACAACTTTCTTGCCTTTTTCTGTAATTTTAAATATCTTTTTTTTACTTCCTACCTCTGTTTTTGTCTCTATTATCTGAATTAATCCCTTTTCTGCTAATAATTTTGTATGCTTAAGCACGGTTCCAGAGCTCATTCTAGTATTATATATTAAGTCGTATTGAGCGATACCATTATCTCCGTATTTAGCTATTATTAATAAGAGCTTTAACGGTGTGCTTAGAAACTCCTCTAAGTCACTATTCATTCTACTCTCCACATTTTACGTATAGTGCAGAATGCAAATAAATATTTTCACTCTCCACTCTCTAAAATATTTAGGTCTCTTTTCACTTTACGAAAAATGATTAAAGAAAACTTTAAATATTAGTTTACTCTTTTCACTTATTGAAAAGTGAATAAAAATGTCCATGACCCAAACTCAAATCCGTGTTAACTCCCCAGTTAACGGGGATATAAGTGAAGAAGATCTTCTTTTTTTAATTTCTATTCTAGATAGAGAAGATAAAGTAGAGTTTGTAAAGGCATTTGAAGCTGATTTCTGGAGCTTAGTGGAAGAAAAGAAGTTAACAAAAGCGGCTGTATACAAATTCCTAAAAGGCGAAGCCCCAGCAGATGAGAGAATTCTGCAAGTAGTAGCGGTAGATGAGGAAGCAAAACACTGGATAATTGAAAGAGTGAAAGAGAAGGCACAGAAGGCACTACAAATCATAAGCAAAATAGAGGGGAATGAAGAATGAGTAATGAACTATTAGGATATGCTAAAACAATCGTTCAACTATTAAAGACTGCTGAAGAATTAGAGATCAAAGATGACGAAAGGGCTGCAGAGGTCTACAAGATAGCCCAGGACTACGTAAAACAACTACTGGGAAAGCTCAACGAAATAGTAGGAAACGATAAGGAGAGTGAAAAAGAATGAAGACAATAGGCCCTTCTTATACTGAGTTAGGCGAATTGATCCTACCCTTACTAAAACAGATCGATAGTATTATAGAGAAAGGCGAAAGTAGTAGCGAACTTTTAGAATTAGTAATTACAGCTAGGGAGCAAATAGGAGAACTAAAATTCAACATAGATAGACTTGCAGAGTACCTGGAAGAAGAGAGAAAGAAGAGGATACAGAAGTTAATAGAGGAGGATGAGGAAGAATGACTGAACAAGCAACAGAACTACACGAATTATTCACAGAACTCGATGAAAACATCAGAGAACTACTATCGCTAGTAAAAACACTGAAGATCGACTTTACTATACACGCAGATGATGAGGCAATAAGCAGACTGGAGAAGTCACTATTCCTAGCTCAAAAAATAGAATCACACCTATATTCTCTAAAAAGAGAGGTAGACGAACAATGAGAATAACTATACCATCACAATATATTGAAAACAACGTGGAATGCGAATGCGAACACGATGAGTGGCATGAATGCAGAGTACATGCAGACGATTTAGAATACGAATTTGAGCCGTCAGAAGCTGAGGTAAGTTATGAAGACATAATCGATATAATCGAGGACAATTTAGACGAGGTCATCCGCTATTTGAGTAAGTATCATCGGATCGAATTAAAAGAAACATTACAAGGTAAGGTGAGAAAATGATCTTCAAAAAGAAAAACGAAGGTCCTAAGCTTTCAGAGAGGGTCCAATTACTTATGCAGCGTTTCGAAGAATCAATAAGAGCAAACGACAACGCAAGAACGTACTTCTACTATCAAGAGATAATGGAACTAATTAAAGCAGCGTGTGATGAAGAATGAAGAGGGCTTTAAGGCTAACACACTTCGATAAAAACAAAAAAGTGAAAGTTCTAGAGCTTGGGTTTGACGATGCTGCAATAAACGACAAGGGCTATTCTGAGGAAGGTAGTTTGCTCATCTCAATTCAATCGGAAAATAGTAAAGCATTCTTCCAGCTTTCCGCCGCAGAAGCATCATTACTGAAAGACAGATTGGACTTCGTCATAGCACTTCTTTCAAAACAATACATCGACACAGAAGAAAGGGCTGCAAAGAACAGATCAAAACAGAGTAAAGAGAAGATGGATGAAATTGATGAAGAAATTGAAGGGGAGGAAGAATGACATTGAGAGTTATTACTTTCAAAGTTGAGGAAGAACTTTTGGTAAAACTTGATCTATACTGCATTAACAATAGAAAAATAAGAAGTGAGGTCATTAGGGAAGCGATAAAGTTCTACTTATTATGCAATACTAAAAGAGGAAAAGCTTACAAGTTAAATTCCATAGAAGAGAATTATAAAAATTCTATTACGAGGGTGCAAGAACTATGAGTGATGTTCCGGACTGGGTAGAGAGCATAATTAAAGAGACTACATGCGAATATTGCGGTGCTGAAATAGTTTACGCAAGGACTAGAAAAGGAGTAGGAGTATTTGATAAGGATTCTTGGAGGCCTCATAGATTGAGTTGTCCTTACGCTGACAGATGGACCAGGTATTCGGAATCAAAGAAAAAAGAAGCAAGACAGATGACATTGGAAGATTTAGGGATTTTGAAGAGGGATGAGTAATGGAGCTGGAAGAAGCACAGAAAATATACGAAGTATTGAAAGAAGAAGGAGTGAAATACGGGCAGATGATCACTGGAAACTATAAAGTAGTCGTGGATGCGCTAGACGCCGCCTATATGAAGGAAATTTATATCTACTTACAGAACCACATCGTCTATGTAAACTGGAAGAAACTAAGGATTGAAACTAGAGCTTCAGAAGTAAAGTTATCATTAGAACTAAAGAAAAAGATACGGCTGTATATCTATCCGCTCGACAGTGAAAAGATTAGAATAGTACTTAGGTGAAGAAAGATGACAATCAACGAAATTATTGAAGAGAATGAGGAATTGCAGCTTAGATACAGTAAAGCTATAGATACTATAACAAAGCTGCAGAATAAGATAGCAAAACTTCAGAAAGAGAACGAAAGATTAAGAGAAGAGAACATTTCATTAAAAGATGAAAACAAAAAGCTTCAGAAACAAAATAATATCTTAATGAGAGCCATAGAAATCGCTATTCAGATAAGAGACTATAATGCCCAGAAGGGATTTCTGAAAAAAGTGTTAGAAAAATTACGTGAAACCGGGGAGTTAACAAGGTGATTAAGTTGGAAGTTAATCAGCTGCTTATCCCAGGACTTGCAATCCACAAATATGAAACAAAAGGAGGAATCTACGCCCTTATCATCCCCAAATCATTTACTCCTTACATTGAGAGGTCCAGAGTATGGGAGGTGATACTGATTATTGACGGTAAGCAGATAAACATAGGTGTAAGAAACGTCTACAAGACGGGAAGGGATATCTATATGTTGAGCCTACCTAAGAAGAACATGGAAAGCTTATGGAGAAGGTTAATGGAAGAAAAGAAGAAAGTAGATATAATTGTTAAGTTACCTGAAGTTTTAACCTAAGCTCTTCTGAGTGAACAAACTTAGAAAATTAAATTAATGATAAAAAGTAATGAGTAGGTATTGCAACACCTATTTGACCATTTGGAAGATTATAAACTCGTATTTCGTCTAAGTCATATACTACGGAAATCGGGTAGTAATTTTTGAGACCGCTTTTGTCCTTTTCCTTTATTTTCTGGATTATATTTGCTGTCCTTTCAAGGTCTTTTTGGACTTCATTTTCTGACCTTTCCACTTGTAAAAATATTTTATTACCATGCAGTTCGAAGATACAGTCTATATCAGTTTCACCATCATTGTAAAACTCTAATTGAATACTTCTCCCCAGTCTAATCAAGTGAGAGCATACCGTATGTTCCAGTAAAAAACCTACTATCGTTGTAGAATAGCCCAGCTCCTTCGTATATCTGCTGAAATCTATGTCATTGTAATATAATGCCCAGAAGAGTGCCGGATCTATCAAAAATAGTTTCTTAAGGTTAGTATTAGATTTAGTATCTTCGTCTACAATTAACGGGTCTGCTTTAACGAGTATATGTGCGTCCTCAAAAAAGCTTATTAGCTTTGAAATCAGATTCGGGTCGGATTTCTTATTTGTAGTATTAAGTAGCCTTTTTAATTCGTTCTCTAGTTTAGTAATATCAATTAACGCAGATATTTTAGCTGTATTTTTGTATGCTAGTAAGAACTTCTTGGTTTCTACATCCTTTAAGCTTAATAATATAGCATCTTTATGTATGCTATCCAAAATATTAGTTGCGATACCATAAACATCATTATGGGGATTATTTATAGAGAGCCGAGCTTGTAATAGTTGCGGAAATCCTCCTCTGAGTAAAAAATCATCTAAAACAGCTCTCATATACTTTGATAATGATATTTTTTGTTGTTTTTGTGTTATTATGTTGATTCCTTTGAGAATTCTGTTTACATACTCTATTTCACTTCTTTCTGCTCTAGCTATTTTGATTAAGATTTCAAGTCGTTCTTGTTTCTTTAAAGGTATAATAGACTTAAAATAAGGAGACTTGTATAGTTTTCGTGGAAGTAACTCAGAAAACTTCTTAGGTAGAATTGTTAATGGATTAGATAATTTGTGTTCTCCACTTTTACAGTGTTCACTTCTTCCCGCTATGTCACTATATTTATTGGAAATTAGGATTCCTGCACTGCCTGTAATTATTATGAATATTTTCAGATTATTTTTCTCTAAATAATCCCATAACTCTTTAACAGCGCGGGACCAGTCCTGTTCCAAAGAAGTTATCTCATCCAGCATAAAGATATTTCTTCCAGTTATCTCATGGAGAGATACTACAAGGTCCTTAAGAGAATGGGTACTGATATACTTTCTGATATAGGAATCTTCTATATTAACATAACAAGCATACTTCTTAAACTCGTCATTCAGTTTAGATAGTATGGTAGTTTTACCTACTCTCCTTGGACCAGTTAATATTAGCAGATCCTTATTGCATTCTCCTTTTTGAAAACTTTCGATTGCTCTTTTAATCATATTAAACCAGCGGTCATGATAGAAAACTGAAACAATCTGACCCGTGTTTTTACATTCGTTCATAATCTTGTTAAACAACTTGTCTTCTTCAGGCATTTCTATCTCCACAGCCCACGCTTTCTAAGAACGCCTTCAATCAGTTCCTGTCTTTTGCTGATCCTTTCTAGTTCAGCTGTAACGAAATTTAACTGCTTTTCAATAGCATAAAGTTTGTCTTCCCTTTCTTTTTCTTTAGTGAAATATTCTATAACAATTCTCTTTGCAGCCTTTGAAGGATTTCCCATACTCTCAAGTTTTTTATAAGTTTCCTCATCGACCCTAAACGCAATAAGCTTACCTGGTATTGTTATCACCATGTTATCATATAGTTAACAAGAATATATATTTTGATTCTTCATTTCGAGAATGCTAAAACCCCTAACGTTAACAATACGTTATCAAAGTGTTATCAGATGATAACTTTTGTTAATGTATTGTTAACATATGTATTCTTTATTTTAAATTACGCTTAAGATATAGAATATTTACCCTTAAGATTGATCCAGAAGTCTTGGAGCTTTCTCTTCATACATTTTCTTCAGTTCTATATCTGAAATAACGAAATAATGCTGCTGCAGTATTTTAAACTGTCCCGGGGCTATTCTTCCCTGCAATACATTAATTATGAAAGGAGAAACTCCGGATTTAGCCATGTAAGATGCGAAAAATGAGCGTAAGTCGTATAACCTGAACTCTTTCCCCGCTTTTCTCATTCCTTCTTTAATTTCTTCTCTTAAATCGGCTAGCTGGAACGGGAAGAACTTCATCTTCCACCTCTCTACATCTCCTCCAATTTGCCGTACTGCTCTTTCATATTCATTAATGAAGTCTTCTCTGAAAGGCAAATAGTTCTTCCTAATCCAGTCTGTAGTTTCCTTATGTAGAAATGAAATGTAAGCCCTCTTTGTCGCACTATTTTTCATTAATTTAATTATTCCATTCTCTAGATCTACTTGTTCTACAGAAAGAGAATAGACTTCCCCTACTCTTAATCCAGTCTCTGCAAGGATAAGAAAGAATGTCTTTGCACCTAAATGACCTATCAACTGAAATATATTCTTTAATATCTCTAAGGAAAGAGGAGGAGGGGAGTATTTGTAATCCACCTTTGGTACTCTGAATGAATTATAAAGTATCTGTCCCAAAATGGGATTTCTACTTGCTACTACTTCTTTGATAAAGAGTTTAAGCGTGTTAGCCCTATGCCTCGCTACGTTGGGTCCTTCTTCTGTCATTAATTCTAATATGTATTCTTTCAAGGACTCAGGTGAGAGTGAAAAGCCTAAATCCCTCATGGCGTATTTTATATGTCTAAGTCTTTCGTCTCTAGTTGCTTTGCTCTTTTGCTCTAATATTTTCTCAAATAGTTTTAGGTCCTCTTCAGTGACTACGTAACTGTTTGTATTCTGTCTAACATAATCTCCTAAGAACCTATTTAACATCATAAAAAGCAACGAACGGAATTGGGGATCCTCTACTGCAGTGTTTATTACTTTTAACAAGTCGTTTATGTCCGCTTTCTCTATCTTCTTACCGTATACTATTCTCGCAATCTCATCTGGTGCCAAAAATTGCAGCACTTTCTCTATTACTTCTTTAGGTATTTCCCTTAACCCTTTCTTATACCTCCAGCCCGTAGCTTTAGAAATCCCTAACTGCTCATAAGTTATCCATTTTTCTTCAGTTACATATGTAAATAGTCGAATTTTCTGCTCATTTGTGAGTTTATCTAAATCTAAAATTGCCATATCATTAGTTTCCAGTCTGGGTTTAAGATGGTTTCCATTTTTTCCTAGATGGTTTCCGACCTAACCCACCTCTCTTTCAATTTAATTAAAAATTAGTGCCGCGGCCGGGATTTGAACCCGGGTCACGGGCTCGAAAGGCCCGCATTCTTTCGGTGCCTGCGCTTGACCGGGCTAAACCACCGCGGCACGTCCTCATAAAATAAGTAAAGGGTGAAATTTAAAGTTTTTTGGACGAATGGTTTGAATTTATCTCATGTTATCGCTGAGATTTGTACTTCAGATAATCGAATGTTTAAAACGTTAAATTAAAGCTATTTATTTAACACATTTGTGGAGTAGTTCAATTTTCTTAGATGTTAAGCTCGTTAAGTTTTCTTAAATTCAAACTCAAGTGTCGATTTAAAAGTAAGTTTCACGGCGACTTTGATAAAAATTGAATTTACCCACAAAGCATATTTACCCATACTATCTTCTCTGTGTTTCGGGCGATTCAGGTTTCCATTGCGAATTGTAATTATAGCAAAAATACATTAAAAAAGGAAATTGTTAAGCGTGAATCCTTACCAGTCTATAGGAGAGTGTTCAATTAAATTCATTTCTTTTCAATAAATAAACTGAATTCGCAAAGGAGACGTGAATCGCCCTGCATATCTAAATTCTCCCTAAATAGGATTAAAAATGTTGTTAGGTTTCATAGTGTCGTCATTAGTATATAAATTTATTAAACAAGGGAAAATCTCTACAAACAGTAGGTGCAAAATAACGTTTTGTATGCCCTATTCTAATATATAGAAATATAAATAGCTCAATGACGACACTAAGTTAGGTTTCATCAGCACGTTAGAAGATTAGTTTTCTTTATTCCTTCCAGTAGGATTAATTCTATTGTTAGATTCCCTCACTTTTTGCAAGAGCTAACTAAAAACCCTTAAGAAAGCGATACTTAGAGTAAACTTTTTCTTAACTTCTTTACCCCTAGCATACTTTGGACTAATCCTATCAGCATGCTCACGGGCTAATTTCTTGATCTCATTAACCGATACCGATTTAATAATGCGTTTTGCGAAAGTATATTGGGGAGGAGTAGGGTCGTGAAGAGAGAAAAGATCCCTCTAACGATTACCCGTCACGATAGTGGATTCAAGTTTGTCCATAGTATAACCTCCTGCTCATTCCCTATTAATATTACTAATTTTATAATCAATTATTACAATCTCATACTACCGAAATAAAATGAATTTGTAAAGAAATCTTGAATCACCCTAGGATAATATAATGCGGAATTTATCTAAGTAAATTGGAAGAAATTATTTTAAAACTCCGATAAACTCTGCAAATTTTATAGTAAATATTGCTAATATCCCTAGGAAACCGGTGAAATAAAATGAATATAACGGCGTTATTTGGAATAACAAACCCACGATTGCATTATAAAATACTGTAAATATTCTCACAAAAGTACTAATTAATGCAACTTGAGTCCCCCCGATTTCAGGCTCAGTAACGCTCTGTGCGACATTATAATCCACTATACTTTCCATAGCTACAATTACCGTCCAAGCGTAAAATAATAAGAATAAAATGTAAACATTAGTAAAGAGTGGAACTAGGAAAAATATGACGGAGTTGGAGAGGATTAAGATTGATAAGCTCTTAAAATTACTACGTTTACTTAAAATAACCGAGAACAGTAATGGTAAGAAAGCCATTATTAATGCGTATGATGAATATAACACACCTACTAATGTTAAGGGTATTAGTAAGTCTTTTACGAAATAGATTGTTACGTAATATGTCTCTAGGCTTAAACCGGAAGAAAGAATTGAAACTAACAAATAGAATAACAATTTCTTGTCTTCTTTAAGGTATTTAAAGCCTAATCTTAGAGATCTTTTCACTTCAGCCTTGTTCTCGTCTTTCGGTAATTCAAGAAACCTTATAATACCGCTGATTCCGAAAAGAACCGCTATTATTACGAAAAGTAGCGTAGAGACCGAGTGTTGTAATAAGTAGCCCCCTAACATAATCCCTATAGCTGCTAAGATGCTGGTTATGAGGGAGAAAACCCCAAAGGCCTTCCCTGCATTCGTATAATTTAGCATAAATCTATGCGCTCCTAAGGAATTAACTATTCTTACCACAGATTCAAAAATTACAAGAGAAATTATAAAAAGTAAGGGATTAAGCGTTCCCATCAAGAGAAACAAAGGTACTGCCATTAGTGCTGATAGAGTGACTGCATTCTTACTACCTATTTTATCAACTATAGCACCTAATGGAATATTAAAAACTACGTAAAAGAAACTGATTATACTGTAAATTATACCAATTGTGAAGGTAGTAATGTCGAGGTTAGTCATAACTATAGGAAAATAGTACGTCAACATTGAGTAAGCGAAGGTAGAAATCCCCAAAGATAATGAAAAATAGAGCAGTATCTTATCTGCTACAATGTAATAGATCTCTTTTAGTGTTTGCCTCAGACCCATAACTAATAGACCTCTTCTTTAACTTTTTCCAATATAATCTTTAACTAGTTGACATGAAGGGTCTGGAGCAAATAGGTCATTCTTAGATATATATGCATTAAACCTAAAACCACCTCTACAAAGCTTCTTAACTTCACAACTCTTACAAGGCTCTCTAAGGAAAGATAGACTTCTTATTTTATTAAGCAAGGGATTGCTAAACCAAATTTCAACTAATGAGTCGTTTTTTATATTACCTAGCTTTGATAATGGGATAGATGTCGCCTCGGAACCAGGATAAATGTCACCGTTCGGAGCTATAACTAAACCTACTTCCCCCCAATTTGTAGGGATTGGTATCCTAGAATATAAAATGTCAGTATCCACATAATTTTGTATAAAATTCTCCCCATAAATTTCTATGAGTCTCTTTAATTTTTCTTGAATTGTTCTTTCATCGTTAGGATCTGGTACTATGAACTTTTGGTTTATATAACCATGACCTACCTTTATAACACTATGAATTTCAATCCAATCTAAGTTTGATTTATATGCAAGTTTCGCAATTTCTTCTAGGAAGTTCAAATAATAATTAGTCAAGACTATATTGCCTCCAACTTCTTTTACTCCAAAATCTTTAAATTTCTTTGCGATATTAAGCTTCTTAGTTACTTCGTTCTTGATATGCATTATTGGGGATTGCATATTAAAGACGTATTTATGTGAAGTAAGGTTAATTCTAATCTTTTCTAGACCACTTTCTAACAATTTTGTAATTCTGTCATCGAAAATAGGTTCTCCACTACTTAATAACATGTGCCTTAGTTTTTGTCTTGTAATGTATGACAAGATTTCCTCTAAATCGCTTCTTAACAACGGTTCTCCTCCAGTTATCACAACATCCATGATTCCCTCGTATTTTTCATCTAACCTTTTAATTTGATTAATTACTGATATCCACTCACTTAAGTTTAGCTCATTCATTTCTATTACAGATCTAGGTTTTGGAGCTTTATCAGCTATATAAAATTTTAGATCTTTAGGTGGATTATGTCAATAAAAACATTGCTGACTACATTTATAAGTTAATTCTAATTCAATAAAAAAGGTTTACGATTTATCAACTATTTCACCCTCACTATCTTAGAATATATTACAAGATTACCAAGAAACCATGTAGTATGAAGGTGGTTTAGTTGTATAGTACATCATATATTTTCTTCGTTGCATTGCTATTTCGGTTTCAAACTTTTTTATAATGTATTCTTTACTTACTTCTCTTTCCAATGTTTTCACCCCTATGATATAAATGTTTTGAACAGCTTTTTTAACTCTCGATACTCATGAAAATTTTTTTAATACAATCTAGGTCGGTGATACTCAAAACAAAATAGCATTTATAGGAAAATCCTTGCAGTTTAAGGAGACTTTGAAAACTTTTTAAAAAATAATCAAAACAAAATATCGGATGAATATAAACCCATTATAGTCGGTCGCAGTTTAAAGGGAAACAATAAGCCTTCAAATTACACGGAAACCTTTCATACGTTTAGAAGACCTTGTCCTTTAAAATCTCATAAAGTATAATATACTTTGCTAATCTCCGTAGACTCTAAATTCATTTTGCAGAAATAATCTCAAAGAGTAATTATCTATAATTTTGAAAATTTTGTAATTAGGGAAAAGTTAAGGTAGATGACCTAATTTAATTAGAGCCGCCGCGGGGATTTGAACCCCGGACGACCGGATGTCAAAAACGTTAAATTAATAGGCTTGATTTAACACCTTTGTGTTAAAGGGTTAATTTTCATTCTAATAATATAATTTAGATTAAGTATTAGATGAAAGAATCTACATCGTATGAGACGTTAAACCCTTAAACACCTCAGTTGCTTTGTCATTCTCTTCTATTCTAGTGTATAAATCTTGAACTTCTTGCCATAATATTTTATCTATAACGTGAATATTATTCCCTTTCGATTTTTGAAAATGTTGTTAAAAATAGATTTTTGTCATATTCGAGCTTTTTAGACCAAATAACCAATATACATTAACTTCTGCAGCTGATATTGTTATTATTGTCTCCTAACACTTATTTTTCTCCTCTTTTTCTGAGTGAAGAGACATTCTAAGCTTTTAAATACTAAACAACCAAGCACACTAACATTTCTAGTTCAAAAATTCGTTAATAGAGCATAACAGACAAAGATATAGTTCTGCAAGTTCATATTTAAATTGAGAATATGACTACTCCCATCAAGGTTATGAGGAAATATTACGCGATAGATTACGATAGGAGGATCGTTGCTGAAGCCGATTCCGAAGAGGAGATTGATAAGATCATGGAGAAGAAGGGTTATAAGAAAGGGACTTACGATATTTTAGTCTCCATCAAATATGTAGAGAGTCAATAATGTCTCGCGAGATAGAAGTACCTTTTGTCAAGGTTAATAATACGTATTTACCTTTACTTAAAGTGGAAATGGAGTGTCCAAAACTAGGTAGCGAGTATTTAGTTTAAGCCCTTCCAGATACTGGAAGCAGGTTTTCTGTCATTAGAAATGATACGTTCTTAAAGTGTTTTGATGAATTCTCGTTAAAAAAACCGTTTAGTCGATAAAGTTATAATTTCTAATCTGCTCACTACAAAAGAAAGGTATAACATAAAATTTCATTTCGTGGAACTTAATGAGACATTACAGATACCCGTGACATCTTTAGACTTCGTAAACTTAGGTGAGGGTATATATCCCAGCCTAATTTTAGGCAGGGAAGATTTCTTCTCAAGAATAATGATATGCTTCGACAGAAACGTTAGACTAATTATTAAGGCTAACGATCTTTAACTAAATATTTACAAATTTTCTTTAAATGTACAAAGAGTTCTATGCATTATCTTCTTACGTGGAGATTTTGTCTTTATACTCAACACTAATTAATTTTTTTGATGAAACTACGGTATTTGAACATAGCTTTATCCTCTTTAGCCCTCTTATTCATATCTTCGGTATCTGTTAAGGCTGTTAGCATCTCTACGCAGAGTTAAGGACTTCTATTGCGTCTAGTTTTAAATAGTTTTAAATAAAGGAATTGGGCTATTCTTTCAAACTATAACCTAGTTAGGTTAGAATAAAAATAAGTGATGAATAGTGTTAAGGTATTCCATTATAGTTAACTTTTTTTTAAGTTCTCAATAATCATATGCCTCAGAGTTTAAAGCCTAAGAGTATTAAATTGTTGCATTATGAAGAGAAGAAAGATGATAAAGGAATTTTTAGACAAGGAGTGACATTAATAGAGTATGAAGGACAACCGTCAAAGATAATTCAATGGAGTCAGTTGATAGAGGGTGATCCTTTCGGTGACCACGAGATAACTTATAGGATAAATTACGGTTCTCAGAGTATACTCAGAAGTTTTAAAGCGAAGTATTTAGGAAGGGAAGGAGACAAGCATAGGGTTTTGATTAAGGAAGGAGTGTCTGGTTGTGGAACCAAGACTAAGAGGATAGAGAATAAGGAAGTACTAATACCAGACAAACTATACCAACCTTACCCTTTACAACAAAAAAGTGAAGAAGGAAAAGACCCGAATCCGATAGAATGTGAAATATGTAAAGCAATAGTTTCGGTACTATGCGGATTGCTGGCTGAAGGCGTCGCTGAAAGCGTAGCATGCGATGAAGCTTGTAGTGGGGTTTGTCTAATATTTATTGAAGATCCTATCATCTACGGTGTATGTGTAGTGATATGCGTACCTTCTTGTGATGAATTGCTCCAATTAATTATCTCATTAGGAGTAGCAACTGCTTGCGGGCTAGGTGGAGAATATCTATGTCAGAAAGCTGGTCTATGTTGTTAATGGAATTCTAAAACTTTATAAATAAATTTAACTAAGGGAAGAATTATGGAGGGGAAGAAGTTATCCTTTTTGAAATGGCTTGGTTTAGCATTGCTGTTTATAGGTTTTCCTACAGCAATAGCGACTGTACTGTCGTTTTCGATCCCTTACTATTTCTTACACAATGTAACGCTAGCTAATACCCTTAGCACAATAATTCCAATAATAGTAATTGTAACTTCAATAGCATATTTTAGGAAATATCTTCAGAGTAGCAATCTTATCACTCCCTTTATGAGGAGGCAATCAATTACAATCTTACCAGATAGCGGCCAGCCGATTGATGAAAAATACATAAAGAGCTTTGAGGTTAATATCAGGTTTGCTAAAGATGAGGAGTATATTAAGCGGTTAGCTATGCTTGGCATGATGTATTTGCAGAACGCTGTAGCTTATGATAACAAGGATCTTTATTTCAGGGCTAAGGAGTACTTATCAAGGGCTGAGCAGGCAATGCAAGGAAAGAGTGTAAGCTTTGAAACTAAGGCACTCGTTGATAACTTAAGGAGTAAAATTGAGACTTACAAGTACCGTTTCGGAGAGAGATAAAGACTTAAACTTATTGATGTTACTCAGATATTATTATTAAATCCTTTTAAGAGAGTGTCAAATGCGTAATTAATATAATTTACTTCGTTAACAGAATTTTTCATAGAAAAGCAAGAATTACAGACTAGCTTGTAAGATAATACTTAATGGGATTACGCCTAGGAGTGGGAGAGCAGAAAGGAGTATGAGAACAAGGGTTTATATGGAATATCTTAATGAGGGATCGACCTTAGCTAATTACGTTATTTGTTGTGTATAATAATTTTTGGAATAACTACTAGAAGAGTATATTTAGACTTCTTCGCAAGAGAATCCTATCCCTTACGTTAATGTTAGTTCTCATATCTCGTCAATAAAAGTAATAATATCTCCTAGTTCCTTTCTAATCCTATCTGGAGCTTGTATAATTTCTTTTTCCTTCTTAAAAAGGGCCTTATCTTTCAAATAATCTGCAGTAGCTATTACATAACAGTCTGGTAAAGCTATCCCATACTTTTTCTTAATTTCTCCCGCTTTTATCACTATTTCGTGGTTAATCTCAGTTACTTTAAGTTTACTTGATAACCATTCAACAAATTCCTTAGCGTAATCGTTAGCATCGTTTAACCCTGCTTCTCTATAAACCCTATAACTTACGTACAACACTTCACTCAACGTAATGGGTGTGACGAAAAGCGAAGTACTACTTTCAATTAACTTCCTGACCTTTTCATGATATTTTCCTGCCTCATTAATATACTCTATTAGAACTCCAGTGTCAACTATCATTAAATATTTCCTCTTCTTTTCTCCTTTCAGCCTCCTCCTCTTCCTCAAGAGCTTGCTCCACTACTTTCGGATCAACTCTTACTATTTTGGGTTTCAAGGGACGTAAAATTAACTCTCTGCCTTTAATTTCACCTAGCAACATATCGTTTTCCTTTATGTCAAGTTTTTCCCTAACGTCTTTAGGTAAGATGACCACACCTTTTTTCCTTAACTTTATTTGATAAACCATATGATATAAGTTAAACCAATGTTTAAAAGGTTTAACTAAGTACCTACTATTGACCGAGAGGAATATTAATACGCGAATAAGATATTTAAAGAGTTACGAGGATAGTTGCTGAAGCTGATTCTGAAGAAGATGTTGATAGGATCATAGAGTATGTCCAACATTTCAGTTATCTATGGTTAGTGCGATGTATTTGTAAAATGCTGTAGCCTGTGACAACAAAGACCTCTACTTGAGGGCTAAGGAGTACTTGGTAAGAGCTGAGGAGGCTATAAAGCGATAGAGTGTCAGCTTTCAGACTAAAACGTTGATAGGCAACCTGATGAATAAGATTGAAACTTACAAACATCGTCTCGGGGAAAGATAAAAGCTTAAACACACACAATTATATTAATTATTATCAATGAACCTTTACTTTTTGGTGCTTATTCTTATCGAGGAAATAATATAAAAAATTGTTAACAGATTTAGTAAATGTGCCGCCGCGGGGATTTGAACCCCGGACAACCGGATTTCCCAGATATTACGCGTATGAGTCCGGCGCTCTGACCAGGCTGAGCTACGGCGGCACTTATAAGATCTTTCGTCATTTGCCTAAAAAGTTTTTCTTATCTATCCCAAGGTTACCGTGAAATAACCTTGATATTTAACTCCCTGACCTTGTAAAATCACTGTCATATTGAAGTCTGCCATGGGTACCGGTAAGTAGAAATATACTGGAGTACCTCTTGGAATATTAATCAAGAAGGAGTTTATGTGATCTAAGTAACTAAATGTCACGTTGTAGGTCCTTGGCTGAAGGTATTGGTTGCCTAATGGTGATATGGTGAACTTTGTAAGTAGGAATGAAGCATTCGAAGTATAATTGTATTGATAATATACTATATTATAACTGTAGTTGAAATTCGCAGTTGGAGTAAAGCTTCCAACTATTGAGAGAAATGGGAATTGGTTTTGGTTAATTCCCATAAATACTGCCATACTTCTCGTTAAGTCTGTAGTGTAAATCGTATTCACATTACCAAATTGCTTTGAATAGCCGTAAAGTCCATGTACTAATACTGTAAATTTCTCCATCTCTGGAAGTAGTGTTGGGGAGGAGAATCCTATGTAAATTATTGTTGTTGAGGAAGAGTGTGGTTTTACGGTTATTGTTGTTGAGTTGGCTATTGGTTTTAATACTCCATTTGATCCCGGAACGAGATAAAGTGATAATAGCGTTATATTGAGTGTTTGAGTCAATGGAGCGTTATTTATGGCGGTTATCGAGAACGCTATCACTTCGTAATTATTTGAATATATTCTCCAATATAATGGATTTACTGTAATATTAACATCTACATTCTCAAGATAAAATATTGTTGCAACAGAGCCAATTATAATTATACTTATTATTATCAAAATGGTTCCAATCCCGATACTTTTTGTCATTGTGTGTACTACTTATTAGCTAGTTATAACGTTTATCCTAAGGTTCATGGGGATAGATACACTTATTATTCTCATATTGTTGAGAATCAGATGGGGGCATAAGAAAGAAAGATGTCAGAACAAGAGGTATTACAAAAAAATAATTCCCCCGAAGGCAAAGAAGACAGAATAATAGGAAAACATGTGTTTGGCAACCTATATGACATCGATGCTGAGAGACTTAACGATAAGGAGTTTCTAGAGAAGCTAGTCCTAGAAGCTGTAAATATAGCTCATATGAAGCTAGTGGAAATTAAAGCTTGGTCTTTTGGTGGGAAAAAAGGAGGGGTTTCGGTTATAGCCCTAGTGGAGGAGAGTCATATAGCGCTTCATACGTGGAATGAGTATAACTATGCTACTCTTGATGTTTATACATGTGGTGAAGATAGTGATCCACAGTCTGCTTTTGCTCATATTGTAAATGCCCTCAATCCCAAACGTTATCAAATGTTTTACGCCGATAGGAGTTCACAATAGTTTTTTAAATTAATCTCTATTTGTTTTTTAATTCATTCGTCAACTGTCTATAAGCTCATAGACAAAAATCGAAAACCTTATATTTGATCAAAGCAGTTAGAAAATAATGCTTTCCGCTATTATAGGATGGGGAGCTTATGTTCCAAGATATAGAATAAAAGTAGAGGATATAGCTAAGATGTGGGGTTACGATGAGGGTGTTGTGAGAAGTCTTGGATTAACTGAAAAGTCAGTTCCCGGTCATGATGAGGATTCTACAACTATAGCTTGGGAATCATCAATAAACGCAATTAAGAGGGCTCAAGTTGATCCTTCTAAAATAAGGCTAGTCCTTTTTGGCTCAGAATCCAAAGTTTACGCAGTAAAACCAACATCTACCATATTAATAGATGCACTAGGGATTAACAATTATTCGGCAACTGCAGATATGGAATTTGCATGCAGGGCTGCATCAGTAGGATTAAGATTAGCATCTAGTTTCGTTTTGCATAATAGTGATAGTTATGCGTTAGTGATTGGCGCTGACACTGCCCAATCTAATCCTGGGGATGTTTTAGAATTGAGTTCGGCAGCAGCTGGTGTTGCTTTTGTAGTAGGTAAGGGTGATGAGAAACATTCAGCAGCAGTGATAGAGTATTCTTCATCGTATACCTCCGATACCCCAGATTTTTGGCGTAGAGATGGAACTCCATATCCAGTCCATGGTGAAGGTTTTACTGGAGAACCAGCATATTTCCATCATATAATCTCGGCTGTTAGTGATTTACTACAAAATAGTGGTTTGAAGATTTCTGACTTTGATTATTTTGTATTTCATCAGCCTAATGGTAAGTTTCCAATTCAAGTTGCCAAAAAGTTAGGGGTCTCATTGGAAAAAGTTAAACAAGGGCTAGTTTCCCCATACATAGGTAATCCCTATAACGCCTCTGCCCTATTAGGTTTAGCTAAAGTGTTGGATATTGCAAAGCCTGGTGAAAGGATATTGGTTGCCCCGTTTGGTAGTGGCGCTGGTAGTGATGCTTTTAGTATTTTAGTTTCTGAAGGTATATTGGAGAAGCAGAAATTGGCTAAAACCGTTGATTATTATATAAATAACAAAAAACTTGTATCTTATGCTGAATACGCTAAGTACACTAATAAGATAAAGGTGTATGAATAATGACAGAGGTTTACATTAATTCCTCATCAATGATACCAATTGATAGATATTACGAGTATGACATTTATGATTTAGTGATTGAGGCTTATAAGAACTTTGAAGGAGAATATGATGTAAATAACATTGATTTAATTGTAGTTGCTAACGCCTATTCACAAAAACTGAATAACGCATCCTTGATTGCACCAAAGATTGCGGAAAAGATAGGGAAACCTAATGTACCTGCTATTAAGGTAGACAATGCCGATGCCAGTGGAGGTGCCGCTTTACTTACCGCTTATTCAATGATTAAGAGTGGTATGGTAAATTCAATTCTAATAATAGGAGTTGAAAAGCAATCAGATTACCCTTCCAAGTATCTTTATGATACAATAGCTACAAATTTGGATGAGTATATGTATTACAATGGCATCTCTTCCCACTCAGTAGCTGCCTTATTAATGAGACAATATATGAAAAAGTATAATGTTGATGGAAATTATTTTGCAAATTGGGCTATTAAGATGCACAAAAACGCTACAGAAAATCCTTTCGCATATTTAAGATTCCCGGTTGACTTAAATACTGTAACTAATTCGCAGATAATCTCAGATCCTGTAAGATTATTCGACGTTGGCGCTAGAGCAGATGGGGCTGCAATAGTCTTACTTTCAAGCAACAAGACTGAGTCCTCTGTGAAGATTAATCGGATCGTTTCCGCACAAGCTAGGTATGAGTTTTCTCCATCTTTGCCTTCTGTAAAAATGTTAAGGAACAAGCTAGGTATGAGACTCACTGAGAAGACTGGAATTGATATTCATGATTCCTATAGTATTATGGCTGCATTAATGTTAGAGGAATCGGGAGTATTTGAGAGTGGTAAGTCCCTATATAACTTAGATAACGTTAATGTCAATCTAAGTGGAGGGCTTAAAGCTAGAGGACATGCTGGTGGAGCTACTGCCTTATATCAACTCGCTGAGGCTCATATGCAACTAATTGGTTCGTTTAAAGGCAAAAAGGCTAATGTTGATGATTATCTCGTAATTTCCTCAGACGATTTAGGTATAGTAAGTTATGGTATTAGTTTGTCGAGGTGATCTAAATGAAAATAGCTCCTCCTCAAGTTTGGAGAAACAAAAGATTCATGTACAAGTTAACAGCGAGCAAGTGTGAAAGTTGCGGACATATAAGCTTTCCTTATTCATCGTATTGTACTAAATGCGGTAGTAAAAACGTTAAGAAGATTGAGATAAGCGGTAAGGGAATCTTAGAATCCTATACTGTTTCATATCAATCTAGAGATGGACACGAAAAAGGACTTCCAAGCGTTATTGGGCTAGTTAGATTAGACGAGGGTGTAGAAATAGTTGCACCTATAGTAGATGCAGATTTAGACAAACTAAAAGAAGGAATTAAGGTAGAAGCTACATTAAGGAGAGTCTACACGGATTCATATAATGGTTTAATACAATATGGCATAAAGTTTAGGGTAGCTGAATGATGAAAATTGATGAAGTCGTAGAAAAACTACTAAGGGGAGAAATTTCTTTTCATGAGATTGATAATTTATTAGAAGCAAATGCTGCGATGGTTGCAAGGAGACTTGCGTTAGAGAAAATCTTGGGAATTGGCCTTCCCTCAATCGGTTCTACAGTTATTGATTATAGTGAGATAAAAAATAAAAATGCAGAAAATGTCATTGGAGCAGTACAAATACCACTAGGTATAGTCGGACCGATTAGGGTTAATGGTGATTATGCCAAGGGTGATTTTTACGTTCCTCTAGCAACAACAGAAGGTGCGCTAATAGCGAGTGTAAATAGAGGTAGTAAGGCTGTGACGCTGAGCGGAGGAGTTAGGGTTAAGGTTTTAAAAGACGAAATGACCAGAGCCCCTGTCTTTAGGTTTGATTCAATAGAAGAGATACCAAATTTTCTAAAGTTCATAGAGGAAAATGTCGAAAAGATAAAGAACATAACAAATTCTACTTCTAGTCATGGCAGATTAAAATCTATCACACCTTTCGTACTAGGCAATAACGTTTGGTTAAGATTCTCCTTTGAAACTGGTGATGCCATGGGGATGAATATGGTTACTATAGCCGTTGAAAAAGTGTGTGAATTTATAGAGGAAAACTTTCCATCAGCTGACTGTTTAGCTGTAAGTGGAAATATGTGCAGTGACAAGAAACAGACCAATGTCAATAGCCTCTTTGGTAGAGGTAAAACTGTCGTGGCAGAGGCACTCATAAAGAAAGACGTTATAAAGAATGTATTACGCTCTAACGCACAACTAATTCACGATATAAATCTGCGAAAGAATTGGCTCGGAACAGCAAGAGCGGGATCCTTATCTCAATTTAATGCTCATTTCGCAAATATAGTTACAGCGATCTTTATCGCTACTGGTCAAGACGTAGCCCAGGTAGTTGAGAGCAGTTCTGGATATACGTGGACTGAAGTAAGAGGAGAGGACTTATACATATCAGTTACATTACCCTCGTTAGAAGTAGGTACTATAGGAGGAGGCACTAGATTACCTACACAGAAAGAGGCGCTATCCATTATGGGCGTTTATGGTAGTGGAAATCCACCAGGCTCTAACGCTAAGAAATTTGCAGAGATAGTAGCTTCTACTGTATTATCTGGAGAACTTAATCTTCTTGCAGCTTTAGCTAACAGAGAGTTAGGTAAGGCCCATGCTAGACTTGGAAGAGCAATGAAAGTTTGATCTTTTATCAAAATTTAAATATTCTGTAACTACTTTACTCTTATGTCATTTCCTAAAGAATTAGAGAAAGTTCTTGAAATTACTAAGGCACAAAACGTATGGAGAAGAACACAGGCTTTGAATCTTATTGCATCTGAAAACGTAATGAGTCCATTGGCTGAAAGTGTATATATGAGCGACTTCATGTCTAGATATGCAGAAGGCAAACCTTACAAGAGATATTATCAAGGGACTAAATATACTGATGAAATTGAAACTCTTGCTATGGATTTGATGAATGAGATATCAAACTCGAAGGATTGTGATCTGAGACCTACTAGTGGCACTATAGCAAATGCTGCTGTGTTTAGAGTTTTAGCTGAGCCAGGGGATAAGGCATTAATAGCTCCAGTTCAAGCTGGTGCTCATGTCAGTCATACTAAGTTCGGAACATTAGGAGCTTTAGGCATTCAACACATTGAAATGCCATTTGATGAAGAAAACATCAATGTGGATGTTGATAAAGCAATAAAGATGATAGAAGAAGTAAAACCGAAATTTGTAGTACTTGGAGGTAGTCTTTATCTATTTCCTCACCCTACTAAAGAACTAGCTCCACATGTTCACGCTGTTGGTGCTAAATTGGTTTATGATGCAGCTCATGTATACGGATTAATAGAAGGCAAAGTCTGGAGTAATCCGCTAAAAGAGGGGGCAGACATTATGACTGTATCAACTCATAAGACTTTTCCTGGTCCTCAGGGAGGGGCCATTTTCTCTGATGGTTCGGAAGTTTTTAAGCAAGTTTCAAGGACAATATTCCCATGGTTTGTTAGTAACCATCATTTGCATAGATTGCCGGCAACCGCAGTAACAGCAATCGAGATGAAGTACTTTGGAGAGAGTTACGCTAATCAGATAACAAGGAACTCAAAGGCTTTAGCAGAGGCCTTAGCTGAAAGAGGATTTAAGGTAATTGGTGAGAATTTAGGCTATACTAAGAGTCATCAAGTTGCGGTAGATGTAAGACAATTCGGTGGAGGGAATAAGATAGCTAAATTATTAGAAGATGCAAATATTATAGTAAATAAAAACTTGTTGCCTTATGATAAGCCAGAAAACGTTTCCGACCCTAGTGGCTTAAGAATAGGTGTACAAGAGATGACCAGATATGGGATGAAAGAAAGTGAAATGGAGGAGATTGCTGAGTTTTTTAAGAAAGTGATTATAGACAAGAAGGACGTTAATGAAGTTAAAAAAGAGGTAATTGACATGAGGAAGAATTTCTTAGAGGTTAAGTATACATTTGACGATATGAAAGATCTAGAAAAATATTCTTCAAAATCATTAAAATTAATCATCTGACTAGTATTACAGAGACTGGAGCATTAATTGATATTGCTAGAGCTGTAGAGCCTATATTTATATCGCTATTTAGTGAAGTTCCTCTTGCACCCATTATTACTGCATCATAAGGTTCCTCATTTATTACTTTCAAAATTTCATTTGAAACACTGGACTCTTTAATGTTGATCTTAACTATTTTTAAATCATATTCGATCTTGTTGTTTACCCTTTTTTCAATAAGCGATTGTATATCGTTGGTATTGCTACAATCACTACATATATGTATTATGGTTATCTTTGAACCGTATCTCATACCGAAGTCTACTGCAAGATCCAGAGCTCTTAAACTGTTCTCAGAACCATCTACTGGTACTAGTATTTTTCTTAACCAAAAGCTTACGAAATAGGATGGTTCGCTCATATTAGGTACCCCTTTAATATTCCTAAACTTTCATTTGTAATTCTTATTGAGTCTTCTGCATTCATTAACCTCGTGGAGGCCCTTATTGCATCCATATTTTCTGGTACCACTATTGATTCTTGATGCACTGCATACATTAACATAACCTCGTTACCCTTAACGTAAACAGAGTCATCGAACACCATCACCTCTGGAATATCATTTCTTTCCCTTTTCAGATCTCTTGCTACTTCTACTAATTCTGCCGTAGCTTCTGCATCATACTTTGATGAGATTAGGACTATCCTAGGAGTGTTCTCCAGAACGCTAAGCACATCTTTTTTCTCTACCTTATCCTTTAAGGTTATATTAATAAAGTGCATATGCATTAACGTTGTTGGAGCTATTACTGCCATTGTAACTATATCTAAATTTTTAATGACGCTGTTAACGTCTTTTGCATGATGACTTGGTACAGTTGCGGGGTCTGGTACTAATGAATTTATAGGGCCTTTCTTAACTTCCTTTTGATCTGCAGCTCTTCTAACTATTGTTGCCCTAACTTTCTCAACTTTACTGACCTTATTTATTGTGCATATTGTTCTTAGTAGTGCTGTAGTATTACATGATACGACTCTGATGTACTTTTTGCCAAGGGCCTCATCGTAATTGCATAAGGCTGAGAACGAAATATCAGCAACTTCCGCTTTTTCTCCACCTTGGAATATAGCGTTTCTTTGGAATTGTTGGTAAATTGGCTTATATTGTGCACCAACACCATTGGGCGTAGTATCTACTACAATATCAGAGGCTTTTACTAGGTCCTCTATTGTGCCAGCAACTGGTATTCCAGATTCTTCGAGTTTCTTAATAGATTGTTGTGGGACGTAAATCTTTATCCCCTTACGATGCGCTATAAACGCTTCGTAATTTGGAGATGTCTTTGCAACCCCTACTAGTCTCATATCTGGTTGTTTAAGGATAGCATCAGCAACTCTTTTACCTATAGTACCATATCCATTAACAGCTACACTAATCACTACTATTCACCACCGACATTGATAATGCTTCTAATGCGGGTAACCGTTCTCCAGATAAAAATAAGAGAAGAGCTCCTCCACCAGTAGATATATGAACTTTACTACTATCGATCTTCATATCCTTATCTAAAGCACTTATCATATGTCCACCTCCTATTATAACATAACCTTGACCCTCTAATGACGCCTTCAAGACGCTTTTACTTCCACTCTTAAATCTTTCATCCTCGATTACTCCCATTGGTCCCCTTAAAACTACTACTTTAGCATCTTTTATAAATGATGAGTATATTTCCGCAGTAGTAGATCCGATATCCTTTATCACACCAGTAACCTTGCTAGCTGGTTCCTCCATTACATTTCCGTTTATTTCTACCTTGTAGTCAACTGGTATTTCGATGGGAGCTCCGCTTAGAAGTAGTTTTCTAGCTCTAGGAATTAAGCTCAAAATACCTAATTTTTCCAAAATTTCCATATTCTTTGGATTTAGATTTATTCCCTTAGCAACAGAAAATAGTTCTGCAACGAGACCACCAGTAAGTATTCTATCTGCTATCCTTTTTCTCACTAGATTTTCAATTATTCTAATAGTGTCGTGAACCTTCCCACCACCTAATGTAAATATTTTTGGTGTATCTTCAGCATTAAAAATTCTAGCTAAAGCTGAAACTTCCCTTTCCATTACTCTTCCCGCAGCTGATGGTAAAGCTAGAGGAAAGCCTACAATACTCGGCTGACTTCTATGTGAAGTAGCAAATGCGTCATTGACATAAACGTCAAAAAGTGGGGCTAATTTCCTTACTAAAAAGGTTTTTACATGTTGTTGTGGCGGAGCCTCTATTAACTCCTCTGAGATTAGTCTTATATTATCTAAAAGCAGAATTCCATTATTTTCTAGTTTTTTGATCATTTCTCTAGCATATGGACCTATTACGTCTTCTACGAAAACTACTTCTCGATCTAAATACTTTGAGATTAATTTAGCATGCTCCTCCAGACTTATAAAATCCTTATCCCCAGGCCTACCTTGATGTGAAATTAGCACGACAGAGTTACCCTTATCTACTAGTTCCTTTATAGTCCCAATATGTGCCTTTATTCTAGAATCATCAATTATTTTGCCGTTTTCATCGACAGGCGAATTTATATCAATACGTAATAGAACTTTCTTAGATCTTATATCTATATCGTCCATTGTGGGTATAGTTAGATCTCCCACTTTGATCAGAAAGATCCCCACTTATATACTGAATTTTAGGGTAATAACTTTTAGCAACGCAGAGAATCGATAATAAAACGATCCCAAATTAGAGGTATTAATGTCTTACTCTTTAACTGATTTATGAAGATCTGCAACTCAATTTGCTTGACACTCGTCCTATTTAAGGAAATCTTAGGCTCAGAATGGCTAAAATACTCTAATGCTTTCCTTAATGGTTCAACTGACTCTAAGGTTTGTTGTATCCTACACTCAGCTATTGCCTTAAGTCTGGTCCCATCACCAGTATCTATTTCCGAAACACTACAATTAATCCCAAGGGTTTTTTCTATTACGTTCTTTATTAGTGATTGGAGAGTATAGGGTATCTCATATAAGTTTACACCCATTGGTGGAAAGAGGAGTTTTACACTACCTCGCGTTTCTTTCAGATTTCTAACTATAACGTCTATATAGAAGAATATAAAGAGAATGCCACAAATCTTCAATTTAAATATCTTCATTTCGCCAACTGTAAGATTATCGCTCAAGGAATTTTTTATTGCATTAGCCAAATCAAGCTCTTTCACATTACCATTGCTACAAATCATGCCCTTCATACTGGCTAAATTTCTTATTTTTTCATCTTCAGTATATTGGATCACGTATAAATCATGGTTCTTTAATCCGGCTTTCTTGATTGATTTCTGTAAAATATTCGAAATATATACTAATGGTTTATTATGAGAGACGACTAGCCATTCTCCGTACTCATCAGCGTAAAATGGCTCCTTAAGCTCCTCACTTTTGTCTTTCCTAAATATGTCAAAGATCAATTTTTGAGCCTCTAATAACATTATGCTGTTGAAGTTTAAATCCTTAACAATTAGCAGTTACCGAGCTTTATGCGCAAAAATCTCGTTGAATAACGTTATAACTTTCCAGTGTGCATACATTTAAATCTAGGTGGAAGTAGTAAATAGAGATGCGATTAAGTTTACGTTTTGCAATACTAATATTTTTGTCCTTTTTAGTAGTTGTATTAAACTTTATAGTTCCATACATTTTACAAGGACTTGGAATAACTAACCAATCGACAATCAGTTCAGTAATTCTCTATCTTAGGATAGTCTTATACATATTTATAGGCTTATGGATAGTCTCGTCCATAGCAGAAGCCATAAGGGTTTATTCGCAAAAGAGACTCGGCATAAGGGCTAATGTAATAGCAAACAGTGTAAAGTACTTCGGGTATGTGCTTGTTCTACTATTAATACTATTGCCCTTAGGAGTTAGTTCTTCTACACTGATTGCCGGAAGCACTTTTGCTGGTCTAATTGTAGGTCTTGCTCTACAACCAGTCTTGAGCAACTTTTTTGCTGGTTTACTAATAATGCTAACTGGGTACATTACCGTTGGGGATAGGATAAGGATTGTTTCCACACAAGTACCATTCTATCCTGCACAATTCCCTGCCTATAAGTATTTTTCAACAGACTTTATAGAGCAAGGATATAAAGGTACAGTAGTAGAGATAGATTTATTTTATTCTAGAATTCTTTTAGAGAATTTACGGGAATTAAGAGTACCAAATATTGTATTACTGAACTCAGCGGTTTTAGATTACACTTCGAAATACTCTGAAGAACAAGTTATTAATGTGAGGGTAGAGTTTCCGTTAGCTTTTGTAGATATCAGTAACTTAGAAAATCTAGTTAAAGAGGAATTGAAAGTCTTTAACGTGATAGAAGGACCGTATATAAATGAGCAAAGCGATAAGGATCACGTAATAGTATTAGCACGATTAAAAGTTAGTGTAAACGAGGATTGGAGAAAAATAAAATCGGATGCATTAAAAAGATTATTAAGACTAAGGCAAGAACTTATAGCTAAGAAGCAACAAGATTCACAACAAATAAAAGCTTCATAGACTTTTTCAGCTTAATTGTAATGTTTTTCTCAAAATATCATTCTAGTATGAGGGATCGTTAACAAAAATTTTCTTATATAGAATTTTAGATGTAGAATCAGATTCGAAAGTTCATTATATTTATTAATGTTAGAAAACAAAAACTCACTAGGGAACCAATGAAGGTATACGTTATAGATTATCATAAAGATGATCCAAAGAAATGTACAGGTAAGAAGTTAGTCAAACTTAAACTTGCTGAACTTACGAGGGTAGGTAAGGGTATAATTCTTGATCCCTTTTCTGAAAGAACATTATCCATAAATGACAAAGATATCTTAATAAAGAGTGGTATAACGATTATCGATACCTCATGGAATAATACGTCACAAAACGAATTTAAAAATGTAAGAGGAGAGCATAGGAAATTACCAATTCTGTTCGCCGGAAATCCAGTACACTATGGTATAGCCTACAAACTCTCATCCCTCGAGGCGTTGATGGCTACATTATATATTCTTGATGAGGTGGATGAGGCTATAAAGTTCTCCAACATAGTAAAGTGGGGTCATACTTTCATAGAATTGAATAAAGAGCTTCTGGAAGCATATAGAAATAAAGACGAAGAGGAAATAAAGAAGATCGAAGAGGAAATTATTGAAAAAATCCTCAGAAAATGACTTGTGCGGACCCGCCGGGATTTGAACCCGGGACCTCCGGCTCCGCAGGCCGGCGCTCCGTCCTGGCTGAGCTACGGGTCCTCAAAGTATTGCGCTGTATCTGGTGTTTCCTTTCTCATGCATATTAATAATGTTTACTAAGATCTAAGATGCATCTCTTAAGAAATAATGAGATGAACGCGACGTAACCTCATAACATTTGGAACTCTTAAGACTCACATTCTTCATGAAATGAATATTTAACGTTTCCCTACTCACGGTGTTTCCAATTAGTTCTCAATATTTCTAATTCTGTGATCTGGAGTTAGCCCCTTGTGAGGGATAACTAGCTTCACCTTTGGGGCTCTGTCGAGAATAACGCCACGGCCCTCCCATTTGATTGCTTTCATCCTCTCACCGCAATGCGGATCACTGAGTGATTATGAATTAGAAACGATTAAAATTATCTAAAGGTATGATTAAACTTTAATCGGCCTTTCGCATTAAAACTTATAGCGTATTTCTCAGAAAATTATATATGTTAGAAAATGACTAAGCAACTTACCTTATTTGATATTCCTTCATCTAAACCCGCCAAGAGTGAACAAAATACTCAACAATCGCAACCTAGCCCTCCCGTTGAGGAAAAAAGAATAACTAGAAGGGAATGGCTTAAAGAGGCTCAGGAGAATAAGATATATTTCCTATTGCAAGTAGATTATGATGGTAAGAAAGGTAAGGCTGTATGTAAATTATTCGATAAAGAAACTCAAAAGATCTATGCCTTATATGATAATACTGGGCATAAACCATACTTTCTAGTAGATCTTGAACCAGATAAAGTAGGTAAAGTACCCAAAATAGTTAGAGATCCATCATTTGATCATATAGAGACTGTGACAAAGATAGATCCATATACTTGGAATAAATTTAGATTGACTAAAATCGTTGTTAGAGATCCCTTAGCGGTAAGAAGATTAAGGAACGACGTTCCAAAAGCATATGAGGCTCATATAAAGTATTTCAATAATTATATGTATGACATAGGTCTAATTCCAGGTATGCCTTATATTGTTAAGAACGGAAAGTTAGAAAGTATTTCTTTGTCTTTGGACGAAAAGGACGTTGAGGAGATTAAGAAAGCCTTCGCTGACTCAGATGAGATGACTAGACAAATGGCAGTTGATTGGCTTCCCATATTCGAAACTGAAATACCTAAAATAAAGAGGGTTGCGATAGATATTGAGGTGTATACACCAGTTAAGGGTAGGATTCCAGACTCTCAGAAAGCAGAGTTTCCAATTATAAGTATTGCGTTAGCAGGAAGTGATGGGTTAAGAAAGGTTCTTGTATTAAATAGAAACGATGTTAATGAAGGAAATGTAAAACTTGAAGGAATATCAGTAGAGAGGTTCAATACAGAGTATGAACTATTAGGGAGATTTTTTGACATATTGTTAGAATACCCAGTTGTTCTTACATTCAATGGAGATGATTTTGATCTACCCTATATTTACTTTAGAGCGTTAAAGTTAGGCTATTTCCCAGAAGAAATCCCCATAGATGTTGCCAGTAAGGATGAAGGTAAATACTTAGCCGGTCTTCATGTAGATTTATATAAATTCTTCTTTAACAAGGCGGTAAGAAATTACGCGTTTGAGGGTAAGTATAATGAATATAATTTGGATGCTGTAGCGAAGGCCTTATTGGGTATATCAAAAGTTAAGGTGGATACGCTTATATCTTTCTTGGACATAGAAAAGTTAATAGAATATAACTTTAGGGACGCTGAGATAACACTTCAGCTTACAACATTTAATAACGACCTAACTATGAAGCTAATCATATTATTCTCAAGGATTTCCAGACTAGGAATAGAGGAATTAACAAGAACAGAGATCTCTACTTGGGTAAAAAATTTATATTATTGGGAACATAGAAAAAGAAACTGGTTGATTCCTCTTAAGGAAGAAATATTAGCGAAATCCTCAAACATTAGAACCTCAGCTCTAATAAAAGGGAAGGGTTATAAAGGCGCAGTAGTCATAGACCCTCCAGCCGGAATATTCTTCAACATAACTGTTTTAGATTTTGCCTCACTATATCCATCAATAATTAGAATATGGAATCTTAGCTATGAGACTGTTGACATCCAACAATGCAAGAAGCCTTATGAAGTAAAAGATGAGACCGGTGAGGTACTACATATTGTTTGCATGGATAGACCAGGCATAACTGCGGTAATAACTGGGTTACTAAGAGACTTCAGAGTGAAAATATACAAAAAGAAAGCGAAGAACCCTAATAATAGTGAGGAACAAAAACTACTTTATGATGTGGTGCAGAGAGCAATGAAAGTCTTTATAAATGCTACCTATGGTGTATTTGGAGCCGAAACATTTCCGTTATATGCACCGGCAGTTGCGGAGAGTGTTACTGCATTAGGCAGATATGTAATTACCAGTACTGTGAAGAAAGCTAGGGAAGAAGGTTTAACTGTACTATATGGTGATACTGATTCATTATTTCTCCTTAATCCTCCTAAGGATAGTCTAGAGAATATTATAAAATGGGTTAAGACTAATTTCAATTTAGATTTGGAAGTTGATAAAACCTATAAGTTTGTTGCGTTTTCCGGACTAAAGAAGAATTACTTTGGAGTATATCCAGATGGGAAGGTCGACATAAAGGGGATGTTAGTGAAGAAGAGAAATACGCCAGAATTCGTAAAGAAGGTATTTAATGATGTAAAGGAGCTAATGGTTTCAATCAACTCGCCAAATGATGTAAAGGAGATTAAAGGGAAAATAGTAGACGTAATTAAAGGATCATATGAGAAGCTAAAGAATAAGGGATACAATCTCGATGAATTAGCGTTTAAAGTGATGCTATCAAAGCCCTTAGACGCATATAAAAAGAACACTCCCCAACATGTGAAAGCAGCGCTACAACTTAGACCTTTTGGAGTTAACGTCCTACCCAGAGATGTAATATACTACGTTAAGGTTAGATCAAAGGATGGAGTAAAACCAGTGCAATTAGCTAAAGTTACTGAAATAGATGTGGATAAATATTTAGAAGCTTTAAGAAGCACGTTCGAACAAATCCTAAAAGCGTTTGGAGTATCTTGGGATGAAATAGCAGCTACAATGTCGATAGATTCGTTCTTTTCCTTCACAGGAGGAAAAGGTAATAATTAATAAAGCTAAAAAGTTTCCATAGCAATGTCCTTCTTTAACTCTTTAAGGTAGGAAGGGTTAGAAAATCTAAAATTCATTTATTTTATTCTTCCTCTTCTTCCTCTAAATCTTCCTTTTCTTCTTCTAGTTCTTGTTTCTGCTCACTAGTCATTTGAGCTGCATCGTTTAATACACTTTTCTTTATTTCGTCATTAATATAAAATGAGACAACATAGATCTTCTTATCTTGAAAATCACTTTCTTTCCATTCATTCTCATAGCTTATTATGTACACTGGAATTTTTGCAATGGCTTCTTTTTTATCCTTACCAATAAGAAAAGTCTTTATTGCTTCATAAACGTCAGGTTTTAACGGAAGGGGTAATCTTACTTCTTGATTATCACGCATAATTATAAAATCTGAAGCTAGTTCATTCCATTCTTCCAATGCCTCTTTAGCAACATCTCGTAATACTTTACTAATTTCCCCTTCAGCTATCTTTTCCGATGTCACCTTTCCATTCTCACTTTTTACTATCAAAATTTTCATTTATGTTCACCAATTACATAGAGATACACTGTATGGTTCATATTTCCATCTTCGACTTTTATTACTTCCTTTGGATTCCAACCCCTTATTTCAAATTCGTGGGAAACCACTCTAGTTCCGGGTTTAAGCTCTTTCTCGAGCTTTGGTTTTAGCATCTCATTAACATTTGTTAAAAGGAACATCGTAACTACAGTAGCCTCCGAAATATCGACCTCGAAGAAATTACCTTTTACTATTGAAGCTCTTCCCGTTACACCATTTTTCTCAATATTCGCTAATGCCTCCCTTATTCTCTCATCGTTAATTTCTACACCTACAGCCTTCTTTACGTTGAAATCCTTTACTGCTGTTATTATTATCCTTCCATCTCCACATCCTAAATCATATACTATATCATCTTGAGAGGCCTTAGCTATTTCTAACATTCTTCTTACAACTTTTTCTGGCGTTGGTACATAAGGGACATGTGGTACGTAACTCAAAACTTCTCACTTCAAAATAATCCTATCTCATCCTAGATTTTTAATTTTTTTAATAGCTTCTTCTTTCCCTGCTTTCTTATCTGGCTTTAGGCTAGCATCGAATGGCATCTTAGTTAGTATGGGGATGATTTTTCCATCGTCAGTTTGAACCAATAATTGGGGAAGAAACGGCATATCAAATTCATCTTTTTCGCCGTAATCCGCTAGAAATGCGTAATCTTCCATCTTAACTTCCTTTTCTAAATTTAGTTCCTTTGAAAGCTCATCTAAAATTTCCATAAATACTTTGTGTAAGGGGTGGGATTCCGAGGTTACCAGAATCAATTTTTTAGCTGCCATCCCGTATCACTAGTTAAAAGGGTTTAAAATAGTAGTGGTTGTCATGTTAACCAGAATAAGAAGGCAAATAAAAAGAATAATAGAACCGTTAGCGAAAACATTAGCTAAATTTGGAATAAGCGCAAATTTTATTACGTTCCTAGGATTAATATTTGCAATCGTATACTACTTTGAAATTATGAGGACTAATACTGCACTAGGAATAGTTTTTTTGGTAATTTCGGCCATAATGGACGGAATAGATGGAGAATTAGCAAGAATATCAAATACTGCATCTCCCTTAGGGAGTTTCTTAGATTCCACATTGGATAGAATAGAGGACATTCTTTACATCTCTGCTTTTATATTCTTGGGATTTACCTCGTATCTCGTGGCAATAGCTGTTGGATTATCACTGACAATTTCATATATTAGAGCTAAGGCTGAATCACTTGGGTTAAAAATGGAGGGTAGAGGAATAATAGAGAGAGGCGAAAGAATAATATTTGTATTTATAATTCTCTTATTCTATATAATAGTTAGTAAACAGATTTCCTTATATGTATTTTATCTATTCTTGTTACTCACGGCAATCACAGTGATTCAGAGGCTCCACGCTGTCTATTCGTTACTAAGGAAGTAGAGCTGCAATGGATTTTTAACATTACAATTACTTACGCATAAACCTAATTGCTTCATCCTAGCACACGAATACACAATATACCTCGTCTCCTTATCTCCTCTATATTTCTTGTACAAGTCCTCGATGTTTGTAACGTTCCATTTTTTCATAATTGCTATTATGCTACTTAATCCTTTACCTATATTAATATAAAATGTAATTAAAGTCCTTATCTCCTCTTCGCTTAAGTTTTCCTTCCCTAAAATGTTTTCTATACATGGAGGAACAATTCCTTTCTTTTCTATTAAGCTCTTTAATTTTTCTGGTACTTCTTTAAGATTCAGTGGTTTTATCATTTCGACTACTTTATTCTTAATATTTTCAGCTATCAGATCAATTAGTTGATTTTTATCCAAATACACATATCCCTTATGTAATATCTGTTTACTCAGCTGCCAATCCTCCCTAAGACCCTTTGTATACTTCAGATAGTCTATAAAATTAACACAAAACTCCTTTTGTATTATCCTTCTCTTTTTCTCCAAAGAAAATTTTATCTGATCACATTTATTTATCTTCAGATCTAATAACTTACTAATTTCGAGTAAATTCTCCACATTCTCGTTTTGAAGTAAGGATTTGAATTGTTTAGCTTCAATGTGTGCATATTTTCTAATAAGCCCAGGATCATTTAATATTGCTAGAGAAAGTAATGTTGTGTAAAAAACGAGTACCGGTTCATTATAAGAGACGTAATGTGGAAGTCCCTCACCAGATTTAACTTTTTGTATCCTATCTTTGGCCTGGTCTATGAGTGTAGTGCTATTTAATAGTAAATCCGATAATGTAATTCCCCCTCCATATTTCTTAAGTTCATCTTCAAGACTTTTGATAAAAGGATACTTCTTGACGTCTAATACCATTTCCTTACTTAAATTATGTTTAGTTATGTTTAATAAAGACTTGCTCTTAACACAAAATATAATGAAAGTACTTGTTACATCTGCATGGCCATATGTAAATTCAGTACCGCATTTAGGGAACTTAATAGGTTCAATACTATCAGCAGACGTCTTCGCCAGATATGCAAGGCTAAAATATGGTAAAGAAAACGTGCTATTTGTAAGTGGAAGTGATGAGCATGGAACTCCAATAGAGATTGAAGCTATAAAGAGAAAGGTAAATCCAAAGGAGCTTACTGATCAAGCCCATGAATACGATAAGCATCTCTTTCTTAACGTTTGGAAAATAAGTTTTGATAACTACACCAGAACTGAGAGTGAGACACATAAGAAGTTCGTAAGGGAATTTTTACTAAAACTTACTAAATATGTTAAAGTATCTGAAGATGAGATACCATATTGTGAATATGACAAATTGTATCTACCAGATAGGTTTGTTAAAGGGACGTGTCCTTATTGTGGTTTTGAGGACGCTAGAGGCGATCAGTGTGACAATTGTGGTAAATTACTCACTCCAAGTTTACTTATAAATCCAAAATGTAGCATCTGTGGAAGAACGCCCGTATTTAAGAAGAGCAAACACTGGTTCTTTGATTTATCAGAATTTAATGAAAAGATAAGAAGTTGGATTAGTAGCTCTAATGAAATGCCAGATAATGTTAAGTCGGTTGCGTTAGGATGGGTTAGCGAAGGATTGAAACCTAGAAGTATCACAAGGGATAATAAATGGGGTATACCAGCACCTTTCTTAGGAGCTGAGGATAAATCAATTTATGTATGGTTTGAGGCTCTTTTGGGCTATATATCAGCTGTGATTGAGTATTTTGAAAAGAAGGGTGAAGTAGAAAAGTGGAAAGAGTACTGGTTTAGCAACGATATAAAAAGTTATTATTTCATAGGAAAAGATAATATCCCATTCCACGCTGTAATCCTTCCAGCTATGCTCATGGCTTCGGGTGAAGAATATCACTTGCCAGATGTGATAGCAGCTACGGAATATTTGTTATATGAGGGGCAAAAATTCAGTAAAAGTAGAAAAATAGGAGTATGGATTGACGAAGCACCAGAGCTAATGGACGTTGAATACTGGAGATTTGTCCTAATTAGATTAAGGCCGGAAGAGAAAGATACTAACTTCACCTGGAGAGAAACTGTTAGAATAGTAAATACCGAACTTAATGACGATATTGGAAATTACGTAAACAGAATACTTAGTATGCTAAATAGGTATTATAACGGGATTGTACCAGAGTTTAGGAGTGACGCTCTTGATGATAATGATAAGAAAATCATCAGCCTAATTAACGAGATTCCAAAAATTGTCGGAGATCTATTTGAGAAAGGTAAATTAAAGGCTGGAACTGAGGAAATGTTGAGATTAGTTAGAGAATGTAACGCGTACTTAAATTTGAAGGCTCCCTGGGATCTATATAAGGCGGGAAAAGAGGTAGAATTGAAGAACACTCTTTACATAGGTGTTAATTCAGTGAAAACGATAGCGATTTTACTATATCCGCTAATGCCATCTTATGCTCAGGAAATATACAATATGCTAAATATGGGAAATATTGAGCATGAGAAATGGGATATTGCTTCAAAGTTATCAATTAACTATGGCCATAAGATAGGGAAAGTTAAAGTACTTTTCAAGAAACTTGAACCAGAATTTGAGTCTAAGATTAAAGACAAGCTAGAAAAAATAAGAAAGGATATAGAAAAAATGAGACCTACCTTACTCAAGTGAGACATAAGCCATAACTGGCTCGAATTTTCTTCCTCTACCTTCATAGAACTTACTGAACATCTCGTAGAAATGAAGCCTTAAATCTTGTATGAATACTACCAACCCTTCTAAACCTATTGCTAACAAGTTTCCTATAATCAGTATAACTATTGCTATGGGATTCAGTAGGACTCCTATGGTAGTTGTGGATGGTGCAACTAGATAGGCCATATAGGAGAATGCGTACAGTATATAATAGTGCGATAAAGCGAAAACTAAGACTCTTATAAATGAAATGGTATTGGACAGTAATAGTAGGGCTCCTTCAAATCCACCTTCTATGAAACCCATGGCAATCGCAGAACCCCATGTCGCATTATCATGCCTTTTAACTAAAATTGCATGAGCAACCCAGTTATATAACAGTGCAAATGACGTCCACCAAACTATTCCATAACCTACTATATTTTCACTAAAGGATTTCATAAGAACAGCGTTAAGTATTTGGCCCAGTATCTGTTGATCCACTATAAAGAAATTGGCTGGATCTGTTATACCGTACATGAAGATGAATATTGGAACAACGTATAGTAAGAATAGTGGAAGTTTTTCTAAGAACAAGAATTCTGAATCTTTCTTTCTGATAGCATCTATAATACCTAGTAAGGAGCTTACAAATAGTGCGATAGCACCCAGTAATACTGAGAATATCATGGTATTTTCTATACTAACACTAGTACTATACTCACCAAAGGGTAAGAGGAACTTTATCGCTTCAGACACGCTTGCTGGAATTGGCCACAAGTTGTAAAGAGGCCCAGCACTATAGTTCCCATTATTTAATATCTCCCTTAATCCACCTACTGGCAATGGACCAAAGAAATCTCTTGCTAACAGACCCGTTATCATTGCAACTATACTCGAGTATATTAGAATAATAGATAATTTAGGAATATTCTCACTACCTCTTTTCTTTCCATATCTATAGAACCATATTGAGAATAGCAATAGAACTAAAGCGTTTCCAAAATCAGGGAACATTAGTCCAAATAATATCGGGAAAGTGAAAACAAGAAAGACTATTGGCGAGATTTCCCAATAGGACGGTGAACCATATATTTCTACTAAAGATTCTAAAACCTTTATTGACTTCGGTAATTCGACTAGTGTTGGTGGTTCCTCCTTTTCACCATATCTCCTAGGTCTTATATAATCCACATGTGCAAGATCCTTCATTTCATTTTGTACTCTTTTAATATATTTTTCAGGAAGATAACCTTCTATTTGTAAGTAATACTCAGAGATTCTAGCTTTATTCATGATATTTAACGCGTCTCGAACTGTGAGCAATTTACCGTATACATTTTTAATATAATTCTCCTCAGTCTTCACTTTCTTTGCCAATTCTTCTCTTGTTCTTTCCAAAATAGTATTTATCTGGTTTATTCTTTCTGAAATCTCATTATAGAGCTGAAAGGGAGACTTTCCTTCTTGCAGCTCATATTTCCTGACTCCAGCCTCTCTTAATTTCTTTTCTATATCTGCATTCTTCTCGGTAATAATCAGCACAGTATATTTTCCTTCTTCAAATCTCGTGTAATATGCGAAACCGGAATCACCTATTATTTGACCGATAAGCCTTAACTTATCCTCGCTAACTTGAGCTAATATTACATCAAATAACTCTAAGGAGTATAATTTGGATAACTCTACTGTTATTGACTTAATCGGTTCCAGCTCTTTTAACTGTTGCTGATACAGATCCTTTTCTGCTCTTAGCCTACCTATCTCCTCCAATAGTTCCTTGTATCTTTCTTCTAATTTCGACGCTTCTTCACTGACATCTTGTGCAGCCTTAATCCAGTTAACTACTTTTATGCTTCCTAATGGCTCTATTACTAATCCTCCTAACTCCATGATTATTTTTAATTTGCTTACGTGATCTTGGACTGCAGTAATTAGTCTTCTAGCATCTTCTATTCTCTCATTACTTAATGGATAAAGGGGATCCTCTGGTTGAAACATACCAAGCTTTAGAAGTTTAGTTACAATAGGGTCTATAGCGGACTTATCAGAAATTATTTGTAATCTGACCATATTCTCTGGTAATAGCACTTTAATTACCTCGGGATATGTATTAGTAGGTCACTTATAAGTATTTAATCTCTGTTATTTAGAATTAATTCGCAATGGGTAAAGTGTTTGTTGTGGGAGACAAGTACACGGTTTCTCTCTTTAGAATGATTGGAACTGAAGGGGATTTCATAGATGACCCTTACAACTTGCCCGATCTCATTTCTAAATTAAAGAAAAGAGAGGATATAGATCTAATATTGATAACTAAAGATATGTATGAGCCTATAAAGGAAAAAATCGATCCAATTATTGTAGATCAAAGAAAACCTTTAATAACAATTATTCCTTCTCCGTTTAGTGAATCCAAACCATTAGACGTAAGGAAGATGATAATGAAAGCGTTAGGTTTCGGGTGAAATAAATGGATTTTGAACAGTTATTAGATAAATCCCTAAACAAAGTTAGGGAAGAAATAAAAACGGAATTAAGTAAAAGCCTAGATGAAGCAATAAAGCTACTCAATGAAGGTCATACTAAGATAATACAGGAGTATACGCAAAGGATAAATGAATTAATTGCTAAAACTAAGGAAGAAATTGAAGGAGAAAAAGCTAGATTAGAGGTAGAGAATAAGCGAACATTATTGGTTGAGAAGGAGTACTGGATAAATAAGGTTTATGAAAGAGTCTTGGAAAAAATTGGAGAAGTAGTTAAAACTAAAGAGTACAAGGATGCAATACAAAGTATACTAAATAAAGAGATCAAAGAGATGGAAGGAGAGAAAATTACAGTATACTGTTCTCCAAATGATAAATCGACAGTAGAAAAAGTTGTAGGCAATAATAAAAACGTAACCATCAAGACTGATGATAAAATGCTTGGTGGAATAAGAATATATTATGAAGGAAGCGGATTAACAAGAGATTTTTCATTAAAGCTTATCTTAGACCAAGTTTTTGATAGTATGAGGGGAAAGATTTCAGACATGTTGTTTGGAGGTAAGTAAAAATGAATAATGGAAGAATTGTTAGGATAAATGGTCCGTTAGTTGTAGCAGATAATATGAAAAATGCACAGATGTATGAAGTAGTAGAAGTTGGAGAACCTAGATTAATAGGAGAGATTACTAGAATAGAAGGAGATAGAGCATTCATACAAGTTTATGAAGATACCAGCGGAATAAAACCAAATGAGCCCGTATATAGGACAGGGGCACCGCTATCAATAGAGCTGGGTCCGGGCTTAATGGGAAAAATATTTGATGGGTTACAAAGACCATTAGATTCAATCAAAGAGCTTACAAAATCTCCTTTCATAGCTAGAGGTATAAAAGTTCCATCAGTTGACAGAAAAACTAAATGGCACTTTATACCCAAAGTTAAAAAAGGAGATAAGATTGAAGGTGGAGATATAATAGGAATTGTAAACGAAACTCCACTAGTAGAGCACAGAATTTTAGTTCCTCCTTATGTTCACGGCACCCTAAAGGAAATCGTTGCAGAGGGAGATTATACAGTTGAAGATCCCATAGCAGTTGTTGACATGAATGGTGATGAGGTACCAATAAAGTTAATGCAAAAATGGCCAGTTAGAATTCCTAGACCATTCAAAGAGAAGTTAGAGCCAACTGAGCCACTGTTAACTGGAACCAGAGTACTGGATACGATATTTCCAATAGCCAAAGGAGGTACAGCAGCGATACCTGGACCTTTCGGAAGTGGAAAAACAGTTACATTACAGAGTTTGGCTAAGTGGAGCGCTGCAAAAATAGTGATTTATGTAGGATGTGGAGAGAGAGGAAACGAGATGACAGATGAGTTAAGACAGTTCCCAAGTCTTAAGGATCCTTGGACTGGAAGACCATTGTTAGAAAGAACAATATTAGTTGCTAATACAAGCAATATGCCAGTAGCGGCAAGGGAAGCAAGCATATATGTAGGTATAACTATGGCGGAGTATTTCAGAGATCAAGGGTATGATACATTGCTAGTTGCAGATTCAACTTCAAGATGGGCTGAAGCTCTAAGAGATTTAGGAGGAAGAATGGAAGAAATGCCGGCAGAAGAGGGATTCCCAAGTTATTTACCCTCAAGACTTGCGGAATATTATGAGAGAGCTGGAAGAGTCAAAACAGTAGGAAAACCAGAAAGGTTTGGTTCAGTTACCGTTGCCTCTGCAGTTTCTCCACCTGGCGGAGATTTCACAGAACCAGTTACGAGTCAGACGCTGAGATTCGTAAAAGTATTCTGGCCTTTAGATGTATCATTAGCACAAGCTAGACACTACCCTGCAATTAACTGGCTTCAAGGATTCTCAGCATATGTTGACTTAGTCGCGAATTGGTGGAACACAAACGTGGATCCGAAATGGAGAGAAATGAGGGACATGATGGTAAGAACATTAATTAGAGAAGACGAGTTAAGACAGATAGTAAGATTAGTAGGACCAGAATCTCTAGCAGAAAAGGATAAATTAGTACTCGAGACAGCAAGGTTGATCAAAGAGGCTTTCTTAAAGCAAAACGCCTATGATGATATAGATGCATTCTCATCTCCACAGAAACAAGCTAGAATAATGAGATTAATTTACTTATTCAACACACATGCTTCTAGATTAGTTGAAAGAGGAATTCCTACAAAGAAAATAGTAGATAGTATGGGACAACTCTTACCAGAAATTATCAGATCAAAGGCAGCAATCAAAAATGATGAATTAAATAAGTATGATGAGTTAGAGAGAAAATTAATTAGCGTCTTTGAGAATTTGGAAAAGGAGGCTGGTACTTAATGTTAAGCGTAAGGGAATTTTCGAACATATCAATGATTAAAGGCCCTCTAATATATGTTCAAGGAGTAACAGATGCGTCATATAATGAGCTAGTGGAAATTGAGATGCCGAATGGTGAAAAACGAAGAGGATTAGTTATAGACTCTCAAATGGGTATAGCAATAGTACAAGTTTTTGAAGGAACAACTGGCGTTTCGCCTACAGGTACTAAGATAAGGATGTTAGGAAGAGGCTTAGAGGTAAAGATCTCAGAGGAAATGCTAGGACGTATATTCAACCCATTAGGTGATTCATTGGACAATGGACCACCAGTGATTAAAGGAGAAAAGAGAGATATAAACGGATCACCGCTAAATCCCGCAGCAAGAGAATATCCAGAAGAGTTTATACAAACTGGAATATCAGCAATAGATGGACTAAACGCGTTATTGAGAGGACAAAAATTACCAATATTTAGCGGCAGTGGATTACCAGCAAATATGTTAGCCGCACAGATAGCCAAACAGGCAACTGTAAGGGGAGAGGAAAGTAACTTCGCAGTAGTCTTTGCCGCAATTGGAGCTAGATACGATGACGCATTATTCTTCCGTAAGTTCTTTGAGGAGACTGGCGCTATTAATAGGGTTGCGATGATAGTAAGTTTAGCGAATGAACCACCAGTAATGAAAACATTAACGCCAAAGACTGCATTGACGTTGGCGGAATACTTAGCTTTCGAGCAAGATATGCACGTCTTAGCAATATTAATTGATATGACAAATTACTGTGAAGCTTTAAGAGAAATTAGCGCTGCAAGAGAGGAAGTACCAGGTAGAGGTGGATATCCCGGTTATATGTATACTGATCTAGCTACGATCTATGAGAGAGCAGGAAAGGTGCTAGGAAAGAAGGGCTCAATCACGCAAATGCCCATATTAACTATGCCTAACGATGATATAACGCATCCAATTCCGGACTTAACAGGTTATATAACTGAAGGACAAATAGTTCTTGATAGAGCTTTATATAACAAGGGTATTTATCCACCTATTAACGTTTTAATGAGTCTATCAAGACTAGCGAAAGATGGAATTGGAGAAGGAAAAACTAGGGACGATCATAAGGATGTCTCAAATCAGCTATTTGCCTCATATGCAAGGGCGGTAGATACTAGAGGACTAGCTGCAATAATAGGCGAGGATTCATTGTCTGAGGTGGATAGGAAATATTTACTATTTGGTGAACTTTTCGAGAGGAAGTTCGTTAGTCAAGGATTTAACGAAAATAGAGATATAGAAACCACATTGGATATTGGTTGGGAGATTCTATCAGTTTTACCAGAATCTGAGTTAACAAACATAAAGACGCAGTACATAAAGAAATATCATCCAAACTATAGGGGTAAGAAATGAGTCAAAAAGTTTTACCAACTAAGATAAATTTGATACAATTCAGAAGACAACTAAGACTTATTACAGTTATAAAGAGATTATTGGAAAATAAGAGAGAAGTCTTGCTTCTTTACTTAAGAACCTATGCTTCTGAGTACGAAAAAATTTACAATGAAGTAAATGAGGAGATGAAGAAAGTATATGAAAGCTATTTACAAGCAGTAGCATCAGAAGGAATTTCTAACATAGAGGAAATAGCTCTTTCACAAAAACCTAGCTTGGAGGTTAGTAGTGCGATAAAAGTAATTTTTGGAGTAAAGGTTCCGACGATAAAATTAGACAAATCCACAATTCCCCCAAAGCCTTTCAGCGATGTTGAAACATCACCCTATTTATCTGAATCTTATGAAGAGATGACTGAAGCCTTGAACAAGATTATTGAGTTAGTTGAATTAGAGTCAACGATAAGATCATTAGTTTCCGAGTTAAGAAAAACTCAGAGACTTATCAACTCAATAGATAATTATATATTACCATTTTATAGAGGATCTATTAAATTCATTAAGCAGATTTTAGAAGATAGACAGAGGGAAGAATTCTCAAGACTTAAAATTATAAGAAGAATATTACAGAGGAGGAGGGAAAGTGGATCAGAATAAATATTTACAAATTTTAAGAAGCTCCCTTGAGGAGAAGAAAAGTGAAATTTTAAAGAATGTAAATGCAGAGTATGAAAAACTGTTAAAAAATAGGCTTAATCAGTTAGATGAAGTAAAAAGAAAGGTTTTAAAGGAATTGTCATAATAGTTTTCTGGGACTTAACTATGAAGAGAGCAAGTTTGATCCTATCCGTTCTGTTACCGATATTAATAAGCAGTGTAATAGCAGGGGCACAGGCACCATCAGATACTGCTCAAGGATTTGCTGGCATTAACATAGGTGCTGGATTAGCAGTAGGATTGGCTGCAATAGGTGCTGGAATAGCAGTAGGTATGGCTGCGGCGGCTGGAGTAGGTGTGCTAACAGAAAGAAGAGATATGTTCGGTACAGTTCTAATTTTCGTAGCTATTGGTGAAGGAATAGCAGTATACGGAATCTTGTTCGCTGTGCTGATGCTGTTCGGTAAGTTCTAAAATAAAGGTTAAAGTTTTTTATCTCCTTATGTTTTTTCCTTTTTGTGCAGATAACTAGAGAGAAGTGGTCGAAAAACTTTAGTGAGTGGTTTGACTGGGTCTTAAGAGAAGGAGAGTTTTACGATTATGGAAGATATCCAGTAAAAGGTATGGGAGTATGGATGTCATATGGATTTAAGTTAAGACAAAATATAATTAGTATTATTAGAAATCTTCTGGACTCTACTGGTCATGAGGAGGTATTATTTCCACTTTTAATCCCAGAAGATTTGCTAAGGAGAGAAAGCACACATATTAAAGGATTTGAAGAAGAAGTATTCTGGGTAACAAAAGGAGGAAGCGAGGATTTAGACGTTAAACTCGCGCTAAGACCAACTAGTGAAGTTGCGATAACTACGATGGAAAACTTATGGTTGAAAAGTTACAAGCAATTGCCTAAGAAATATTACCAAATTGTTAGCGTCTTTAGATATGAGACTAAGGCTACAAGACCAATGATAAGGCTAAGAGAGATTACAACTTTTAAAGAAGCCCACACGGTTCATGAAACGTATGATGACGCACAGAGACAAGTAGAAGAGGCAATAGAAATTTATAAGAAGATTTTTGATAACCTCGCAATCCCTTACGTCCTTTCTGAAAGACCAGAGTGGGATAGGTTTGCAGGTGCCTTACACACTTACGCTTTTGATACAATTATGCCAGATGGTAAAGTAATGCAAATAGGAACAGTACACCACTTAGGTCAAAACTTTAGTAGGGCATTAGATTTTAAGATTCAGAAAAAAGATGGTAGTTTGGATTATCCACATCAAACAAGCTACGGTATTTCAGACAGGGCAATAGCTTCAGTAATTGCAATACATGGAGATGATCATGGACCAGTTTTGCCTCCTTCAGTAGCTCCAATTAAAGTAGTAGTAGTACCAATTCCTGCAAAAAATGAAGAGGGAACCCAACAAGTAATGAAGTACTCAATAGAGATCTGTGAAATGTTAAACAAGAACAATATAACTTGTGTAACTGATCAAGACACCGAAAAAACGCCTGGGGAGAAGTTCTATATTTGGGAAATTAAAGGAATTCCTATTAGATTAGAAATAGGTCCTAGAGAACTCGCCTCTAGTACAGTATTTATAAAGAGAAGAGATAATCTTAAGTCATATACAGTGAAGAAAGAGGAAGTCGTCAATAAAGTTAAGGAAGTTCTAAATGAAATACAAGAGGACTTAAGAAAAAGAGCTTGGGAGGGCCTAAAATCTAGAATTGAATATGCTAATGATATTGAAAAAGCTAAAAACATTCTGGAAAATAACTCAGGTATTGTAGAGGTTCCTTGGTGCGGAAGTAACGAGTGTGGCTTAAAAATTGAGGAACTTACCAATGCAAGAGTACTAGGTTATCCAATAGAGGATAGAAAAGTTAATGACAAGTGTGTAATTTGTAAAATGAACGCAAAAACAGTTCTAAGGGTTGCAAAAACTTATTAGAGATTAAATACTGTGAATTAAATAGGGTGTAAAATTGCCAAAGAAGAGAGAGAACAGAGGAAGAAGAAAAGGAGATAAGGGACATGTTGGTTATATAAGTTGTGATCAATGTGGTGCTAGAGTACCAGAGGATAAGGCAGTATGTGTGACGAAAATGTACAGCCCAGTAGACGCTTCACTAGCATCTGAGTTAGAAAAGAAGGGTGCAATAATTGCTAGATATCCGGTGACTAAGTGCTATTGTGTGAACTGTGCGGTATTTCTGGGAATTATTAAAATAAGGGCAGAAAATGAGAGAAAACAGAAAGCCCGTTTAAGATAGTCTTTTAAACCTTTGGATCAAATTATGTGATGAAATGAGACTTTATGAGTTATCTTTCGCACAAATTGAAGATTTTTTCTACAAACTGGCAGAAGTTAAAGATATTATAAAGGATAATGGTCTAATGGAATTTCTACCAGAATTAAAGAAATTGGATTCAACAATCCAAACGGGAACTACTAGAGTGAAGCACGCATTTCCGATCTTTCAAAAAGGAGGAGTTGTAATGGATATTACAAATGTTCAGCAAGCTCAGATAGCAGAAGAAGCAGGCGCTGTTGCCGTAATGGTTTTAGACAAATTACCCTATGATGTTAGAAAATCTGGTGGAGTTGCAAGAATGGCGGATCCTAAGATAATTGAGGAGGTAATGAATTCAATAACAATACCAGTAATGGCAAAGGTAAGAATAGGCCATTATTACGAGGCTAAGCTACTAGAAGCGTTAGGCGTTGATATGATAGATGAAAGTGAAGTCTTAACACCAGCTGACGAGGAACATCATATAAATAAATGGGAGTTTAGCGTGCCCTTTGTCAATGGGGCTAGAAACCTAGGAGAGGCATTAAGAAGAACAGCGGAAGGAGCATCCATGATAAGAACTAAAGGTGAAGCAGGGACTGGAAATGTCAGTGAGGCAGTAAAACACATGAAGATAATAAATAGTGAGATAAGAAGCTTGATAAGTATGTCGGAGGAAGATAGAGTCAAAAAGGCAAGGGAATATCAAGTTCCTTACCAGCTAGTTGAGCTTACTGCGAAAATTAAGAGACTACCAATTGTTAACTTTGCTGCCGGAGGTATAGCGACACCGGCTGATGCTGCACTTATGATGTGGTTGGGTGCTGATGGATTATTTGTTGGTTCTGGTATATTTAAGAGCCAAGATCCAGATGAAAGAGCTAAAGCAGTAGTACTAGCAGCAGCTTGCTGGGAATATCCAGAAATCGTATTGGAAGCTCAGAAAATGATAAGTGAGCAGAAGAGTATGATGGGAATTGATATAAAATCTTTAAAACCCGAAGAATTGTTACAAGTGAGAGGATTATGAAGATAGGTATAATAGCTTATCAAGGGAGCTTTGAAGAACATTACCTACAGTTAAAGAGGGCCTTTGACAAGTTGTCAATAAATGGCGAAATAACTCCAGTAAAGATTCCTAAAGATCTAAAGGATATCGACGGAGTAATAATACCTGGAGGAGAAAGTACAACAATAGGCCTAGTAGCTAAAAGGCTAGGGATACTAGATGAATTGAAAGAGAAGATCACGTCCGGTTTACCAGTTATGGGAACATGTGCAGGTGCCATAATGCTAGCGAAGGAAGTTAGTGACGCTAAAGTAGGTAAGACCTCACAACCACTAATTGGCGCAATGAATATTAGTATAATTAGAAATTATTATGGAAGACAAAGAGAAAGTTTTGAGGCAATCATCGACTTGTCTAAAATAGGTAAGGGCAAAGCAAATGTTGTATTCATTAGAGCTCCCGCAATAACTAAAGTATGGGGAAAGGCTCAAAGCTTGGCTGAGTTAAACGGTGTAACTGTTTTGGCTGAAGAAAATAATATCCTAGCTACTACGTTTCACCCAGAATTATCTGATACAACTTCGATACACGAATACTTCTTACATCTAGTTAAAGGGTAATCTTTTATTTTTTACAATATATACTTCAATTGAAAAGTGGGGATAAGGATTTTGAATGATCTGATGTTAGATAAAAGTGCTTTGCTGTTTGGAGTTTCGAAATATCTTGAGAAGGGAATAATAACTGGCAATGTTCTAATTCACAAATCTCTCTTGGCTGAACTTGAAAGAGAGAGCAATGATGGTTTAGTTAGTGCTGAAATAGCACTTGATGAAGTGAAGAAGTTAAAAGATATAACAGAAAGAATCCTAGTTAATTTTGAAATAGTTGGTGATGATTCGAAAAAAGGAGAAGCTAATGAGTTGTCACGCGAATATTGTCTAGAGAAAGGTTGTATAATTGTAACTGCGGATGAGACCCAGAAAAAGATTTGCGATGCAATGGGAGTACAGTATAACTTTTTACAGCCGTTGGAGCAAGGTTTATCATTTGAAAGTTTCTTTGACGACGAAACAATGAGTCTGCACATAAAAGAGGATACTGTTCCAAGGGCTAAGAAGGGCAAACCAGGGAATTGGAAATTTGTAAATCTTTCGGATAAACCCATGTTATCAACTGACGTGAGAATGATAGCTAACGAGATAATAAACGCTGTCAGACTCATAAAAGGCTCCTTTATAGAAATTGAGAGAAAAGGCTCTCTTATTATCCAATTAGGCAACTACAGAGTAGTAATAACTAGACCACCCTTAAGTGATGGATGGGAAATAACTATTACTAGACCAGTAGTTAGGAAAAGATTAGAGGATTATAATTTAGATGAACGATTAATAAAGAGGTTAGAAGAAAGAGCAGAGGGCATAATTATAGCAGGAGCGCCTGGTATGGGAAAAACAACATTTGCACAAGCATTAGCTGAATACTATATGAGGTTAGGAAAGATAGTGAAAACCATAGAATCTCCCAGAGATATGCACTTACCTCCCGAGATAACACAATATTCTAAAAATTACGCTGAAATTGGAGAGCTTCATGATATTTTACTATTGAGTAGGCCTGACTATACAGTATATGATGAGATGAGAAATGACGAGGATTTTAAACTTTATGTTGATCTTCGTCTTGCGGGCGTAGGAATGGTAGGTGTTGTTCATGCCACCTCACCTATTGACGCTATACATAGATTTGTAAACAGAGTAGATATAGGTACAATACCGAATATCTTAGATACTATAATATTCATAAATTCTGGAAATGTAAGCAAAGTTTACACTTTAGAAATAACAGTTAAAGTACCAGCGGGATTAAAGGAAGCTGATCTTGCAAGACCAGTTGTTGAAATAAAAGACTTGGCTACCGGAAATACTGAGTATGAGATCTATGTATTCGGTGAACAGACCATGATAGTACCGGTGAATAGAGGAATAACAATGAGTAATATGGAATTTAAAATATCGAAAATTGTTAATAATATAATACCCAATGCCACAGTGAAGTATGAGGATGGAGAGTACGTTATAGTAATTCCGAAAGAGGAAATAGGAAAATACAACAGGAAACTAGTACAGCGACTAAAGAGACTTGAGAAGAAGAACAATATAAAGATAAAGATAAAACTATCCGATTAGAGAAAATTATCCAGCGTTTTGCTCACTTTTGCTTCTACTAATCTTACCAAATCTTCTAGATCTAACCCTTCTATCTCAGAGTCGGCAACATAATTCCCAGTTTCAGTCCTTCTTAATTTATCAAATGGTATGAACTTCAAAACACCAGGCTTCTTAACTCCTAAAAATAAAGTCCCACCACTTTTTCTTGCAAACTCCATAATACCTTCAGCTTGCTCCCTTCTAACGTAAATTTTTCCTTCTTTATCTTTTCTACTCTTCATTTCAATTAGGATAATAACACCACTCTTTAAGGCGATAATATCCGGTATAGGGTCTTTTCTCTTACTTCCACTCGCTGGTGCTCTTACCACAGCAAAACCCTTATCCCTTAACTTACCTACGATATTTCTTTCTACTTCAGAACCTTTCCTCTTTTTAGTGTTCATAAGGTATTATATAAATAAAAGTTTGTAATATTTTAGCTTTTAGGCTTTCCTTTTTGGATCAAGTCTTTTAGTTGATTACCAATCTTCTCTTCTAAACTATTCTGAACTTGTGAGAGACCATTAACTACTGTTGGCATGCCTCTACCATATTCTTCTACCCATTCTTCAGCAAATTTTCCACTCTTTATTCTCTGTAAAGCCTCTTTCATTCTTTTTCTTACATCCTCATTTATTACAAACTTTCCTACTGTCATACCACCATATTTAGCAGTATCAGATACTGCTTTTAACATACCAGTAATTCCCTTTTCATAAACTAAATCCACCAACATCTTAAGCTCATTTATAGTTTCAAAGTAGGCTACTTCTGGTTGGTATCCTTCCTCTACTAAGGTTTCAAATGCAGCCTTCATAAGTTCCATTATTCCTCCCACAAGTATTACTTGCTCTCCAAATAAGTCTGTCTCAGTCTCTTCCTTAAAGGTAGTTGGAATTACGCCGGCCCTAGTAGCACCTATACCTTTAGCTATTGCTAAAGCCTTTTGAAGAGCTGTACCGCTTACATCTTGATGAATTGCAACTAAAGCTGGAACACCACCTCCAGCCTTATAGTACTCTCTAACTGTAGGACCTGGACCTTTAGGAGCTATCATATATACATCTGAATCCTTAGGTGGTTCGATTAGTTTATAGTGAATGTTAAACCCATGTGCAAATACTAAATCTGCACCTTTTTTCATATAAGGCTGTACGCTCTCTAACCATAGCGTCCTCTGAACCATATCTGGCACCAAGAAGATTATTATATCAGCATCCTTAACTGCATCCTTAGTGTGAAGTGGAGTTATCCCATCACTCTTAGTCAATTCCCACGATTTTCCTTCCCTTTCTAATCCCACTACAACATTTAATCCCGAATCTCTTAAATTCTGAGCCCATGCTCTTCCCTGACTTCCATAGCCTAAGACCGCTATTCTCTTACCCTTAATTACATCTAAATTACTATCTTTATCAGTGTAGATCTTTGACGTAGACTTCACCCCAACTATATCCTTTTACTCTATTGAAAACTGGTACATAAATTATCATGTCACCTTCTTTTACCCCTTCTGATTGATTCTCTATCACCTTTCCATCCCTTATTATAACCCTTTTTAATTGCGCGTCATCTAAAATCTCTACCTTACTGATATCTACTGTCTTACTCAGCAGAAGTACTGCTGTGTTAAAATTATTGTGATCCTTTACTCCAATATAAAACTCATAGAGATTTTCATCATTTGCCTTCCAGCCGTATATCCAATCAATGTCCATAAATAATTTCCTGAAGTTAGATGCTATCCTCTCTATTAAGCCTGGATCCCTATAATAAGCCAATACCTTAACTACTCTTTCTTGGGTCACGCAAGATCACCTGTTTTAATCTTCCACCTGGTGGTAATGTAGGTAAGGCCAGCTCTTCCTTATCTACTGGTACTCTGATTACTGCGGGGATATCTTCCTTTATCGCACTCTTAATTGACTTTTCTATGTCCTCATAGGTCGTTGCGTTAAAACCTAAAGCACCAAATGCCTCAGCTAATTTAACGAAGTCTGGTGAAGGGCCGTAATCTACACCTACTATTCTCTTCCCGAAGAATAAGTCTTGAACTTGTCTTACTAACCCTAAGGTTCTATTATCAAATATCACTGATATTACCGGAATGTGCTCATCTACAGCTGTGGCTAGGTTTGTTCCAGTCATTAAGAATGAGCCATCACCATCTAGATCCACTACAACTTTATCCGGTCTAGCTAATTTAGCTCCCATTGCAGCAGGAAGACCAAAACCCATTGTACCCATCCCAGATGAGGTTAGAAAAGTTCTAGGTTCCAATACTTCCCAAAACACTTCAGCCCACATCTGATGTTGGCCTACACCAGTAGTCACTATTGCATCCCTTGGTAATGCTTGCCTAATGGTCTTCATTATCTTCCAAGGCTTTAATTTTCCGTTCTCCTCAGTATAGTAAAATTGAGAATAATATTCTTTATACTCTTTAACTCTTTTCAGCCATGCGCTCCTATCTCTTTTTTGACCTAGTGTGGTTATTGCCTTAATTAGTTCCCTTAATATTATCTTGGCATTACCGTAAATTCCGACATCTACTTTTATGGCCTTTTCTCCGTCCGTCGGATCAATATTTACCATTATGAATTTCTTTCTAGTCTCTACCATTTCATCATATGATGTAAATGTCCTATCACTAAATCTCGCACCTACAACTAGCATTGCGTCAGATTCTAGGGCAGCCATTGATGCTTCTGCTCTTCCATAGTATCCCATTGGTCCGAAATATAGGGGATGATCATGTGGTATTGCAGTTTTTCCAGGGAAAGTAGAGACTATTGGGATATGCAATAGTTCTGCTAACTCTAAAATTTCTGGGGTTGCGTTAGCCCATACTACCCCAGTACCTACTAAAATTATTGGTCTCTCTGCATTGATTAGAATCTCAGCAGCCTTTTTCAATGCTAATCGGTCTATCCTAGTTGGGAAATCTCTATAACCCTTTACAAGCGGCTTCTCTGGCCATTTTATCTCTTCCATTTTTTCATAGAAAATATCCCTAGGAATATCAATTACTACTGGCCCAGGTCTTCCAGTAGTTGCAATGTAAAATGCATTCTTAATCCATTGGGGAATTTCATCTATTCTCTTAATACCAATAACGTATTTAGTTACATTTTCAAACACTCCCATAGCATCAGCTTCTTGGAATGCCATCTTACCCATAACGCTTCTAGGCACGTTACCGGTTATTGCAATTACGGGAGAACTATCCCAGTATGCGGTAATAAGCCCAGTAGTTAAATTTGTCGTACCAGGACCAGATGTGGCTGTGCATATTCCGGGTACTCCAGAAGCTCTTGCGTATCCATCTGCAGCATGTGCAGCAGCTTGTTCATGTCTCATCAGAACATGTCTAAGCTCACCATTTGCCAAATCTTCCACGAAAGCATCATATATCTGCATGTTCGATAGTCCAGGTATTCCGAAGATTACCTTAACTCCTTCTCTTTTTAGAGAATCAACTAGAATTCGTGCACCTGTTGGCAATTTATATCACCTTTTGTATATAGATACCTCATATCTAACTCGATCTTCATCTCCTTTATCAAGAAATCTATTGAAAGTTTTGAAATACGTATCAAATTTGGAGGGAGAACTCACCTATCATCTTTTTCACGTCTATGTTTGTATGTATGTATGTTTTTAAACTTTTTCATTATTTTTATTTAGCAATGATAAAGTGTATAATAAAAACTATTCATTTTCAACGTGACTTAATATGCTAAATATTTCGCTATACCTAGTAATATCTTTCCACATCTCTAAACACTTTACATCCCCTAGATACAGCCAAATATTCCCGAAATGCCCTCTCCTATCATCTAAGAAAAGGATTTGGTTAGGTTTTATTTTTAGGTTAGTTTTGGCATTAATCTCAATAATTATTTGACTCAACATTAAAAATTTATAGGGATAAGGCCTTGCTACAATTATATCAAAATATTGAAGCAAATCTAGTGTAGCTAATACTTTATTTGCCTTATCTTCAAAATTCCACGTAGCTAGACCTAATATGTAACCTCTATTTTTTAATTCCTTAAGAGTCTCTCTAACGTCTGGAAACAAATGGAGAACTCTACCTTTTGAATCCTCTAAAGTGTTTGCATCTACAAGCTTTAAAGGTTCTTCAAACTCCGATATATTGTGATGATCCCACAAGGTTTTATCAGCGTCAAACACTATTGCTCTAATCATCTCTATATAGACTAGGGGGGAGAGTATAATAAGCAATTTTGCCTTCGTGGTAATCCCTTATTATGGCCTTAGCAGCCATATCAATATTGGGCTCTTTAGTACTCTTATAGAACCATCCTCTCTTTATGGCTATTTTTTCTAATAGTTCATAAGGATTGGAAAAATCCACTTTATAAACGTGAATTAAGCTCTCTTTCGAAAATTCAATAATTCTATTTATTAGAATTAAAGCGGGTTTTACGGGGTCTTCTAATAAATCTACGTTGGATCCCCTAATTATTTTCTCTAGTTCGTCGCCATCTGGGGGTATGACGCCAGGTGTATCCCACGCATAGATCTTTTTATCAATTTTAAATAATTGTAGAGATTTGGTATAACCATATTCTAATGGATGGGCCGAGGTTTGAGCTGAATGCTTACCTTTGAGGGCGTTAATTATCGAAGACTTTCCAGATTTCGGATACCCCACAAATACTACAATCCCTTTATCTCCCTTTAATATAGACTTCATTGTATCACGTAAAAGTTTAGTACCCAAATGGGAAGTTGCTGACATATAAACACTCTCAATGTTCTCTTCTTCCTTAAAGTAATTCTTCCAAGCTCTAAGAACCCATAAGGGTACTAAATCTCCTTTGTTTAATACTAATAATATTTTCCTGCTATTTTTTATTGAAATGTTCTCTATTTTCTTAGACCTAGTTAGAGAAGGCTCTCTGGCATCCAACACTTCGACTATAAGATCAGATCTCTTGATCAACCTAATGACTTTTCCCAGCATTCATTTTATTTTCTTGTAATTGCTATTTTTATGCATGCCTAAAGGAGAGTTAGCGATATTTGACGAAGGGGACTTTGAAGGATCGATAGATTATCAGTCCTTTACGAAATCAATCAAGCTAAGTAATATAAATAAAGAAGCGAGTTTCTCTATAGATATAACATCTAAACCTACTAAGTTTTATCTTATAATTCAAGCTAAACGAGAAAAAACATATTTGCCTAGATGGAGACTTTGGTTCGATAACTTCTCCTTAACCAAAGAGTTTAAGCCAAATCTTGAAACTGAGGTAAATGATATCCAAGTTATCTCAACTATAGTCTATGATATAACTCCTATAACTAAAGAGGGGAAACATCAGATAGCAGTCTACCACCCATCTATTCAAACACTTGAATTGCTGAATCTAAGTCTAATTTCGTTCTATAAGATTGAAGGTTTTAGCACTAAGTATAGACTAAGTGCAGGCTCATTAATATTAAATCGAAACGATTCGGTTTCTTTTCAATTAATGAAAAAGTCATATTTTGTGATAAGGAATGAGAGTAAGGAAGGAATGGTAAAAATAAGTGATACAGACGGGAAAACAATCTACACAGTATTACCTAGCTCTGATAGTGATGAGATAGAAATTGAAAACAATGATGTGGTAACAACAACGCTTCACTCAAATAATGAAAAAGATTATGGAGTTATTTTAGCCTCGTACAACTTACTTGAAAAAGCTCCTAAAATAAATTTTAGTGTAGACAGCAAGGTGAATAACAACATAATTTACTTATACTTGAAAAATGAGAGCGAGATAAGCTTAGATAAACTAATAATAAATGTTATGATAAATGGTGTTCCAGCTCATTTTAAAACGTTTACCAATATAGAGATTGATTCGGCTATAGACCTAAAATTACCAATATCCATACCACAAAATAAGAAAGCTCAAGTAATTAACATAAGAGTAGTTGGGATAAAGGGAGGGTATAGAAAGATAATAGATAAGCAAATTAGCCTTTAAAGAATTGGTAGACTCCCTAACAAAAACGCGATTATCCCTGCAATTGCTGAGATTTTTAGATATGTTCTAGCTTTAGAGGCTCCTTCTATTGTCTCTTTTTGAATTATGGAAAGAATGGTAAAGGGAACAAAAGCGATTATTAAGATTATGATATAAATTAAATTGAAACCTATAAAGAACGGTAAAGGCGAAATTACCAATAGAAGCATAAGTAGAATTTTAGCTATTCTCCAAGATTTACTTATCCCCAAGGTTGTGGCTAATGTTTTCACGTTATTAAGTAAATCCCCATTATAGTCTTCAATACCCTTTACTATCTCTCTTATTAGTGTGAGAAAGAATGAATAAAATGTGGGAATTATTATTCTTAAAAGCCAATTATCAGAGAAAAATGCAAGTCCACCATAGAATATTGAAAGAGCAGTAGTTGTTGCCACTAACAAATTACCATAAAAACCAGTTTTCTTTAGATCTTTAGCATAATATACCAGACCAATCGTAGTTAATAACGCTATTACTATTGCGTAAATATTTAGTAGAATTGAAAGAACAATACCTATTACAAATAGTGTTATTGACAATGCTTTAGCTTTATTGACAGATATTCTACCAGATGGAATAGGTCTATACGGTTTGTTAATTTTATCTATTTCCACATCATATACGTCATTTATAACGTATCCTCCTGCTGCAATAAGGCCAACTACCAGTGCGGATAGTAAAATCCCTTTGAGTTCAAGATACCACTGAGAGGAAACCAAAAAGCCCATAATCGCTCCTAACGCTGCCCCTATAACATTATGTATTCTAACAAGTTGCATATAAGATTTTAAACTCACGATAACGTTAAATGAATACTAGATTAATATATCTTATGTCTGTTAATCAGAAGGAAATTGAGATTGCAATAGAATATTTTAAAAATTATGTTTCCGTGGGTGAGATAGCAGCTACAATGGATCTTAAGGCTAGAGGCATTTCCAACCCTCAAGCTGTAATATCTAAGCTAATAGAAATGGGAATAATAGAAAAAGGGGAAGGATGCTATAATTTAGTGAGGAAATCTATGGATAAGAAGTGAATGTAAGTCAAACTCTTCGTAAATGTTGAGCGTTTTATCGTTATATAACTTAAATAGAACTGGAAGAAGCTTCCAGGCGGATTCCAGAAATCTAGTTATATAGTATTGTCTTCTTATCTCTTTAGCTAAAATCTTATACTTGGAATGATACTCATTGAATTTCCCACTACGGATTCCATTTACTAAGGGATATAATAAGCTTGCGATACCAAATATTCCCCCACCAGTAAATGTTTTTATAAGTCCAGTCGAATCACCAAACTTCAAAGTCTTTATGTTAGATACAGGGGAGACGCGTGGAATTGCTCCCCCATGAATGTCTAAAATCCTTTTATTAATATTAGGCAGAAACGCCTTTGGATCGCTATACGAGATCGCACCCACTAAGGTACCATATGGTAAAGGAACTATCCAACTAAACCCTCCAACGTTTTTAGAATCTATATAAACAATAATGCTTTCCTCGTTTATCGGTTCCGTCAAATACTCTATTGCCTTAATCCATTTGGCATTACCTTTCCAACCACTACAATCTACTACTATTCCCTCATATTTTTCATTCTCTGATATTACAGTATTGCCATTAATTATTGCATCTCTTGGTCTCTTTGTCTTTACTTCCCCATCAAGCCATATTTCTAAGTTTTCCCTATTCAGTCTGATAACATCGGTATCTACATAAATTGTGTATTTTCGGGCATATTTTATTTCTATAGATCTAAATTCTCTATCTATAAATTCTCTGCTAACACCGAGCTCTAAAAATGTTTTACGGCTTATTACACCAGTACACTTCTTACCCGGAAAACGTCTTCTATCAAAAACTATTGGATTAGAATCCAGAATATTATATGCCAATAATAGTCCAGCTAATCCCCCACCTACTATTAGAACTCCGATGATCTATCAGCCTCATTTATAGTATATTTCTTAGCCCCCAATTTTTCCACTATATAATTAAATGCTTTTAAGGGGCTAGTATGTGGACCACAAGAGTAGACATCAACTGTTGCGAATCTATACTCAGGCCATGTGTGTACAGTTATATGACTTTCTAGTATAATCGCCACTACACTTACTCCTTCTCCAATTTTCCATGACTTTATATCAAGAATGTTCATATTACCCACGTCTGCAGCTTCTTTTATTATTTGCTCTAGTCTTTTAGTATCTTTTAAAACGTCCTCCTCACAATCATATAGGCTTCCATATACTTGCTTTCCTACTACTTTAGGAAAAGCTAACTCTACCCCCATCATCAACCCCCCACTTAAACCCCTCTACTTTATCATTTATAAATTTATTTCCGCTTGGTCACGGTTAAAAGTAAGTTTTTAATGCTAATTGATAAATACTAATGTATCTGATGAGCAGTGGCAATTAGAAGACTTGTTTTAGACGTTCTGAAGCCCATTAGGGGAACATCGATAGTTGACTTAGCCGAGAGAATATCAAAATTGGATGGCGTAGAAGGTGTAAATATAAGTGTCACTGATATGGACGTTGAAACTATGGGATTAATGATAATAATTGAAGGAACTAGTCTCAATTTTGATGATATAAGAAAAATGCTGGAAGAAGAAGGATGTGCAATCCATAGCATTGACGAAGTAGTGAGTGGGAATAGAATAATTGAGGGAAAGATAAAGGATGATTTGTGATAACTGCAAAGTACGAGAAGCAGTAATTCTACAACCACATACTGGAAGAAAATTATGTAAAGAGTGCTTTATAGAAGACGTTAGGAAAAGAGTCGAAATAGAAGCTCGAAAGCAAGAGATAGTTAATTCCAATAAAATACTTTTAGCAGTATCAGGCGGAAAGGATAGCCTAGTACTAGCCGATACCTTGTCTCAATTTATAAACCCATCTAGACTAATAGCATTCAATATAAATGAAGGCATAAAGGGATATAATAGAAGTGAATACGTGAAGAAGCTTGAGGAATATCTGAAGGATCTAGGGATTGAATTGATAAAAAGCGGATTTAGAGAAGAAATTGGTTTTTCTCTAGATGAGATGCTACAAGCTTCATTAAAGAAGAACCTTAATGTATCCGCTTGTACCTTTTGTGGAGGATTTAGGAGGAAGTTGATTAATGAAGCTGGAATTAAAGTAACCGCAGATTACGTGGCAACCGGGCACAATTTAGACGACGAGGCGCAGACTATAGTTATAAATTTGATAAGAGGTGACCTGTTGAGACTAATAAGATTAGGTGATAAACCATTAATGGTAAGTAGCAAGTTTGTAATGAGAGTTAAGCCATTGAGAAAAATCTACGAATGGGAAACAACAATCTATGCTCATCTCAAAGGCTTCGAGTTTCAAGAAACAGAATGTCCATATATTTCTCAAAAACCAACTCTAAGGGCTAAGGTCAGAGAACTATTGTACAAGCTAGAGGAGAAAAAACCTGGTACATTACTGAGAATACTAGAACAGTTTGATGCAATTTCGGAGAAACTCAAAAAAGAGTACAGACTTACTAGTGAATTGCCTAATTGTATAATTTGTGGAGAACCCACTACGCCTGGAAGAACTATATGTAAAAATTGTGAATTACTAATCAGATCTGGTTTAATGCCTCAAGAATATCAAAAATACTTGCCTATATCATAAAGTCTCTCCTTTACGTTTTTCCTCTTATTTGCTACTATGGCCATGGAGAATAGTAAAGAAGATAATCTGTTCAGATAAACAATTATCCATTTATTGAAATTCAGTTCTTTAGAGTAAGCTACTGCATTTCTTTCAACCCTTCTAGAAACGCTTCTTGCTACATGCAAATATGAAGCTTCCTCAGAACCACCTGGTATTACAAATAACCTTACGGGACCACTTTCTTTCCTATATTCGACAGTTCTACTCTCTAACCACTTTACAGTCTCCTCATTTATTCTACCTCTATCTTGAATAATCTCCTCACCTAATACAAACAACTCAGTTTGAATACGCATGAGATCATTTTGCATATCTTCCCATTCTATTTTTGTTAATGCAAGACCTATGAAGGAGTTAAGCTCATCTATATCCCCCAATAGATTTACTAGAGGGGAATCTTTTCCTATTCTCTTAGATACTACATTGGTATTTCCATCGTCTCCAGTTCTGGTGAACATTGGTTAATATTTAAAAAAGACCTAGCTATATCATTTTTGGTGAAGTAAAATAAGTTCACAATATAGGGACTTTATTGACTTTTTGAATAACGTTGCTCATAAGTGGCAGATTAAATGGGAGGAGGCTAAAGTTTACGAGTCTAATCCAAATCCTAATAGACCTAAATTTTTCACTACAGTTGCATTTCCTTATCCTAACAGCCCTTGGCATATAGGGCATGGAAGAACTTACGTCACTGGAGATATTTTAGCTAGATATAAACGAATGAGAGGATATAACGTATTATTCCCCATGGCATTTCACTACACAGGAACGCCTATAATGGCTATGGCTGACGCAATTGCAAAAGGAGATAAAGAGCTCATAGAGACATTTAAGGATATTTATGAAATATCAGCAGACGTAATCCCTAGAATGTCTGATCCACTATTCATGGCAAACTATTTTAAAGAGGATATAAAGACTTCAATGAGAGAAATAGGATTAGGAATAGACTGGAGAAGGGAATTTACAACAATTGATCCAGAATTTTCATCATTTGTAACATGGCAATTTCATAAATTACAGAGCAAGGGATATGTAGTAAAAGATACACACCCTGTAGGATGGTGCCCAGTTCATCATATACCAGTTGGTATGCATGATACTAAAGGAGATGTAGAACCAGAAATAGGCGAATTTGTATTAATATATTTCAATTCAGAAAAGGGTATATTTCCCGCAGCTACGCTTAGGCCAGAAACAATATTTGGTGCTACAGGGTTATGGATAAATCCTAATGAGATGTATGTAATTGCTAATATACTAGGCAAAAAGATGATATTAAGCGAGAAATCTGCTACTAAATTGTCTTTTCAAATAGATAATATAGAAATTGAGGATAAGGTAAAGGGGTCAAAACTAGTTGGGCTTAAGGTAGAAAACCCAATAACCGGCAAGTACATAGGAGTAATGGGGGCAGACTTCGTTGATGCTAGCTTAGGGACAGGCGTTGTCATGAGTGTCCCAGCTCATGCTCCTTTTGATTACTACTATTCCAAGAAGATACTTAAAAATAATAATATTGAGATAATATCAGTAATTACAGTTGAAGGTTTAGGAAATGAGTTAGCTAAAGACGTTGTGGAGAAGAACAACCCAAAGAATGACGAGGATCTAAAGAAATTGACAGAATATGTGTATAGAACAGAGTACAATAAGGGTATATTAAGGTCTGATCTTGAAAATTTAATTAAGGAAGAGTATAGAAATGAGTTAAAGAATTTAGGTGGACTTCCCGTTCCCAAGGGTAGGGAACTAATAACTAACTTCTTAATTTCTAAGGGCTTAGGTAGAAAAATATTCGAAATAATGAATAAACCAGTATATTGTAGGTGTGGCACAGAAATTGTAGTTAAGATACTTAAAGATCAGTGGTTCCTAGATTATTCAAATGAAGAATGGAAGGGACTTGCGAGAAAATCTCTATCTAAAATGCAGATAATTCCTGAGGAATCCAGAAAGGATTTTGAATTCACTATTGAATGGTTAGAGAAAAGAGCTTGTGCGAGAACTAGAGGGTTAGGTACTCCGCTACCTTGGGATAAGAAATGGATAATAGAGAGTTTAAGCGATTCGACAATCTATATGGCATTTTACACTATTTCCCACAAAATTAAACAATATAAAATATCACCCTCCAGGTTAACTCAGGAATTTTGGGATTACGTAATGTTAGGCATAGGTAATTTAGAAGATGTAAGCAAAAATACTGGAATACCCTCTAATATCATAAAGGAGTTAAGAGAAGAATTCTTGTATTGGTATCCTTTAGACATTAGACATAGTGGAAAGGACCTAATTCCGAACCATTTGACTTTCTTCATCTTTAATCATGCTGCAATCTTCCAAGAGAACTTATGGCCAAAAGCAATTGCTGTAAATGGTTTAGTATTATATGAAGGAAAGAAAATGAGCAAATCTCTTAGAAATATTATACCGTTAAGAAAAGGTCTAAAAATGTATGGAGTTGATGTAATGCGCATTGCAGTATCATCTACAGCTGATATGGGATCAGATGTAAACTTTTCCGAATCTTTAGTTAAAACCGTAGGAGAAACCTTAAGAAAAATGTATGAACTCTTCAAGAGCTTAGATGATTATACTGAAGAAACCTTTGGATTCCCAGAAAAATGGCTATTATCAAGAATATATGAGATCGCAACTAATACAACAAAACATATGGAAGCGTTAGAGCTGAGAGATGCCGCCAATGAATTACTATTTGTCTTCTCTTCAGATTTGGATGAATACTTCGGTATGGTAAACGCTGAGGGGAGAGGGGCAAACAATAAACTCTTACGGGAAGTCCTAACAATATGGCTTAAGCTTATTACACCTTTCGCTCCGCACTTAGCAGAGGAAATATGGCACGAAATCTTAAAACAAACTACATTTATAGTAAATGAAAAATGGCCTGAAATCGAAGGTTCAAAGATAGACGAACTAACACTATTGAAACATGAATATATGAAAAGAATAGTTGAAGATATAAGGTCTATCTTAAATGTCTTTAAGGGAACACCAAAGCTCATTAAAATTTATGCTTTGAACGATTCTAGGTACGTGGAATTGCTTAGGGATGCTATAGAGGCTAATGGGCAAATGAAAAAGTTTATGGATGCTCATAAACCTAAAAGTAAAGAGGATGCTAGAGTTTTACAGAAAATCTTCAATGAGTCTTTAGAAATTGATGATAAAATGAAGAAATTAATTACGAACTACAATATTAATGAGGTAGATGTGCTTAATGAGTTATCAAAATATATTAGAAGAAAGTTAAATGTAGAAATTCGAGTAGAGCCTTATAATGAGGAAGTCAAAAAGGCATATAATAAAGAAGCCATGCCCATAAGACCAGCTATAATAATTGAGTAAGGATAACTTTTCGATCTTTAACTTCTATTATACCTAACTCTTTAAGAAGTGCTAACTCAACTCTAACATTATCTCTACTTATTTCATATTTTTTTGAAATTATATTTATTAAATCTTTAATTTCAACTTCTCCTCCATATTCCTTTAAAAAATTAATAATATCCTCATGTATGGGTCTTAATTTCCTTTCAATTATTTCTCCATTAATTACGCTAAATATAAACAGATCTCCGGCATTATTTTGAGCCTTATATAAATTTGTAGAAACTTTATCTATCTTTAAAATGTCGTCAAAATACCTATTTATTTTTACAAAACTCGTTACCAGATTATATCTCATTGGTAAGTCAGAGGGCCCCTCAGCCTCGAAAACGATTACGTATGAATCCTCATCACATCTCTGATCTATTTCTCTCCCAGACAATTTTAAGAATTTTTCGTAATTAATAATACATATGCTAACTCTATCCTTATATAATCTCTGTGCAATATCGTAAATTAAAGCGATTTTTACATTCATGTGATATGACTGCAAAAGTACCTTTCCCGTTCTCAGAGATATCAAATAGTCTATCAAATTCACGATGAGACTTTCATTAAAGCTTATTTATTTATTTTACTTTGCTTATCTAGGGTTTTATATTGCACCAACCAGGTTAGTTAGAAATAAGATAAAGTCTTGGCTATTAAATGCAAGTGAGTATGATTTTACAGACATAAAAGAAGGAATAAGATTACATCTTAATGAATCTCCATTTGAACCTCCACAATTTATTGTAGATGCAGTAAAGATGTACTTAAGTAAGGGAAATAGATATCAGCATCCAGAGTTCTTAGAGAGATATAGGGAATTAGCTGCTGAATATTCAAAGGTGGAACCAGAAAACATTTATCCCTCTGTGGGTGCAGATGGGTCAATTAGAGCAATATTTTACAATCTTATAGAACCTGGTGATACAATAGTAACAAATTATCCGTCTTATAGCATGTATTCAGTCTACTCATCAGTAAGAGGAACTAAGGTGATTAAGGTAAATCTTAAAGAAGATAATGAATGGTGGAGAGAAAACATTGATGATCTGTTAGCCCAGGCAGAAAAAGCTGAGTTAGTAATAATTGATGATCCTAATAATCCCACGGGTTCTCCAATGCTTAATGGGAAAAGGGAACTAATAGGCCAATTAGCGGAGAATGCGAAAGGTTTTGTTGTAATTGATGAAGCCTATTACGAATTTGGGGGATATACAGTTTCTCCTTACATTTACGATTATCCTAACGTTTTAGTAGTTAGGACTCTGAGTAAGGCATTTTCATTAGCTTCCTATAGATTAGGCTATACGATTGCCAATGAGGAAATAGTAAAGACTCTCTTGAAGTCATCAACACCTTTTGATATACCTTTACCTTCACTTATTGCGGGAATAACGGCATTAGAAAACTCGTCATATATAAAGGATGTTATAGACACAGTTAGTAGGAATAGGGAAATATTATATCAAGGACTCAAGAATCTAAATCTGAAAGTTTATAAATCAATAACCAATTTCCTTTTGATAAAAGATAATAGGAACTTACAAGAAATGCTTATGAGACACGGTATTGCAATAAGAAAGTTATATGACAACTTTTATAGAATAACAGTAGGAACTGAAGAGCAGTGCAGAATGGTTATAGATAAACTTGGTGAGGAACTTGAAAATAGCAATTCCAAATAAAGGAAGGCTCCAACAACCTACATTACAATTTTTACAATCAGTAGGCATAAAACCATTAGCAAGTGATGATAGAGCACTGATAGTGCCGACAAGTTGGGAGGGAGTTCAGTTAGTCATGATCAGAACTGAGGACATACCTAATATTGTGGAAACTGGTGCTACAGAATTAGGAATTACTGGTCACGATTATGTTATAGAAAGTAGTGCAGATGTTGAGGAGTTAATCAAACTGGACTTTGGAAGATCAAAAATAGTTCTAGCAGTACCTCAAACTTGGAGTGAAAATTCAGTAGAAGAATTGAAAGGAAGAGAATTTAGAGTAGCTACCAAATACTACAATATAGCAAAAGAATACGTAAGAAAAAAAGAACTGAACGCTAAAGTAGTAAAGATAAGTGGAGCTGCTGAAGTAATGCCATCACTAGGTGCTGCTGATGCAATAATTGACGTTATGAGCACTGGTACTACACTAAAACTGCATGGGTTAAAAGCAATAGATATTATTATGGACTCCTATGCTGTAGTTATAGGAAATAGGAACTGGATAAAAAACGATGAGGCTGATAGAATTAATTTACTTCTTACAATGATGAAAGGAGCAATCGCGGCTAAGGGTAAGAAAATGATATTCATGAATGTACCTGATAATAGGTTAGATGGAGTAATAAACTCATTACCTGCAATGTTAGCCCCAGCAATAACCAGGCTAAGTAGATCTGACATTTGGGAAGTGATTACGGTAGCAGATGAGGATATATTACCAGAGGTTATAGCCAAAGTAAAAGCCGCTGGAGCTAGGGATATCGTTGTGATTGATATAGAGAAAGTGGTGAAGTAATTGAGTAACATAATTCCGAGTATTGATATAAGCCTTGGAAAAGCGGTAAAAAGAATTAGAGGAGTTAAGGAAACGGGTCTAATTTTAGGCAATCCAATAGAACTAGCAAGCAAACTCTATAATGAAGGGTACACAAGAATACACGTAGTTGATTTAGATGCTGCGGAAGGAGTTGGCAATAATGAGATGTACATTAAGGAAATTTCCAAAATAGGATTTGATTGGATTCAGGTAGGTGGGGGTATAAGGGATATTGAAAAAGCTAAAAGATTAGTTTCGCTAGATGTTAACGCGTTAATCTTCTCCACAATAGTATTCACTAATTTTAACTTGTTTCATGATATTGTAAGGGAAATTGGAAGCAATAGAGTAATGGTGTCAATAGATTATGATGATACAAAGAGAGTTCTAATAAGGGGATGGAAAGAAAAATCAATGGAAGTTATAGATGGTATCAAGAAAGTAAATGAACTTGAATTATTAGGAATAACACTAACCTATATCAGTAATGAGGGCACAACGAAAGGAATAGATTACAACGTGAAGGATTATGCAAGACTGATACGGGGATTAAAAGAATACGCTGGGGGCGTTTCAAGTGATGCAGATATTACGTACTTAAAAAACGTTGGGTTTGACTATATAATAGTTGGAATGGCTTTTTACCTAAACAAAATAAGGGGGATTAACGTTGGCTAGAAGTGCTAATATTACTAGGGAAACAAAGGAGACTAAAATAGAGGTATTCTTAGATATAGATAGAAAAGGCGAAATTAAGGTATCCACTCCAGTTCCATTCTTTAACCATATGCTTATAACATTACTAACTTACATGAACTCTACTGCAACAGTATCTGCTACTGATAAGTTATCCTATGATGATCATCATATTATAGAAGATGTTGCAATAACGCTTGGATTAGCGATAAAGGAGGCATTAGGCGATAAGAGAGGTATAAAAAGATTCTCTCACCAAATTATACCAATGGATGAGGCGCTAGTTTTAGTTTCACTAGATATATCAAATAGGGGAATGGCTTTCGTAAACCTTAATTTGAAGAGAAGTGAAATTGGTGGATTATCTACGGAAAATATTCCACATTTCTTCCAATCCTTCGCTTACAATAGTGGAGTTACCTTACATATTTCTCAATTAAGTGGATATAATACACATCATATCATTGAGGCTAGTTTTAAGGCCTTAGGATTAGCACTATACGAGGCAACGAGAATAGTTGACAATGAAATAAGAAGCACGAAGGGGGTCATATGACGACGAAGAGAATAATAGCTTGTCTGGATGTAAAGGGCGGTAACGTAGTTAAAGGAGTAAATTTCCTTAATCTTCAATTTAAAGGAGATCCAGTCAGTCTAGCCAGTCTATATGAGGAGGAAGGTGCTGATGAGATAGTCTTCTTAGATATAACTGCAACCATAGAAGCCAGAAGAGCATTATATAGTGTAATCAAGGATACTGCGAGTGTATTGTCTATTCCCCTAACAGTTGGTGGTGGTATTAGAACGCTTGATGACGTGTCAATGGCGTTAAGTTCGGGAGCGGATAAGGTTAGTATAAATACTGCCGCAATTGAAAATAGCCAAATAGTGAAAAAATCCGCGGAAGAGTTTGGTTCACAAGCAGTAGTAGTAGCCATAGACGCCAAGAAGATAAATGGAAATTGGAAGGTCTTCACAAAATCCGGAACTTACAATACCGGACTTGATACTATAAAGTGGGCTAAAAAAGTGGAAGAACTTGGTGCGGGTGAAATACTGCTCACTAGTATTGACAGAGACGGTACCAGACTTGGCTATGACTTAGAATTAACTAAGAAAATAGTAGATTCTGTTAATATACCTGTAATAGCTAGTGGAGGAGCTGGTAAAATGGAGCATTTTTACGATGTTTTTTCCCTCGCAAAAGCCGACGCAGCGTTAGCTGCTGGTATATTCCATGATGGGATAATTAAAATAAAAGACCTGAAGTTGTATTTAAGCCAGAAAGGCATTGAGGTGAGAATATGATTTCCTATAGTTTACCAAATGAGAGACCTAACGATTTTAGCAGAGTGATTCCAATAGTTAGAGATATTATTGAATCTGTTAAGGCTAGGGGAGATAACGCGTTATATGAACTAACTGAAAAATTGGATAAGGTGAAGATAAATAACATCAAGGTAAGTGAAGAGGAATTAAGAACACAAGCTTCTAAGTTAGATCCTAAGGTTAAGCAAGCTATAGATGTGGCTTATGAGCAATTAAAAGCATTTCACGAAATGCTAGTTCCTCCAAATATTGGAGGGGGTTATCAAGGAATATCATTTGGAGTAGTTTGGAGAAGTATAGAAAAGATTGGAATATATGTTCCTTCAGGTAGATATTCCTATCCATCAACCTTACTAATGGCTGGAATACCAGCAAAAGTAGCTAAGGTAAAGGAAATTTACGTAGCCTCTCCTCCTACTCAAGAAGGATCAGTAAATCCGGCTTTAGCTTATGTTGCAATTAAGCTAGGAGTAAATGACGTTTATAAGGTAGGTGGTGCACAAGCAATAGCTGCTTTAGCTTATGGTACTGAGAGTGTAAGGAAAGTTTACAAGATTGTAGGACCGGGTAATGTTTATGTCCAAGCTGCGAAGTTCCTAGTGAGTAACGTTGTCGGAATTGATGGAATTGAAGGACCAACTGAATTAGTAATAATAGCAGATGAGACTGCAAAGCCTGAACATGTTGCATTAGATATGAAGGCACAGGCTGAACATGGTCCTGATACGTATATAGTACTCTTATCTAATGATGACGAACTTCTAAAGAAGGTTGAAGAGAAAATAAAGGATGATAAAAAAATATATTACATAATAAAAACTAAAAATATAGATGAGGCTATAGAAATTGCAAATAAAATTGCCCCAGAGCATCTATCCTTATATATTAAAGACGCATATACCTTAATGGATAAAATAGTAAATGCAGGCGCAATAAGCCTAGGAAACACACCTCCAGCAATAATAGATTATGTAGCTGGTCCTAATCATATTTTACCTACTAATGGCTGGGCTAGAATTAGAGGAGGCGTTACTGTTTACGATTTTATAAAGCCAACAATGTACGCTAATGTCCGTGATATAAATAAACAATTACTTGAAGCATCTATTTCTTTAGCAAACTATGAAGGATTCATAATTCATGGTAAAAGTATAGGTGCCCGATATGAGTAATGAAATAGTAGATGAATTGTACAAAGTTATACTCGATAGGATAGAAAAGAGGCCAACTGGTAGTTATACCGCTGAAATTGTAAATAAGGGAAAGGCATACGTAGCGAGGAAAGTTGGTGAGGAATCTGTAGAAACAATAGTAGCATCTTTAGCGGAGAATAAGGAGAGATTTATAAGTGAAGTTGCAGATTTGATTTATCATCTATTAGTGTTAATGGCATTAGAAGGCGTAACACCAGATGATATTTATAGAGAGTTAGAGAGGAGGAGAAAATGAAAGCGTTAGTAATTAATTACGGAGTAGGGAATTTGTATAGTATCTCGTCAGCTCTAAAAAGAGTAGGATTTGAAGTAACCATTGATAATAAACCAAGGAAAGATTACGATCTAATTGTATTCCCTGGTGTTGGAGCATTTTCAGCTGTAGCCGAATTTATTTCAAAATATAAGGACCTATTCAATGATCTAAGAAGGAGTGGGATTAGCTTTTTAGGAGTTTGTCTAGGTATGCAGATAATGTTTGAAAAGGGAACTGAGGGAAAAGAGAGTAATGGATTGGGATGGTTCAAGGGTATAGTAGATAAGATAAATGCTAATGTGAAACTTCCTCACATAGGTTGGGATTTAGTATTTGAAGTAAAAGATTCTTGTGGATTAACTTATGGATTAGATAAGAAATATGTTTACTATGTTCATAGTTATATAGCATATCCTACTAGTGAAGATTATGTTTACATGAAAAGTCAGTATGGAATAGAATATCCCGCATTAGTATGTGAAAAGAATGTTGTAGGAACTCAGTTTCACCCAGAGAAGAGTTCAAGTACTGGTAAAATATTTCTAGAGAATCTTAAGGGGTGGATTAAACGTTAAAATTGAATGAAGAGGAAGCGCAGAAGATTACATCCTTATTTAACTTTAGACATGAGGAAAATACAATAATTGCCGTAATTCAAGACTATAAAAGTAAGGAAATACTAATGGTGGGAAATATGAATAAGGAAGCGTTGTTCAAGACATTAACCACTGGCTATCTTCATTTTTGGTCTCTAAGTAAAAAGAAATTATGGTTAAAGGGGGAAACTAGTGGAAATTTTCAAATCATCGAAGAATTTAAAGTGGATTGTGATGCAGATGCTGTACTTTTTAAAGTAAGATCATTAGGACCTATTTGTCATACTGGTAACTATACCTGTTTTTACAGAAGTTATGATGAGCTAATTAATAGTAAGAGTTAAAATTTACTTTAACAGAGTTAAAGAATATGAGTTCACAACAGCAAAAAGTAGACAGGGAAGAATGGAAGAAAAAAATAATGGAGGCATTAAAAGACGTTTATGATCCAGAAATTCCAGTTGATATAGTAAATTTGGGACTTATTTATGATCTGAAAATAAATGACGAAGGTGATGTTTACCTTAGATTAGGATTAACAGCACCTGGATGTCCAGTTATTGATGATTTAGTATATACTGTAGAGCAAGTAATAAAGGAAAGTGTACCAGCTAAGAGTGTAGAAGTTGACATAGATTTAGATACACAATGGACTCCATTAAAAATGACAGCTGAGGGTAGAGAGAAGTTTAAGCAATTATATGGTTACGATATAGTTGAGATGTGGGTACAGACTTATGGACTACCAGCTGATGAACAGAAGTCATAAAATTGCTTAATAACTATGTTATTCAATGTCTTGGAGTATCCTAGAGTTTTTGCGAAAAAATCCGGAGGAACTAAAAAATAATTTGAAAAGACGGGCTATAGATGTTTCTTTAGTAGACAAGGCTGTCGAATTAGATAAAAAGTGGAGACAAGTTTTGCAAGAAGTTGAAAGATTAAGGCATCAACACAATGTTTTAAGCTCTCAGATTCCTAAGCTCTCTGGGGAAGAAAGAAAGAAGAAAATTGAGGAAAGCAAAAATTTATTGAAAATCTTAGAGGATAAAGAAAAGGAATTGGACAAAATAGAGGACGAAAGAGATAGATTACTATCGTCTCTGCCAAACCTTGTAGCTGATGATGTGCCAAATGGTCCAGATGATAGCTATAATATTCCTATAAAGTTTTGGGGAAAGTTTAAAGTGTATGAAGGAGATGTTGAAGAATTTCTGAGGCAAACTAAAGATGCTAATGTAAACTATGAAGTAATTAAATGGAAACCTAAAGGACATGCAGAAATGCTAGAGGACGTATTACATTTAGGGAACACGCTCAAAGCTGCTGAAATAGCGGGGTCTAGATTTTACTATTTATTTAATGATATAGTTTGGCTAGATTTCGCGTTATTACTCTTCGCGATAGATTATATCACTCAACAAGGGTACACTTTAGTTCTTCCTCCTTATATGCTAAGGGGAGAAGTTATCCAATCAGTTATCGACCTAGATACATTTAAGGATGCAATATACAAGATAGAAAACGAGGATCTATATCTAATTGCAACTGCAGAACATTCAATAGCTGCCATGTTCTTTAAAGAGGAAATTGAGAAAGATAAATTACCCCTAAAATTTGCTGGAATTAGTCCCGCTTTTAGAAAAGAGGCTGGCGCTGCTAACAAGGATTTAAAGGGAATTTTCAGAGTTCATCAATTTCACAAGGTTGAGCAATTCGTATTTTCAACCCCAGAAGATAGTTGGAAGTACCATGCTGAACTAATAACAAATGCAGAGAGCATATTTCAACAACTTGAATTACCATATAGAATTGTAAATATAGCATCAGGTGATTTAGGCGCATGTGCTGCAAAGAAATTTGACTTAGAAGTATGGATGCCAGCTCAAGCCAAATTTAGAGAAATGGTAAGTTGTAGTAATTGTACAGATTGGCAAGCTTTCAGAATGAAGATAAGATATGTGGATAGGAAAAATAATAAGAGAGGTTATGTGCATACGTTAAATAGTACTGCAATTGCTAGCACAAGAACCATAACGGCTATTTTAGAGAATTATCAAAGAGAAGATGGAGTGGTCGAGGTACCAAAGGTATTAAGAAAGTATCTTGAAATATTTCCGAAAGCTCCTAAAGATTACATATATCCATTAAAAAATAAGATAATTTAATTATGCTTTTAGTTGACTCTCTAACCATTTTTCTACTTCTCTCATTTTCTTCTTTGCGAATCTTAGGAATAGCTTCAATGCGAATCTTACTGGCATATATACTGGCCCTTTCATGTAGAAGGAATTTATTATATCCTCAGCCCAATATACGTCATGCCAGAATACTTTTCTGTATAGCTCTATATGTGCCTCACTTAACTTTACTCTAGTGAACCAATCTCTATTTTTGAAAAAGCCCATAGGCACGAAGAACATAGGAACTAATATACTTCTATATGGTCTTAAATTATCTACTAATTCTATCGTTTTGTAAACGTCATCTTCAGTCTCTTCTGGCAAACCTACTATCATAGTACCAGCTGGAATTATCTTGTTTTCATGCATTATCTTAAACGCCTCTTCTACTATCTCTGGATATTCTTCAGGCTTATACGGTGCGGATTTAGCTGGCATTATCTCTTTGGCTAATCTAACTGAACCAGTTTCTATTCCTACCTCAACACCTAGATACCTTTGCTCATCATCAAATATTATCTCACCTAGTTTACTAATTAAACCATACTTCTCTTCAGAGTATCTTATTGCAGCTAGACTTGCATGACTCCACGCTATTGTCTTATAATATTTCTTAACTAGTGTATGGAGCTTTATTAATGGTTCTGGCCTAGGATATATTCCTACTGCACCATAAAATAGCACGTCATCACTATGTACAACCCCATGTCTCACTCCTGCTCTAACATTTGTTTGTAATTCCTTTTCAATTTTTTCTAATGGATAATACCTAGTAGGTCTTATAGTAACAGAGCAGAATCTGCAAGATCTAGCACATCCCCTCATTATCTCAATCATACCATTAACGCTTGCCCCCTTAATTTCTGAAATATCATCTATATCCGGTACATCATCGCCGCTAACGTAAACGTATTTTGGTAAGGGCTCATTATCTAATATCATTTGTGCCAATTTGACTACAATTTTTTCTCCTTCACCATCTACCAACGTATCTACGCCAACTTTCTCTATCATATCTTCTCTCCATAACCATTGCCATGTTGAAGGACCGCCTACTAATATCTTCATTCCTCTCTTCTTGGCCTCTTGGATTTCCGGTTTATTTATTAAAGCTTGGAAGCTCTTATAATTTATTGGTTCCTTTTTAGTTATACCCCACCATGTTGAAGATGGTGGACCGAAAGCGAAGTAATCATGATGTGAAAACATTAAGGCCTTAGCGTATTTTAAATGCCTATCTAGATGATCTGGATCTATTATTGCTGCCTTAAATCCTTCATCTATTAGTTTAGCCTCAACTTTCCTCATTCCATATGGGGCTTGCTCTGGTCTTCCTAAGTCATCAACTTTCATTTTAGGGCAAGCTAGCCATTTCCATACAGATTCGGGTACTCCTACAGCAGGACCAGTACCTAAAAATCCTAAGAATTCCTTTCCGTGATGGTTAGTCATTAAACATCTATCTGTTGTTAATATGAAATCAAATGTCTGCTCCAAAAAATTCACCTACTTACTTTCTCTCCTCTAATCGTATATAAAAACCCTTTTTATAAAAGTTGTACTACTTTTCTAAAATTCTTCTTTAAATCTTCTGTTACATTGTTTCTATCTAAGTCTTTTGCATCATCAGTTTTGGGTGTCCATTTTTCTCCATTGGGTAAGCTAACCCCTTTTACTGATGTGAAAATATATATTGATTCTCCTTTCTCATTTTTTGCTTCTTCTATAAGAATTTCATTACTACCAATCTTGGCTTTATACTTAGCCGTTACTCCAGTTACCTTCATACCTTAAAAACTACTACATATAATTATAAAAGATTTCCTACTATTACGCTAATCTTCTCTACCCTCTTCCTCTTCATTTCCCTCGAATTCCTCTCTTAGTAATTCTAACCCTATTTCCTTATAGTACTCTTCCCTCTCATGCTCTAGCTCTTCACTTAAGTTTCTTCCCTCTTTATCGCTGACTATCGACGTTGTTAATACCTTACTACTCTTATCCTTACTTTCCTTTACACTGTATTCTTTCTTCTCTTTTTCACTTAACGTCATCTCATATCCACACTTACTGCACTTTAGGATCTCTTTCCCATCTTTCTTTGATGGAACCATTAATCCTCCGCACTTAGGACAGAACTTCATAAGTGAAAATAAAGCGATGGAATAGTATAAAAACTTTTGCATTAAAATATTCGTATTCTTGGATCCTCTTTGACAACATTTAAAACTATACTTGTATACGTTCTTTCAATCTTAGGATTTTTAAGCAGCTGTTTTAAGAAACTATCTAGCTCCTCAACGCTTCTAAATTTAGCTATTATCACAACATCATACTCTCCTACTACATCATAAACAGCTATAACATTATCAGCGTTTGCTATCTCTTTTTCGAATTCGACTAGGTGTTTTCCATCCACTTTAGCCATAATTATACCAGTTAGAGCAAAACCCAATTTAGAATAGTCTAGTAAAGCTACGAAGCTCTTTATCATTCCTTCTTGTACCATTCTGGTCATCCTATTATGGAGCGTAGCTGGGGATACGTTCATCTCTTCCGCAAGCCTTCTTAAACTTGTTCTGGCATCCCTAGTGAGTTCTATTAATAACCTCCTATCTATTGCATCCAAATCTACCGTACGTTTTTTACTATCTGACATGCTAATAAACATATAGAGATCGTGTTAAAAAATTTTCATCTTAAACAGAATTCTTCATATCAACTTTATTTGTGATATGCCATCTATTATAAGCTGAACGCCAAATGCTGCTATTATGATTGCCATAAATCTACCTACTGCTACTGTACCTGTATTACCTAGTACTCTAATTATGATAGGACCTAATAGTAAAGACAGATAAACCAGTAGTGCAGCCAGTAAACTACCGAGAATTAAAATTATTAAATTATTACTGACCGATAAGGTGATTAATCCAGTCATTGTACCTGGACCTACGATAAGAGGCGTAGCAATAGGCGTGATTATGGCTTCCTCTATCCTGCTTGATAGGAACTTCAACTGCTGGAATCCTCCAAGAGTATCCACACCTAAGTAAACTAATATTATACCTCCACCTATCTCTAACGCAGAAACACTTATACCTAAAAAAGCTAAAAGTGGTCCACCAAGTATGGAGAAAAATAAAAGCAATACAGTAACTGCTATGGATAATTTGTTTACCAAAAATCCCCAACTTATTTTATTTTGAGAATTGCGATTGAATTCTTCATACAACGCAATGAGATAAGGAAGTATTGATAGCGGATCCATAATTGCATATAGTTTAAAGGCTATTTCTGGGATTGAAACTAATTCGCTCATTCTAGCAAATTAAGAACTTCTTTAAGATTTTTAATCTTCTCATCATTATCGTTCGTGGTTAATGCTATTAGTAGCTTACCAAGAACAAGATATATTTTAGAAATTTCCCTTTTACAGTCATCATTTGACCTATTTAATTCCTCTACCTTGCTCTGGAGGCTCTGAACATTTAGATATATTTCGCCAAGCAGTTCCTCAATACTATGTTCGTGTTCATGTTCATGATGGTGAGATTCTTCTATTTCTCTTTGTATTTCCTCTATATCTTGTTCATTTTTAGGAATTTTATCAATCCTAAATTTACTCATTCTTGTTTTCCTCCTCTTCTACTTGTGTGTCAACATTGGCTACATTGCTCATATCGCTTTCCGTTATAATATAGTTTCCTACACCTAACCTAATATAATGCTTAAGAACTGTAGAGATCTTACCAGCAGCCCTTAATGGTATGCACTCCGTCTCTACTTCCTCTTTGGTATCAGTAACCCCTACTACTTTAGCCATCTTCTTTTCTTCATCACAATACTCCACTTTTACCTCTTTTAATCTCCCTAGGAATACTAACGTTTCTAAATCTCGTCCTTTCATTACCGGCCTAACCATTTTATCTTCTCACTGAAATACCTATAATATCTTCAAATTTTAAACCCTTTTCAAATAAATAGGATTGCAAACCTTTCCGAATTTCCTCAATAACACTAAATCCTTTCTCAATTAATACAGTACCTAAACCTACTAATTTAGCACCAACCGCTAACATTCCAATAACGTCAGTCCAATCGTATACACCGCCAACTCCTATAATGTCAACTCCATACTCTTCATAAACGTCTCTTATTATCCTAAGAGCAACAGGATAAAGGCACCTACCAGAAACTCCACCCGTACCGTAGTAGAGAATTGGTTTAAAAGTCTCTATATCAACAATTAATCCCTTTATAGTATTTATAAGAGTAAATCCATCCGCACCTTTTTCTAAAGCCCTTCCCGCAATTTCAACAACGTTATCCCAAGGACCTAATTTAACAAATACCGGTAATCTGGTCACACTTTTGACGTTTTCGACTATATCCCCAATTAACGTAGATAACGATTCTCCATAACCTTTTCTGTTAGGACTACTCACGTTTATTTCTATTATCTTCGCCTTACTCTCAATAACTTTTACCACTTCTTTTATTTCATTTATGGAAGCACCACCAACGCTTACTATAAGGGGACATGAAACGTTCATTTCATTTATGACCTTTGCACCCGGATTTCCTAAACCTATGGCGTTCATATAGATACCATCGTGAAGTTTTATGACTGTAGGAGGTTTATGAGGTTCTAAGGGATTAAGTGTCACTGTTTTCGTGGTAATTGCAGATGGCTTATATTTCTCACAAACTGTCGTTACATAATTTGGAACATCTGGTATAATTCCTGAAGCTATCGTTAAAGGATCGTTAAATGTAATATCTTTTATCTTAATCATTTATTTTCACCAAATGGATTTATTCCCTTTACTGGAAATACATCTCCCTCTAAATTACTCGCCTTTCCTTGAACGATAGTCATGTAAACTGAAGCCTTTAGCGGAAATCCATCTAGAGGAGTTTCAATAACCTTAGAGTATTTAGTCGAATATCTCCAATCGTTAAATTGTATTATGGTAAAATTGGCATAATTGTTTTCTTTAATCTCACCATAAGGGATATTCAATATTCTAGCTGGATTTGTAGAAATGAGTTCTACCGCTCTGTCGATGCTAATTATACCTTTACTGACTAACGTTAAGATAAAAGGAACTGTAAACGAGATAGCAGCTATACCAGGTGGACATATCTCGTAAGGTTGCAGTTTTTCGAAACTTGCATGAGGAGCGTGATCACTTACAATTGTATCTACTTCACTTATAGCTTGTAATAACCAAAGCCTTTCATTTATATCTCTTATTGGTGGATTAACCTTGGTTAAGCAATCCTTCTCGCCATTAACTAATAGATGATGAGGTGTCATATCTACAGTAAAGCCTAACTCTTTAGCCAATCTTACAGTACGTATATTAGTCGCATGAGTTATATGAACATTTTGATAGGCCTTTACATAATATAATGCTCCTATCTCGTACCATATGTTCAACCTTAGTTTTCTATTACCCTTTAATGCTAGCGGAACTTCCGGGTGAAGGATTTTCAGTTTTCTAGACTTTAAAACCTCAAATGTCTCTTCCTTCTCTAGATCTTCGGGAAATATCTTGTAACCAGCTATAGGCAATTTATCAACTTTCTCAAAATCCTTAGTAACGCCAGAATAAACGAAGTAATCAACTCTAGAGTAATATTCAAACTCTTTTAACTTAGTAGTTATCGTCTCCACCGTGTTTACAAATGGTATAGTATTTGGCATATCTCCTATTAATGTAACCCCACCGTAAGAAGCTTCACTAGTTCCTGATACTACATCTTCTTTATATGACAATTTTAATCCTCTTATGTGAGTATGAAGATCTATTACCCCAGGTAGTATTAATGTACCTTGTGGTAAATCAATATCTGGTTTACAAATCGATTTGATTTCCTTTATTCGTCTATCAAAATTTATACAAACTTCCTTAATCTCCTTATTTAAGTACGCTTTCCCCTTAATCCACAAGATCATCAAGCCTCATGAAAGGACCATCTATACAAGTTAATTTACCTTTTACTTCACATACTCCGCAAACTCCTAGATTACAATTCATCTTAACCCATCTATTGAAGACTAAGATTTTCTTTCTAGGTATTTTTAATCCATATAAGAGTTGTAACGGCGCTGAAACTAAAATAAGATCAGCATCCTCAATACTTCTAGGTTCGTCATAATTTAATTTACAATCTATACACTTTGCAAAGGTCTCTATCTTATTCTGATAAGCAACCTTTAAAGGATATAACAAGTCGTGGTAAAGTTTGCCATATGCAATACCAACAATAGTTCTTACATTAGTAAAGTCTAGAGGTTTACCTAAAGGACCCTTTAAGATTACTCTTTTGCCTATTTCGTTAGCTAACTTTTCTGACTCAACATAAAGTTTAAGTTCGTTATTAACTTCATCATAGTCTCCAACACCTAATGGTATTTCAGCCTTACTAGGCAGTATTAGACTCACGTATTGGCCTGCTTTTGGTTTAACGTTAAAGTTGGCTATTTTTATTTCGTACCCATTATCTATAATTTTCTTTTCAATAACTTCATAATATATCATAATATCTGCCTTATGACATCATCTTCTGTAATATATATCTCACAATATTCACACTTTAGCTTAAGAGGTTTAATTGAAATTGTTGTAAATCTACTTTCCGCCTCAACGTCATTATTTGTTATACACTGTGGATTAGGACATTTTATTAATCCTCTAATCTGCTTTGGAACCTCTAAATGCCTTTTCTCTGTCACTACGTAATCTCTTATAATATTTATGGTAGCAGATGGAGCTATTAGTGTTATTAGGCTAGCTTCTTTCTCGTCAATCACCCTATCCTCAATTTTCACTATATCTTTCCTTCCTATTTTTTTACTTTCTACATTCATAACTAACGCTACTCTATAGCCTTCACTTCCTCTTATCCCTAGAATTCTCAATACTGCCAATGCTCTACCAGCTGGAATATGATCAATTACTGTACCGTTCCTTATTTTACTTACGATTAATTCATCCCTTTTTGAAGAGCTAATCATCTTTCCTTTCACCCAAAACCTCATAAAATAAAGCCATTCTAACTGGAACGGCTAATGATGCTTGATAGAAGTATTTAGCGTTTGTAGTTTTATCGACTTTCCTATCTATTTCGGTAACCCTAGGTAATGGATGCAATATAATTCCATCTTTCTTCATCATATTAACTAACTTGAGATCAACCACATAACTCTCCTTAACTTTCTCGTATTCTACTTCATCAACAAATCTTTCTTTTTGAATTCGAGTCACATATAACACGTCGATATCTTGTATCATGTCATAGGGATTTTCAGTTTCTATAACTGGATAGTTTAATCCATCTAAAATCTCTCTTCTGACCTTTAACTGAGAAGGAGAAATTAGAAATACCTTCTTTGGTTTGAATCTAGTTAATGCTCTTAGCAAACTGTTTACGGTCCTCGCGTATTTTAGATCTCCTAATAATCCGAAAGTTCTACCATCTATTTCGCCAAACACCTTATAAATAGTATATAAATCTATGAGTGCTTGTGTGGGATGCTCGTGCTTTCCATCTCCGGCATTGATTATAGGTATATCGCTTATCTCACTAGCAAATAACGCTGCTCCATCAAACTTATGTCTCATTACAATACAATTTGAGTAATTGCTCAACATCCTAATGGTATCAGCTAGATTTTCACCCTTAGCTATCGAAATAGATTCCTCTGAGGCAAATCCTATTACATCAGCACCCAATTTTATTGCTGCGGTATGAAAGCTTTGAGCAGTTCTAGTACTTGGCTCAAAGAAAGCTAATGAAACTACTTTCCCTGATAGATAATTTAGTTTTTTCACATTAGAGAACTTGTCTGCAAGTTCGAATATTCGAAAATAGTCATCTCTGGTCAAGTCTAGGGAAGAAACTACGTGTCTTAATCTCACAAAGCCCTTATAACTGGTTATGATAGAAGTATATTTAAATTCTTTTTCACAGTCTCTCTACGTATGAGTTTCGCAGAAGTATTACTCGAAAGGAAATTATTATTAATAGGAAGTTTCATTTTAACGTCAGGTAAGGTTAGCCCGTATTACTTAGATTTAAGACCTTTACCAAATTATCCAGAATTTTACGATATAGTTAATCAAGCTATAAAGAAGGTAAAAGATATACCCCATGATATAATAGTAGGAATAGCTACTGGAGGAGTTCCCTTATCGTCTTTCATAGCTTGTAACCTTAGAGAGCCTATGGGATATATTAGAATAGAAAAGAAAGGCCATGGAACCAATCGTACATTAGAACTCGATGTAAAAGGAAAGAGAGTATTATTAGTAGATGATGTTGCAACTACTGGAGTATCCATAGAGAAAGCAACATTGGAGATTCTTAATGGTGGGGGTAAAGTTTCAGACGCATTAGTAATCATAGATAGACAAGAAGGGGCTTCACAAAGATTGGAAAAATTAGGAGTCAAGTTACACTCTTTATTTAAAATTTCAGAAATTCTAGATGAATTATTGAAGAGTGATAAGCTTAAAGATAATGAAAAGAAATCAATTCTAGACTATTTGGTGAAGAATCTTGAAAAGTAGAGTAATATTAGCAATGGATAAACCTCTCTCATATCAGATTCTTAAAGAAATGGAAAATGAGTTATATGGGATAAAAATTGGTTTACCATTGGTATTAGATCTAGGAGTACATAAAACTAGAGAGCTCCTAAATGATTTAAACGTGGAGGAAATTATCGTTGATTTTAAGCTTGCAGATATCGGATTCATAATGAAAAGTATAGTTGAAAAATTGTCTTTCGCCAGCTCGTTCATAGCACATTCTTTTATAGGCGTTAAAGGAGCTCTAGATGAATTAAAAAAATATCTTGATGCGAACTCCAAAAATTTATACCTAGTTGCAGTAATGTCACATGAAGGATGGAGTACGTTATTCACAGACTATATTAAGAACGTTATAAGAGAGATAAGCCCTAAAGGAATAGTGGTTGGGGGAACTAAATTGGATTCCATAACGGAGTATAGGAAAGACTTCGGAAAAATGACTATAATCTCTCCGGGTATGGGTAGCCAAGGTGCAAGTTATGGCGATGCAGTATGTGCTGGAGCAGATTATGAAATCATTGGAAGAAGTATTTATAATGCAGAGAATCCATTTGCAGCATTAAGAACTATAAATAAGATTATTGAGGATAAGGTGATGAATTGTAAAGGAGCAATTTTTAGGGAAAAATGAAGTTAGCGAAAAAATAGCCTATCTTTATAAACTAACAATGATAGGGGAAAATCTTCACGAGGAGTATAGTATAGTTCCAACAACAGATTTAACCTATATTTATATAGATAGAGAATACGAAATCGATATAAACGATGACTTAGTCAAAAAGGGCAAAAGTGTCTATGAATATTTTGCAATTTACGATGAAATATTAAGGATTTATATGGATTTATTACGAAATCTCATGTTAAACTATGCAAGTAGAACTATCAACTCAGATGTGGAGTTTATGAACATAGCACTTAGTGATGGATCGTACATAATACTTGAGGGAGATGAGAGAAAAGTTTCCATACCATTTCCAAAAGGTATAGCTACTACACATACCCATCCGGGAATTTGCTTGTTTTCTCATAAGGATTTGGAAACAGCTGATCATTTATTTAGCATTGGTTATGCAGTAGTTTCAGTTATGAATACCACATGCATTTCCTCTTTATATAGACGTGGTGTATATACATTAGATGATAAGCTAGTTTTAAAAAATTTGGTTAATAAGGTCAAAAAAGCGAAAAATTTAGAGGAATTGATGAGTATATACAGAAACCTAACTTTTCCTAATTACTTAAAATTCGTCACCTATTCGATTTAGCTAACATATCTATTGTAGCCTCTGCTATATCAGCTGAATATCTCGCAACCCTCCTTAGAGATTCAACTGTCATTGAAGTTGAAGTTATAATTTTTGGATTATCATTGCTTTTAATTGCTATTTCTTGTAATTCTCTTAATTTTTCAAATATTTCAGTATTTGAAATTAAATTATGTGCAACGTCTTTCTTTTCATTTAAAAACGCATTTATGGCCGACTTATAGCTTTCCAAAATCGTAAGACCTAAATTAACTAGATCTTCTTTATTACTAAACTTACTTACATCCTCTGCTAGGCTGGCTATTCTGTTTGCATGATCACCTACTCTTTCAATTGTTTTAGCTACTGAATATATATCGACAGTTTGTGTAAGATTATAGCCCTCAGAATCCAAGACGTTTATTGCTTTTACTGAAATGGTTAATTGCCTGGCAATATAGAAGAAAAACCTGTCCACCTCATCGTCTCTTCCCGAGATTTCTTTAGCCAGCTCGATATCAGACTTACTTATGGCCTCTAAGGAATCTCTAAGCATATTGTATGATATTGTAAATGCTCTGGATATTGCCCTTTTAATTGATAACTCTTTTTCATCGACAAGAAATTGGATAGAAATCGTGCTAACATCTTCTTCTATTACCTCAGCCCCTAATAATCTTTTCCTTACTATGTCCTTAATATAAGCCCTTGTAGAGCTAGACATCCTAGGGCATGTTATTGATACAGAAGAGAATCCAGCTATGTAATACGCTATAAATTCCCTGACGATAGCGTCTGGCGAGACATTATCACAATGTATAATCTTCTTGATTTCTTTCTGATCTGTGGTATTTGCAGATTTGGGGACTATAAATAACTTCATATCAGTATCTTGATAAATCTCAACTTCGTCGCCAGCAGATAATGATAACGCTTTTATCCATTCCTTTGGTAAAGAGACTATATAGGTTGATCCTCCAGTTAACTGAATTTTCCTTGTTATTGATTTGCTCAACTTAAATCTATATAGATCTATGTATTAACTTGATAATAAGCTTCACTTTTTCTTTTTTCTACTATTTTCTCTGCGTCCGCTAATACATTTCTTGCCTCTTCTTTTACATTAATCTTTATCTCTTTAGGTAGATCAACGTTAACATAGAAACTACTATATATATCATCAAGTAATATTGAGATATCGGGCGTTAAATTAAAACTGTCTTTAAGCAACTTTATTGCTTCTACTACTGATGCAGCACTAGTAACTATATTGCCTATATAGATAATAGTCTCAATTTTTATCTCAAGTATTTCTAAAACTACCTCCAGTGTCAGTAAATGGTCCATCACGTTCTCAAGAAGCTCAGACTCTCTAGCAACCATTTTCGATAAATGAGGAAATGAAGCAACATTTCTCATAAAGACATAATTATAAGTGCCTAACTTATTCTGCATCCTATTAATTATGTTTTGTACCTTATTTCTTGCAATTCTTACGTCTATTAGCAGCTCAGCTAAACTCTTTCCTCTCTTCTTCACGGAAATAGATATTAACTAGAAAGGTTTAAAAGGCAAAAGTTAAGTTAGCTTATTAGCTTTTTGTCCAACCTCCCTTTCTAATTCGTCTAAAACGTCCTTATACGTCTTATAAAAGGTTGTGAGTTTATATGGCAAACCATATCCATCAGCCTCCTTATATACTATATTGTTTTCCATTAGAACTTCTAAGTGATGTATAACAGTTTTATAATCAAGTTTCAACGTTGAGGCTATTTGGTTAGGATTTAGGGGCTTCTCCTCTAATGTTCTTACTATTTTTAGCCTAGTTATACCTCCCCTTGAAGTGAAAAAAAGGAACTTGAAAAACTTTTTAACTTGCTTTCGTTCCTTTTCACTCATTATACATTTAGAGATATAATTATAACTTGTTAAAATGTTTCATCACTATATATACAAACAGAATCCTATAGTCTGTCATCTGGATGAGCTTCTTTTCTCTGATGCAGATTTAACCCTAGACAATACATATTTCAAATCCAAATCGTTAATCAGCTTAACGCACTCATCATTAATTGCAAGATATTCCAATTCTGTATATACACGATATTTGCCATATATATCCCTTAATGTAAATTTCATGTCCAGATAATCTCTAATGAAATCTAAGTGCCCACATTTGGCAATGATTTGTAATAATCCCAAATCTACTAATCTCCTCCTTTTATTTTTACCAATAATTATCACTCTTATTCCTATACTTATCTCATCAACGTTTTTGAATTCTTCCGCATTTATCTCATTCTCATTTATTTCTATAATAGGTTCTTCACTTAGTAAATATCTCAGTATCACATCACTGAGTGTCACAAACTTTTATTGAACACAATAGATTAATTAAGTATATGCTAACATGGGAGGAACTTAGAGAAAAGGCGCTCAGTAAGATATACCATGATAAAGAAATAGGTTACTTAGATCCAGATATTCTAGATTTTCTACTAGCTTTCTATAGAAATAGAAATGATGTATATACACAAAGTAGCTGTAGCGGAAGAATAACCATTGTCGACGCTGAAATGCCTTGGGATAGAAAAAATTCAACTATTGTGTTTAAAAACCATTTGAGAATTACGGAACAAGATCTAGAGGGAGTTCTAGGGAAAGATCAAGTTAAAAGATTATGGTTAATAGTACAAGGGCCAATTATACACATTTACGCTAAAAACATTGAAACAGCTTGGGAAATCTTAAAAGTTGCTAGAGAAGCTGGATTCAAACATAGTGGGATTTTAGCTACAAATCAAAAGGGAGTCTTGGTAGAACTAAGAACCGGAATAAGAATGGTTCATCTCTTAAGAGAGACTAATACGGAAATGGTTGATAAGGAGAAAATAAAAACATTAGTAAATGTAAGTAACGAAGTGTTAGCAAGAGGGAAACAAAAGATGAATCTATTGAAAGACTTACTATCATCTAACTCCAATAATTCTATGGAGCTGGGGAAGGACTCTAAACTGAAGACCCCTATCTAACACAATTTGGACTATTTCATTTATTGCATTTGTATAATCACTTCTATTCCCATCAGGTTGTAGGATAACTTTACGTGGGTTAATATTCTGAGATTCAACGAATTTAATGACCTCATCTATATCCTTGTTTGGATAAACTATAACAAACTTGTAGTATGTAGCCCAATCGTCTGAGAAGTCGTATTTTAGTTTATGCCCAGAATTACTAAGCTTAGGAGAAACTGAAAATACATCAATAATCTTCCTTAATTCCTCTGAAGGCTTTATTGTACCGTTTGTTTCAATCACAATCTTATGCCCAATACTCTTAAGTTCCTTAGCAAGTGGTACTACGTTTTGGAGTAAAGGCTCGCCCCCGGTTATAGTGGTAGTTCTAATTTTCTTATCTATTTTTGCAATAATCTCATCTATGGTCATCTCAGTGCCAATTTCCCACGAGTACTTTGTATCACACCATACACATCTTAAATTACACGTGGCGAGTCTAATGAAATTTGAAGGAGTTCCGATGACCTCCCCTTCACCTTGAACAGAGGTAAAGATTTCAATTACGCGATACTTCATTTGTACCACTACTTTTTATCAAACTAAAAAGCTCTTCTTTTAACTTGTCTAAACCTATTCCCTTTTCAGCACTTATTTCATACCATTTACTTCCTTCTTTAGAAAGAAAATCTACAATCTTCTTATAATATTCATCGTCTTTCTCATCAATTTTATTGATAACAGGGATTATAACCTTTTTTAATAATTTTACCTCTTTAAATAATTCTATTTGACTTTCAACAGAAAGAACTGAGGAGATCGAGGAGTCAAACATGAATATAATTATACCGTTTAAATTTCTTATCGCATTAGTAGCCTTTCTCTCTATACTATTTCTCTCAATTTCTGGCCTATCTAAAATGCCTGGCGTATCTATAATCTGGATACGAAAATCATCTAAAATAACGTGACCCACGTGAACTTCTTTTGTAGTAAAGGGATAACTGGCAATTTCTGGTTTAGCTGTGGAGATTTTTGAAACCAAAGTAGACTTACCTACATTTGGAGGACCTGCAACTACAATAGTTGGCAATATAGGATCTATACCTTGAATTTTCTTTAACTCTTTGGCTACATCTATTACTTTATCTATGCATTCACTAGATTTTCTTAGTATTGAACTTACTCTTCCAAAAGCTTGCCGCATTATTCGATTAGCTTCATTTTCAGGGCTTTTCCTTATCTGGTTGATGTATTCTTTCAATATCTTCATAGATATTGCACTTGCTTTCTTGGTGATTGATAAACAAATTCTCAGTTTATCAATATCAGTTACAATTCTAGTTGCCTCTAAATAAAAAGGATGTAATTCATCAATTCTAGGGAATTGCGCTACAAAGTCATTGTATTTCTTAATTCTTTCATAATATTCTTTTAACCTTCTTATCTCCCTATCTCTAACTGTAGTACCACCTATCTTTGACAGTCTTTTTAGCATAGTATCGATAGTGTAATTAGCCTTTGGCGGGATCTGTAACTTTTCAAATGGATTTAACATATCTTAGTTCCTGGAGGGACTTCTCCATCTACAGTTAGTATCCTAGGTTTTATTCCTTTCGCTTCGTCCTCCTTACATCCGGCAGCTAATAACATACCTTGGCTCTCAAAACCTCTAATCACTCTAGGCTTTAAATTGACTATAATTATTATCCTCTTGTTTAATAATTCATCTGGAGTGTAATATTCTCCTAAGCCAGCAATTATTTGCCTTTGTTCTGAACCCAAGTCAACCATGAGTTTTAGGAGTCTTGTTCCTTCAATTCTTTCAGCTTGTCTTACAATTCCTACCCTAAGGTCTAATTTTGCAAAATCGTCTATTGTAATTTGACTGCTCATGAGCTTAAGCATAATTGAAGAATTATAAGGATTTTGATTTACATAATGAAGTAAAAGTTTATACTCATTGTAAGCTAACTTTTTATATCGGCTATGTAAAATAGTCGTAATGGAAGTTAACAAGATTTCTGAGGGAAAGACCAAGATAGTTTATGATTTTGATAAAGATCATGTATTACTCAGGTTTAAAGACGATATAACCGCTGGTGATGGTCAGAAAAGGGATGTAATGGAGGGTAAGGGCGTTTTAAACGCTCAAACATCAGCATTCTTCTTTAGATTATTGGAAAGAAATGATATAGAAACACATTACGTAGGAATGAAAGATGAAAGAACAATGATAGTAAAGAAATTAAAGATGATACCAGTAGAAGTTGTACTAAGAAACATCGCAACGGGTAGCATAGTCAAGCGATTACCAATAAAAGAGGGCGAGGTTTTCGAACCACCAATAGTAGAATTTTTCTTAAAGGACGACTTGCGTCATGATCCTTTACTTAACTATTACCACATGGAACATCTTAAACTAATGAGTAGAAAGGAGGCTCAGTATATAGAAGACATAATGATGAAGACAAATGATGTATTATTCAATTTTATTAAAAATAAAGGCTTAATATTATATGACTTTAAGTTAGAATTTGGCCGTTTAGGGGATAAATTAGTGATCGGAGATGAAATATCACTAGATAGTATGAGGATTAGGGATCCTAATTCAAGAATATACGATAAGGATTTATATAGAAAAGGATACGATTTGAAAACAGTAAAAGCCTCATATGAAGAATTTCTAAAAAGAATTACCTCATGAGGTTTCCTTGTATGAAATACTATGTAGAATTGATAATAATCAATAAAGACTCCGTTAGAGACCCTGAAGGAGAAACAATACAAAGGTATGTTATTGAAAAATACACAAACAACATAATCGAGACAAGAGTAGGAAAGTACATTCAGTTTAAAATTGAGGCTAATAATGAAGAAGATGCTAAGAATTTAATTGAGAAAATTGCAAGGGAGGGAAGATTATACAATCCAATAGTTCATAAAATTCTCGTTAAAGTGAGAAAAGAATGATTGCAATAGTTAAGTTCCCTGGTACTACTTGTGAAGCTGATGTCTATAAGGCGTTAATGGAGGCCGGAGTCCCCACAGTGATAGTAAAGTATAAGGAATTCGATCCAGATAAATATAATGGAGTAATTTTACCTGGAGGATTTAGCTTTGGTGATTATTTAAGAGCTGGAAGTATTGCAGCTAGTACAGAAACTATAAAGAAAGTTAGGAAAATGGCAGAAGAAGGAAAAATAGTAATTGGAATATGTAATGGGTTCCAAATCCTTGTTGAAAGTGGACTATTAAAAGGGGCCTTGTTACCAAATTTAAAATTAAGATTTATCTCGAAGTGGGTTTACCTTAAGGTAATTAGAACCGATACAGTCCTAACTAAGGGACTAGACAAGAAAATAATAAGAATGCCCATAGCTCATGCAGAAGGTCGCTATTATGTAGATGATGTAGATTATGCAAAAACAAACATGGTTCTTCAATATTGTGATGAGAACGGGAATGTAAGTGAGGATACAAATCCCAACGGATCATTGCTTAATATAGCATCAATAGCCAATGAAGAAGGGAATGTAATAGGAATGATGCCACATCCGGAGAGGGCTTCCTTTAAACTGACCTCAGTTGATGGAACAGTGGATGGATTAATTCTTTTGAGGAGGTTAGGAAAATGGGCTTAAATCTTCTCCCGATAGAAATGGACGACATTCGAAAAAGGTTAGATAGAGAACCTAATGAGATTGAGTGGAGGGTGATTGACGCTATATGGTCAGAACATTGTTCTTATAAGTCATCTAAAATCTTCTTGAAGAGCTTTTCCATAGATAGCCCCAATGTCATAATGGGCATAAAAGACTGGCAAGATGCTGGAGCAGTGGACATAGGAGATGGATGGGCCATAGTAATAAAGGTTGAAAGCCATAACCATCCGTCCGCAATTGATCCATTTAATGGTGCCGCAACAGGTGTAGGAGGAATAATAAGGGACATTATCAGCAAGGGGGCTAAACCAATTGCACTCATGGACATGATAAGGGTTGGAAATCTAAAAATAAGGAAAAACGTATGGTTACTTAAAAACATAATTGCGGGCATTGCGGCATATGGAAATAGTATTGGAGTTCCAGTAGTTAGTGGGGAATTATCATTCGATGATACATATAATGATAATCCGCTAGTAGATGTAGCAGCAATTGGAATAGTTAGAAAAGATAAGATAAAACCAAGTATCGTAGATAAAGCAGGACTTAAATTAGTGTTAGCAGGACTTACTGGAATTGATGGTTTAGGTGGGGCTTCATTCGCGTCCAGAAAGTTAAGTGGTGAAGATGAAATTGGAGCAGTACAGATAGCTGATCCTTTCGCTGGGAAAATTATACTAGATGTAACCTTAGAGATTGCTGATAAGGTAGAGGCTATTAAGGACTTAGGTGGCGGAGGGCTAGCAGTTGCTGTAACTGAGATGGCAAATGGACTTGGTGCTATAGTAGATATAGAGAAAATTCCGTTACGTGTAAAAAATATGGATCCTGCAGACGTAATCATATCTGAAACACAAGAGAGAATGTTATACGCAGTGGAGGAGAAAAACGTTGAGGAAGTATGTAAAGCTTTTGAAGAGTACGAATATCCTTGCAGTGTAATAGGTGAGATAACTAGTGAACCAATAATTAAGTTTAGATATTTTGGTAAAGATCTCGTTTCCCTGCCCACAAACGCGTTACTGGAGCCACCGAAGTTTTTATGGCCAATAAAAAACGTTAGGAAGAACGTTGAAGAGAAAAATGTTGATTTACCGTTAGAAAGCACAATATACACTGTATTATCACATCCGGATTTGGTAAGTAAAGAATGGGCTTATTCGCAGTTCGATTATGAAGTAAATACCTCAACAGTAGTCAAACCCGGTGATGCTGATAGCGCAGTAGTTTCGCTTCCTAATGGCAAGTTATTAGCGATAAAAGCCGATGGAAATCCTGACTTGTGCTCTGAGGATGCATATGAGTGTGGAAAAGGAATCGTGGCAGAGGCTTATAGAAATTTGGCTACAGTAGGGGCTAGAGGAATAGTTGCAGTTGACCATTTACAGTTTGGGGATCCAAAGAAGCCAGAAGTTTACTATACTTTTGTAGAAGCAATAAGAGGTATAGGGGAGGCTACTAGATTCTTTAACATACCTATTGTTGGCGGTAAAGTATCATTTTATAATGAAAATAGTCAAGGAAAACCAATAAAGCCAACACCTTTAATAGTAATGGCAGGGCTAGTTCAAGGTAAATTACTTAAAAATAGAGTGGAAGATAGTTCATACGTTGTATTATTGGGGTACACACGAAAAGAATTAGGAGGATCACTATTATCAAAGATATTCAAGGTTCCTAGCCAAGCTCCTAAAGTAAGGTTACAAGAGGATCTATTATCTTCTGAGGTAGTAATTGATGCTATAAATGAGGAGAAAATTACATTTGCGAAGGATATAAGTAGAGGTGGCCTAGTGGCTTCTCTTTTCAACATAATAGTTCATGGATACGGAGTAGAAATAAGTACTAAGAGTATTTTGAGCGATACTGACAATGTTGTAGAGAATTTATTCTCTGAAAGTAGTGGACGTTTCGTTATCTTAACTAATGAACCAGAATGGATAGTTGAAAAGAGCAGGAGTAAAGGTATTGTAGCATCTATAATAGGAAAAGTTAATAAAAAAACCAGTATATTAACCATTGACAATACAGATTATGATCTTAAAACTATAGTTAATAATTACTTTAATTTTCTTGAGGAAGTGATAGGTAATGGGTAACATACATGATAAATGTGGTATCTTTGCTGTATCTAGCCCTAAAGAAGTAAATATTCAACTACTAGTAGAGGGAATTAGACTACTTCAGCATAGAGGTCAAGAATCGGCAGGTATCGCATATGCTGAGAATGGGGAAATATTGACAATTAAGGGACCTGGACTTGTAGATGAAGTATTTAAGGAAAATCTTAATAAATTTATAAAAAATGGAATAGGCCATGTAAGATATTCAACAAGTGGAAAAAGCTCAATTGAAGAAGCACAACCTTTAGGTGACTCAGGCGTAGTTGTAGCATTTAATGGGACTATAAGTAACTATTATCAATTTGGTTCATTTAAAGTAGATACTGAATTTATATATAGGTTCTTTAAGCAAAAATTAACCTTTCACTCTATTCCCGATACCGTAAAGGAATTTATGAGAGTTGTTGATGGTGGATACTCTGTAGCTATTCTTTTGAACGATGAAGAGATTGTGGTATTTAGAGATCCTAGAGGATTTCATCCAGTTGTATTAGGATTTTTAGAAGGATCATTAGTGGTTTCCTCGGAGGATTCCGTTATTAGACAACTAGGTGGGAGCGTTTTGAAACACATTCTACCAGGGGAGGTGATAATAATGAAAAATGGCAAAATATTATATGACAAAGTGATCTATGAAGAAGAGAAGAGTTACGCTACTTGTTCCTTCGAATATATATATTTTGCAAGACCGGATTCTAATATAGATGGACATTCAGTCTACTCAGCTAGGATAAGGTTAGGTGAGTTATTGGCAGAGAAACATCCAGCTAATGGAGATATTGTGGTTCCAGTGCCAGACTCATCAAGACCGATAGCGTTGGGCTTTTCTAGAAAAAGTCGTATACCTTTGGAGGAACCTCTAGTTAGAACAATTTCCTCCGTAAGATCATTCATAATGCCAACTCAAGATAAGAGAAATGAGGTATTAGAAGAGAAATTTGGAGTGGTTGTTGATGCGGTAAGGGATAAAAGAATAGTTTTGATAGACGACTCAATAGTTAGGGGGAATACTATGAAGAGAATAATAAGTATGCTACGTAATGCTGGTGCCAAAGAAATTCATGTACGTATAGGATCACCCATGATAAAATACCCTTGTTATATGGGAATAGACTTTCCTAAAAGAGAAGAGTTAATTGCTCATAATAAATCTGAAAGAGAAATAGGAAATGAGTTGAATGCAGATTCTATTGAATTTCTAAGTGTTGAAGAGATGGTACAAGCAATAGGTAGAAGGGATTTATGCAACGCGTGTTTTTCTGGGATTTATCCTCTCAAATTTAAATATAATTCGACAGAGTTAGAAAGAGTATTTGGGAAGTGATATTAATGGCTGGAATACTAGGTATATTGGCATTCGATGATGTATGGAACGTATCTAGGTTTTTATATTATGGCCTAATAGGCTTACAACACAGAGGATACTCTAGAAGTGGAATAGCAATATTAAACAAGCAGAGAAATATATTTACTAAATTAGAGAACGTAGCACCTGAGGATCTTGAAATTAAAGACCTAAACGGATGGGCTGGAATAGGTTATGCTGGAATCAGAAATAGCTATCCCATGACAGTAGATAATGGCGCCATAGTCGTTGATGGGATAATAGATGATACAAATATTCTTAACCAAGTCATAAAGGAGCCGGAAAAGATAATAGATGAGATTAAAAAACCAATCTCGTTCATAGCGATAAGTAAAGAAGGCCAGTTAATAGCCTATAGAGATGAATTAGGACTTAAGCCACTTAGCATAGGTGGATTTGGATTTGATTTGGCGGTTATTTCCTCTGAGCCAACATCAATGCTTGTAATAGGAGCTGAGTTCAAAAGGGAAATTAATCCGGGAGAGTTGGTAATTGTTGACAAATACCATATTGAATCAAAACAAATAAGGATGCCTAGAAAATCATATTGTACTATAGAGTACGTATACCAAGCGAGAATAGACAGTATGGTCAACGAAAAAGATATCTATGACTTAAGAGTGAAAATAGGGGAAGAGTTAGCTTTAGAATACCCAATAAAGGCTGACTCAGTTATAGGAGTTCCAGAGACCGCATTACCTTTCGCAATAGGTTACTCTAGGAAATTAAACATACCACTAGACTTGGGTTTTACTAGAACTGGAAGCCCAATAAGGACAATGTTATCATCTGATGCTTTCCTAAAGGTGGTTGGGGTTCAACTTAAACTAAATCCAATAAAAAGTGCGGTAAAAGGAAAGAGAATAATTCTTATAGATGATTCAATGGTTACAGGAACTACACTTAAAAATACCATATTTAACTTGAGAAAACTGGGTGCAAAGGAACTCCATGTACTAATAGGAAGTCCTAAATTAATCTCGCAATGTCCATATGGAGTTGAGGTTCCTGAGGAAAAGGAATTAATCTCAGCTAATCTCGATGATGAAAAAATAGCTAGAGTTTTAGGTGCAGATTCTATACATTGGTTGAGTTTAGAAGGTCTATTCAGAGTTATCGGACATAGGAACCTCTGCTTAGGGTGTATGACTAAAAAATACCCATGGTGAGAAAAATGAAAGTATTACTAGTTGGGGATGGTGCAAGAGAAAACGTCCTAGCTCATTCACTAGAAAAATCCACTAAAGGCTATAAGGTTTACGCACTGTCAACATACATTAATCCCGGAATTAATTCAGTAGTGAAAACCACTGGTGGAGAGTATTTTATAGGTAACATAAACTCACCAGAAATTGTTAAGGAAGTGATTAAGAAAGTAAACCCAGATTTTGGAGTAGTTGGGCCAGAGGACCCATTATTCCGTGGAATTGCAGACGTTTTTAGACAAGAGGGAATACCAGTATTTGGAGCTAATAAAAAGTGCGCTAGGATAGAGGAATCCAAAGCATGGGCAAGAGAGTTAATGTGGAAGTATTCTATTCCAGGAAGGTTAAGGTATAAGGTATTTTATACAATAGAACACGCCGCAAAGTTCATATTAGAATATGGAGGTTCTGTTGCAGTTAAACCCGCTGGCCAAGCTGGAGGAAAAGGTGTTAAGGTAATAGCTGACTTAGAGGCTTACTTAACACAAGATAAAAGAGAGGCACTGACAAAAAGCGTAAACGATATAGGGAGTCTATACAACAAGGAAGGTGAGCCGAGAATCATTATAGAGGAGAAAGTTGACGGGCCAGAATACACACTTCATGTTTTAACTGACGGAAAAACAACTATTCCTCTACCTTTGGCTCAAGATTATAAGAACGCATATCAGGATGGGATAGGTCCTGAGACTGGAGGGATGGGGTCAATTTCTGGACCTACTGAATTACTCCCATTTATCAATAGCGAGGAGTACCAAACAACTTATGACATAGTTAAAAGGACTATAGATGCAATATATAAAGAGACTGGAGAGAATTACGTAGGAGTCATAGCAGGGCAAATGATGTTAACTGAACTTTGGGGGCCTACGGTAATTGAATATTACTCAAGACTTGGTGATCCAGAGGCTTCAGCCATAATTCCAAGAATAGAGTCTGATTTTGGAGAAATAATTGAGTTTACTGCTACTGGACATTTGAGTAAAGCTCGTATAAAATTAAATGACCAACCTTCTATAGTAAAAGCTATTGCTACTTTAGGATATCCTATCTCGAAACAAATGGCATCTGGACGTAAGATTGTTTTGGATTTAGATAAGATGAAAGAGCATGGATGTATGGTATTTTTTGGATCTGTGGCGTTAGAGGGAATGCAGCTTATAACCAAAGGCTCCAGAGCTTTAGAAATAGTTGCAATAGGAGATTTCAGAGAAGCTTCTGAGAATTTGGATAAGTGTATTCAATACGTTAACAGCGATACTAAATTAATATATAGAACTGACATTGGAAGGACAGTTGAATATCAGATCGAGAAGGCTGAAATTATAAGATATTCTTATAAAAATAGAGAAAAAAGAGGAATTCTTGGAGTTTCTGCAGATTGGTCTCCCAATGGTGGGTTGTGGTGAGTGAAGAATATAAGAAAGCAGGAGTTGATTTGGAAAGATTACGTAATTATCATAATGCAATTTCTCAAATAATCTCGTCTACTTATAAAAATACTATTGTAGGAGCGGGGCATTATTCTGGAGTAATTAAGATAGGTAATCTTAACATAGCAATGCATACTGATGGTGTAGGAACAAAGACTTCACTAGCCTTACAAACTGGAATAATAAAACCTGTAGGAATAGACTGCGTAGCTATGAATGTTAATGACCTCATATGCGTTGGAGCAAAGCCAGTTGCCTTAGTAGATTATATTGCCTTAGAAAAGCCTATGGATAATGTGATAAATGAGATTATTAATGGTATTGTTCAAGGTGCCAAAGACGCTGATGTGGAAGTTATTGGGGGAGAGACCGCTATTATGCCAGATGTGATTAGAGGATTTGATCTTTCTTGTACTGCGATAGGAGTTGTAGATAATCTAAAAACAGGAGTTGACATAAATCCTGGAGACTACATATTGGGATTAGAGAGCAATGGCATACATTCTAATGGGTACTCCTTAGTTAGGAAATTAATAGAAGAAGGTAAGATTTCACTTGATGAGTATAAAAGTGAATTATTAAAACCAACTAGAATTTATGTCAAACAAGTTTTGGAAGTTATGAATATGATAAAGGGAGCAGCACATATAACTGGCGGTGCATTTACTAAGCTTAAAAGGCTTACTAGTTATAAGATTGTCTTAAATATGCCAGAACCCCCAGAGATTTTTAAAATTATCGAAAAAGCTGGAGTGCCTCATGAGGAAATGTATAAAGTTTTCAATATGGGCATAGGTATTGTCTTATTTGTTTCAGAAGAACTAATGAAAGAAGTAAAAACAAAACTAGAAGGATATGGAACTGTATATGAACTTGGCAGAGTATATAATGGAAATGGGATCACTATAAAGACTTATAAGAACGAGATTCTCAGAGTATAGAATTATGTGTATACCTTTTAAACTCTAAAGAATATAGAGGGTTCCAGTGACCTCTATATGAAACAAACTGATATAAAGTCTTTAGTAAATTACGTAGCTTTAAAGATACTAGGTGGAAGCGACTATCTATTAGAAGCATTGGAAGAATACTTAGTTAAGGGAGAAGGACCAGCTACAGTAGCCTATAAATATAATATTTCAAAACATCAACTCCGCGGCTATGCCCAAAGAATTATTGAGAAGAGTGGAAGTGAAGGAAAAGCTAAGAAACTCGTGCCAATACTTAAAGCCATTTCAGAGGGAATTACACCAATAGTCAAAAAGGAGAACGACGGATCATACGAGTGCTCATTATGTAATATTATTGTGGCTAAAGAAGATAGTGAAGAGCATATTAGGAAGTACCATAAAGAGATTCTCAATGAAAATATTAATATTATGATGCAAAAATTAGAGAAAATAAAGAAAGACATGCAACAAAATAAAGCCGTAATATTTACTTCTGCAAGTTAATGATTTTTTACGTAATATTCAACTTCTTTTTAACTGTTTCCTATTGAGAGTCACCACTTAGGTTTTTAAAAACTGACAGCATTCTATTATATATGCGAAAAGTAGTAAGTGTAAGACTAAAGGAAGATGTACTGAGAGATGTTGATATATATACTAGAAAACTTGGCCTAAATAGTAGAACTGAGTTCATAAAGCAAGCAATTGAATTCTATATGAAGAGTAAGAGCTAAAGGAAACCTTTAACATACTATCCATCAAGAATCCCTTATTTTCATGATATCAATTGTTTTTAAGCTACTTCTTTACCCTTTTTGTGAAATGAAAATAGTCCTTGCATACTCTGGTGGACTTGATACCACAGTATCGATTAGATGGCTAAAGGAAACCTTTAAGGCCGAAGTTATAACAGTTACTGTAGATGTTGGCCAAAAAGATGATTTCAAGAAGATAGAAGAGAGAGCATACATAGCCGGTGCCTCAAAGCACTACACAATAGACGCCGTTAAGGAATTCGCCAACAATTACATATCATATGCGATAAAATTAAACGGATTATATGAGGGAGTATATCCATTGTCCACAGCATTAGCAAGACCATTAATAGCAGAAAAAGTAGTTGAAGTGGCAAAAAAGGAGAAAGTCGATGCAGTAGCTCATGGTTCTACATCCAAAGGAAACGATCAAGTAAGATTTGACCTTACAGTCAAGGCATTATACCCGGACGTTAAGATAATAGCACCAGCTAGAATATGGAGTATGACTAGAGAAGATGAGATAAAGTATGCCAAAGAGAAAGGTATACCTATCAAGGTTGAAAGCAGCAAATACAGTATAGATGAGAATCTTTGGGGAAGAAGTATAGAAGGAGATATAATCTCCGATCCTTCTGTTGAGGTCCCCGAAGATGCCTTTGAATGGACTAAACAGATCGCTAACAATAAGGAAATAATCTCTATAGAATTTAGTAATGGCGTTCCAATAGCCGTAGATGGGGAACAAATGGAATTACATAAGTTAGTAGGTTTACTAAACTTAAAATTTGGTAACCATGGATTCGGCAGAGTGGAGCATATAGAAAATAGGGTTGTTGGATTTAAGTCTAGAGAGGTATATGAGGTACCTGCGGCTCTAGGTCTAATTTACTCGCATATTGATTTAGAAAAAACCATTTATACTCCTACGGAATTAAGATTCAAAAAATACGTAGATCAGTTATGGTCTGATTTAGTATATCAAGGTTTATGGTTTGAACCACTTAGGGAGACATTACATAAAATTGCTGACGAAATGAATAAATGGGTTGCTGGAGAAGTCAGAGTAGAAGTCAATAATGGTTCGTTCAGGATATTAGGTAGAAAATCGGATTACTCTCCATATTCTGAAAAACTTGCTAGTTATAATAAAGGATGGTATCCAAGCGACGAAATGGCTAGGGGATTTATAGAGATTTGGGGAATGCACTCACTAATAGCGAGAAGAGTAAGGGGACTGTGATGCTATATAGAAAATGGGGATCCGAAAAAGATGAAGTAGTTAACTATACCTCATCCATAGATAGTGACAAAGAGATCATAGAAGAAGTAAAATTGACTATGAAGGCACATGTAATAAGCCTTTATTTGAGTGGGTATATAAAGAAGGAAGCCGCTAAAAAGATGCTTGCTGCATTAAACGAGTTTAAAGAAATTAGCCAAGGATATGAGGACGTCCATGAAGCGTTAGAGGATTTCTTGTTAAAGAATGTAGGAGAAGAGGCTGGATGGATCGGATTAGGTAGAAGTAGAAATGATCACGTTGCTACAGCTTTAAGACTGAAACTAAGAAATAAGTTAATAGAACTTCTAACTGAGATTAATAGCCTAAGGAAAACATTATTAGATAAAGCGAGAGAGCACATTACAACAATATTTCCCTCATATACACATTTGCAATTAGCGCAACCTACAACCTTCGCTCACTATTTAACCTATATCGAGGAGGAGTTAGCTTCAAGATGGGAAATAATATTTTCCACGTTAAAACTAGTTAATAAATCGCCATTAGGCTCTGGGGCAATAGTGGGGACAAACGTTAAGATTGATAGAGAAAAAGAAGCAGAACTATTAGGATTTGATGATATAGTATATAATACATTGTCCGCTACGTCATCGAGAGCAGATATTATTACTACAATCTCAGAACTAACTGTTTTGATGGTAGTATTAAGCAGAATAGCTGAGGACTTAATTTTCTTTTCATCAAATAAATTAGTTAAATTGCCAGACTCTCATGTTAGTACGAGCAGTTTAATGCCACAAAAAAGAAATCCAGTCACAATGGAGATACTGCGAGCAAAAGCAGCAGAGTCTATTGGCATATTAACTAGTTTACTTTCTATTTACAAGGGTTTACCTACCGGCTATAACCTTGATTTACAAGAAATGAACAAATATTATTGGATTGCAGTAAATTATACAATTTCTTCAATTAGGGTTTTAGGGTCACTCTTTAGCCAAATACAAGTAAATAAAGTAAACATTGACGAATCTAGCTTAGCTACTGATGACGCAGAACTACTTTCCATAAATAAGAAAGTACCTTATAGATCGGCCTACTTTGAGATAGCTAAAAAAGTTAGGGAGGGTTCTTATAAGTCAACTTTAAAAATAGAGGATTCTATTAATATGAAGGCAGTAATCGGATCTCCTAATTTTGATTTAATAACTAATTTGATAAAAAGTAGAGAAACCAAATTGGAAGAAGATGAAAAAGAAATTGAGGCATATAAATTAAAAATTATTTCGAAGGTTGGAGAATTACAGGTGATCGAAAATGGAATTGAGGAATGAAAAGGGTTATCTATATCTAGAAGATGGAACATTTATTGAAGGATATGGTTTTGGGGCTAAAGGAATTAAGGTAGGAGAAGTGGTATTTACAACTTCTATGAATGGATACGTGGAGAGTTTAACAGATCCTTCGTATAAGGGTCAAATATTAATTATTACGCATCCATTAGTTGGAAACTATGGTGTGCCAGAAAAGAAATATGAGCAAGGTATTCTAACCAATTTCGAGTCAGAAAGAATCCAAGTTGAAGGCTTAATAGTTGCTGAACACACATATCCTATTAAGTGGAACTCTTCTTTGACATTAGATGAGTGGCTGAGATCAGAGAACATACCTGGAGTTTTTGATGTTGACACAAGAATGCTTGTAAAAAAGATTAGAACTTATGGTACAGCAATGGGAATTATAGCTTCTGGTCTAGAAATAGAGGATCCTAGAAAATATCTAGAAAAAAGATACGATGAAATAGATTTTACACAATTTACATCACCTAAGTCGCCAATCTTTCATCCAAATACTGGAGATATGATCGTAGTGGTAGATTGTGGAATAAAACATGGAATCTTATACGGGTTGTACAAGAGAGGATTCTCAATTGTTAGAGTACCTTGTAACTTTAATGCTAGTAAGATAATTGAGTTTAATCCTAAGGGAGTTGTATTTAGCAATGGTCCTGGTAATCCCAATTTACTAGAAAATCAAATCAAAACGTTCTCTGAATTAGTAGAGTATAGGATTCCAATCTTAGGTATTTGTTTAGGACATCAAATAGCAACTCTAGCATTAGGAGGCAAGATTAAGAAAATGAAGTTTGGACATAGAGCAATAAATAAACCAGTAATTGAGAATAATTCCAATAAATGTTATATATCCACTCACAACCATGGGTACGGTATAATATCTAAAGACGATATTCCGCCTAACACTAGAATCTGGTTCTATAATCCAGACGATTATACAATAGAAGGCTTAATCCATGAAAAATTACCAATAATTACTACACAATTTCACCCTGAAGCTAGACCGGGTCCTTGGGATACAACTTGGATATTTGATAAATTTAAAAATATGGTGAGTGGGAAATGAAGGAGACTCCAAAAAAGGTACTGGTTGTTGGATCTGGACCTATTAAGATAGCTGAAGCCGCAGAATTCGATTATAGCGGAAGTCAAGCGTTAAAGGCACTAAAGGAGGAAGGTATAGAGACCGTATTAGTAAATTCTAACGTGGCAACAGTACAGACTAGCAAGAAATTTGCTGACAAGTTATACATGTTACCAGTAGTCTGGTGGGCAGTAGAGAAGGTTATAGAGAAGGAGAGACCAGATGGTATAATGATAGGGTTTGGAGGACAGACAGCATTGAACGTTGGTGTAGATTTGCATAAAAAAGGAGTATTACAGAAGTACAGTGTAAAGGTATTGGGAACGCAAATTGATGGAATAGAGAAAGCTCTAAGTAGAGAAAAGTTTAGAGAAACGATGATAGAGAATAATTTACCGGTACCTCCAAGTTTATCCGCAAGAAGTGAAGAAGAGGCAATAAAGAACGCAAAAATCGTAGGGTATCCAGTGATGGTAAGAGTAAGCTTCAACTTAGGTGGAAGAGGTTCTATGGTAGCATGGACTGAAGAAGATCTGAAGAAAAACATAAGGAGAGCGCTATCTCAAAGTTACATAGGAGAAGTTCTAATTGAGAAATATCTTTACCATTGGATAGAATTGGAATACGAGGTAATGAGAGACAAGAAGGGAAACTCCGCAGTAATAGCGTGTATTGAAAATTTAGATCCGATGGGAGTTCACACTGGCGAGTCTACAGTAGTTGCCCCTTGTCAGACTTTAGATAATCTTGAATATCAAAATATGAGAACCTACACAATAGAAGTTGCAAGGTCCATTAACCTAATCGGGGAGTGCAATGTACAATTTGCGCTTAACCCTAAAGGCTATGAATACTATATTATAGAAACTAATCCAAGAATGTCCAGATCAAGTGCTTTAGCTAGTAAGGCTACCGGTTATCCGCTAGCATACGTTTCAGCTAAACTAGCATTAGGATATGAACTACATGACGTTATAAATAAGGTATCTGGAAGAACTTGTGCGTGTTTTGAGCCAAGTTTAGACTATATAGTAACTAAAATTCCCAGATGGGATTTAAGCAAGTTTGAGAATGTTGATCAATCGCTAGGAACTGAGATGATGAGCGTGGGGGAGGTTATGAGTATAGGAAGATCCTTTGAGGAAAGTTTACAGAAAGCTGTAAGAATGTTGGATATTGGAGAGCCAGGGGTTGTAGGTGGAAAGATATATGAAGCTAAGATGAGTAAAATGGAAGCATTAAAGTATCTCAAAGAAAGAAGACCATACTGGTTCCTATACGTTGCTAAAGCCTTCAAAGAGGGAGCAACAATTGATGAAGTATATGAGGTTACCGGAATTAGTAAATTCTTTTTAAATAAGATCAAAGGATTAGTGGATTTCTATGAAACACTTAAAATATCGAAAGAAATCGATGAGGAAACATTAAAACTAGCTAAGAAATTAGGATTTAGTGATGAACAGATATCTAAAGCGTTAAATAAATCTACTGAGTATGTTAGAAAAATTAGAGACCAATCAAACATAATACCAGTAGTAAAACTTATAGATACACTAGCTGGAGAATGGCCTTCAGTTACTAATTACATGTATTTAACATATAATGGTATTGAGGACGATATAGAATTCTCACAAGGAAATAAATTATTAATAGTTGGTGCAGGAGGTTTTAGAATAGGAGTTTCAGTTGAGTTCGATTGGAGTGTTGTATCTCTAATGGAGGCAGCGTCAAAGTACTTTGACGAAGTAGCGATACTTAACTATAATCCAGAAACTGTTTCAACTGATTGGGATATTGCGAGAAAGCTTTACTTTGATGAAATTAACGTGGAAAGAGTATTGGATTTAATTAAGAAGGAGAAATTTAGGTATGTTGCAACGTTTTCTGGAGGACAAATAGGCAATTCGATAGCTAAAGAGTTAGAGGAAAATGGAGTGAGGTTATTAGGAACATCGGGTAGTAGCGTAGATATTGCAGAAAATAGGGAAAAGTTCTCAAAACTATTAGATAAGTTGGGTATATCACAGCCTAATTGGATATCCGCGACTTCATTAGAGGAAATCAAGAAGTTTCTTAATGAAGTAGGATTTCCAGTTCTTGTAAGACCAAGTTACGTTTTAAGCGGATCGTCAATGAAAATAGCTTACTCAGAAGAGGAGCTTTACGAATATGTAAGAAGAGCTACTGAGATTTCTCCTAAATATCCAGTAGTGATCTCAAAGTACATTGAAAACGCGATAGAGGCAGAAGTTGATGGGGTTTCTGATGGAAATAGGGTATTAGGAATAACATTAGAGCATGTAGAGGAGGCTGGAGTCCACAGTGGAGATGCAACAATGTCAATTCCTTTTAGAAAATTATCTGAAAATAGTGTAAATAAGATGAGGGAAAATGTGTTAAGTCTAGCTAGAGAACTGAATATAAAAGGACCGTTCAACGTACAATTTGTAGTAAAGGATAATACTCCACATATAATTGAATTAAACCTTAGAGCAAGTAGATCAATGCCGTTTAGTAGTAAAGCGAAAGGTATTAATCTAATGAATGAAGCCATGAAAGCCATATTTAATGGGTTAGATTTCTCTGAGGACTATTATGAACCTCCATCTAAGTATTGGGCAGTGAAGAGTCCTCAATTTTCATGGTCTCAATTAAGAGGGGCTTATCCATTTCTGGGGCCAGAGATGAAAAGTACTGGAGAAGCTGCATCATTCGGAGTAACATTTTATGACGCATTACTAAAGAGTTGGCTTTCATCGATGCCCAATAGAATACCAAATAAAAACGGAATAGCACTAGTTTACGGTGATAAAAATTTAGATTACTTAAAGGATACTGCAGTTAATTTAGTCAAATTTGGACTAACAGTCTACAGCATCTCCGAGCTTCCATTACGAGGCATTGAAACAATAGACAAAACGAAGGCAGAAGAGCTAGTAAGAGCTAAGAAGGTAGAGATAGTAGTGACAGATGGGTATCTGAAGAAATTTGATTATAACATTAGAAGGACAGCCGTTGATTACAATATTCCGGTAATTCTCAACGGTAGATTAGGTTATGAGGTAAGTAAGGCTTTCCTGGATTATGACTCACTTACCTTTTTTGAAATATCTGAGTATGGAGGAGGAATATAATTGAAGGTAGCCTTAGTAGTAGATATAATTAGACAAGAGGAGAAGTTAATAATAAAGGCATTAAATGAAAGGCAAATAGACTATGACGTAATTAATGTAGGTCAAGAACCTATTCCATTTAATAAAGCACTTAGCAAGTATGATGTTGGAATAATCAGACCAGTGAGCATGTATAGGGCTCTTTATTCATCTGCGATCCTAGAGGCCGCTGGTGTGCATACAATAAATTCAACTGACGCTATTTCCACTTGCGGAGATAAGATACTAACATACTCCAAACTATTTAGGAATGGGATTCCAATACCGGACTCAATTATAGCAGCGTCTCCAGATGCAGCTATGAAAGCATATGAACAGATGGGATTCCCAGTAATAGATAAACCACCTATTGGAAGTTGGGGGAGAATGGTATCTTTAATAAGAGATGTTTATGAAGGAAAAACAATTATAGAGCATAGAGAAATGCTTAACAATTCAGCGCTGAAAGTACACATAATTCAAGAATATATCAAATACAAAGAAAGAGATATACGATGTATAGTAATAGGAGATGAGCTATTAGGATGCTATGCAAGAAATATTCCACCTAACGAGTGGAGAGCGAATGTTGCATTAGGAGGAAATCCTACACCTATTCAATTAGATGATAAGATAAGAGAATTGGCTGTAAAGTCCGTAAAGTTAGTAAAAGGTGAATTCGTGTCCATAGATATATTAGAGCACAAATCGAAGGGATATGTTATAAACGAGCTAAATGACGTTCCAGAATTTAAAGGATTTATGTTAGCAACTGGTATCAACGTTGCCGAAAAGTTAGTAGATCATATTATTAGAACCTACCGAGTTTAGCGAGAAAAATATCGTGATTAGTCTCCTCTAATAGTCTTCTTATAACATCAATTTTTTGTCTTAGTCCAGGGACTAGGGATTTAGGATACTCGAAACTCCATAGTAATTCGTATAACTCTTCCATCATCTCATATGTTTTTTCAGCTTCACCTATTTCATTTTTCTTGAGCAATTCTAATACTCTTCTTCTCATCTCACCTATCGCATCTGCTATTCCACTTATATAGTATATGTCTGGAATACCAAGTTCTTTAGAAAGTTTCAAGTCTACATCAAAGTACAATGAGATCACTATGGAGGCCTCAGCAAGTTCTTGATATGCAGTGCCTACGTCACCATATAATAGTTCAGGAAAGTTATCTATAATCTTTTGAATTTCAGATGCCTTAGAGATTGCAACTTGATACTTTCTTAATGCCTCTTCCTTTTTACCCTTATGAGATAGTGAAATTGTCTCGCCACAATATCTTATTAATTCTCTAGCTAACAGCAATACTTTTTCTCTATTCTCAAATCTTTCTTGAAGCGTGTCACTAATTGAATCAAGATAACCTTTAATTTTCTGAACAAGCATATAATAACTTCAATCATATTCTCACTTTTAACTCTATCCATTAGAAGAAACTTACTTATACTTCTTAAACATGTTTATACATATGAAATCCATTAATAAGGTGGCCGTAGTAGGAGCAGGTATAATTGGCGTAGGTTGGACGACCCTTTTACTAACCAAAGGTTATAAAGTAAATTTGTATACAGAAAAGAAGGAGACCTTAGAAAAGGGTTTAGCCAAAGTATCAGCCTATTTAGTTAACTTGAAAAATCTAAGAATGATAAATGGAGAACCAATAGACTATCAAAGAAATCTAACTGGAACTACGAAAATTGATGAGGCGATTCAAAATGTTGACTTTGTAATAGAAGCTATAATTGAGGATTATGGTGCTAAGAAGAATCTATTCAATTATCTTGACAGTAAATTACCTCGAGACATAATAATTGCAAGTAGTACTTCTGGTTTATTAATGACGGAAATACAAAAAGCCATGATGAGATATCCAGATAGAGGAGTGATCGCTCATCCATGGAATCCTCCACATCTGTTACCCTTAGTTGAGATAGTACCGGGCGATAAAACATCAAAGGATACATTAGATGTTACCAAAGACTTCATGGAAAAATTAGATAGGGTAGTAGTTGTACTAAAGAAGGAAGTTCCAGGATTTATAGGAAATAGATTGGCCTTTGCCTTATTTAGAGAAGCAGTAAATTTAATTGATGAAGGAGTTGCTACAGTCGAAGATATAGATAAAGTAATGACGGCTGCCATAGGTCTAAGATGGGCATTTATGGGACCATTCTTAACTTATCATTTAGGCGGAGGAGAAGGAGGGATTGAATACTTCTTTAGTAAAGGATTCGGATATGGTGTAAATGAGTGGATGTATACTCTAGCAAAGTGGGACAAGTTCCCTTATACTGCAGTTAAGAAAATTGTGGATCAAATGAAAGAATATGAATTTATAAAAGGAAAGAGTTTTCAAGATTTATCGAGATGGAGAGATGAGACCTTAGTAAGAGTCTATAAAGCAGTATTTGGGGAAAAAAGGTAATCACAATTAATCCTTTTTCTTCACTTTACTCCCTAAATTCTAATATTCCTAAACCCTCAAGCAACCCAGAGTCTGTTACGTCAAATAGAACACAATCCTCATCTCCAGTGTTAACATGGTAGTGAATTTCATTTGCAGGTACTACGAAAACGTCACCGGCCTTCCACTGTATCTTATCATTTCCAATAACTGAGTATCCTTGACCCTTAAATACCAAATATATTGATGCCATATTATGAGAGTGGGGTTTAGTTGAAACTCCAGGTTTAATTAATTGAAACCCCGCCATCATTGTAGGTGTCAGTCCCTTGTTTCTACCGGTAGAGGGAGAGAAGAACATTATTTTGGCTACACCCTCTTGTATCTTCCCTGACTCTGCGATCCTCTCTAATAGAGGCAGCACTTTCTCAAATTTTATCAGCTTTGGTTTAATCTTTTCCGGAGGAGTTGTATACTCCATAAACGTTACGACTTTTAAATCATCTTGTTCAATTTGCTTCGCTAATTCTTCTATTTCTTTTCTAAATACATCTTGCTTGTCAACTCTTTTTAAAACTTCCATATGATGATTGTGCTTAAACTGCTTAAAAAGATGACTATTATAAAACAGACATTATAAAATAATTATAAGATTTAAAGGACAATAATAGATAGAATGTGTTTCTATTTTATAACTAATAGTGTAATTAATGCAGTAATAATTCCCGCCACTATTAGCTGAACCATTGTGTATATCTTTGCTTTAATTCCCTCACCATAAAGCAAACCCAAAACTGCTAAACTTAACATTCCTACACTTAAAGATAGCATGGTATCATGAGAATAAACATAAGAGTAAAATACTAACAATCCAACAAATGGAGAAATGCCATGAGCAATAGCAGCTAAGACTGCGGCTATCTTCGCGCTATAATCATATATAGTACCTTTTAGGCTCTTCAGAACTTGCTTCTCTATTTTCTCCAATTCAGTTTTTTTCTCCCCTAATTCTACAACCATGGCATTCCATGTTGATGAAATTGCAGTAGCTATTATCCCACTATATATCGATAAGGAAATACTGGTTAGATTAATGTGTGAGATCACACCAGCCAACAAAATCGATAAGCTTAGTAGAATACCGTCGAATGCACCTAATACTATGTAGCGCCTAATTGAAGATTTTAATTCATATTTTACCACGTATTTTAATGCTTCATATAACTTACTTGCCACATTCCAAATTAGGATTGAACTTTTATATTAGATTAATGCAGTGCTTTTGATGAATAGACAGATTCTCTTAGCGTTAGCAGTATTGGTAATAATAGTAATGGCTATAGGAGTTTACGAGGGACATAAATATAGAACAGAAATTAATACAATAGTAATAGGCGGTCAGCAAACAGATGGAACGTACACATTGAAAGTTAACGTAATAATGAATTATGGACTATTTGGCGGAGAGTCTCCTCTGCCCAATGCAGTGATTTGGATTTATAAATATAATGGAACTACGTATTCATTCTATACTTATAATTTCACCAACTCTCAAGGGATAGCATCTTTTAGTTTACCAGCAGGGCAGTATAAGATTTTAGTAACGCAATTGCATTTAACCTATATAGTTAACTTAAATCAAAACGAAGAGGTTATAATAAAGTATGCCTATTTAAATAGTGGATGAGGATTACGGGAGTACAACTGAGGAGAATGATGTAGTGGTCCTTCACTGATAAAAATTTATTTTAATTCCCTTCTTTTATATTATTGATGAGCGTAAAAATAGATGTTGTAAGAATAGATATACCAGAAGGGACTAACGTAATTATAGGCCAATCTCACTTTATTAAAACAGTCGAAGACTTATATGAAACCCTATCGTCAAGTAGTCCTAATTTAAAGTTTGGTATAGCGTTCAATGAAGCAAGCAGTAAAAGACTTGTAAGATATGATGGAAATGATCAAGAACTAATTAAGCTTGCAATTGAGAATGTAAAGAAAATAGGTGCAGGCCACGTTTTTGTAATCTATCTAAAGAATGGGTATCCAATTAACGTGCTAAATAGAATAAAAAACGTAGAGGAAGTTGTTAGAATATTCGCAGCTACAGCTAATCCATTACAAGTTATAGTAGCTGAAACCGATCAAGGAAGAGGCATAATTGGTGTAGTAGATGGATACACCCCATTAGGTGTTGAGTCCGAGGCTGATATACAAGAGAGGAAGGAGTTCTTGAGGAAGATCGGATATAAGAGATAAAGCTTTTTCCATCAACATGTTAGAGACGTCAACTTCACCTTTTAGATACTTAATTAAGGAGGCACAAAGCAAAATTATTGATTGCAAAAAATTTTTCTCGTATTTATTTTCTGCTTTTCTCCATTTTTCTTCTAAAATCTCATGACATTCCCAAAATCTCATGTCGTAAAATAACTGTTTAAATGTGCCATTGATCTCGGTAACCATAAATAATGGTTCGCCAATTAAGGATATGACTTTTTTAGGATCATCTATTATATCTACCTCGATATATTTCCCTATCCTAACGTCTACCACATTAATATTATTAATCCTCAGAAATTTCTTTAGGTCATCGTTAAATATTCCCCTCCTGTAGAACAATAAAACCCTACTCATCATTTACATTATACTCCATCTAATACAAAATATTTTTTACCTCTGAAGAGAAATAGTATAACGTATGACTAAAGAAGCAGTATTATATAAAAAAGAGGATAGTAGAATTCGTTGTTTGGCTTGCGCTAGAAAGTGCTTAATAGGTGAAGAGCAAACGGGATTCTGTGGCGTGAGATCTGTTAGAAATGGAAAATTACACCTTGATGTTTATGGTAAAATAGCTGCTGCTCATATAGACCCTATAGAGAAGAAACCTTTAGTTCACTTTAACCCAGGATCAAAGGTTTTCTCGTTTTCCACATATGGATGTAACTGGATGTGTATGTATTGCCAGAATTACGATATAAGCCAGAGGCGTAAGGCGGAGGGAGTAGAGCTATCACCAGAAGAGATCGTTGAACTAGCCATGGGATACGATGTAGATGGAATGACGTATACTTATAATGAACCGGCAATATTCGCAGAATTTGCTCATGACGTGGGTATAGTAGCCAAGAAACACGGTCTATTTAATACTATGGTATCAAATGGATATTGGACACCTAATCTTGTGGATTATGTAAGGGACTTTTTAGATGCTGTTACAATTGACTTTAAGGGAAATGGAGAACAGAAATTTTTAAGAAGATATACTGGCGCTACATCTGCAGAACCCATTATTGAAACTGCTAGTGAGTTATCTAAAAAGGGGATTCACGTGGAAATTACAGACTTGATAATACCTCAAATAGGGGATGATATAGAAGCCGCAAAACAACTTTTAACTAAATTGTACGATCAATTAGGCACAGACATACCAATCCATTTCTTAAGATTCCACCCTGACTATAAGTTAAATTACTTACCATGGACTCCAGTTGAGACCTTAGAGAGACATTATAAATTAGCAAAGGAACTAGGTTTCAAATTCGTTTACATAGGAAATGTCCCTGGACATCCATATGAAAATACGTATTGCCCAAACTGCGGTAATTTAGTAATAAGAAGATATAGTTTCGATATTCTAGAATGGCATCTAACTGAGGATATGAGGTGTAAATTCTGTGGATATAAGTTACCTATAAAAGGAAAGCTATCTAGACACGCATTTAAGGAAAGATTTGAGCCAGTATTTATTTAGACCTCTTTGAAAGGAACTCATCAACTCTTTTCTTCTCTTCCTCTGTAGCGAACGCAATACCCCACCCTAAGCTTTCTAACGTTAAACCACTAAGTATTGGACCATCATTACCGTAATTTACTACAGTCTTAATTAATCTTATAGCCGTTTGTGGTTTTTCTGCAAGTTTTAAAGCTAACTCCCTTACTTCTTTTTCAAGTGAGGAAGATTCTACGACTCTATTTACAAGACCAATTCTCTCCGCATAATCCGCTTTTATCCTATCACCTAACATAATAATTTCTAACGCCCTCCCTTTTCCAATTAGCCTAACTAATCTCTGAGTACCACCGAACCCCGGATAGATTCCTAAATTGATTTCCGGCAATCCTAGTTCTACATTTTGGGAAGCAATTCTAAGATCACAACTCAATGCCAGTTCTAAACCTCCGCCTAATGCATATCCATTTATCATGGCTATAGTAGGCTTAGGATACCTCTCTATATAGTCCATTAATTCTCTTCCCTTTGTAGCAAATTCCCACGCTTTAACTGGGTCCAATTCTTTAAACTGAGAGATATCAGCCCCGGCTGAAAAGGCCTTTCCAGAACCCGTAAATATGATAACCTTAATTTTATCATTATTTACAATTTGCCTTAATACACTTCCAATTTCATCGAGCATCTTTACATTAATTGAATTTAGCTTATCTGGTCTATTTAATATTATCCACTCTATTGGGGGTTCTTCTCTTACAAGTATAGTCTCCATTAATAGAAACCCTCAAAGAATATGATGCATTGCAATATTTATCTTTTTAAGCTATAAGTAGTAATAGTACATGTGACTAGAAGAGATACAATAATATCAATAATATCAGCAATACCACCGATTATAGGAACTAGCATTACATCATTTATTATGAGTAGAAGATATGGAGACTTAAAGGAAGTAATTAAATATGTGATGATAGGCTTACCAGTCACTTTAGCTACCACCTATTATTTATTTATAAACATAATTCCAAAATATGCGGATTATCTTATACCAATCCCAGCAATTTTGCCGTTGCCAATTTTATTTCTCTTAACTAGGAATAACATTTCAGTCAATTACAGTGAGGATTACATTGAGATAAAATTTAAAATACCAATTAACATGACTTCTCATGATCCACATGAATTGTTTAATTATGTATTTAATAAAGCGCTGAATAAAATTAGAAACCCCTATTACCATTATAAATTATCCGCAGTGGCAAACTGCTCGGGATTAAAAGTGTCTTATCAAAATGAGGACAAGTTAGTAATAAGGAGAAAATGTGGGGATATTGATATTAGAATTGTAATCTCGTCTAAGAAAATAGCAGACATGGTAATAGATATTTCATATTAGTTTAACTATTATCATAATTAAAAGTATTAGCATTAGGTAAATGTTTGAAAATATAAACGATTTCATTGCTTCTTCTTTAGTTGGATTAAGTATTAACCTATAAGAAAGAAACATTAGAAATGCACTTAAAATGGAAAATGCTATAAGCGCTATTAGATTAATATAGTATCCTAGCAAAAGTACAATGGGAATCATTAAGGCATTAGAAATTGCTATTGCCCTTGCAGAAGCCGTTATTCCAACCACAGCAGGCAGCATGGGATAATGCGCGTTAACGTAATCTTCTCTATACTTCAATGCCAACGACCAGAAATGGCCAGGAGTCCACATAAATATTAGAAAACCTAAAAGAAATCCTTCTAAAGTTAAAGAATTTGTTAAGGATGTATAACCAGCCCAAGCTGCAGCGCTGCCAGCAAATCCACCTATCACTATATTTAGCCAAGTCCTAGGCTTCAATAAGATTGTATATACGAATACATATATTACCACACCTAATGCTATAAAGAAAGCAGTCAAAATATTGTCTATAAAACCTAACGCCGTACCTAAAATTGCTAGAAGTGAACCAACTATTATAGCTTCCTTCCTATTGACATAGCCAACTACTGTAGGTCTCTTTGACGTTCTAGACATTACTTTATCTCTATCTATTTCAATCCCACTATTAATTATCATAGCTCCCATCGACGCTAAAGTACCTCCAATGAACATAGGAATTATTGGTAAAAGTGAAATGCCATGTTTGTAAGCTAAAAAAGCCCCAGCAACTGCTGCTAAATCAAGTAAGCTTACTACACCAAGTTTACCCAACTTTAAATAAGCCTTTATTTTCTGCTGTAAACTCATCAAGTTACAATTGTATTATAAGAATAAAAAAATTGTCATAAACATCCTTCCAATAATAACACCAAATCTGTAAGAGCACCATATGCAGCATTTGCTGGACCTGCCCCTGGACCTCTAATAATAATCCTCTGTATTTCATTTTGAATTTCTAGAGCGTTTTCAACTCCGTCTATATAATATAATGGATCTTGTGGACCTATAATTTGAGGAGATACTTGTATTATATAGTTATCCGCATAGGCTATTAATTTTATTTTCTTACCTTCACTTTTAGCTCTTCTAATCTCTTCATTACTAATCTCAGTTATTCCCTTGAACTTGAAGTCACCTAGTCTTATGCTTCTGTTCATAATAAAATTTGATAAAATTGTCAGTTTAGCTGCAGCATCAAATCCATTAAGATCTAAAGTTGGGTCTTCCTCTGCATAACCTTTTTCTTTAGCTTCTTTCAAGGCTTCATTAAAACTTAACCCTTCATAAATCCTAGTCAAAATATAGTTTGTGGTACCATTAAGGATACCCCTAATCCTAGAGACCTCAGCTACTGGTTGAATCCTAAAGAGATTTATGGAAGGAGTACCACTCATCACAGTTCCTTGGAATCCAATTTTAGCACCAGTTCTCTCAGCAACTTCAAATATTTCCCTAAACTTTAGTGCTAATGGTGCTTTATTTACTGTTATCACGTGAATTTTTCTTGACAATGCCTTTATGTAAGCGCTAACTGAAGGCTCACCATCTTTATAATTAGGTGCAGACATATCAACAATAACATCGGGGTTTATGAAATCAATTGCTTCTAATACAGTTATTTGCTTATCTGGAGAGAAATTCTCCTTATCCCCAACCATTAATCCCTGCCTAGTTAGTATCCCTGCTATCTCAACATTTTGCAATATTGGATAACTATTTCTCTTTTCATGTAGCAGTCTTCTAAATGCCCTTCCAACATTTCCATATCCGATTAAAAGTAACTTCATTTAATCACCACAGTATTATACTCTCTCTTTCCTTTACATATCTTTTCTAATAAATCTGCTACGCGATCTACCGCATATTTGACTAGATTTTCATCGATATTGGGAACTCCAGCACCAACTATAATAACGTTTTTAACATCTGGAGTTATACTAGTTAAGATCGAGTCCCTATGGGGATATATGTGAAGAACCTTACCTTCATCATCAACTAGTATTGGTATTCCCTTATCTAACTTTTCCGTTTTTTTACCTAAACCTAAAAACTCCTCACTACCTTTAGACATTACTAAATGTAGATCACCCACTACTTTATCACTATCGTATAAACCTATGGGAACTAAAGTTTCAACACTCACTATATTACCTATATCAACAACTATATTAATTCTAGGAAGTCTATTCCCCCTGACTAATCTCCTTCTAAGAGCCTCGCCACTTGGCCTAGTTTTAGTTGGATCTATTCCTATCCTCCAATAAAAATCCCTGTAAGCCCTAACTACGGAATCATTTTTTAAATACTCTGGGTCTTGAGAACGATACTTTTCTTCAACGTTTTTAATCATATCATCCAAGGCTTGTTGAGGGACTCTAGCATCTACATTACTCACCTCTGCCATTGCAACAAAAACCCCTAACTTTCTGACATCATCCGAAATACTAAGTCTTTTCATAAGGAAAAGATATTAGTAGCCTGGCTTTAAGAATTCCCTTAATTTGACCTAACCTATTGTTTAACTCAACAAGCTTACTTTTCTCTCCCTTTACAGCTATGGCTTCTATACATAACTTTTCATTAATGTGCAAATGTAATGTGGAAATTATATTATCCTTGTACTCATGTTGAATTTCGGTTAAGGCTTCAGATGCTTCCTCATGATCGTATACCAGATTTATAATACCATAAATTATCTCAGTGCCTTCCCTATTCTCATCTAAGTAATTTCTCAAAGCTATCTGAAATATTTTAGATCTATCTGGTATACCTTTTCGGGTAATGAAGTCCTCAAGTTCTCTATAAAGTTCCTTTGGTAAGGAAATACTTATCTTTTCAGCACTCATCGATGTTATATATCTAAATAAAGTATTAAAGTAATAATGTTTAAGTACATTAAAAGGGCAGAGGAGCTAGGAGCTTCATTTGTTGATATTAGATATGAAAAAACAATAAGTAATGAATTTACAATTACAGATAATAGAAAATATGTAACTTCTGGTAATGACGAGGGTTATTCAATTAGAATATTATACAATAGAAATTGGGGGTTTAAGGTAAGTGATAGAATTGATAACAGTACAGTAGAAGAAGCAGTAAATTCAGCTTTTGGCGATGAAAGAGTTAACATAGTGTATTTACCTTCAAAACATGATACTATTAAGATTGGAAAGGAGGTAAATAAATCAAAAGAGGAAATAAGTGAAGACTTAAATAAGATCGCAAAACAATTAGCTAACCTTCACCCTAGCATAAGGTCATATACTTTAAACTATTATGACGAGACCATCCACAAGGAGTATTATAGTTCTGAGGATAGGGAAATAATATTAGATGAAAACATTTCTAGCCTAAACATATATGTCATTGCTAGAGAGGGTGACACAATAGTTGAGACTGCTGAGAATTTAACGACTCACATGGGATATGTAGTTGACGTATTTGATATAAACGAAGTGTTTGAGAAGCTTTCACGTAGAATTGAAAATCAACTAAGGGGAAAAACTCCTAAAGCGGGAGAATATCCAGTTGTTTTAGCCCCAGAAGTGGTTGGAGTATTTTTACATGAGGCTATAGGACATTTAAGTGAGGCAGATGTCGCAATAAGTGGAATACTATATGAATTAAGGGGAAAGAAAATAGGGGAGGATTTCCTAAACATTTCAGATGTGCCTAGTATTGATAATCCAAACTCTACAATAGTGTATTATGATGATGAGGGAGTTGAGGGAAGAGAAGTTAAAATTATAGAGAAAGGTGTTTTAAAGGAATTCATGACTAATAGATATTATTCAGCCTATTTAGGGGAACCACCAACGGGAAATGGAAGAACTCAAAGCTATGGGGATTTTCCACTGTCTAGGATGAGGAACATTTACATGAAGCCCAGTAACAATACGTTAAGTGAGCTATTTGAAGGAATTAGGGAAGGTTACTATTTGGGATCAGCAACTGGTGGAGAGACTAGTAGTGAGGGAACATTTCAATTTGCAATACAAGAAGGTTATAGAATAGAGAATGGGGAAATTAAAGAACCGGTAAGAAATATAGGGTTTTCTGGAAATACATTAACTACGTTAAGTATGATAGATATGATTTCAAAGGATTTCGGGATGTCAGCTGGATATTGCGAAAAGAATGGACAAGAAGTCAATGTTAGTGAAGGGGGTCCTCACGTAAGAATAAAGAGCTTGAAGGTAGGGGGATATGTACGATAAGCTAATTTCACGGGCAAAATTGATGGGAATTTCCCTAGAAATTTTCTCTTTGAAGGTAAAGGAGTATACGATATCTAAAGAGAAATTCTACGTTCCAGAAAACGTTGAGAAAATTGGTTACGGAATAAGAGTAATTGACGATAAGTCAAGAATGGGTTATATTTATATGAAAAAGCTTGATCAAAACGCATTAGAGCAAGCGTTAAAAATAGCTAAACTTGGAGAGCCAGATAAGGCGAATGTGTTACCACAGAAACAACCTATAAACAAAATGAGTGATTACGAGGTAAACCTTGATGTTATAAAAGATGTAATGATAAGCCTAAGAGAACTGGAGGAAAACGTAAACTTAACTACTATTTCAGCTTCTGCAATAAATTATGAGGTTTCTATATTCAATACAGAGGGAGTTGAGGTTAGAGAGAAGCGAGGAGTATATTTAGTTCAAGCAGTAGCTAGTAAAAACACGCCAGAAGTTTATGAAATTCTTGTCTCTAAGGATCCTAAAATACCTGTCAATAAATTGAAAGAAAATCTCTTAGAAAAAATAAAAATAATGGAAAACAGGGAGAGGCTTGAGGGAGAACGTGATGTTGTGTTCACTCAAAAGGCATTAAACGAATTGCTTTCTACGGCATTACCAAAACTATTTTCAGCAAGAAGTTTCCACAAGGGGGCTACTCCATTTAAGTTAGGAGAGATAATAAATGAAGGATTAGAAATTATTGATGACCCGTTAGATTCATCCCTGCCTTTTAGTAGATCCTTTGATGATGAAGGAAATCCTTCAAAAGTGGTCAATATTACCGATAAAGGGCAAGTTAGATCGCCATTAACAAATTCCTACTGGTCAGTAAAATTAACAATTGAAAATACTAGTTCAGCATCAAGACAATTGGACTCAATAGTACCATCTTATACAATCCCTCCCTCAATTGGTTCTAGTAATATAGTTATAAGGCATAATAACGTTGAATCGGATATAGAGGATAATAGTGTAGTTGTTGATCAACTTGAAGGAGCAAATACAATTGACTACAGTTCTGGTGATTTTAGCCTTATAGCAAATGTGAGCTGGTTAAACGAAAAGGGTAATAGGACAGGGTTGAAAGAAGTCATGATTACTGGTAATATTAAACAACTTCTGAAAAATCTAGTAAGTTCTTCAAAGGATGTAGAAAATTATGGGAAAATAGTTAGTGGAAAATTAAGAGTAAGTGACCTTTCGATATCATAAAGTTTCTACTCTGTGCACATCATCAACTTCATATATTCCACATTCCGTTATAAGTCTCCCCATATAATCTACAAATAACGCTTTACACTTCTTTTCCCAATTTTCACCTTTGAGTATTACGTCTCTATCCTTGATCGAAAGAAACTGATTCACAATATCTACCGCCTTTTTATTATCAACGTTTAGATACTCATCTATTTTTGTTATCACCTCATCTATACTTAGTTCTACTTCCTTTCTTAGTTCTAAATACAAAGAAGTAGCATTTACATCGCTTGGAAATTCCTTTACTGCTACATCTATACCAACACCTATGAAGAGATCAGACAAGTTAATGTTATCTTCATAAGTCTTGGCCTCAATTAAGATGCCTGTAATTTTCTTATCATGAACCACTATATCATTTGGCCATCTTATCTTTGCGTCAACAAACTTTCTTAAAACATCTAGAACTGCAACGGCAACTTTCAAACCAGATAACTGAATCATTTCCGTTCTAAAGTTCTTTTTAACATAAGTAAACCATAGCCCACCTTTAGGAGAATACCAACTTCTCCCTAATCTTCCTCTTGCTTTAGTTTGCTCCTCTGCAATTATCAAAAAATCTTCATATAACATATTACTAATAACCTCTGCGAAATCTTGTGTAGATGTAACCTTATTGAGTCTTATTACCAACATATTTCCACACATCCTTTATACTATAAATTGAAGAGAAGCCAGATGCCTTTCTTGTTCTATTCATTATCGCCAGTCCTATTCCTCTCTCACTAACACTATGAATAATTCCAATATCTGCATTGGACTTATCCAACTTTCTAAAGCTGTCAAACAAGTTTCTAGAGATCTCATAGAGGTTATTTTCGCTTCCAAGCTCTATTATTTCAATCTTTTCTTCTTGAAATTGCTTACAGACCTCATGTGCACATAAAAAAACTACCCTATAACCCTTTTCTCGTAATTCTTTGATAACATCGCGTAATATACCTCTGTTCTCAACTACTAATAACTTTTTTGTAGGCGCATAATGCTTATATTTCATCCCTGGAGCTAAGGCAACGCTAAATTCACCTGTACCTTTAGCTTGCTCTGGAATAACGATCTTTCCAAATATCCTTTCCAGCTCTTCGACACTAAATGGGCCAGGCCTTAAAAGTACTGGAGGGTCTACAGTAACGTTTATAACCGTTGATTCGACGCCAAAAAACGTTTCTCCGGAATCTAATACTACATCTACTTTTCCAAATAAATCATCAATCACATGCTCTGCCTTAGTAGGGCTAGGTTTTGTCGCTAAATTAGCACTTGGTGCTGCTATTGCTACGCCACTTTCATTTATCAAAGCTAAAGCAACTGGATGAGCTGGCATTCTTACCGCTACTGTATCTAATCCACCAGTAGTCTCTTTAGGAACTTTATCAGTTTTCTTTAAGACAAATGTTAATGGTCCCGGCCACACTATCTTAGCTATATTAATTATTTTTTCTGGTATATCTTTAGCTACCTCATAAAGCTGATCTATATTTGATATATGGACTATGAGAGGATTATCCATAGGCCTATTTTTTGCGATAAATATCTTTTTCACTGCTTCTGCATCTAATGCATTTGCGCCTAATCCATAAACAGTTTCTGTAGGAAAGACTACAGTGCCACCTGCTTTTATTACACTGGCAGCCTTTTTTATTTTATCCAATTCCGGATATAATGGATCCACCTTAAGTACTTCAGTCATTATTTTTAACTTTAAAGATTAACAAGAAAATATACTTGTCGATGATGAGCTAGGGAAAATTGATTTGATGATTTGTGAGGTGATCTCTGAATAAAGTTATTTAAGGGAATGATAAAATAGAGTATAGCAATGACAGAACAGACTATTTTAGTTGGTAACTTAAATGAAGTAGCCAAAAAGGCAGCTCAATGGTTAATTAATAGGAAACCAATAAAATCAATAATCGATTGGGGTATTTCATTTTCTCTCTGGCCACCTCACTTTACTACATCTTGCTGTGGTACAGAATTTGGAGCTTTTGCAGCCGCAAGATTTGATGCAGAAAGGTATGGAATGCTGCCGTTCTCCTCAGCTAGACAATCGAATATACTTATACTAGAAGGTACACTAAGCAGAAAAATGGGTAGAGCAGCGAGAATTGTATATGACCAGATGCCAGAACCGAAGTTCGTTATCGCCCTTGGAGCTTGTATACTCGAAGGAGGAATCTTCTGGAATTCTTATAATACCGTACTTCCCTCAGACCTTGGAATTCCAGTTGATTTATACGTTCCTGGATGTCCAATAAGGCCAGAAGCTGTTGCTAGGGCAGTATTAATGTTACAAAAGAAGATAAGAACTCAAGGAGCCCTTAACACATAAATATTATTCACGTTAGTGTGAGTATAGCCAGTTTTTATAGTCCCTCCATAATTTTCTAGCAAGCCATAACTATTGTGAGTCTCTAATGCAGTATCTATATCATCCTCTGCTATTTTCATGTCAGAAGTGACTTTACAACCAGCATATTCTGAGTTACCGTCAACTCCATCAGTAGCTAAACCTAATAGTTCAAATCTATTTCCTTTTTTAGCGTATTTGAGGAAGGATAGGCAGACCTCTCCATTTCTTCCACCCTTCCCTGCCTTTCCTTGAATTGTAACTTCTGGCTCCCCACCAAGTAATAAATAGTAAGGTCTCCTTAAAGGTACATTATAGTTCTCTGACGAATTATAAATTGAAGCAATAATAGCTCCCACATCTCTTGCCTCTCCTCTGATTTCAGAAGTGAGAATGAAAGAGTTGTCCAGAATGTTTGCGACCTTCTTAAGTACCTCCATGTTATCTAGAATTATGTAATTTTTCACGATTCTAGAGACACTCTTAGGGGTCTCAGTCAGATACTTGGAGTATCTTTCTAATCCTATATCTTTTAAAATTTCTAATGCATTCTCGTTAGTAGAGGTATCAATACTAGTAAGACCACTTCCAATACTACTTATGTCATTACCTGGAACATCACTAACAATAAATGACACTACAGGGATTTTATCTTTTATATATTCTAGTATCTTACCCCCTTTTATCTTAGATAAATGCTTCCTTACTATATTTATTTTATTAATTCCTATTCCAGAGGTAACAAGAATCTTATTAATCATTCTCAGCTCATCTAAGGATATTTCAGAATATTCAACTAATGCTGACGCACCCCCAGAAATTGCAAATATAACTAAATCGTAGTCCTCAGTAGTTAATAGCTCTATCATCTTTTTCCCAGCCTCTATACTGTTCTCATCTGGCAAGGGATGACCAGCTTCTATAACGTTATTCTCTTTACCTTTAGTACCCTTCGGTGTTACTATTAATTTAGCCTTTAATTCAATCCTCTCGCTAAAGAATCGCGCCATGGGCAAAGAGGCCTTCCCTACTGAAATCAGTATAGGTTTGTTAAATGGGATATTTTCGTTGTTAAATAAAAGCGAATTATCCTTTATTTTAACTTTCTCTTGCAAAACATTATAGGGATTTGAATACTCTAAAATCTTTTCAACAATATCCATAATTATCCATTCTCCCTTTTATATTCCTTATATAGTAACGATGCAATCTTTTTTCCTTCTTTACTTAGATCATAGTAAATTCCCTTTGGCTTATGATTTAGTTCTCTAGCTTTAACTTTTAACCACGGCTTTATAGACGAGGTTACAGATTTTTTTAGGGAGCCTTGAAATCTAATCAAGTATCCCATTTCTTCTAATCTTTTACAAGCCTCTTCTACTCGATTCTCGTCGTATTTTGCCACCCATCCACTTTCTCCTAAAAGTCTTCTCGCCATATACCAAGGGTTATCGGGGCCGTATTTGTAAATATGAATTAGGATTTTTTTCATTAATTCATCCAACCACCAACACCTGATCACCAAGTACTTTACTAACTTCCTCTATTCTCTCTCCTACTTTGATTTTTATATCAGTGCCATTATTTTCAATAACTTCAAGTACTGTGCCGGGTTTTAATCCCAGTCGTGTGGCTTCTCTTAAAACCCATTCTTCCTCCCTTACAATCATCACAACCTTATATTTACCAGTAATATTTATTTCAGATAATTTCTTTCCATTTACTTTTTTCCTATTTCCTATAGGATGGCCATGAGGACAAGTTGCAGGATAACCAAGCAATTTATCTATTTTCTCCAATATATCATCTGGCCAAATGTGTTCTAGCCTATGAGCTAACTCGTGAGCTCTTATCCAATCAAGTCCAATTATATCTGTTAACAAACGTTCGCTAAGTCTATGAGACCTAATTAATCTTTCTGCAATTCTCTTTCCCTCTTCAGTTAACTTTATTTTTCGATCGCTAGTTCTTTCTATTAATCCTAATTTTTCTAATTTGTTTAGTGCTTTGCTTATTGTTCCGGGGGAAATATTGAAAATAGAAATTAGTTCTGAAACTTTAGCACTGCCCTTAATTTCCTCTATCTCATACATCTCTTTCAAGTAATTTTCTAAGGGTTCTGAAAGTTCAACCATATGAATTATGTGGCGATCCTCGCTTTTATACTCTCAATTAGATTTGAAGCTCTTTCATCTTTAGCGAAAACTTCTATTAATGCACTTACCGTCTTTCCGTTCATGCCCTCTTTTCGTAAGGTCAACTTTATTTTATCAATAGCCTCATCGACTGCTGCAGATATATGGTCATGTAATTTCGTTTCTATCTCAAAACCATATACCTTAGCTATCGCATAAAACTTTTGTAGCTCGGACCCCATTTCAATATAACTTTATCCTTAAGTCAAAAATAAAGCTAAGGTTCTAACTACGAACAAGCAAAACATTAATATAAAAATTTATCAAATAATTTATTGTGTATAAAGTCATTTTTAGGATTAAGGGAGGATATGGGGCGTCATTTAGGGAATTAAGACAGGCTGGTTTTACGCCGATTTATTTTAGAAAAGATAAAGGAGAAGAATATTACATTACTCTATTCAAGGGTAAAGATTTAAGTGAAGTGAAGGAGGCAATTCTAGATCTATCTTACTATTTATCTAAATATGGCAAATATGGGGATCATAACTTTGCAACGATATATGAGGTAAAGAATCAAAATTTTGGCAAAGTAGCAGGAGGAGCTTTAGGTGCACTCGCAGGTTATTATCTTGGTGGGTTAGCTGGATTATTTGTTGGTGCACTCGGGGGAATATTTTTAGGCGAGTTACTAGATATTGAAATGGGAGAAAAATTAGTTGGTGTTTTGGGATGGCCCATGTCAATAAGCAGATAAGAAAGAGGTTAATAAGCATATCCTTAGGGGTAGTATTATTAATTACCTCAGCATTTTTAATCATGAAGACTGGAATAAATAGCGAACAATTACAATCAGCTCTATTTTTTGGGATAAGTCCCATTCTGTTTTACATGTTGGGAATTGTATTTGGAATAGAGAGAATAGTATTTGGAGCCACTGGCAGTGAGAAGTTATTTAGATTATTAGCGGGTGATGGTGAGCTCTACTATACAGCTCTCCTAGGAGTATTCTTCATATTTATTATGTCTGGAGTATTAATTTTGGCATATACGCCTATAGTTGCTGGAATTATTGAAAAAGTATTAGAGCTTATTAATGGACTAAGTTTCCTTGCTCTTTCAGCAACTTTGTTTATGAGATCTTAATACAATTTATTACCTCCCAAGGTCCTAATTCTTTCCTTTCAACTACTTTTAAGGAGTTCTCTTGAAGTAAATTAATGTAGTAATCGTAATGTCTTAAATTTACTTTCCACCATCTGGATAGTATCTTAGCTATTAATGAATTCACATTAGCTAAAACCGCGATACTACATTTTCCATTAGATTTCAGTACTCTAGACATTTCCCTTATGGCAAAAGATGGATTAGATAACATGTGTAAAACTAATGTAGAAGAAATCCCATCAGCAATTCCGGATTTGAGAGGTAGATTGTTAGCATCAGCCCTTACTGCTATCACTTTAGGTCTCTTTCTCTTCATATATGTTAAAAACCTTAAAGATACGTCAATACCAATACAAGTCTTACAATTCAGAAAATCAAAAATCTTACCTGTACCAGTTCCCACATCAACTACTAAATCCCCATTTATAAACCCTCCAATTGCTCTGAGAAAAGACGCATAAGTTTTACCAGAAGTGAATAGTAACCCTAATGGAGCCCATACACTTTCGTAAACTGGGATTACTCTTGCTAATAATTTATCAACCTCAATATCCTTTAACAAGAAATCGTAAATCTGATCTTCGATTACATTAAATCTATGACCCTTTTCGCACTCTAACTTCTCGTTTACATCACTTCCATCAATAGGACAAGAGAATATCACAATATATAATTAAATATCAACTTTATTAAATCTCTGTTAGTAAGAATTTTAACCTTGTTCTTAACACTAGTTTTAATTATTAGACTGCCAACATTTCTCTCCATCATTAAATTAACTGCTTCATTTACCTCATTATTATCATCTGCAGTAACTAGATTTACATTCATAATTTTTTCAACTATCGTATTTCCAGTTATTGAGTCATAAGAATAGGCTATATCCCTCGCGCTTATTATGCCTAGTGCAATCCCATTAACTACTGGCAAGTGCCTAATATTGTTTTTAAGCATAATTTCTATACAAGTCAAGATCTTCGTGAAGGGTTGAACTACAATTGCGTCTTTACTAATACTTTCTATATTTTCCTTTACCGAACTCCAGTTGAAAGACCTTACAACATCCTTCTCGGTTATAATATATTTCCCCCCATATATTACAAAATCCGAGTTCTCGTTAATCATTGTTCTCACTATACTTTTAACATCATTATTCTCGATAAATATCGGTCTTTTTAACTTTAATTCATTTAGTCTAACTTCTAATCTGTTTTCTAAAATTTGTCTAATTGCATTCTCAATCGTAAAAATACCTATTATATTGCTGGAATTACTCACTACTAATCTTCTCACATTATTTCTTCTCATGAAGTATAAAGCGTCTGTTACATACGCATTAGGATCTAGCGATATAATCTCTGATCCACTAATCTGAACTGACATTTTTAACTCCTAATACTTTCATCAAATTATAAAGAGTTAGCAATAAAGCGTTATCTGATGTCACTTCTACTTTCACGTCATCTAATCTTAAAGCTCCAATCGTCTTTTGACACTCCCTTTTTATATCGTTTATGAGTTGTTTGCTTACAGCTTCAATCTCATTTACACTATTAATAACGTATTTCTTACCTATATCTACATTCGAAAAACCCTCAATAAGGATAATATCTACTGGGAGAAGGGTAATTAAGGTAAGGGAAGATACGGTAGGCATAAAAAGAACTGACTCTTCTTCACCTTCTTGAAATAGAATTAAATCAGATCCAGAGTTTCTATATCTATGAGTATCCTTTCCAGCTAAGTCCAATTTATGATGAGAATGTTTAACCACTGCTACCTTAAAATTATCCTTCTTAATCTCCCTTAAGATATTCTCTATAATGCTTGTCTTTCCAGTATCTTTTTTACCTACAATATGAAATATGCACGCCATATCATATATTAATGTGAAGTAAAATATTAAATTGTGGCACTAATCCCAGTTGAAGAAGCTAGAAAAATAATTAACAATACAAATTTCGAGGTAAAGAAGAGAGAAAAGGATGTGGATATATTTCAAGCATTAGGTAAAATAGTAACAGAGGATGTGCTTGCAATAAAAAGTATACCGGAAAGATCGTTATCAGCAATGGATGGATACGCTATCAAATATGAGGACTATCTAAAATATGGAAAGTTGAGAGTAGTAGGGAAGCTCTATCCAAATACATTGAACATTCCAGAATTAAAAGAGGGGGAAACTTATTACGTAACTACTGGTTCACCATTACCAACAAATACGGATAGTGTAGTGCCTATTGAAAATTCTAAACTTGAGGGAGAGTATGTTATATTTAAAGGAGAGGTAAAAAAAGGTAAGAACATAAGGGAAGAGGGAGAAGATATTTACGCAGGGCAAGTAATAATACGAAAAGGTACTGAAGTGACTCCTTATCATTTGGGAATTCTATTACAACAACAAATTTTTCATATTAATGTTTCAGATTTAAGGTTTGCAATTTTTGCTAACGGAGATGAAATAGCCAGCTTTGAAAATCCAGAGAAGAATAAGGTTATAGATTCCATCTCGCCAATACTAATTAAGATTCTCGAGAAATTCGGTAGTGTAAAATATATGGGAGTAGCGAAGGACGATTTAAATGATGTAATCGGAAAAATTGAAAAGTCTTTAGAAATTTCTGATGTAATAATATCTATAGGGGGATCTTCAGTGGGTGAAAAAGATTACGTAAAGAGAGCTATAAATAAGCTGGGAGAGATGCTATTTGATGGTGTAACTGTAAACATAATCAAAAGAGGTAGTGTAGGCAGGATTCAAGGAAAACCAATATTGGTATTACCGGGACAAGTAGTTTCTGCTATAACTGCATTTCATGAATTTGGACTCTCAGTATTGTCTAATATATTAAGTGCTAATCTAAAGAGGTTTGTAAAAAGTACTCTCGTAGAGGATATCTATGTAAATCATTCCATGGATTCAATATACTTATTTGACGTTAAAGGAAACTCTGCATTTCCGCTTAGATGGGGTGTAGGTTTGTATAGCGAGTTATCCAAAGCTAATGGATTCACAATTCTCAAGAGGAGTGTAACTTATAAGAAAGGGGAAGAAGTTGAGCTACAACTATTCATATGACGTTATAATACTATCTGGGGGACTATCGAAAAGATTTGGAATCGATAAGTGCTGTTTCGAGGTAAATTCAAAAACAATGTTAAGTAGATTATTGGAACAATTCGATAATCCTATCGTGGTATCTAGATCGTCTAGGAGAATTAAAAAAGGAATTTTAGTTGTCGAAAACGGTGAATATGAAGGACCCGTTAAAGGAGTTAAAGAAGGATTAAAATACGTACGAAGGGATAGAGTTTTTATCACTGGATGTGACTTCCCGTTTCTTACTAGAAGCTTCGCAGACTATTTATGCAGTAAGCCGTACGATATCGTAATTCCATTTGATGATAGACCACAGCCATTATTAGCCTGTTACTCTACGGGACTTCTCAGTGAAAATATCGATAAAATTAATGGACTTGTGGAGTTGATCGAATTCTCTAGTACAGTGTATTTCATTGGTACTGAAGAACTATTGAAAATAGATCCTCTTCTCTATAGTTTGATTAATATCAATAGTATAATAGATCTAATTTATAGACCAATTAGAATAAAAACTAGGTCAAATTTAATTATTAGATAAAGAAATATACTTTCTTGATATAGAGATCAAGGTTTTACTATAAAAAAGTTCATTAGCAAAACATATTCTATAAATAGAGAGGAATAAAAAGTTTTCAGTATACTGCAATAGTATCTTTAAAAGAGGATTAGGATACACGTTATGACTATGAGAAAATGTCATAGTAAGCGTAAATTTTTTTCGATAATATTCTACCAAGATTTCATTAGGAATGCTTATTAGGTATTTCAATATGAATTTTTATCAGATACAAAATGGCCAAGAAGAAGAAAGAGCAAGGCGGGCAACAGCAACAAAGCGGTGGAGAGCAGAAAAAGAAATAACGAGTAGCTAATTTGAAGTAAAGTATTAAAGTTAACTCATTTTTTACCTTTTATATCCTATGAAAATTTGTGTATTATATTCTGGAGGAAAGGATAGTACATATGCATTGCATTGGGCGGTGTTTAAGGGATTTAAGATTGTCTGCTTAATAACGTTAATACCAAAGAGAGAAGATTCTTGGATGTTCCAATACCCTAATGTAATTTATACCAGATATCAGGCTGAAGCTATGGGTTTTAGACTTCTCACCTTCGAGACTTCAGGGGAGAAGGATAAGGAGTTAGAAGATCTCAAAAAGGCGCTAGTTCAAGCTAAAAATGAAGGAGCTGTTGGTATAGTCAGTGGAGCGTTACTTTCTGATTATCAAAGGTTAAACATAAGCATTATAGCTGAGGAAATAGGACTAAAGACTTATACACCACTTTGGAGAAAAACACAAGAAGAATATATGCGATGGTTAGTACGAGAAGGATTTAAGTTCGTGATAACATCAGCCTCCGCCTATGGCTTCCCATTTGATTTATTAGGCAAGGAAATCACAACAGAGGATGTAGAAAAAATAATTGAGAGAGCAAGAAGATACGGATTTAATCCTGCATTTGAGGGTGGAGAAGCTGAAACTTTTGTAACTTATGCTCCACTTTTCAAAACGCAATTAAAGGTGAAAGGAAGATTAAGAAGAATAAGTGAATACGAATGCAGATACGAAATAACAGATATACATTAAAAAATTGTCGATTTATCGTAAATTATGATAAAATATTTGAAAATACTAATATAGTTATCCAAGATGGATATATAAAAAATTTAGGAAGGGAAGTTGAGGGAGACGAGTTTGACTGCTCAGAATATGTTGCGATACCCGGACTAGTTAACGCGCACACACATACCCCAATGATAGCTTTACGTGGATACTATGATGATGCTGAATTAACAGAATGGTTAGAAAAAATGTGGGAATTTGAAAAAGTTTTCAAGACAAATGAAATGAACATAGCATCAGAATTGGCTGTAATGGAAATGTTATCAAAAGGAACTACAGCTTTCATAGACATGTACTTTAATCCTGAAGGAGTAAAGGAAATCGCAGAAAAGTACGGAATAAGAGCTTACGCGGGTTATACGTTTCTCAATAGATTGTTTGATCCTCATGAGATAGATAAAAAACAAAGACAGCTTAAAGCAAGCGAACTATTTAAACCAATTGTAAACGTACATAGCATATATTCAACATCTGTAGACACACTAAAATTGGCTAATCAACTCGCAGAAGAAACAAACTCATGGATTCACATCCATGTGTCTGAGACTAGAAGTGAGATTTATGAGATAAAGAAAAAGTATGGCAAATTCCCAGTGGAGTTGTTGAATGAATTAAGAATCGTGAGGAAGGCCCAATTGGTTCATTTAGGATGGGTAGCTAATTGGGAACTACAATATGTGACCAATGCAACCCATTGCCCAACTTCAAATATGAAACTTGCTACTGCAGGTTTCTTTCCATTCAAAGAGTTGATAGAAAGTGGAGTGAACGTAACTATAGGTACTGACGGAGCTGCAAGTAATAATTCACTAGATATGTTCAGGGAAATGAAAAATGCAGTACTACTTCAAAGGTATTCATATTGGGATGCCGGCATAAAAGCGTATCATGTATTCAAGGCAGCCACAGAAAATGGATACAAGCTTATTAATTTAAAAGGTGGAAAGATAGAGGAAGGTTACATCGCTGATATAGTGCTATTAAAGAAGGATAAATTATATCCGTTAAAAAAGGATAGGATTCTTTCAAATATCGTTTATTATAGCGTAGGTGAGCATGTAGGTAAGGTTATAGTAAACGGAAGAATAGTTTATGACGAAAATGTGGAGAGAGAGTTTGATAAGAGAAGAAGGGAATTACTTGGCCTTTTGGATAAGATTATACCCTAGGCCATAAGGGAATGAGATTGCTAATGCTAAACCGGGGATTAAATTTAATAAATATTTCTTTGGTCCCTTATAATAATAGATACCATAACCTATAAGTGGAAAATAGAGGAAAGCTAAGGGATGGAAAATAACCGATAAAATTGCCAATATATAGTAACTACCATAATATGAGTAACCAGTTAAAAAGGTAAAATCTGTAAGACCATCAAATATTAGCATAATATCGTATTTACTCCTCCAAAGATTTCTCCTAGCTTCAACAATTGATGAAGAGAAATCAAGCCTTGCATGAACCTTATTAAGATGCAAACATCTACCCTCAGCTGGCTCTACTTTGTAGCCAGTCTTTTTTAGTTTTGCATAAAGCCATACATCCTCATCTCTTTCATATCGTTCATCAAAATAGCCAATTCTCTTAATTATCTCCAAATTAAGTCCTGCACACCCTAAATTAGGGTTATTTTCAGATAAAGACAATGGTTTTTCAATTTCTTCTTCAGAATAAGCATAATGCATCCAACTATATGCTACTCCATTTTCCAATTTACTTATAATTTTATTAGTATAGTCCTTAGGTATAACAACGTCACTATCTATCATGATTACATATTTATCATCAATTAATGAGAGCATCTTATTACGTAATCTAGCCATGTTAACCCTTTTCATTCTCTTATCCTTAATATAAACCAATTTATCTGCCAACGGCTGAAATATATTATATATATCGCTTCTTTCACTATTATCGTAAATTATCACCTTATCAACTGGTTGTGATAACGCCGAATTTACGCTTCTTTTAACCCAATCTAGCTTGTCATTAGGACCCACTGGTATTATAATCTGAACCATCTAGAAGTAATAATGAAATATGAAGAAAATAAAGGTTGCAGTAATAGCCCATGGCTTAGGAATGAGTAGGGGTTATAGTGGCGAGGGAACTATATACAAGACATTTTTTGAAATGTTGGAGGAAAGAAAAATAAATTATGTTGCAATAAGCTTTGCAAAACCTTATGATAAATCAATACCCTCAGTGTATACGTTGCCTTTTCATTTACCAAAGCTAGATAAGTATCAAAGGTTATTGACCTACTATACGGCGAAAAAAGTAAAACCAGATTTATATCTAAATGCGTCTGGAGTGCCTATACCGTTATCAGAATTAGCTCCACACGTAATTTATGCAGGCGCACCTTCAATAGCTAACTTACCAAGCAAGTATACCAGATCCCTTTTTTGGAAACTTTATTTATTACCGTTTCGTCTCGTCATAAATAAAATAAAAGACGAGGGGAAAAGGGCAAAGATAATAGCAAATTCTCGCTATTCTGCAAAGGCGATAGCTGAAGTTTATAAAATAAATGAGCCAAAAGTAATATACCCTCCAGTAGATGTAGAATATTTTCAGAGAGCATATAATGAGGAAAAAAGGGAAAATTTCTTTGTGACAATAGGAAGAATAGAAAGAGGGAAAATGCTTGAAAATTCAATCCTTTTAGCTGCTAAAAGCGGAGTTAAAGGCGTAATCATTGGTTCACTGAATGAAAGAGACTATCTGAACAAGTTAATTAAGCTTAAGAGAGAACTTAACGCCGACATAGAAATTGTAACTAATTTACCAAGAGAGGAGTTGCTTAAAGTATTGTCAAAAGCTAAAGTCTATTTCCACGCAACGATAGGAGAGCATTTTGGAATACCAGTTATAGAAGCAATGGCAGGCGGAGTTATACCAATAGTCCCTAAGGAAAGTGGAGCTTACGAAGTAGTTCCCGAATTCTCGTACTCAGACATAGAAGAAGCCGTAACATTATTAAAGAGCTTACTGGAAAATGAAAATATAGGGTTGAGAAGGGAAATGAAAAACAGAGCTCTAAATTTCAGTAAAGAAAACTTTAAGCGAAATATCTTCAGCGAAATATCTTCTATAATTTTCTAGCAGTTATTACAGTAAACTTTTCCTTTAATAGTTCAGTATAAGAGTAGTCCATCATATCCTTAGAATATTCATCAACTACTGGGTACAGTTCCTTAAATTCCTCCTCGGTTAATTCTCTATATTCGTATGTCGGAACTCCGATTTTCTCTTCAAACAATTTCTTGGCATATTCCTTAGCTTCTCCTTTTAACTTATTAACAATCTCAATATATTCTTCGTTCTTTAGTGAATCGTATTCCTCACTAGAAATTAGGCCCTCTAAGAATAGTGCTTTTAGTAATCTCATTATCTCATACCTTGGTGGTTGTAATCCTAGTTTTGATGGAGAAACCTTGCCTCTTATGTATATTCTCCCCCTTACCATTCCCGTTCCTACGAAATTTCCCACTGGTTCTCCGTTAAACCCTTTACCAAACACTATTATTACGCCTCCAGCCATATATTCTCCTAAATAATCATCAACAATACCGCCTATTATAAGATAGGGTCTTTTATCCTTATATTCCCTCATTTGAATACCAACCCTATTTCCAGCATTACCCTTAACGAAAATCTTACCATTCTGAAAAGTCTGAGCTAAAACGTCTCTCGCATCACCGTAAATTACTACTTTCCCTCCATGCATGGTATCACAACAGTCATCAGCAACATTTCCATAAACATAAAATTCGTTACCCTCATTTAAATTTGCCATAGCGTTTCCAACTATACCATAAAGGTTAATTCTCAAATTGTTTATGTTTTTAGCCGGTAGGTTTATCCCAATATATCTATGACCTAAAACGTTGGCAACTGTTATTTCCTTCTTTCCTTTTTCAGCTAACTTAAGTATCTCATAATTTAACTCCTTATACCCTATATTATAGGCATTAATATCATACTTCTCTGGAACCATTATTGGTGGAGGAGAAAATGTCTTTAGCTCGTCATTGCTCCTCCCATATGATATGATACCTTTTTTATAAGATGCTATAAAGTAAGAACCAGGTTTAAGCGTCCAAACTTTAGCTTTAGGGCTTATTTCCCTAATTTCATTCTCCTCACTTGCTACATAATAATATGACTCATCCTCGCCAATTATTGCCGGCCTAAATTTAGATCTATCAGCAATTGCTATCAGATATAAATCATCACCGGAGTCGTAACCAATAACCGCTGTAAAGGGGCCATCTAACATAGCGTTTCTATATAAGTAATCAATATCTTTAGGTAAGGCATTGAATCTTCTTGATGGGTTAATTAGAATCTTTACTGCCTCTTCGATGGTTAAACCTTCAGCAATGAGTTCCTCAAATAAAAAAGCCAATACCTCACTATCAGTTCCTACAAAACTATTTAGCCCCCTTGAATTTAGATATTCTACGTTAGCTCCAAATGAGCTAACATCGCCATTGTGAACTATAGCAACATTAAATGAGGAAAAGGGATGAGACCAAAACGGATAATAGCCAGGGGAATTAGTGGGTTGCCTGGTATGTGCTAACCATAAATCGCCTTCAAACTCCTCAACACGATATTGTTCTGCTACGTCTTTAGGATATCCAACACCCTTATACACATGAAGAGAGCTACCAACGCTATACACTCTGCCCTTCCTCTCTTTACCGTTCCACATTATCTCATTTACATTCCTTATAGCCTTCCTAACCTCATTTATATCGCCCAAAGCAATAAGATTACAATCGCACAGATTCGAATACTTGGTTAGCAATTCTACATTCTTAACTTCTACACCATACTTGCTGAACATATCCTTCAGTTCACTGGGGTTTCCCTCATAAAACGCTTTAATAACATAATAGTTTCTTTTTTCCAAATTAAATACAGCAAATCCTGCTCCCTTATCACTACCCCTATATCTGACTCTATCTATTGCTCTAACAACTAAATTGCCTTTGACTTTTGGAGAGTTTCTTTTCCTTAAGATTCCAAAAACACCACAACCAGAAGGATAATAGTCAACCATTATAAAGACCCCGCTGGTTTTATTCTAAGTGCTTTCCTTATAGGATAGCTCAAATTGATAGAACGCAATAACTCCCTGTTACCGGTCAAAGTAGATTGGACGCTATAAACCCCAGCTGCACCGGCAAGCAAAGCTATTTCCTTTTTCATTCCAGCTATGAGACTGAAGGCTTTCTCTTTCAAATTACCCTTATTTCCCTCACCTATGGCTTTTTCTAAAATAAAATAAGGCATAATTACAGAATCAGCACCCAATAGAACTAATTTAAAAGCGTCTGCGGAATGTCTGAGTCTACCTGACTTAGCCAAAATGTCATAATGATTTCTAACACCCACTTCCTTTAATTTGGTATCTAAAGCACTAACTACCAATTCTAGATCACTATTTCCACTATCCTCATCAACTATAAACCCTTGAACGCCCATTCCAATAACTTCGTCTATTACGTTCTCATCTGCAGGTATCAGAAGATACGAGTTCTCGTAGATATCACTCTTACTCCACCTAGCAATACCTTTCCCATCACTACTTATGAAGACTTCTGCGTACTTATCGATAGTTTCATAGTCAAACACTGCTGAAGACAAAGCTAAAGCACTCCAAGCAAACGCTTCCTTATACTCTAAAGAGGCTTCGGTAATATCGAAGATTATTGGGAGTGATAGATATATCTCTCCACCTTTAAGATAAAAGGAAGTATCTACATCTTCTCTATAAGGATCTATTGAAGGTCTAGTAACCTGAGCTCCATCAGATCTAAGCCAATCGATTATTCTGGCGGGTTTCTCTACATCAGGTGGTGCAGTACTACCCATACTGGTTATTACTGGATTGCCCTTATTCATCAATTCGTGCATGTAAGCAATAACTCTCCTATTCCATAACTCTCCCAATTTAGGATTCACTTCATCTTCCGTACCTTCAATTCCTAGAATTTCTAACGTGTCTTTACTCAAGCCATGTCCATAAAGTAGCTCTCTTTTACCTCTAAGTTCCTTAATACTATTCAAACCTAAATTATCTAAAATATTAGCTAACTCCATGGAAAATCCATTGATAAAATTAACTAGCATCTTAACGCCGAACTCTACGTCAACTACTCTAGTCCCATCAATCTTGGCAGTTAAACCTGTAGGGCATGAGCCTACATGACACTTATGTACCATTACACAACCCATAGCTATTAAGGCTCCGGTACCAACGCTCACTACGTCAGCACCTAAAGCAATTAGTTTAGCAGCGTCTGTTGCTGATGAGACCCTACCAGCAGCTATAATAGTAAACTTATCCCTAAGTCCTTCTCTCCTTAAAATCTTATCAGCTGAGGCTACAGCTAGCTCTATTGGTATACCAACGTTATCTCTTATTACAACAGGGGTGGCACCAGTTCCCGCTCCATGACCATCTATTATAACACCATCTGCCCCCATTCTAGCAATACCGGAAACTATGTAAGGGATATAATTAGTTGCAGCTACTTTAACAAAAACCGGCTTTCCAGTTGCTTCTTTTAATGCCTCTATTCTTTGTCCCAGATCCTCGATGGAATAAATATCATGATGAGGTGCTGGAGATATAGCATCTATACCAATTGGAATTCTTCTAGTGACAGATATAGGCTCAGTAACTTTATTCCCTGGTAAATGGCCGCCAATTCCAGGCTTAGCCCCTTGACCAATTTTTATGACAACACCCATACCAGCAGTTAAAACTCTAATATCAACACCAAATCTAGCTGACGCCCACTGCACAAAAATTCTCTTATGCTTAGCAACCTCTGGATGTAGGCCACCTTCTCCCGTACCGGCAAGAGTTTCAGTCAAATCAGCCGCAGTAGCAATTGCTATATTGGGATTGCCACTTAACGCTCCGTATGACATGTCACCTAGATATAAAGGAGACTTCATGTAAATTCCAGAAAATTCTAGTTCCAGATTGGCCTTGGGGGTTAAAGAAATTGAAGTTGCCTTATCAAGTTTGAATCTAACTTTATCTAATACCCTTAAAGAGTTCATATCTTCATTGAATATTTTATAAGGCTTACCAGTCAAAGAGAGGTACCTAATATGTTCTACCTTCTCAACGGTCCAAAATTCATCATTAAATTGTTTTGGTACTGGCAGATATTTGTTGTATACGAGCAAGCTAACCGCGAGATAACTATAATGAAATATATTATATAACTGTTTATATGAAATAGTATTGTATAGTATGGTTCCAATTTATTATAATTTATTATCATTTGACTACCTTATAAGTTCGCAAATGAAACCATATGTTAACAACAATTAAAACTAGTTACTATCTAGTCTATATGATTTATGAATAGTTTTTAATTCTCACTTATAATAATAGAAAGAATTATGTGCATATTCATCAATATATGAAAAGTATTCTGCGATAAAAAAAGAGATCTTAATAGTTGTTATTGTATAATACTTTATGGAAATAAACAATTTAATTCTCTAATAATAAAATTTTCATAGTAGCCTTCAGATAAAAAAAGATGTATGCGGCCGCCGGGATTTGAACCCGGGATCACCGGCTTGGGAGGCCGGCGTCCTAATCCAGCCTAGACTACGGCCGCAGTTTTACTAAAAATTGTTTATAAAAAGGTTTATTTTAAGCTTTCTGATTATCAGTTTTTCCAGCGATAATCATCAAATCATTGGACCCTCTCATCATCACACTCAAATTGCCAATACCAAAAAGGATAAGCTCTACTTTATATAATGTAAAGACAAAAATTTAATCTCTTCTAATCGCATCAATTGCTGTAAGCTTCGCAGCCTTCCAGGCTGGATAAATCCCTGCTATTAAACTCACAGCAACTGCTACTGCTAATGCTATTAAAATTGCTTCTATCGAAATAATCGGTTTAAATGTGAAGAAAGATGCAGATGAAGCGGATGCTCCACCAAATCTACCAAAACCGCCACCCCCTCTAAATCCACCCGTGTTTGTACTCACTGAACTACTAGATGCGGATTGAGACGTTATTGCTGATAAAAGATCAATAAATGAAGTACCTACTAAACCTACCAATATACCTACTATGCCTCCAATTAATCCTATTATCCCAGATTCTGCTAAGAAAACTAAAAGAATATCTCTAGTTGTTAGCCCTACTGTTTTCATTATACCGATTTCTCTTATCCTTTGATACACTCTACTTAACATTATTGCCATTATTCCAACAGCTCCTACGAAAAGAGATATTGACGCAACTGATATTAATAGAAAACTAAACCCAGACGTAATAGTAGATACTGTGTTGATTAACTGCTGAACTGAAATCACGCTAAACTGATTACCATATATTTCACCAATAAGGTTCACTACATTATTAACATCATTAACCGATTGAGCCTCAACTATTATTTCGCTATATGAAGTTCTGTTTAGAATAGCCATTGCTTCACCCAAAGGTAAAAATATAGACGTTTGAGAATTAGATAATGGATTAGCACCAGATGGAGATAACACTCCTACTATTTCTAACGCTATACTATTACCTCTAGAAATTTGAACAGTAATTATATCTCCTGGAGAGAAGAAAACCCCAGGGACAGGATTCGCTACTTCTGATCCAATTACGGCTTCAGGAGAGGTAACTGGAGGATAAACTGACCCACTTTGTAGTAGTACTTGGCCAAGAAGTGCTGACAAGTTGTCTATTCCAATTATGCTAACCCCTAATTGTTGTCCCTCGACATTTATTTCGCCAAAACCACTAACTACTGGATAAACTGCCTCAACTCCCGGCAGACTCGCTATAGTTGCTACAGTAGCTTGAGTTAAACCTGCACTACTCCTAGGTAAAACTAAAATTGTATTAGATCCCAATGACTCCACAACTGATAAGATAGATTGACTTATACCTTGAGTAAAAGCTACTAGTACAGTTACACTGGCTACCCCTATCATAACTGATATTATAGCTAAAATCGATATGGCTTTCCTAGATACTAATCCCTTATATGCTAGCCAGAAAATGTCTAATGTATTCACTATTAATTACCTCCTTCTTCTTAAAAATACTATCACTAAGACTATGACTATAATTATTACAATTATTATGCCTAATATGCCGATTAGGGATATGTGGGAATTGTTACTACTCCTAAAAGACGAGGTGAAGAAGCCAGAAGAAGCATTTGAAACTTCTAGTGTGATATTTGAATGTGAATGTAAAACTTGCCCAATATCATTGGTATAGGTATACTCTATAGGAATAACGTAGGAACCTGGCTTAGTGGAGTTAAGTATCCTAAATGCAAAGGTAAATGTTGATGACGTATCTGAACCTAAATTACCCACATAATAAGTGTTCTGACCTATCACTACAATGTCTTTAGGTGGAAATACTGTTACTGTGAGACCGTTTGCAGGACCAGTACCAAAGTTATAGATCGTTGCGGTGACCGAAACTATACTGCCTCTTACTGCTACCGAAGGAACAGTGGAAACGCCAGTTATTATAATATTAACTGAGCCCGCTGCTAAATCATTAATAACTTCTTGAGCTTGCTTCAATTGTCCTGCTTGATAATATGATATACTGGCGCTTACACTAACTATTCCAGCACTCTGCGTATACACTTCCACTGGAACGTATAATCTTTGTAATGGTTGAAGGGAAGGTAAAGTTATTGTAGTTGCGTTAATATAAAGCGTTCCTTGTGTAACTAATGATATGGTAACGTTATACAATGGTTGATTTAATGTGTTTTGTATTACAATAGTTGTATATTCTACTTGACCAGTCAATAGTGTAGAAGAATTGAATTGAATTAAAATTGGTATAGTCGGTGAATTAATTTGCATGGCGTAAACTGGAACCGTTATCTGTTCTTGTCTTTCTATATTACCTTGGTAATAGACAATTGAGATTGAAATAGAATAGCTACCCGGGTTTTGAGCATAAACAGTTATAGGCAATTCGTACTGAGAATTAGGCTTTAATGATGCTAAGTTAAACGCAGTAGAGTTAATATAAATCGGTGACGAAAGAGTAACTGATAAATTATATAAGGTAGTATTTAATGAGTTTGACAGTACGAGATATGTGGTTGTGAATAAATTTGGTGATATTATCCCTGGATTTAAAGTGGTTATAATGGGGATATTTGGCGATATCAAAGGAGAAACGTAAAGACCTATTTGTTGTTGATACTGTGACTGTTGATAAACCGAATTTAAATATGATATTGAAATACTAAATTGTATAGGAGTTCCTTGATAACTGGATGGTACATAAACTTCTAAAGGTATCCTAATCAATTGGTTTGGAGATAGTAATTGTATTTTAGGTAGGTTATTAAGAATAGACACTTGTTGAGAGGAAACGGAAAGGGATAGGTTGTATATAGTTCCAGACCCTACATTTGATATAACTAAAGTAATATTGTTAACTTCTCCTGCATATAATAAAGAGGTTTCAGGAGAAACTTCTATATTTGGTTCACCCAGAAGGAACATGGTAAATGCCATACACTGTACTGTATTTACAACAATACCGTTACCTTCTATGGTGTTCCATATTATTTTTAAAGGGATAGTATACGCACCTAAAGATAAATTACGAATGTTAATAGTAAATGGAACTGTGAAATCCTCATAAGGTTGCAATGGCCCACCATTGACATAAACAGAATTTCCACCAGTTATATTAGTAAACCCATTTGGTAACATAAGTTGAATTGAATAGCTACTTACTGGAACAGGGCCAGTGTAAATTAATTGGAGGGTTATTGGAACGCCTAACTGATTTGAACCAGCAGGTAGGATAACATACGAAGTTATTAGCTTCCCCCCTACAGTTTGATTACTGTTAATTATTACTGAAACGTTTAGCGAATGATATGCGCCATATACTAAAGCTGTAAGTGGTATTTTATATGTGCCGATCGTTGCGTTATTATAAATATTTGCTATTGCTTGAACAGAAAGTGAAGATCCTGCACTAATAATTGGTATATTTATCTCTTTAGTTACAAATTGTAATGGATACGTTGAGTTTAAGAATAGGGTTACATTAGTAGCAGTAATAGTACCAGTATTATATATTACTAAATTTATTGGAACGTACTGCTCTCCCGGAAATATTGTACCACTAGTTTGAGCAATTGCAGAAAGTTGCACATATCCAAGAATAGGAATTTGTACCGGGATCGTCTGTGTTTGCTCTATGCCATTTTCGAGATATATTACTTGTAGATAGAAATTATACACACCCAAAGGTATATTAGGTGTGATATTTCCAATGAATATGAACGAATACTGCTGATCGGGAAGCATTGAGGAAAGAGTGTATGTTTGTGTAGATGGATATACTATAAAAGGACCGGTTTCTATTGGATAAATCTCCACATTCGTTAAATTCCCAGTTCCATGATATTCTAAGTTTACTTGTAGCTGCACTAATTTTTCACCTGGTGTCACATATGGTGGAGAAGTAAGCCATTGTGAAGATACTGAAAAAGGTGATTGTGTACCGGAAAATGTTAATGGAATAAATAGTAGTGATACAAGAAATAGTGATACAATAATAAGAGATATTGCTTTACTCATTCTGTATTACCTCTTTCTCAATTAACCCATCTCTAATATACACAATTCTATCAGCATATTTCATCATATCGGGGTCATGAGTAGCCATTATGATAGTTACCTTTTTTTCATCATTCAACTTCTTCATTAACTCCACTATTGCCTCACCTGTTTTAGAATCTAGATTTGCAGTCGGTTCATCCGCAAGTAATATCTTAGGATCATTGGCTAAGGCTCTAGCTATAGCAACTCTCTGTTGCTGGCCCCCCGATAATTCGTTAGGCTTTTTATTCTTAAGTTCCAACATACCGGGAATCATGGATAGAATCTCTTCTGCCTTCTCCTTCCTTTTCCACACCGGAACTCCTACAGCTGCTAAAGCTAATTCAACGTTCTCAAGAACTGTCAGATATGTAATTAAATTATATGATTGAAACACAAAACCTATATATCTTCTTCTAAAAATTGCTCTTTCATCTTCATCAAAATTCGTAACATCGCTTCCATCTATTATTACTTTACCAGCACTAGGCGAATCTAAAAGACCTAGCAAATCTAAAAGTGTGGTCTTACCAGATCCAGAAGGACCTGCTATAACCAGAAACTCTCCTTTCTTTACTTTCAAGGTTACTCCTCTTAATGCAATATATTCAATATTTTTAGTTTTGTATACTTTCTTTAAATCCATAGCATCGATTAAGATATCGGTCATATAATCGACTCTATAGGCTCGATCTAAAAAATCTTTTGGTAATAATTACGATATTGAAGAACCCAGAAAAGTTCTGATTAGCAATCCATAGTGGAAAAAACTAAAAATTCTGGAGGTGCCGCCGCGGGGACTTGAACCCCGGACAACCCGGTCTTCAGCCGGGCGCTCTCCCGGGCTGAGCTACGGCGGCATTATAATAATATAGATATGACTTTTTAACTTTTATTATCATTACTTCTAACGGGGATCTGGCGACACCCTTGGAGAACCCTAAATATTTAGGGGTGCGATGAATTAGGGTCTCCAGGGATCCCCACAGTAGGTGACAGAAATGAAGATTTTAATAGTTACCTTAACTTACATTGAAAAATCAATAATAGATGAAATTGTTAATAATCTTTCAAGCTATGGACTAGAAGTTGATATATTGTTCGATAGTAGAAAATATCTTCCTATTTCTGCTTTTAATTGGGAAAGATTACAATACAACGCGGAAAAAGTATTAAGCTTCCTTAAATCTAAATATGACTTTAATTACGATTCCATAATATTCCTCGCAGATTCTGACGGTTATATCGATGGTTATAACTTTGTATTTGGATTAACTATAGATAATTTTGCCATTATTTTTCTTAATAGATTAAGGGAAGAGTTCTATAATAGAAAACCAGACCTAGAATTGTTTATGAAAAGAGTAGTAAAGGAAGTAACTCACGAGGCAGGTCATACATTAGGACTAGGTCATTGTAATACAATAGGTTGCGTCATGAATTTCAGCAATACAGTGGAAGATGTGGATAAAAAACAAGCGAGATTCTGTAAAAATTGTACATATAAAATAGAAAACCTATCTAAATATCTACAACGAAAGTGATGACGTAACCATTTTCCGTCTTTTCTATTGACAGTTGATGATAAGTCATTGCTTTCACTACTGTTCTACGCTCATGTACCTTACCATTAAATTTTTCTCCCCACGCTTTTCCTTCTAAGGTCATCGAATCTTGATCTATCATGAGATCAAATTTACTGAAGACCATTAATTCAGAATCATAATAATAAAGAAGTTCCTCTATCCATTTATATAACAGATTTTCTAAATCATACCCATTTAGATAAATTTCGCGGTATTCAATAGGTTTTACTTTTGAGGTATCTGTAATTACCTCAAAAACTCCTAATGCGGCATTTGAAAATGCTTCTTCCAATGATTTACCATACGCCCTAATACCAACATCTGCAGTATGTTCAAAGAATTCAAACGATCTCATATAACTTTATAACATTTCTTCGCATTAATAGTTATTTGATGATATAACATGGGAGGAAGACAAAAGACAACGTTATTTATGACAAAAGAGGTTAGAAAAGAGAAGAAGAGTAGTCAAACTAATCCTCAACCCGCTTCAAAATAAATTTGCTTATCACTAGTAGAACTAAAACGAGTAGAGTAGTGTAAATGACAACGTAATCGTTTTTTGAATATATAAAGGCTAGGATACTATCTACTAATATCAATATTATCATCAAATTGATGCTTTTCACTCTCCATCACCTAAAATAGGTCTAATGGAAATGGAACTCTACCACTGGAGCCTCCAATTGCATTTCCTAATCCTAACGATATACCAGCTAAAATACTCAAATAAAGCATGGGTATTATTATGAATATAATTACAAGTCCAGGAACTATGCCCGCTATTGTCGTAACTAATGTGTTTACATCCGTAATTGTGGATAATTGAAAACCTATTTGAGCCAATGATGTAGAGGACATTTCTTGAATGAAAACCGGTAAATACGGCAAACCGATATAAAAGGTAATTGCGGACGATATTAAAGTCCCACCTATACCCTTTCCTATCCTAAAAGGAAGTGATAATAAAAGAATACCAATTGCTATAAGTATCATATAAGATTGTTGTATGAATTCCCCAAGATCAATAAAAAACTGCAATAAAAATATTATATCGGTAATAAAAGATGAAAACTGAAGTACCGGATCTGCAAGAAGAGCAAGAGCCATTGATATCTTTTCAGTAGTAATAATATAATATATACTCTTCACTTGAATGAGTGCACTAAACATATTAGCTTGTAACTGTAAAATTGAGGAAAAGAAACTACTCCAATTTACTCCAAGTAAACTTTGAATCTGACCTATGGCAAAAATTATAACGCCATATATGTTTATCCAAACAGCTGCATATATTGCGTCACTCATCATTCTAGGTCCCCATTTCTTCAAGCCATAGATAGGAATTGGCAAGCCATAAAATAATGAGCCAATAGTGTATGTTAATGTAGCTATATTCATCGCTATGTAAAGTATATAGAATGGAGAATATCCACTACTCATGATCCCACTTGCGAAGCTATATAAGTTATTAGTGAGAATACTGTGGTTCCCAATGCAATCCAAAATGCAGCCAATATTGCATCTTCAATTAAGTCCTGACCTGTTCTTTTAACTCTGAAAATAGGTATTGGTGCACCTCTTAATGCCCATCCAACAGCCCATGCTAGTATAAACACGCTCCAAGCGACTTCAGTAACTTGTGTGTCTAAATTTTGCACAAATTGAATTATATCAGCCATTACTTATCGTTAATATCTTTTTCTTTTAATGGCTGAGGGTTTTGTGAAACTGATGATAGATAGGTCAAAATTAATTTTACTATATTATTAACATCCACGTTAGATGTATTGATAACCAAATCGAATACCGATAAATCATTGATATCAATTCCATAAAATTTGTTAAATCTTTTATAGTGCATGTATTCCCTTTTAATTATTTGCGAAATCGCTTCATCATATGATATTTTGTCCCTAATGGCTATTCTATTTGCTCTGATTTTAAGTGGGGCCCATAAATATATCGCGATATTAGTGTATTCTCTAAATAACCAGCCAGCAATATGCGACTCTATGATAAGATTTTTCTCACTCAATATGTATTCAAAAATCTTTTTATCAACCATCTTGTCTATATCAAAATTAGATTCTGCAACCTTATTCAAATTTATAATATCTAATCCCATTTTTTGAGCAATATCTCTAAAAATTTTCCCTGCTGAAATAAATTTATATGACAACTCGTTTGCGAGTTTAATTGCTACTGAGGTTTTGCCACTCCCTGGAGGTCCACTTATTATAATTATCATCCATTTCCTTCCTCATTGTAATCAAAAATTAAATTATATCATTGAATTTGTTGCCTTACCGTGGCTTTGATCAGTTGAGCGAGACAAGATGAGCATAAATATCCACCAAAAGGTCTCTCTGGTCTCTTCTCGGACTTACCATACTTATGTAAAAAGTTAGTTTTTACACCATGTAACGGTTTCTTACACCTCGCACATTTTGGTATATTGTTTTTCTTCCTTTCATAATGTATTGCAGTCTTCCCACTTGGTAACTTTACATAAATCCTTCTAAGTGACCTAGAGCGTAAAGCTGGTCTAGGCATATCTTAATCTATCCTATCTTGTTTTTAAATTTGATCTTAAAGAAAGAGGGGTAAATAAGATATAAGATGCTATAAACTCAAACAGAGATCCGTTAAGCATCAAATACTCACCATTATTGCTTTTCACTGTAAGATAAGGTATATAGAATGGAAGATACGTATTAGTATTTAAATAATTTAATATAATTACAAGATCAAGTATATAAACTCCTACTAATATCATTGATCGTAAAAACATATAATATCTAATGGATGAGATATAGGACTCTAACTCTTTGGAAATTTTCTTGTAAGTTTTCTCCCTTCTTTTAGATGAGGCTATACTCTTTAGCCTCTCCTCATATTTTTCAACAAGACTTATCTTATTACTTATTTTGCCATAAAAATAATACTTGTAAATCAGATAAACTATAAAATTCGATAAAAATGAAATTAAAAAAATATATATCGTACCTAGCTCCATAATTTCACATTAATGAATTTATTATATCACTTGCGGCTATTGAGGGATCTCCTTCTTGATTTATTACCACCTTGACTGATGCACCAATTAACACAGCTGACGCCATAGCCGAATACCTAGCAAATTGAATAACCTCATTGATGACAGTCGTATCACTATAGTCAGCCCTGGCTCTACTACTATCCCTCTTTTGTCTCTCTAAAATTATTCTTGGATCTGCTTCTAGTAGAAAGATTACCCTGGGAGAAAGAACTTCTATTACGTGTCTCGGAAGGCCAGGCAAATAGCCAGCAGGTGTCCTAATTACAGCATGTGTATCTATTAACCCTATTCCCTCATCACCTAATAAAGACAGATCTTCAACTATTCGCCTAGCGGCTAGAGCTTGTAATTCTCGTTGCTTCTCTATTCGCAATTTCCTTATCTCATCCCTACTATTTACATAGCCTTCTTTTAAAGCAGTATTTAGCATATAATCCCCATAGTTCGCAATCTTGTGTGGTATACCCTTTTCAGTTAGAATTTTATCTGCAAAAGAAAGGACAGTTGTCTTACCTACACCGGGTATACCTGTTACAATACCTATTTTCATACCTATTCACCTATCAACCTCTTTAGTAATGGGTACATTTCTAAAGATCTTTCATAAGCTAATAAGCTATAGTATTGTATTGCTATTGTTACAGCTAATAGTATCCCTATACCAGTACCGTATGCACCTAGGAGTGTAGCAAATACTGCAATTAAACCTACTATGATAGAACTGAAGAATGCCAATGGATATATATACCTAGCTAATATCCCCTCTATAATCTTTGGATTACTTCGAACACCAGGTATTTCAATACCAGCTTCAATTAACTGTTGCGCTTGAGTAGCAGGATCTAAACCAGCTACGTCAACCCATAATATACCAAACAAAATACTAAGAACTATGAAAACTACAGCATATTCAAGTGCGCCTAATGGATCTAAAACTATAGCATATACGCTATGAGGTATCGCTGAATTTGGAGGAGGGAAAAAGAATACTCCACTAATGGTATTTAGTATATTTGAAGCTGAGGGCGAAACATAGGAAGCTAATGATGCAAATAACTGGATATCAGAACCTAGTACTGCAACAAATATTACTGGTATACTGCTAACATATAGAAAGTTTAACGGAATTGTTCTCCTTATTCCTCTTAACTTTTGTGAAGTTACAGGTATTTCTATAGTCATCGTAGTTAGATAAATTGTTATGATAATCAATACTATAGTGGTTACCAATCCAACTAAATCTGGCTGAAAGAGATTTCTAGTTGACGTATTAACTATTAAATTGAGAATATCACTATGCGATGCTAATGCCGTAAATAATGCAGGGAAGAAACCTATTGGTAAATTCTGGGAACTAACGCTTGCAATTCCAAACATATCCCAAAACATTATCTTCACAACTCCAGCTAGTATAAACAGACTAACTCCAGATCCTAAGCCCCAACCTTTCTGTATTAGCTCGTCTAACAGTAAGATCAAATATGTAGCTACAATAAGCTGAGCTATTACTATTCCTGCAATAAATAATATTGACGCATTTATGGTTGTTGAAGTTCTAGCTAATACGTAACCAAATAAAGCTGACTCAACTAGAATGAAGATAAACGCTAATCCCTTTTGTGCTTCCGTAAATCTAACCCTATCATCGGGGTCATTTAGATCAATTCTTATTAACTTAGATCCGGCTAATATTTGCATAATTAAACCTGCAGTTATTATAGGACCTATTCCTAATTGCGCTAAGGTACCTGTAGTAGAAGCAAAAATAATCTGTTCTAAAATAAGGTTCTTAAAAAAGGAAGCTGAAGTTATGCCGTACAAGGGAGTTGAAGCCATTATAAGATAAATTATTACTGCTACTAAAGACCAAATTAGCTTTTGACCTAGTGAAGGTTTCCCTTTAGGTTTAGTAACCGCTGGCAAGTATTGCCCAAGCGTAGCGAGTGAATCGATGAATGACATAATTTACTCAAAAAAATTACTCAGTTGGGCTTAATATTACTTCTCCTCCAATCTGCTTAACTTTCTGTATCGCTCTATTGGTAGCCTTACTTACTTTTATAGTAACGGGAACGTTTATACTACCTCCACCAAGTAATTTGTCGTACCCTAACTCATTTAAGTCCACTATCTTTTTTCCATCGGTTTCTTTGATTTTTATAGAACCATTCACTAATAATTCATTAAGTTTTCTCAACGAAATAGCACTTGTCAATTTTGTAGTGGGGTTTCTGAATCCATGCTTCCCATACCATCCTTCGCCATATTTAATTAACCATGACCATTTCTCCTTATGCATACCAATTTGTCTACCACCCTGTGATCCTCTATCCCTATGTTGGCCCCTAATACCCCATCCCATCGTTCGTGATCCTCTCATTTTTCTACTTTTTTTCTCTCTTCTTACTACCATTTTTACATCATCCTCCTCATTAATTCATTTATCTTATCTCCTCTATATCCGAACTCACCTTTATTTTTATAGGGCCTTTTTACACTACCCTTAAACCCACCCTTAGGTGGATGTAAGCGAATAGGCAACTTAAAATATTGATCAAGTTTATGTAGGTAAATCTTGCCTTCATATAACTGTTTCACCATTGTATCGATATTTTCAATCTTTAACACTTCTTTAACATAACTATCTGAAACCTTATCCCCTTTTGCCGTTTCAAGTCTATTTATAATTAGTAGTTTTAAAGTATCCGGATCTACCTCTCCCCATGTGACATATGGAGAAACTTTATTTAGCATACCGAGCATTTGAGAGGTTTTTGGATATATCATCGCATTAAAATTATATCTTAACCGCAACATCTCTAATGTCTCATTAATATACCAAGGAGCCTTTGCCCAACCTCTAATTCTGATTATGCCTAGTAGCTCCACCATATCTCATTACCTCTTCCTAGCCCAATCTTGTAGAGTTACGAAGTTATAAGTGTTATAAAGTGCACTATATCCAGCTCTGACAAAATTCTCTGTAGTTCTAGTCTCACCTTTTGTGGTAGACCAAGCATCCTTTATACCAGCATAAGTTAACAATGTCTTTAATACACTACCAACTACTAATCCAGTACCCTTGGGTGCGGGCAATAAATCAACTTCTACGCTACCCGCTTTACCAACTACTTTAAAGGGTAGACTATGTGGTTCACCACATGTGCACTGCCAGCTACCACAGCCTCTTCTTACTGGTATTATATTCATCTTAGCATCCCTAATTGCCTTCTGAATTGCAACCCTTAGCTGTTTAGCTTTTCCAGTTCCTATACTGACATATCCATCCATGTTGCCCATTATAACTAGAACTTTATATCTAGATATCTCTCCTGCATCAGTTTGCTTCTGAACTACTTTAATGTCTACAACTTCATATTTTAGCTTAGGTAACAGAACATCCACAATTTCCGGTTCAGTAATAGGAAGATTCCTATCAAATAGTTCCTTTATAGATGATATCTTTCCATTCTTTACGAGATTACCTATGGAGGTTCGTGGATTCCATTCTTCTATATTTATACTTGGTACTTCCTCTGCCATTTCAACCACCAGAAGATTTAATCTTGTTTAATATCTCCTCAAAATGAGAGGGTAAGTTCTCAGGGTTTAGTCCCCTTCCCAAATACCTTGAAAATAGTTTATTATATAAATCTAAATTCTCAGATTTCAACTTTTCAGCATACTTGGCTATATGCTCTCCCTTTATTCTATCGTTTTCTATACTTATATTACCTATCGGAATTTTCAACCCAGCATCTATCGCACCTTTTATTGCATAGAACGCCTTATTACCCTTAGACGGTACATGAAGTCCTATATCTGCAACACACTCTGTTACGCCTTTCTTCATAGCTCTTAAAGCTGCTAAATAGCCAGTAAGGTATGCGGCGGGAGTATTATTTTCATCTCCCTTCCATCCAAACTTTTTAGCAAGTTCTGAAGAATGAGCGCTAGCAACCATAATATCGCCCTTAGGATCGATTTTTGCAATTTGAACTATAATGTATTTGTTAGTTATTCTTACAATAAACCTTATTTGTTTACTTATGACATAAACGTATCTCTTATAGTAGTTAGTTTTTCCTTCTCTTCTTCTCCTAGCTTTTATCTTATAATTAGGACCATTGGCCAATTTACTCACCTCTTAATTTCCCCATCTGTATTAAGATGTTCCTAACATCTGAAACTCCCTTATAGTTGCCACCCTTGGCTTTTAAGTATAATTCCCTATAAGTATGACTATCAATAACCTTATGATCTCTCAACCATTTAAGATAAGCCCTTATTTTTCTTATCCTCTTAACCCACATTCGTTTGCTATTTGCCCTTGCTCCCTTCTTGCCTTTTCTACTTCCTGCCTTTTTCCCTTCACTCTTAAGGCTCTTCTTTTTTCTTCTCTCCTTTACTCTACCGCCGCTTATTCCAACCTTTTTAAGGATTATAATCTTACCATCCTTTATCAAATTCCTAATTTCTTCTCTGGTTAGTGAGCTTTGAACGTCCTCAATATAATCCTCAACAATCTTAACTCTGCTTATTCCTACCCCTGCAACCGATGCTGCTAGCCTTTTTTGAGCTTTCAAGTTAGTCATGCACTGACACCCTCATTACTTACCTTCAAACCCAATTCCCTAGCTTTATTTAGAATTTCAAGCCTCTTTTTAAAACCAACTGAAGAAGCTATTGTTACAATAACACTGTCTTTTTGATTTTGCACTTTAACTAGATCGTTAATATTATGAACTATAACTTGCCTTAATCCACTTGGATGAAATCCCCTAACTTCTTTAGGCAGTCTGTAACCAACACTCACTATAGCAGGAAATCCCCTAACTTTTAATCTAGTCTTATTATCTCTTCCGTAGGGTCTTCTCCATTTTTCCTGTCTTCCTAATCTGAAGAACTTGTCGGAATCATAACGTAAGAACCTTGGCTTCTTTGCCTTAAGCTTTTGCCTTATTACATAAATCTTTTTCCTATATAACTGTATTTTTTCTTCGGTCATTCAACCACCTCTTTTTTATAGATGAAAATTCCATCCGAGAAGATACGTCTATCAAAACCAGTTATCTTTGAAGCTGCCTCAATATTTGCTGCAGTTTGGGCAACAGCATCTAAATTCGGGCCCTCCACAACTATATCTTCACCTTTCACAGTAACCTTAACGCCCTGCAGTATTGGCGCCCTCCTTATATTCTTTTCACCTATTAGATTAGTTATTTGAACTTCGTTCCCTACTACCTTTACAGATGTTGGAAAGTGCGTATATATAATTTTAAGATAATACCTATAACCCTTAGTTACTCCAGTTATCATATTTTTGATATGACTAACTATGCTATAGAAGGCCGCCTTTTTTCGTCTATTAGCAAATGTAGTTTCTAACACTATCTTATTTCCATCTAAACTAATTTGTATACCCCTAGCAAAGCTGAAATCTTTGACTACTTCACCTTTAGGTCCTTTCATCTTAATTACTGAGCCTTTTAAATCAACATTTACATTGCTCGGAATTTCAATCTCTTCCCTTAAAATTACTATCTGCATTAAAAATCACCTCAATATACATATCCCAATGCTACTCCTCCTAGTCGCATTCTAGCTGCTTCTTTATGAGACATTACTCCTTTAGATGTCGAAACAATAATTATACCAATCTCTTTTGATGGTAAGTAACGCCTGATATAATCTGGTAATGCAATCATCTGTCTATAACTAAGAGGATATCGTGGAGTTATTGGTCCACACTTGTTAACTCTTCCTAACAACTGTACTGTAATCTTGCCCCATCTACCATCATCAATATACTCAAATTCTCCTACATAACCCTCCTTCTGCATAACTCTTAAAACATTTATTACCAATTTAGACGCTGGCATTATAATAGCTTGTTTATTCCTTCTCATCTCATTGTTGTAGATAGACGTTAACGCATTTGCCAACGGATTTACGAATACCATAACCTATCACCAATACTTCCTAAACCCTAACTCATACGCGACTTCTCTAAAACATTGTCTACATAAATAAATCCCATATTTTTGAATTACAGAATCCCTACTTCCACATCTCTGGCAAGCTTGAACTCCTTTACCATATTTTCTCTCGGCTGGAGGCTTGTATTTTCCCATTTCATTCACCCTTCTATCAACTGTACATTAAAATTATTTCTTAAAAATTCCATAGCTTCTTCCTTCGTAACCCTATGCCTCCTTGGAATTCTAGTCTTTTTTCTTCTTCGTCTCGAAATTCTATAGCCAGCTCTCTCGAGAGTGATAGCTATATCCATGCCGAATATACCTATTTCTGGATCATATCTTGCACCTGGTAAGATCACATGTTCCGCAATCCCAAAAGATATGTTACCATATTCATCAAAACTACTTTTCTTTAATCTATATCCTATAGCTTCTAAAACCTTTCTTAAGAATCCCTCAGCTTGAGTACCCCTTAAGGTCACCTTAACTCCAATTTCTTGACCTTTTCTAATTCCAAACTCCCTTATAGTTTTCTTGGAAATAGTATATACTGGTTTAGCTCCAGTTAACTCTTGTAAAAGTTGATAAGCTTTCTGTAACCTATCTCCAGATTCACCAAGTCCTATATTAACAGTAACCTTGGCTAACTTAACTTTCCTCATTGGATTTTGATTAACAGATAAAGTAGACTCTGTCATTTTAATCAACTCTCATATCAGGTTTTTCCCTACCTATACTCATCACATTCATGAGATTAGTCTGATAAGTATTACCACCTTTGCTTTCTAGTGTTATCACACTATATTTTCTAGACTTAAACTTACTCAAATTTATATTTTTAACAACACCGTGAATACCGACGTTCTTACCGCCTACAAAGATTGCATATGAGCCTTCAGAGATAGTGAATGAATCCACTATATTTTGGCTTGGTAACTCAATCTTTAATGTCATAAGCGTTTTGAAATTCTTTGCAGTTTCTTTATCGACTAGGATATTTCTTCCATCCTCTAAATTAAGCTGAATACCTCCTCCCTTTATTGTAGTTTTATTCATGATCCTAACGTACTTATAATGAGCCTCATCTGCGGATATCTTGGATAACCTCATAAACCTAACGTTATCAGGATGAACTCTAAAATATAGATCAGCGGAGGGAATTGAAACAATGTCCATAAGTCCAACAGGGTATTTATAGTCTTTCCTTACCTTGCCATCGACTAAAACTTTACCGTTAAATATTATATGCTTAGCCTCTCTTACCGTTCCCGCAAGTTTAAGATAATCCCTAATTACAACAGCCAAAGGTATACTTTTCCCTATAGGGTGAGGTCCAGCATTAGGTCTAACCGTCCACTTATATTGTTTTTTGCTTATTACTAAAAACCAAGGTGTTTCAAATCTTGTTATATGCGCCATTTTTCATCACTTCTTAGATTTTTCTAACTTTTCTCTCCTTCTTGGATCACTCAGATCTAACTTAGTTATCATTACTTTAGATGCGTGAATCCACACATATACTGGTGTTCCATCAGCTTTTTTCCTCGTTATCCCTTCTATTGCTAATCTTCCAGTCCTAGTATTAATTTCAGTTACCTTCCCTTCCTTTCCACTATGACTTCCCCGCATTACCCTAACAGTATCACCTTTTCTCACTCTAATACGTTTTATACCATATTGAGAGGCAATCTCATCAGAGACTTTAGCAATCAACAACTTCTTCCTTTGATGTAATGGTAAAGTGTATAATAATTTCCTCTGTTTAGAAGGTTTAAGAGATACCATATTTCCTACACCACCAATGTAGCAAGACTTGCTATTTTTGGCCATCTTTCAGCTGCTTCTCTTGCTATTGGACCCCTAACTTCAGTACCTTTTGGTGTTCCGTCTGGGTTTATTATCACTACTGCATTATCTTCAAAGGAGATCCAAGTACCATCTGATCTTCTATATGGCATTCTTTGTCTCACTATTACTGCCCTAAATTTCTGTTTTCTAACCTCTGGTGTTCCTCTCTTAACTGAGACCATAACCATATCGGCAATATTGGCAAATGGAACTCTTCTCAGAACACCTCTATAACCATACACTCCAATTATCATAGCTTCTTTTGCTCCACTATTATCAGCAACGTTAACTACTGAATAATGCTGTAGACCTGGCGTTAAACCTTTTCTGGATCCTAAAACTTGAATCTTTTCTGACACTTTAACTCACCTTGCTTAATACCACAAAACTTATAGATTTAGAAAGAGGTCTACATTCGCCAATTATAACTTTATCTCCCTCTCTAACATTAACACACGGTGGTACATGAGCATGTATCCTACTCCTTCTCCTTTCATATCTCTTATATTTCGAGTCATAGTATAAGTATTGCCTTTCTATAAGTGCAGCTTTAGTACCTTTATACTTTACAATGACTCCTTCCAGTGTCATACCCCTAACTCTCAATGATCCATGATAAGGGCAATCTTCATCTTCGCATGCCTTCTCGGGAATAACAACATTAGGTATCCCCGGGTCCTTTACTATCTTCCCCTTAGATCCCATCTAGCTCACCTAAATTCTTCTCCAAGGTTTTCTTACCAGCTTATAGCCAGCTATTATAAAAGACTTACCTTTAAAAGTTATCTCAAATATACCATGAGCTTTAAATATCCTTATAACCTTGTTTTTCCCCTTTAACCTAATCAAAAATGTTTTTTCTGTCTCTAGTAAAATAAGACCTTCTCTAGAAATTAGAGAAGGATCCGTGTACCATAAAATCCTTATTTTAGAATTAATATAATCCAAAATCATAAAACATATAAAATTATTTATTCTCCACTTTTGCTTTTCCTTTACCTTCTCTCTTCTTTTCACTTAAAACTGTTAATATTCTTGCTATGTCTTTTCTTGTGTTTCTAATGCTTGCAGTGTTCTTTAAAGTTCCCATTCTAGCTTGCACTCTAAGTTTCATTAATTCCAATCTTAGCTCATCCACCTTTTTTAACAACTCTCCTTTTTCCATTTTCCTTAACTCTTCAAGATCTACCGTCATTCTTTCTCACCCTCACCTTTCTCCTCACTCTTTTGTGAGGATTCTTCAATAAAAGTTACATTAGTTACTGATACCTCTTGAGGAACGGAAGGAGACTCTTTCAAACTGATTTTATCTTCAATCTTCAGTGGTTTAGTTATAACTACCTCGACACCAAATATTCCAGGCTTTAACATCGCTATAGCAATTGCCCTATCTATCATCTTCTCTAATTGTTGCCCGCTCTTATACACAATACCCTCCTTTAACTTCTCATATCTTGCCCTCTCCGTAGTAAGCTTGCCGCTTATTATTATTTCCGCACCTAATGCACCGGCATTCATAATTCTTCTCATTGATATGAAAGCGGCTCTCCTAAAGTGATATCCCTTTTCTAAAGCTATCGCCAACCTAAATGCCATTACTCTAGCATTGAGCTCCGGGTTCTCCACATTCGTTATTGTAATTTGTGGATTCTCTAAACCAAAAACTTTTTCGAAGATTTGTGCAAGCTGTTTTATATTTCTTCCACCCCTTCCTATTATCATTGAAGGTCTTCCTGCATATATTATAACTCTAGTTCCAATTGGAGTCTTCAATACTTCTACTCCTGCATACTCAGCATTATAGTATTGCTTAGCTAGATACTCATCAATCTTGACTTTCACTATAGACTTCTCAAGGAAATATCTCTTGATGTTTGGTATCTTACTCCACCTCCTCTAAGATTACCTCTACATTAGATGTCCTTCTGTACTTTGCAGTAGCCCTCCCAAATGCTCTGGGCATATATCTTTCTAATGTTATACCCTTGTGGGCAGCTATATGCCTTATAATTAATTTATCGACATCCAGCCCTTTATTAGTTGCATTAGCCTCAGCGTTTTCTAACAACTTTAACACTTGCCTTATAGCTTTCTTTGGATATCTACCAGCCTTTATTTTCCATTTAGCAGATATATTAGCTTTATGTGATGCACCCTTATTATATCTCCAAAATGGTAGGGCTTCCTTTTCTTCTAAAACTCTGTTTAGAAAATCTTTCGCATCATTAAGATACATTCCTCTAATAGCTTTGCAAACATTATAAAGATCTCTTATGGATGCAGGAACATCTCTTATCACAGCTTTTGCAATTTTCAACTCATCAAGATTTAATTGAGGATAATTCCAACTTGCCATAGCTGATCATCCTTTCATTGCTAAGAATAAACTTGACCTTGTAGCCTTTAATCCTGGTTCTCCATGTTCAACCTTCTTAGTGGTTATTGAATACTCTCCCAAGTAATGACCTATCATTTCTGGCGTAACTGTAAATTCAACAAATTCCTTTCCATTATAGACAGCCATCTTAAGACCAATCAGCTCTGGCAATATAACTAAGTTTCTGACATGCGTCTTTATGGTCTTATTAACCTTTCCTTCTCTTCTATATTTCCTTACTTTTTCCAGCAAATGCCTTTGTGCATCAGTAAATCCACGTTTTAATGATCTTCGTTGCCTTGAAGGTAGTAACTTAATAAACTCATCCATTGGCATATTTAGTAACTCATCTATACTCTTACCTCTGTATTTAAAGTTCTTCCATTCAGGTGGTATTTCTAATGACATCTAGTTTCACCTATTTCCTTTTCATTTATAAAATTCACTTACCCTCCTTCCTTCCTGTTCTCCTTGCCGCAATATGACCAACTTTTCTACCTGGAGGAGCATTTCTAGATACCGTAGAAGGTCTGCTTACACTCTGATGTAGTCCACCACCATGAGGATGATCGACTACATTCATTGCAACACCCCTTACAATAGGCCATTTCTTAGCCTTTACTTTATACTTCCAATAATTAGCTCCAGCTTTCAATAGTGGTTTTTCTATAACTCCACCACCAGCCACTACACCAACGGTAGCTCTAGCCTTATTTGAAACTGCTTTTATCTTATCTGAAGGTAATTTAATTAACACCTTATCACCGCTCTTGCCTACTACTACTGCATATGAACCAGCACTTCTAGCGTATTTGCCTCCGTCTCCAAAATTTTCTTCAACATTACATACTACTGTACCTTCTGGCGCATCACCTATCTCTATAACATTACCATTAGCTATTGGAGATCCTTTACCGAATTCGATCTTCTGGTTAATAACCAAACCTTGAATTGCTTGCGTTAAAAACCTGGTTCCGTTCTCTAATTTTATGATAGCAACAGGCGCATTCATCCCTGGATTATGCACTATGTCTATTACCTTGCCTACAAGATGTCCAAAAATGTTGGGATACCTTACCTTACCTATTCGTAGCCAACTTGGACTCCTAAAAGTTGGAGAACCTTTTCCCGCCCTCTGCTGTAATAAATTCTTACCCATTCTATATCACCTCACAAAATGCCCAATCTATGGGCTATATCACTTGCTTTATATGTTGGGTCTAATTTTACATATGCCTTCTTGTAACCTTGAGATGTTATAACCACGTTAACTTTTACCACCTTAACACCAAATAATCTTTCAACAGATTTCTTAATGTCATCCCTTGTATCATTCTTATCTACTATTAATGTAAGTGTATTATAGGACTCAATAAGTTTTAATGCTTTCTCTGTAGCTAAAGCCATTTGAATCATTCTAACTCACCAACCTCTTACTCAATCGCTCATCTAAAATCTTTATGCTATTTTCAGTATAAATAGTAAGCCTGCCGGGGTGCGCACCTGGAGCCAGATGAATAACGCTTACATCTTTAGCGTTAACTACGTCAACTCCAGCTATGTTTCGTGCTGCCTTAACTATTGGAGAATTACTGTCGTGTACTATTATTAGTGGGCCTATTGGTTCCTTATATTTTCTACCTCTCATTTTACCCTTTCCAGCCCTTATCCTAATCCTCTCTTTTACTCTCTTTACATCATCATAAACACCTATCTTCTCTAAAAATTCTTCAACCTCGCTTGCAGTTTTTAGACTAACAATATCATCAGATACTACTATAGGAAAACTTACTGAATCTTTAAATACATGTCCCCTAGCCTTAACGAAAACTGTGTCTGCTGTAGCGCTTAACGCACTAATTACTGCCAATTGTTTCTCCTTATCGTTCACCTCTTCTACAAGCTTTTTGTCTACCGAAGGCGGAAATGTTAACCTACCACCTACGGTATTAGGTGCTAAGGCAGCTTCTCCAGAGTTTTTAACTCTAGGAACTCTGGCCATACCTAGATTTATTCCAAAACTCTCAGCTGACGTTCTTTTGCCTGCCATAGGATCTCTGCCTTTTGGTTGCAGAGAATGTGTAAACTCTGCTAAAAATACTCTTCTTATTATATCTTTTCTTACCGGAAACGAAAAAATGAAAGGTAACTCTACCTCTTTTACCTTATTTCCATCTTTATCTAAAATCACAGATTTTTTCTTAACTGGTTCTAAATACATTTATTTTCACCCTTGCTGACTTAAAAGGTTAACATAAGTTATCTTAGGAGCGTTTTCAAAAACATAAGAAGGTCTAACAGCCTCTCTTAAGAATATCGGCCTTTTCTTTGAACCTAATATAGAACCTTCCAACAAAATATACGTGTTCCTAACTATTCCGTACCTTACAAAGCCACCTGCAGGATTTATCTCCTTAGGATCATCACCAATTTTTATAATTCTCTTATTATATTCTGTTCTTCTGTGAAAACCTAGCTGACCCGGCTGAGGTGTATAGCTAGGTGTCCCTAAAGACGGACCTCTAGTACCTATTTTCCTACTTCCTTTTCTATGCTTATGCCATCTAGGTAATTCTACTACACTGTACCTTTTTATCACACCAGCGAAACCTTTGCCCTTAGTAACTCCTATCACATCTATTAGTTGACCCTCCTTGAAAACGTCTTTAATTGAAATTTCTTTTCCTAAAACGTTTAGTGCATAATCTAGTTGTGCTTTCTTTTCTCCTCCACCTATCTGGATCTCTACTAAATCTGGCACTTTTTTACCTAATGATGGTATCTTCCTAGGTTGTGTAGCTACCAAGAGTCTAAAGTAGACTATTCTATCTAGGTTAGATTTGATAAGATCTAACTTACTACCAAAATTTTCCTCAAACTTCTTTTTACTTTCATCATTTTTCAAAAAGGATGAAAGAGAATGAATTCTTCTCGTAATATCCAAGAACTGTAAAGAAGAGGGAGACCAATATTCTGTTATTACGTTTGGTTCGCCTTTACCATCCACTGCATAAGCTCTCAAAGCCAACGGTATAATTGGAGGTACTTCTAGAACTGTAACTGGCATATATATCTCTTTACCATTAGTAGGAGAGTTAGGCCAATCATCAATCATAAAAACATGCGACATGCCAACCTTATATCCCACAAAGCCCAACAATTTTGGATTCGGCGAATTTATTTGTGGCCATGTTCTAGGTGTTGGTAATAACTCAGATGATCTTTTCCTAGGTCTAAGACCAGCTGATCCACGTCTAGGTGAGGCTAACTTTCGATGACCCATTCTTAATCCCCGCTAATTGCTATTTCACCTATCACTCAAGCATTATAAATCTAACTTAACAGAAGGTTTAGAATAGACAGAGAATAAGCCAATGCCTCTTCTGCCCTTATATCTAAAACTCCTTGTTTAATAACGAAGTTATATGACTTATCCAAATATTGTTTACCTAACCTTTGTAATAGATTTCCAGCTGGTGGTCCAATAAGCAAAGTAAGGCCATATTTACTGTACAAGTTGGCCAACTCTTCCTTTGCTTTTAAGGGATTTTTTCCATTCCTACTGGCAATTATAAGATTGTCAAAGTTGAGTATCTTGTTAAAGTCTACAAACTCGTTTTTAACTCCGCTATAATAGAAACCACTATAATCGATATAACCAACTTTTAGGGAGTCAGTAATCAGAATGGACTTTGATGATGAATTTATTCTCTTTTTTAAACCGAAATCACCCTTAAAGCCTAATCTTATCTCGCCTTCAACAACTTGTTTAAAAATAAGGTGATATGGTATTGCCAGGGGGCTCATTAAACCAACTTTCTTTAAATTACGACTTATAGGAACATATTTTTTAAGATACGGAGGTAAAAGAGCATATTTTGTAAGATCTTTAATTATTTTTTCTAATTTAGCAGAATTTACGGAATCTGTTATCCAGTAAATTTTATTGACTCTAAACGTATTTGTGACTCTAAGTATAAATGAAAGTTTTAACGTAATTTCAAGAAGAGAATTTTCAATATCAAATATAGACAAAAAAAGAGCAACATTTAAGGGCTTATAGCGTGGAAAAGGAAACATCATGTAGACTTCTTTATCCCTATTATATAAGATTCTCCTTCTATATCCCAATCCATTATGATATCTCCTTTAGGATCACCTAAAATTACCTTATTCCCCCTAGTCTCACTCTTAATAAATTCCTCCCATTTTTGTATCGTTTTTACTCTTTCTTCTGGCGCCTTTATACTAATCTCAATATAATCTACAACATTCAGTTTTAGTTGTTTTCTCATGAACTGTATCCTCCTTATTATGTCCCTAACTAATCCCTCTTCCTCTTCACTCTCGGAAATTTCCTTACTTATGACCACTATACCCTGAGCAAATTTAGATGAAACATAACCTTCAATAGTCTCTTCTGAGATAATCACGTGCGAAGTATCAAGTATTACATCAACATTATCTATTCTAGCAACGTGCTGTTTTTTATTAAGTATGTCTATAGCTATTATATCGCTATTATTTCTAATATAATCCAATATTTTAGGAGACATACTCTTATACTCTTTACCTATGATCGACCTATTAGGCTCGACCTTATATTTACTGAAACTTTTGAATCCTTCTATTTTACTTATTTCTATATCTTTAGCGTTTAGCAGAGATAACAAGACATCTTTTATCCTATTAACCTTAGCCAACGTATCCTCATCTTCTACGAAAATATAAACCTTAGCCAATGGCCATCTTAATTTTATTCCAGCCTTAGCTCTAGCGTTTAACGACGCCTCGTTTATTTCCCTGGCAACCTCAAAAGCTCTTTCTAATTCATTATCGATAAATCTCTCATCGTAATTAATACTAGACTCCATTGATACTGATTCCTTAGGATTAACTACAAAGGATTTATAAATTTTCTCTGAAATAAACGGAATTATAGTAGATGCTAATATAATCCATTGTTTTAATACGAAATAGAGAATATAATACATTGCTATCTTATCTTGAGTGTTAGCTTCAATCCACGCTCTTTTTCTTATTAACCTTATGTAAAACCTGCTTACATCCTCAACTAGAAAGTTTATCAAGTAATTAGCCATTTCATGAACCTTATAATTCTTCATTGACTCATTTACCTTCTTTAACATTGAGTTAAATCTCGATAGTATCCATAAATCTTCTATCTTAGTATATTTTATAATATCGTTAAGAGTATACTTAACGGGTTCAAAATTATCCAAATTCATATACATTGATGCAAAGACGTACGTGTTCCAAATTATTTGCAAATCTCTTTTAGTTAGCTCTAACGCTCTCCATGAAAATCTCGCATCCTCCCATGTAGTGTTTCTGAGAAGCCATAAACGTAATATATCCCTTCCATACCTTTGAATTACTACAGAAGGTTCGACATAATTGCCTAGACTCTTATGCATTTCTCTACCTTGTTCGTCTAGCATAAATCCATGAACTAATACAGAAACATAGGGGGCTTTATCTAGCAATATTAACCCAGATCTAAGCAAACTAAAGAACCAACCCCTTAACTGATCATGACCTTCTAGAACTAGATCTACTGGACCTAACTCCTTCCACTTCTCTTGCCAATCTTTACCTAAACTAGCAAAGAAAGCCACACCACTATCGAACCAAACGTCTGCCACATCAGCGATTCTCTTAGCAACTCCACCGCACTTATTACATTTTACCCTTACACTATCTATCCACGGTCTATGTAAATCGTTAGGAACTGAATCTATTGCTATACTCTCTAATTCTTCTCTACTTCCAACTACTATCACATTATTGCACTTTTCACAAATCCATATAGGAAGAGGAGTTCCCCAAAACCTTTGCCTACTTATAACCCAATCTCTAAGCTCCTTAACCATGTTAGATATTCTGGATTTACCCCAATCCGGAATCCAGTTTACATTCTCTATCTCCTTAAGCATTTCATCTTTTATTTTCGTAACTCTTATGAACCACTGATCAATAGCCCTAAGTACTAATGGAGTCTTACATCTCCAACATACTGGATAACGGTGAACTATTTTCCCTTCGAAGAATAAAGCGTTTTTCGACTTCAGATCGTTAATTATCACCTTAGATGCGTCTCTAACTTTCAATCCTTTATATTTCCCACCTTCTTCAGTAAATTCTCCCCTATCATTAACGAACATTACTACTGGAAAGCCATATTTTTGACCTATCAAGAAGTCTTCTTCACCATGTCCAGTGGCAGCATGTACGAGGCCAGTACCATCGGTTAATGTAACTACATTACCAGCATCTGCAACTTGATGAAAATCATCTAATTTAGTTTGTGCGCTAACAAAATCTCTTAGGGGATGCTCGTATTTTACTCCTATTAACTCACTGCCTTTGTAGGTTCTGAGTACCTTATAATTAGTTATACTTGCCTCTTTCATAACAGCCTGTATACGATCTTTTGCAAGTACTAGTACCTCACCATTAACCTCTACATCAGCATAATCATAGTCTTTATTTATCATTACAAAAACATTAGATGGTATAGTCCATGGTGTAGTAGTCCATATTAATAGGTATCTATTTTTCTCTCCTTTAATCTTAAACTTAACATAGATCGAAGGATCCTCTAAATCCCTATACTCCGACACTTCATAATCTGATAGAGTTGTTTCACATCTAGGACACCAATGTAATACTGCGGTACCCTTATCTAACATCCCTTTTTCATAAGCTTTCTTAATTACGCTCCATGAAGAGCTTATATAAGAAGGGTCTAATGTATAGTAAGGCTTTTCCCAATCCATAAAGACTCCAACGTCCTTAAAGTTTTGTGTCATTTTAGTCGCATTGGATAACGCAAACTCTTTGCATTTATTAATGAAATTCTCTACTCCAATTTTATCTATAATCTCTTGCTTATTTGATATTCCAAGTAGCCTTTCAGTTGCAACTTCTATAGGTAATCCATGTGTATCATATCCTGGTTGGTCATGAACCTTTTTACCTAGTAATCTTTCATAGCGCAATATACAGTCCTTTATTACCTTATTCCAAATGGTCCCTATATGAGGAGTAGGGCTTGAAGGATATGGAGGACCATCTATAAACAGAAACTTTTCCCTTCTTTTATTTACAATATCTTTTAATTTATTGTAAATTTTATTCTCTTCCCAAAATGAAATTATTTCGTCTTCGATCTTCTTAGGATCATAATTACCAGTAAGAGGCTTAATAACGGTGGATAATTCAACTCACCATACCCTATTAAACTTGACAAGTTTATAAAAATTAAACTTCGTACCCAATCAACCTTACATTACACATATATCATATATACTTATATATTTCGTCCACCATATCCTTTAACTTAGCATTACCGCCAACATCCTCCGTTAGCTTATTCCCACTTTTATAGGTCTCTATAATTGCGTCCTCTAGCGATTTTGATGCCAATATATATTTATTCTCCTTAGATACATCATACATTCTACTAAGCATCATGGAGACAGATAATAGAAATGCGGTAGGATTAGCTATCCCTTTTCCTGCAATATCAAAAGCTGCGCCATGTACTGGTTCAAACATAGATTTCCTATCTCCAATATTTGCAGATGGAGCTAGACCCAAACTTCCAGCTATCTGACTAGCCTCGTCACTTAGAATATCGCCATAAACGTTACTAGTCACTATTACGTCAAACCGAGTTGGATCTCGCACTAAATTGGCGGCAGCTGCATCAACATACATCTCATCAAAATTCACCTTGCCTTTCAAGACTTCCCTACAGACGCTTGCGAAAAGCCCATCCGTAATTCTCATAACGTTAGCCTTATGAACACACGTAACTTTATGACGTCTCATTAAAGCGTAATTTAATGCTACATTAACTATTCTTTTAGAGGCAAACTCAGTGGTTACTTTAATAGCTATTGCTACTCCACTAGACAGAACAAATTCAAACCCTTTATACAAATCTTCTGTATTTTCTCTTACAATTAGTAAATCAACATTAGAATATTTTGACTGAACATTTGGCAGTGACTTAGCTGGTCTAATATTTGCATACATATCATACATTTGTCTCAATTTAACTACAACATCCATTGCACTCTCTCCAACTGGACCTTTTAGAATCATATCCGCCTTTTCTATAACGCTTAAGGTTTGTTTAGGTAAGGCTTCGCCATATTTATTTAATGCTGTATCACCAGCCTCAACTTTAATTAAGTTAATATCAAGATTGTATTTCTCTATTAGCTTAGCTATAATTCTTTTACTTCCTTCGTATAACTCTGGTCCTATGCCGTCACCAGGAATTACGGCTACTTGAAAAGTCATATGTAAAGAAAATTAGTCTAGCTTAAAACCTTTTGATCTTATCTTATTCGCTATCTCCTCTAAGAGATTATAAGTTTGAGGGGACGTACGTTTTATGACGCCAAATTCATAACCTAAAATTCTAATAAGCTTTTCTAATTCCTCACCCTTATATATATCTAATCTAGTATAATTAACTAGAAAGTCAACCGAAATGTAATCACCCCTATTATACGCTCTAGTTAAATTAGAATTTATTTCCAAATCTAGTGGGTTTACTGAAAATATTGATGGATCAGCATTAGAGACCTTACTGCACTCTGCGTAAATAATATTCAGATTATTGAGAATTGGGACGTTATACTCGCTATCCATATTAAAAGTCAGCTTATCTAGGATGGAAAGAATGAAAAAATTTGTATCTAAGGTTATATGTATAGAACATATCTGATTCTTTTCTAGATTCGAATACGTTAATGTGCTTTTATATATTTTAAATCGAAGCTCATTTGCTTCAACTATTATACCTAGTGGTTTTATTATAGGTTTTATCCCAGAAGTACCGACTAGCACCTCATATATTCCGTCATGAGGAAAGAACATTTTTAAAAACTTCTTCATAAATCACTTGTGCTATTACAACATCTAAAAACCTTATCTAATTATAGCGAAGTAATAACGGGATCAAAGAACGAGATAAAATTAGTGAGAGAAATTAGAAAAATGCTAGAAGATAATAGTGATGAAATTAGGCAAATCCCGATTAGAGTTCTTAATTGGGAACAGAAAGAACTAATTTTTGAATGCGAATCAAAAACAATAGATGCAATTTCGCTTCCATATTCTTTATCAACTGAGGTTGAAGCAGATGTAGCAGATAACTTTAAAGAATGTAATGGTAGAAATTTAATGAAAATTAGGATACAAAATCTATACGAAATCAATAAATTGTATATAGAGGCAGTAGAAAATGATTGTTTAGGAATAATCTTTTCCCTAAATAACGAGAAAAGAAAATTCGTGATAAAGTATGGAGACCTTCTAAGTCATCGACCTAGCTACCCACCGCCGATACCAGCGTTTTATATTAAGGAGAACGATTTTCCTTACATAAAGGGTAGGTGTAGAATATCACTAAAAACTGACATAAACCCTTTTGCAACAGGTTATATTATCGAAGCCATAAGAAATTCGAAAAATGAAAATAAGATAATACATATTACAGCACATCATGATCATTGGTTTAAAGGAGAGAGAGACAATCTTTTAGCAGTGGCTTTATTGAGAGAATTTAGATCTAATGTTTACGAAACCCATCTAATCTCATTTACTGCAGAGGAATCGGGCTCTTTAAATTTCTCAACCTTCTCATGGTCGCATGGTTCTAGAGAATTTTTGAAAAATTACAAAAACACTGACGATATCTTACTTAACATCAACATGGATAATATAAGTGAGGAAAGTTTGATCTTAAAAGCTGTACCTGGACTTCTTGAACTCTCCAACAAATACTTTAAAAATGTAGTTGGAAGCCCTGAGATATATAGCGATGGGTATTCATACATAAAAGTTGGAATTCCAAGTATTACAATAGAGAGTTTAGGAAATATTCATTATCATGGTGAATACGACGTCATAGAAAATGACAAGTCTAACGCATTTTTAAATGCAAGTACAATATTAGATATAATTAATAGAATAATTAATGAAAATATAGAGTATAAAACACGTGAAATGAAAGAGGAACTTAAGAAAGATCTTGTGGAATTACCAGCAGAACTAAAATCATACTTAGTAAATATTGAGGATTTACTTGATAAAAATTATATGGAGGCATATAGAGAGATTGTAAAATTATATGGAGGCATACTAGAACTTAATCAACCTTATTCTACAGTTGAACTATTTCATAAGATTAAGGGATTGAACATTGCAAGAAAAAATGACGTTTGTATCGAGGATTTAGGATGTATAAAAAGACTGAGAAATGATGAAATATTTTATAGGTTTTATTCATATTATATTAATGAATTAAAGGAATCAATAACTACCGAATACATTAACAAAATTTATTTCATATTAAAGAAATTCTTCTAATTGCTTAAGACTGGATATTACAAAGTCTGCATAAAGTTCGGCGTTTTTCACTTTACCTTCTCTATCTATTAGCACACTAATCATGTTAGCCTTTTTAGCTGCTAAACAATCTTTTACTGGCTCGTCTCCCACAAAAACACACGATCTGGGATCTACTGAAAGCTTTTCGCATGATATTATAAACGGCTCTAAATTAGGCTTTGGTCTAATACCTCCTTCTCCAGCTATTAATATCAAATCGAATTTATCTATTAAGGGAAAGGTTTTCAATCTACTACTTTTATTTCCCCCTTCTCCATCACTATTTGTAACTATGCCAAGTTTATATCCCTTACTATCTAGATATTCTACAATTTCCTTTGCATCTTCGTATGGTTCAGTTTGGCTAGCAATTGACCAATACAAGCTAGTCCAATCGTAAAGCTGAGACTTATCTATGTGAACAATATTTAATGATTTTAGAATACTCTCCCACCATTTATTTCTATTATACTCTCCTTGGCTATCCAATTTCTTACTTTCCTCTTCTACTAATTTCTTAATTATATTTATATCAATTTCTTGTCGATAATTCTCCTTTATGTACGTATATATATCCTTACTTACAGCATCTAAAGCATCATTAGCCTTCGTACTAAAATCGACTAATGTATCGTCAAAATCAAAAAGCACTGCCTTTACATTGTTGAATATTTTATAATTAATCGACAATTCGACTCACGACAAGAAATCTTCCACTTTAGGTAGCTCTTTAGGTAATCCTTTCCTCTCTCTAATCTTAGTAACCACATCCAGTAAGATACTATCCGGAACCGGAGCCCATCTACTAAACTCAGTACCCCAGAACGCCCTACCTCCAGTAGATCCTCTTAGTTCACTCGCCATATCATATGACTCTGAAACTGGAATCTCAGCGGTTATCCTAGACATATTAGCTATTTGAGAGACGTCCAATATCTTTCCTCTTTTTCTCGTTATTACTGCAGTGACATTACCTATAAGATCTGCAGGCACTCTTATGTCCAGTTTCTGTATTGGTTCTAGTAAAGTCGGTCTGGAAGTTAAGAATCCTGCAAATATGGAGTTTCTAACTGCAGGGTATATCTGAGCTGGGCCTCTATGGGCAGGATCCTCGTGTATTACAGCATCATGTAAGATGACCTTAACACCTCTAATTGGTTCATGAGCTAAAGGACCTTCTTTCATAGCTAACCTAAATCCTTGAAGTACTGTATCCATAACTTCCCTTAAATGCTGGACACCACTAGTTAAATCTACAAAGACGTTAACGTTTTCATCTATTGCAATAATTCTCTTAGCTTCATCATAGTCCCAACTGGCTTCATCTCTTAATATCTTAGCCATCTCCTTGCTATCCATATCCTCCCTTATCGTGCCATTACTTATTAGCTCTATAGTCTTGTCATTTAAAGGCTCCACACTTAAGTAGAATTTGTTATGCTTATTTGGAGACTTTCCTTCAAATACTTGGCTCTTAGCTCTTATACTTTCCCTATAAACAACAATTGGTGGAGTAGTAACTACGTCAATACCGTAATTCTCACGTAATAGCTGCAATGATACCTCTAAATGTAAGAAACCCATTCCAGATAACAAGTATTCTCCAGTTTCTTCATTTATTTTAACCACCAGGTTTGGATCTTCAATACTAAGCTTCCTTAATGCATCAATCATCTTAGTCAAATCTTTAGGATTCTTAGGCTCTACGGCTATAGTAACTACTGGTTCAGATATGTAATGTAATCTTTCAAAACTTCCTTGAACATTACTAAAACCAACAGATATAGCTGTCTCACCGGATCTTGCTCTATCTAAACCTAATACTGCTGCGATATTGCCTGCTGGAATTTCTTCTGCAAGTTCCCTAGTTGGACCCATGTATAGGCTAACTTGAAGTATCCTCTGTGAGGTCTTAGCGTTAACTAACCACAATTCTTCACCAGACCTAAGGGTACCTGAGAATACTCTTCCTGTTGCCACTAATCCTGCATGAGGATCAACTTTCATATCGGTTATCATAAATACTATGGGACCATTCGGATCAGCATTTAACATCGCCTTAGCTAATTCATTATCTAGATCTCCTTTCCAGATTTTTGGAATTCTATACTTTTGCGCTTCAATAGGATTGGGAACGAACTTTATAGCAGCATCTAGTAACGCTTCATTAATAGGAGCTTGCGCAGCTAGCTCTTCAAGTTTAGACTTATCGGAAGCAGTGTATGCGTCAATAACATTCTTCATATTAATTCCTTTTTTCTGTGCCATAGGTAAACTAAATCCCCATTTATCTTTAGCAGATCCAAATATCACATTTCCAGCTTGCGGATTAATCATCCATTTTTCTTTAAATTCCGGTTCTCCATACATATCAATTAAGTTATTAACTTGCCTAATTATATCTAATAATCTATTTAACATTTCTTGTGGGCTTAATTTTAATTCCTTTACCAATCTATCTACTTTGTTTATAAATAGAATTGGTCTGACTCTCTCCTCCAAGCTTTGCCTTAATACTGTTTCAGTCTGTGTCATAATTCCTTCCACTGCGTCTACAACTACGATTGAGCCATCTAAAACTCTTAGACTCCTCGTGACTCTTCCGCTGAAATCAACGTGTCCAGGTGTATCAATTAAGTTAATGACATAACCTTTACCTTCCGCTTCGTGATACAAACTAATGTTAGCAGCCTTTACTGTTATACCTCTTTGTTGCTCAACACTTAAGTAATCTAATGCTAGAGCTTCACCTGCTACTTTAGGAGATATTATACCCGATGCTGCCAATAACGTATCACTAGTTGTGGTTTTTCCATGATCCACGTGAGCAATTATACCTATATTCCTAACTCTCGTTCTATCTTTCATTAGGCTTAGAACTTGCTCTACTGTCTTATATCTAGGCAAATGAAATCACCAACTTCTTGCACTTAAACTTCTCTAGACCCATATTAAAAGGTAATGCTAAAAAAGAGACTAAAAAATTTAAAGGAAGTCAAATAAAGAGGTACTTTTCTTACTATCATTATCAGCGTTAGTTTTAGAATAGTGTGCCCTTAAAATTTTATAAATATCCTCAGCTTTTTTCCTACTACCTAATGCTTTTTCCAATTCTGATATAGATGCATTACAAATATTCTGTATAGTTCCAAACTTAAGTAGTAGCCTTTCAGCAAGTACAGAACCAACATAAGGAAAAGATTCTACAATATAAAGTTGCATATCAGAAATACTTTCTAGTTTAGCCTTATTATGTAAATTAATTCTCCTACTCCCATTTTCGCCGAATTGATACTTCTCTGCTATTTTTTTCAAAATTTCCGCAGTATCTTTTTTATCTCTAGAATAAAATACTTTAATATTATAATCAATCGTGGCAGAAATTAAAGCGTTATTTATCGCTCTCCACTTTTCAGTTATTTTCCTAATTTCATTAATATCACCTTCAACAATTAACATTGGAAAATTATAAACCTCTGAAAGCCTACTGATTTGGTCAAAAAACCTCTTGTCAAAAACCGAATTTACCAAATCATTTACCGACTTCCTCTCTACTGCAGCATCTTCACCTATCACATAATCAGCAACACTAAGTTGAGATAGTATTACTGTAATTCCCAACTCCTTTAATAATTCTGGTATACCACTAGCCTTTTCCCTATCATCAGCATAAATTCTAATTACCATAACACTAATAAGTTATTTAGCTTAAGCTTTTATACCTGTTTGGCCACCTTGCGGATAATATTTTGATAACATCTCATTTATTTTAGCTTGTAAGTCTTCTAGCTGCTTTCTTAAAATACTTTCTTGCTTCTGATAAGTCCTTGATCTGAGTTCTAATAATTCTTTCCTATCATTAAGCTCCTTTTCTACTGATGTCTTATCCGATTTAACCAATAAGTTCCCTACAATCTTATAAATAGTAGCATCTGCATTAAGAACTGATAATTCTTCCAATACCTTGTTTATCTCCCTTAATTCATTCTCTATAGTAGACTTTTCCAATAATAATCTATCAAGCTGATCTTTTAACTGTTGAAACTTAGCTAGTTGAGCTTGAACTTCTGGAGGTAATTTCTCGGCCACTTTTTTCCACCTCTTCCAGTGACTTTAGAATTGTATAGATCCAAAGTATATAAGAGTTCATTATAGCCCTAGCTCTTGTAATTGATGGTGCATCTATCTCAATCTGTAAAGGGGATTTCTTAATTTTTACATATTTAGTATCTATCTTTTCAATTATTATCGAATCATATATCATATCCTGGAATTCGTTTTTATTGAAATTATCTGGATAAATTGAAATCTCTATCTTCACATTTCTAATAGCATCTTCAAAAACTTAATGTTTTTCGTAGATAACGTAAACAAAAGTTCACAAATATTATTAGAGACTAGCCTCGTGTTCACAATAACATCGCAATTATTTGACAAGTTGTAGATATTCATATCGACTAGAAAATCTCTTAGAAAATCACACCCATTTAGTTCTGTGCATACACTATTATGCCTTTTTATCTGATATAATGGGATATTATAGTCAGAAGGTAGTGATAAACCGTGTAATTTAAAAAAATATTTTATAGAAAAAGTTTCTAAATCATAAACAATTATTCTCAACGGATTACCATTCTTAGCTAATACGAACAATAAATATATTGCTCCTAAATTAATAGCCCTTTCAAATATCTCTTTCTTACTTTTTTTACCCCGTGTAATTTTAACTGAGTCTGGTAACAGAGAAGTTAAAATATTTAAAAAATTTCTTGTTCTAATACTAGGATCTCTAGATGAAGTTATAACTATTCTAGTACGGTGTATATGCAAGACCGGCCCACTTAGAATTACATTTCTTACAGTACCATATTCCAGAAGCCAATCTGATAACCTTACCAGTGGTCTTGCAATAGGGACATTGATGGTCATCATACCTCTTTTCCATTATTTCTTTCCACTTTTTTCTTAAAGTAGATCCATATCTAGCCCCGTATCTTCCAGCAATTCCCGTGACTTTCCCCATAATTGCCACCTATAATTAAATTCCTAACTGCTTTTTAAGTTCTTCTAAAAGCTTGACAGCTACTAATCTTGCTGTATTCTCAGCCTGATCAATATCTTGTAATGACATACTACCCTTTCCACTCTTTTGAATCCCCACTATTTTTAGATCTGGCGTATAGGAAAAGGAAACCTTAGTGTCCATTATTGACTCTTCATCCAAATCTGGATCAACTATTAAATATTTGTCAACTTTTGCTATAGACACTGTAACTACTGGATGATTCAATGGTAATTTACCAACAACTTCATTTTTATTGATTCTAAACCCATTAGAATCTTGTTCTACCTTATACACTTTAGTATTATACAATGCTGCGACTGAGGCCAACATACATGCGTCCAATACATTCCCACCATAATCTAATACATAAACATCAAGCCATACTGTCCATACACTTTTACCGGGTTCTATTACAAGTTTAGTTAGATCTAGAGCTTTAGAATCCCTTAAGCTTCTATCCACTACTCTAGCTAATTCAATAGCATTCTCATCTGGAGGCCCAGGTTCAAAGGTCTCATAGGCTAAAGGTAGGAGTTCAACATTCACAATGAGGTTTCCTTGATTAGGCGTATCTTCGTAAGGTTTATCTATTTCAAGTTTTGTCCCAGCTAATACCATTGTCGTGCCTAACTTAACTAACGCAGAACCATCAGCCTTTTTTGCGTAATCCAAGGTTATAGAAAGAGGTCTATAATCCGTTAATTTCCTTCCGTCTTGCCTAATGCCTTTCTCAAAAAGACTTACTATACTTTCCTTCTTGATTATAGGTATAATATTTTGATTCGACGGAGTTGAAGACAATTCTATACACCCTCTTCTTTAAACTCTACATACTTACTTTTTAGAGCCTCCCTCTCTAAATTATATATTATATTTATACCCTTAACTGCTAAATCAAAAGCCTGTCTAAATTCCTCCGGAGTCATATTACCATTTAACTGAAATAACGTTACTTGGTTTAAAGATGGCATCATTGCAACCGGCATATCAGCCTCTCCCCACATATCCTCGGGTTCATTTAAATCTAGAACTATTACTCCATCAGCCTTTCCTACGGCTACCCCAGCTATTAAATCTCTCATAGGAATTCCAGCATCAGCTAACGCCAAAGACGCAGCCATCAATGAAACTAATCTGGATCCCGCGTCTGCTTGTAATATTTCAGTAAAAACATCTATGGCAGTTCTTGGAAACAATTCCACTAAAACAGCTGATTCTAAAGCTTCTCTTATAACCTTAGAAAGCTCAATCTCTCTTCTACTAGGTGCGGGATTCTTTCGCTCGTCTGTAGAGAATGGTGTCATATGATATCTAACTCTTAATACTGCCCTATCCGGAAGAGATAAATGTCTTGGATGCATTTCTTTTGGACCGTAAACCGCTGCTATAGCCTTTGTATTTCCCATCTCAAAAATCGCTGAACCATCAGCGTTTTTGAGAACTCCCAATTCTATCTTTATACTCCTTAATTCATCTGGCTTTCTACCATCTATTCGCTTTCCATCTTCAAGGATTAGTTTTGGTCTCTCCACTTGAAGCATTTCTCTCACCTAATTTTTCCTCAATGAATTGTTTTATTCTATCTGTCAATCCTTTTATATGTGACTCATTTTCAATCTTCCTAATGGCCTCGATTAAAATTTCTTCAGAAAAACGGGAAGGACAAGTAGCCCATATTCTACCATTATTGGCAACAAACATGCTGCATCCACTTTTTGAGGTCAAAGTCTCATGCATACTTTTATTCTTACCTATAACACGCGGAACTTTAACTGGCATTATATCAATGACTATACCATTATTTACACGACCTAGATCCTTGCCCTTAACTGATAAAACGGGATCTATTGATCTATCAAAATTTTCAATTCTAGCTATAACGTAGTCACCTACATCTAAATACCTCCTTAAATCCTCTCCAACATTAACGGATCTTCCTAAAAGATTTGAGGCTGGTAAATATGCCTTATAAGGCGCTTTTATGTCAACCACCCAACCATAGATTTCAACGTCCTCTACTAAACCTATTACCACATCATTGACCTTAGGATAGTAAAACGACCCTTCCAAAGGAATCACTTCAAACTGAGTATCTTTTACATCAAAAAGTCCAACAACTGTAGAGTAATATTTACTATTAACCTTTAATATATAAGGAGACCAAGGAATCTGGAACTCGCCTTCAGCTAATAACTCGCCAGGCACTACTATTGATCTTGGCTGTAAAACAATTTTCTGGGACTGACTCATTTCTATCTCACTTGCAATACTTTAACTTCAACTTCTCCTTTTGTCAGATTATTTAACTTATCTATAACGTCTTGCTGTGCACCCGCTGGTATTTCCAATTCAGCTAATAATGTACCATCTTCTAACCAATTGGCTTTTTTTACCTCCCCTAAGTTATGTAATTGTGATCTAACCTTAGAGCTATATTCTGATGGTACTTTAATACTAAGCAGAGCTCTCGCTATTTTAATTGGAATTATCTTAGAAATCTCCTTTACTATTTGCATAGCTTGTGCCTCCACGTCTTTGTTTAAATCGATTTGTATTCTAGCTTGTTCCATTGCCATCTCTAATCTAGTTGGCGGAATTGGTAAATTAGTTTTAGGATCAACGGCGTTTCTATGAATAAAATCAATTATTTGCTTTCTCTTAGTTTCTAACATCTCTTTCCTTTGTTCTGCAGTTACCGGTAATTCACCTTTAAGTAAAATTTCTTTTACAATTGTCTCGAAATCAGTAGTACCAAAAACTTTTTTGAGTGATGCTGGAGATGCTTTCAAACCTTTCTTCACGTCCTTATAAATAGTGTCAGAAACTACTACATCAGCAAGGCTTATGCTCTTCCCACTTCTAAAAGCTAATGCTTCTTTAGGCTTAGCTAATATCTCAAACCTCTCTCCATGTGATTCATATTTAACTACTACATAATCACGCTCCTTCGTCATAAAAAAAATCCACCTTATTATAACTTCTGTAAATACATATTCTTATCTTCAGTGGTCATTTTTAGAAATAGCCCAGTTTGGGTTGAGGCGTATCCTATTTCCACAGTATTTGGAGTTAACTTTTCATTAGGCTTAAGAGTAGCCGATAAGGCCTTTAAGGCTAGGAGTATAGTATCTTCTATAGTCAAGTCCTCCTTGTAATTCTTCTCTAAAAACTCAGTAGCTGTATAATAACCTTGTCCTATTGCAACAGCTTGATATGGCATATATTGCCCACTAGGTTCAGTCATATATAGTTTAGGAACTGATTTGTCTATTCCTGCAATTACTAGTGCAACACCAAATGGTCTAACTCCTCCATGTTGTGTGTACATTTGCTTAACATCAGCAACTGATTTTGTTAGATAATCAATACTAACTGGTTCATCATATATTAACCTATGTTGTAATGCTATATTTCTCGCATAGTCTATTAAAACTCTACCATCAGAGGCTAGCCCAGCAAAACTGCACCCTACATGATCGTCGATTAAAAATACTTTCTCTATACTATCTACATCTAATAATGATTGGGCTTTTCTTTTCTCGCTTGCAATAACAACACCAGATTTTGATTTAATACCTATTGCTGTCCATCCCTTTTTTACAGCTTCAAATGCATAGTCTACTTGATATAGTGATCCGTCGGGCGAGAATATGGTTATTGCCCTATCATATCCCATAGCGGCTGGTCCGAACGCCATATACTATTCACTCATGAAATACTGAGTAATCCCTAATTTTAAAAATATCGTTCAGCTCGTCGCAGAGAACATCATCGATACAGTCTGGAGCGGCTTCATCACTTTAATCCGATTAGTTTTTTAGCCTTTTTTAAGCTTCCGGTTGTTCTTCTTGGAACTATAAGTATTTTGTTACCATTAATTTCCTTAGCAAAAGGTAAACTAGCTAAAACAGCCTTATAGCCTATCCTATTAGTAGATATAATCCCTTCTTGAGTATCCTCTCTATATGTAACAACTTTAGGATTTGCGATATTAAGCCATAAATTACCTAATAGATCCTTCAAGGAGTTACGAACAACCCTCTCTAAATCATCACCTTTTACTTTGGATTCTGCAATAACGTAAAATACTATATATCTTTTAGCTCTTACTATTTTCTTATTTTTCACAATATTAATGTTTAAGCTTTTTTTTCTGAGATATAATACAGTTAATATGAGAAGCCATAATATTAATATAATGTTAATTATTAGTTGAATTGAGTTCATTCAACAACTTTATGGGATTTAATATAACAAACTTATAAGCTTCCTCTTCATCAGCTCCCAATACGGTCAAATAACTTATTTTAGAGATTGGACTCCAGATCTCGTTAAAATCACTTGCATATGAGGAGAAAATAATGTTAGGTATCCATTTATATGCAAACACTATAGCATTATATAATAACCCGCTAGAAGATTTAAGTGAAATTTCAACGAATTTGTCATAAGATCTTAATAGGTTTAGCATACTTTTCTTAAATATCCTCATATTATCATCAGCCAATATCACAGCATTGACCCTTTTGTTGATAATAGCATACTTTAAGGCATCTATTGAAAGGGGTTTTACAAAAACTAACACATCTCTCTCAATAAAAGGCTTCTTAAGCATCTTTTTCAGTTGATTCCCATTTTCCGCTTTTATAGTAACCCTTTTTATACCAACCAAACCATCTTCACTAAAAACCATGTTATATCCTAACCTTTTGACGTAAGGAAACAGCCTAGAGTTTAGAATGCATGATTCTACTACTAACAAGCTTCTTTATCTCCTCCTTTATATTCTCCAAAGAAGTATTAAACGAAATCATACATTTAACGACATCATCACCCTCTTTAAGAACAAGTCTACGCTCGGCAACCAAATACTGTTTATCGAATCTCAAATATAGTTTACTCCCATCCATATGGGAATCCATAGTTGTAAGAATAAACATTAATTCCGTAGTTTCAATTTTATCTAATATCATTTTAAAAAATTGCTCTCCATTCTTCTTATCAAATCTATATTCCAATATAACTATTTTATTACCGTAATGACCTTGAACAGTTGCGATATTTTTCTTTGAGCTAGAGATAAGAGGAGAGAAAAAACTCTCTATGGTATTTACTATTTTATTGTAATCCTCTGTTTCATGGATAAAAACTGAAAGTATTGCTTGATTTACTTTCATGCTCACTTTCCTGGTATTTTATCATACCTTTGTAATCTATAATACTTACTCGCTTCATGTCTCTTCTTCTCTTCTCTCTCTTTCTGTTTCCTACTCCACTTATGTTTTACAGTACCTTTAAGCCCTTTAGATTTCCTCAATCCTCTAGCCTTCTTACTTGCAGACGTTAAACCTCTAAACACTCTATTCCTATTGCTAGGATCTTGAAGCCACTTATACTTAGGATCATTCTTTATTACTGGATGAGAAGGATCCACCATGATTATCTCATAATACTTGTAAAGACCATCCTCTCCAACATAATAACTACCAAGCACCTCTAAATTGGGGTATTTCCTTGCAGCCCTTTCCTCAGCTATCCACTTATATCCTTTAGCTGGACCATAACCATAAACACCCATCCTTTTTGGTCTTCTTCCCTTATTTGGTCTAGGCTTATTAAGACCTCCTCTCCTAACTCTGACTCTCACTATAACAAATCCTTGCTTAGCCTTATAGCCTAAACTTCTAGCCCTGTTTAGCCTAGTTGGTTTAGCTAACCTAACTATCGAAGGCTCTCTTCTCCATTCAATAAATCTCTGCCTTAATAAACCTTTTTTCCACTCTTCTGAATTCCATGTGTTCTCTATATAGTGATACACTGATAATGTCATCTATTCTCAAAATACTATGCTAAGCATCTAATTAATAAATGTGTCCACTAAATCAGAACATATGATTACCATTGGAATTATAGGAAAGACCAATGTAGGTAAAAGTACGTTTTTTGCAGCAGCTACACTAAAAGATGTGGAAATAGCTAACAGACCATTTGTAACTATAAATCCAAATGAAGGTATAGGATATATAAGAGTGAAATGTGTTCATACTGAATTTAATGTCAAATGTAATCCGAAGAATTCCATTTGCATAGATGATTATAGATTCATACCAGTAAAACTAATAGATGTAGCTGGATTAATACCTGGTGCCCATGAAGGAAGAGGATTAGGAAACAAGTTCCTAGATGATTTACGTCAAGCTGATGCACTAATACATGTAATTGACGCAAGTGGATCCACAAATGAAGAGGGTGTCCCAGTAGAGCCGGGGTCAAGAGACCCAGAAGAAGATATAAAGTTTATAGAAAATGAGCTCAATGAATGGTTTTATTCCATTATTAATAAAGACTGGGCTAAATTTGCAAGAACAACAGATTTGTCTGGAAAAGATCTAGTAGAAGCCTTACTAAGTAAATTATCTGGAATATCTGTAAATAGATCACACATTATTGAAACTCTAAAAGCTACAAAATTGGAAAACCTAAAATTAATGCAATGGACGGAACAAGATTTAAGGGCATTCGCTAAAACTTTACGAGAAATAAGTAAACCTATGATAATTGCTGCAAACAAGAGCGATTTACCACAAGCTCGAAATAACATTAAGAGATTAAAAGAGAAATACAAGTGGGTTATTCCAACTAGTGCAGCATCAGAAATGGCTCTAAGGAAAGCAGCAAAGGCTGGAATAATAGCTTACATTCCAGGAGATAATGATTTTACCATACTTAAACCATTAAACGAGAAACAAAAAAGTGCTCTAGAATATATTAGAAGTAGTGTGCTACAAGTGTATGGAAGTACTGGAGTGCAAGAAGCCATAAATACAGCAACAGTTGATGCGTTGAACATGATCGTAACATATCCAGTAGAAGATGAGAAGAAACTGACTGACAGAAATGGAAACGTTTTACCGGACGCGATACTCCTAAAGAAAGGTTCTACTCCAAAAGATTTAGCTAACGCTATACATACGGAATTAGCAAAAGGTTTCTTATACGCTATTGATGTGAAGAGGAAAATGAGAGTTGGAGAGAATTATCAACTACAGAACAATGATGTAATAAAGATTGTATCAAGTACCGCTAGACCTTCTTAAGTAGTATGGAACAAATTTCTCACCTTTCTCAACATCCCTATCTACGATAGCACCTGGATAAATCCAAGCATATGCACCAATCTTTACTCCAGGCAATATGGATACGTTAATCCCAGTTCTTACATGAGCGCCTACTATTGCACCTAATTTCTTTCTTCCACTGCCTACCCTTTCATTTTTTATATTGACTTTAACTTCCTTTTCATCAAATCGTAGATTAGCTGTTATCGTTCCTGCCCCAAAATTCACATCTTCACAGATTACACTATCGCCGACATAACTTAAATGCGGTATCTTTGTATTTTCCATTATCACACTCTCCTTTATCTCATTGAACGCACCCACCTTAACGTTACTTCCTATCACGCTATATGGCCTTATATAGGCATTGGGTCCGATAACAGAATTTTTGCCTATATAAACGGGACCCTCTATATAGGTACCAGATTTTATTACAACACCATCTTCAATAATTGCCTTACCTTTAATTTTGACATTCTCCTCCATCACACCTAGATTTCTATCCTTCTCCTTATCTAAAAGGACCTTATTAGCCTCTATTAAATCCCAAGGCCTTCCTATATCTAACCATATCCCATTGTATGTAACTACCTTCACCTTATTTCCGATAAGATTTACAGCATCTGTAAGTTCAAGTTCACCTCTGCTTGATAAACCTATTTTGTCTATATATGAGAAAATATCATAGGTAAGCTTATAGATACCTGCATTGATTAATTTCGAAGGAGGATTTTCGGGTTTTTCAACTATTCTCACTAGTCTATTTTCCGAATCTTTAACTATAACGCCATATTTTTTAGGATCGTCGGATTCTGTAGCTAGAATTGCTTCTCCGTGAGTGTTAACTATTTTCTCTACTGCTTCTTCTTCAAAAAGAAGATCCCCATATATAACTAAAAATTCGTCATCTCTCTCAAGATATTTTTTCACTGCTCGTAAAGCTGCCGCAGTACCTTTTCCTTCAGTCTGTTCAACTAGGCTAACTCCTTCAATAAGTTTAAAATATTCCTTATGATTTGAATTTATTACAATTACAACATCATTAACATATTTCTTAACTATTCTAATATTTCTTAAAATTAAAGGAGTATCAAGAACAGGAACAAAAGGTTTAGGTCTTGTATGAGTTATTGGCTCTAATCTCTCTCCTTTACCCGCCGCTAACACTACTGCTTTCAACTTGTTTACCTAAATTTTCTGGCACTTTTAGCACTTTAGTTTTTTCTATTTCAGCCTTCCTTAGTGGGTATATCTTCTTTGTTGCCTCAAATATTTCATTAGCTAGTCTCCCAAACACTACCTCTTGTGTAAAATCATCAAAGGTAAGTTCACTAGCTTTTTTGGATATGGTCTCATTAATTATTTTTCTAATCGCAGTTTTTTGAGATTGATGACATTTATACGTAGTTAGAACTAATCCCTTAACCCTTACTACATAACCATCCTTAGTAGTAACATCAAATACGCTGTTTACTTTAGAGCTCTTTCTCCTAATTAATGATCTTAAGTAATCTCTCGAGAGCTCATGTCCAACAAATCTCGTAATCAATCTGTCCCCTTCATTGCTTATAATCTTAAAGTATAAGTGAACGTAAACTTGGCTGAAATCACCAGTGAGATCATATAAAGTTGTCTCAACTCTTCTCCCTATGGTTTGAGTCACATCGTAGGCTGGTGTAGAACCTAAGGAAACCTCTCCAAAAACTTTAGGTGCAATTATACTATACCATTTCTTCATTTTCCACTTATCCTTGATTGCCCCTCCTTTAGCTGACATTATTCATCTCTTTTTCATTGTGGATTATTCTGGTATAAAGTTTTCTCAAAAAATGCACAATGACCCTAGCCTCTTCCTCATCCTTTACTCCCTTTATAATGGCACGCTTTAGTGCTATATACATCTTATAATCATCATCAGATCTTTTAAGCATTTTATAGAGAATTTCGGCATATTTATCTATTAATTTTATCGATTGATCAGAAATTGTAGAAGTCTGGGGATTATTCAATAATTCTCTATTTTTCCAAATTTCATATAATACTATGCCAACAGCATGAGAAAGATTAAGAACGGGATAACTAGGATTCGCTGGAATATAAAGGAGAAAATCACACTTAAATATCTCTTCTCTAGTTAGACCAACGCTTTCTCTACCGAAAACCAATGCGACTTTCTTACCTTGAATTAAAGACAGCAGTTCCCACGGTCTTATAGATTTCCGTAAAATATCTCCATTATTATCTGCTATACTGGAAGTAGCTATCTTAATATCGACGTCATTTATAGCCTCATCAAAGCTATTTACAATTTTAGCCTTCTCTAAAAATTCTTTCCCACCGGCGGAAAACTTGAAAGCCTCAGAAACATTGGCCCTTGGATTAACTATATAGAGTTCATCAACCAAAAAATTTCTACATAATCTGGCAACAAAACCAATGTTATATTCACCTTCAGGCTCTACTAAAACTACCCTTATCATCCTCCTTCACCAACTCCAATCCTATCAATCTCTCATACCCAATAACCTTCTCATACTTCTGTGAAATTTTGAATCTTCCCTTATTAATAGCATATAATATCCTATCTTCATCACTTAAAGAAGAATATAGGGTATAAATTCTATTAGCTTTTACAGTTTTTAAAAAATCAACAAGAACTTTACTTCCATCCTTTCCACCAGACCAACTATACCCTATCCATTCATTATACTCCTCCACTGGTAAATAGGGAGGGTTAAAAATAGCTGCATCAAAATTATACTTTCTAAGACAAGACAACAAATCGCAATTAAGAACACCTAAATAATTTGGACTATTATACAGATTATTAACTTTTAAGGAACATAATGTAGATGTTGTCGCATATGGATTTATATCTACAAACATTACCTTTCCTCCCATTATCAGAGACCATATTCCTAAAATCCCAGAACCAGATCCCATATCTAAGACCTTATCCCCTTTACCTACCTTTACTAAGTTAAGTAGAATATCGGTATCATGAGAAGGTTCATACGTCTGATCATTCAAACATAACTTAATCCCACGGAATTCAACAATTCTAACACTTGCCAAGGTTTAAATTCCCTCACCTTCAAATTATTATCTGAACTAAGCCCACACAACTTAGAAGCCTTTTTTAAAGTTTTATTCCTATATCTACTAATACATGAAATTAAACTATCAACATCTTCATTATATTCTCTTATCCTATTAAAAACTGTAATAATTGAATAGACTTTTGGACGAGGACTGAAACATCTTGGTGGAATTATGTCTTTAGTCTGTATATCAAACACATAATTAAGCAAAAAAGAAATATATGTAGGATCGTTAAGAATCTTATCCACAAAATCCTTTTGCAAAATCAATGTAAGCTTAGGTATATTGTCAAGTTTAACTACCTCCTTGAAAAAATCTGAAGTTATCTGGTAAGGTAGAGAAGAAACCAATTGACCCCTTAGTATTGGCAAATATCTCGCATCTGCTATTACAAGATTATAATTTTTCAAATAGTCTGTCATTTTCTTATCTAATTCAATACAAATATCGGGTTCTAAAAACTTAGTAATATTCCCTTTTCCACATCCAATCTCTAAAATAGGTCTGATTCCAGTATCCACGTATGAAATAAACTTTTCTATAAAACTCTTGTCAATAAGAAAAACTTGTGAAAGCCTTACTTTAGCTTTTCAATATAACCCACGTAAATGAATTGCTGTTCTAATCTTTTATTTTCATCTGATACAAGAGGATATACAAACAGATAGTATTTCTCTCCACCTTGCATCTCCTTCATTATCCTCTCTACTAGTATTGAAGCCACATCCTTAACGCCTATACGCGTCTCTATATCTTTAAAACTCTCAAAGGGTTTCTTCTTTCTTTCCTCCAGAATTATTCTTAAAGTCTTTTTACCAATGTTTGGCAATAACTCCAACGCATGAAGCTTTAACGTTAATGGTTCAGCCTTGTTAAAAATCTCCACGAAGACTTTTTCTTTCTCTAAAACTATTTTATGCAAGATCTTAGGCAAATTATCTTTAGATACTGATGTAAGATCCTCGTAAGAAATATGAGCATCTACCTTAACACTGGAATTTGAGTCCAATTCAATCTTATCCTCGGGAAAGAAATCCAAATTATAAGATAGAGGAGTGAGTTCAAGCAATAAGAAGTAATCCTCCCCTACAGCTTGAATAAGAGGCTTATCCTTGTGAAACTTATGCCTATCTAATGGATTACCTTCCCTCATATAATCTAAAACATACACTACTCGCTCCTTTACTACCCTTTTTCTTTGCAATTCTACTTCCCTAAGTAGTAATAGATTCTAAAAGTAAAAACTCAACTCTTAATGTATTTCCTAATTATATCAATTATTTTTTGTATGTCCTCAGAAGTATATGTCCTATTACTGTCCATTATCAAAATACTCCTTACCTCGTCAGGTGTAATAGGGCAAATACTAGCTAAAACCGCTCTAACATCTTCCCTACTTATAATACTGCTCAACTCTTCAACAACCTTCTGTGCGGACTCAGCATCACATTTCTCTACACTATTTAAATAATCATAAGTCCTTTGTAATAAATTAGATGAACTCCCAGATTTAATTACATCACTTAGTAATTTTTTCGCCACTGAGTAAGGAATATAGTGCTCCTCAACTATGTATACAGATGACAAATACTAATCACCCACTAGAACTAAAAGAAACCAAATGTTCAGGCCTAACAATTATTACCTTTTCCTTATCGCCCAATGTGACCGAAACTAAATATGCCCTACCTCGTTTTCCAATAATTTTCCCTACTTTGCCTTGATACCGCCTATGAGGCATACCGGAATGTACTGATGGGTTTATCTTTATTACGACCTTATCTCCTTCCTTATATTCAACCATTAATCTGCTTAGAGATGGAACTGCACCTCTCTCTCTAGGACTCTTTCTCAATAAACTCCTTGATCTAGTTCGATAACCCCTCGAATGTTTAACCATAATATTCCCTCTTACTCATTATATACCACATAATTAAGATTTTTGTTGGAAAAACATATAAGGTAAAACTGAACTCAGTATAATAGATTGCGGGGGTGCCCGAGCCTGGTCAAAGGGGGCGGACTTAAGACCCCCAAGTAAGAGATCCGCTGGCGAAGGCCTGCACGGGTTCGAATCCCGTCCCCCGCATAATAATTCTATTCGTCCAATTTTTGGAAAAAGAGGAAATTAACACGAGATCCCATAATTTAACAAGTAATTCGTGACCTCTTGTAGTAAATAATCCTTTAACTCGTTGGGACTCCAATCTGGATTTGCAAGTGGTAAAATGCCATTCAGATAATCCCTTATCATTTGCCTATACATTGTCTTGTGATTCCTAGTTAAACCGGGATAAGCTTCAATGCAGTTATTTATCGTAGATAAAACCTCATTATAAACGTTTTGTAATTCCCTAGCCCTCTCCTCAACTTGCCTATAACCCTCTTCAGAAGACACTTCAGACCAATCAATGGTAAGTGCAGCCAACTCAGCAATGGCTAATGGAAAAACTGCAGAAATCCCAGCAATAGCCTTTTTCTCCTTATTAAGGGCATCTATTATAACGTTAAATCCCTCGCTTATATTCAACTCCTTAGCGTAATTTGCGATACCAGCTGTAGTGAAATCAGTGGGAGGCTTAACAACGTCCAAAAAGACGAATTCAACTGGATATTGCAAATTATTACCAAGTGGCACATTAATAGTTCTTGTTGAGAAGGATTTGATTAGTCCCACTAATCCAAATTCTTAACAATAAGTCGCACAAAATTGTCTACTGAACACTGGAGCACCAATATCAATATCATTAAACTTGAAATCGAGAGTAAACGGTTGAAATACAGTTCCTACTGCAATTCTTGTACAATACTCACTAGGCATGATTTGGTTACAATTATTTAAGGCCACATCTATTGGACCATTAACCGTAACTGCAGGATAATTTGATAAACCTAACCCACTAGCTACTTGCTTAAATAAGGCCAAAGCCAGATAGATGAAAGGATATTGATCAGAAGTAGTACGAAGTTCGTCAGACCTCTCTCCTCCTAACGAACTCCCTATGAGAGTTTTTGAAACATAATAACTACCACCACTACCGGGATAGACTAAATCATCTATACTTCTTGGAGAAGAAAGCGTTATTTCTGATGCTAAACTTGCAATTGCAACTACTGAAGCAACACCTATCGTAGTTATGTAATCCCAAATTGTACCAAGTAGACCTTGGCAAGATTTAAACCTAGCTGGATTATACCATTCAATCTGTGCTGATACCCTCTTTAACGGTATAATTCCAATTCCTCCATTACTTATAAAAATATCCCTAGCCTTAGCAGGCAATTTTACTGAACCCCTAAACGCCGCACCACCTTGATATACTGCAATATTACTACCACCTATCCACACTGGTGATATTCCTCCAATGTAATAGTATTCTCCAGTATCCTCAGTCTTAATCACAATACCTTGTCTAAAAATCTTAGTTTTCAATTCATAAGCACTTGAACTGTTTGACACGGCAACAGCTGATATTCTTTCAGCAACAGCTATGGCAGGATAAATCTCATACATCTTTTTGTTACCCTCTATTTTATATTTATAATACTCTTTCAGTGAAATCATCTCACACTGTTGCTGTGCTATGTCTAATGAAACACTTATTGCTTCAATAATCCCACCTATTGTACTTAAGATTGAACTTAGAGATATTCCGGCCGCAGTTCCTACAGCCATATGAAATTTAACTGGTTAGTGTTTAAATAGTTTTTCATAACAATAGGCAGTTGATATATATATATGCATTCATCTATGTAACCATTAAAATCATATTTAAAAGAAAAATGCAATCCTTCTGCAGTTATAATGGTAATAATTTATTACCAAAAACTTCTACTTTATTTTAACATGCGGGGGTGCCCGAGCTAGGTCGAAGGGGGTAGGCTCAGGCCCTACTGGCGAAGGCCTTCGCGGGTTCAAATCCCGCCCCCCGCAGTGATAAAATTTGCATACTTGGATAAACAGATAAAAATCCTAAGCTTTTTATGTTCTTTCGATAAAAAACTTCCGATGAGCTACAAAATAAAAGACCTTTCTCTCGCAAGTGAGGGAAAAAAGCAAATAGAATGGGCAGAAAGACACATGCCAACATTGATGGAAATAAGGAGGAGATTTGAAGCTGAAAAACCACTAAAAGGTATTAACATATCAGCAGTACTTCACGTTACCAAGGAAACAGCAGCACTAGTTAAAACCCTTAAAATGGGTGGAGCTAACGTTGCTTTAGCTGGAAGTAATCCACTTTCAACTCAAGATGATGTAGCAGCAGCCTTAGTAGAGGAAGGAATCTCAGTATTCGCATGGAAAGGAGAAAATGAGACAGAATACTATTCCAATATTGAAAGTATTGTAAAGATTCACGAGCCAAATATTGTAATGGATGATGGTGCTGATTTACACGTTTACATTCATGAAAAGGTAAGTTCTAAACTTGATATTTATGGCGGAACTGAAGAAACCACAACTGGTGTTATTAGACTTAAGGCAATGGAGAAGGACGGTGTCCTTAAGTATCCTCTCATCGCAGTAAACAACGCATATACCAAGTACCTTTTCGATAACAGATATGGAACTGGACAAAGTGCCATAGATGGAATACTTAGGGCTACAAACATTCTAATTGCAGGGAAAATCGCAGTTGTAGCTGGATATGGATGGGTAGGTAGGGGAATAGCTAATAGATTAAGAGGAATGGGCGCTAGAGTCATAGTAACTGAAGTAGATCCAATAAGAGCGCTTGAAGCAGTAATGGATGGCTTTGACGTTATGCCTATTGCAGAGGCCTCAAAGGTAGGTGACATATTCGTAACAGCTACTGGAAATACAAAGGCTATAAGAGTAGAGCATATGCTCAATATGAAAGATGGCGCAATCTTATCTAACGCAGGACACTTTAACGTAGAGGTGGACGTAAAAGGGTTAAAGGAGACTGCAGTTAAGGTAAGAAATATAAGACCTTATGTTGATGAGTATACTTTACCTAACGGTAAGAAAGTTTACTTACTAGCAGATGGTAGGTTAGTAAATTTAGCTGCAGCAGAGGGTCATCCTAGTGAAGTAATGGATATGAGCTTTGCAAATCAAGGTTTAGCCGTAGAATACCTAGTTAAGAATAGAGGAAAATTAGAGAAGAAAGTGTATAATATGCCAATGGAATTGGATTACGAAGTGGCTAGAATAAAGTTGAAATCCATGGGTATTCAAATTGACGAGTTGACGGAGGAGCAAAAAGAGTACTTGGAACAATGGAAATCAGGGACCTAAAGGTTTAAACACAAGTCTTAAAAACAGTTTTTCAGTTATTGTATATGTGGGCCCGTAGCTTAGCTCGGTAGAGCGCTCGGCTCATAACCGAGTGGTCAGGGGTTCAAATCCCCTCGGGCCCATGAAATTTTTACTTTGAATTTACTAATACACTGCCCAGAAATAAAAAGATTAAACATAAGGCTAAATTAGGAAAAGATTACAAATCAAGGTTTACGAGTTTCAAATCCAATTGGAGTCTTGAAGAGGTTAAAAATCATTTATTAGATGTTGCTAACTATTATTTTGTATACTATGGAATACTAATGTATAAAGTATAGAGTAGGCGTAGCCAGACTAAACTCAGTGCTAAATACAATAAGAAAGATCTACTTTAAATGATAGGATTTCACAATGAGGTAAATGAGGAACGATCGCCTAAAATGTTATGTTAGTTAGACCTTATTATTTTTAAAATTCTATAGGAATCAATATACGCCGGGGACGGGATTCGAACCCGTGTGCCTCAGAGAGGCAGTAGGTCCCTCGCAGTAACGCTGGAAAGGTCTCGAGCCTACCCCCTTGACCGCTCGGGCACCCCGGCAATTAAATATATATCGATAAAAATTTAAAAAATTACGCAGGAACGTAAATCGGATCTTTCTCCGTGGATACTTTGGTTATCTTCTGGAATTCACTTTTTACATTCTTAGGCAAACTAAACGAAATCTTATGAGAATAGCCATCATAGAACCTTAGCTGTCCACTAATACGTTCCCTTATTCTGGAATTTACTTCATCCTCCGAAAGTAAGTCTGGCCTTACTCCCCCATAAACGAATCCCCATAATCCATCAAAGGATGCCATATATGTGTATGAAGCTGAGGCCTCCTTAAACACCTCCTTTATAGTATTGTAAATCGTCACATATACTTCTAGAGAAAATGATGGAGATGTAGCTTGTGTTACTATACCACCTCCTTGATTTAATATTCCTCTCAATTTCTCATAGAACTCCTTAGTGTAAAGCATATATGACGTGGAATCCTTGATCGGATCTGTTAGGTCTAGAATTATAGCATCGTATTTATCCTTTGTTTCATTTATAAACCTTAGACCATTAGTAATTACTAGGTTAGTCCTCTTATCCTCAAAAGCTCCTTGATGCCATTCATATAAATATTTCTTAGCAAATTCTATAACCTTCTCGTCTATATCAACCATTACTGCTTTTTCTACAGACTTATACTTAAGAACCTCCCTAAGAGTTGCGCCCTCTCCGCCACCTAAAATTAGTACATTCTTAGGAGGTTTTGGCAATGATAGCAATAAGGGGTGAACTAACAATTCATGATAAATGTGCTCATCGTAAAGAGTTGATTGTACTTTTCCATCTATTATAAGTCCTTTTCCAAACCTGGTAAATTCTACTAATGTAACGTGTTGATACGGGGTCTTCTCTTCAGCGAATACTTTTTCTATTAGGTGACCGTGAAACTCGTATGGCGTTTGCCATTCTAGAAGCCAATGCCAACCAAACATTATCTTATTCTGACCCCATTGACCTTTTTATTTTGCCAACTGTATCTCCTTATCTTCTTCGTCTTTCCAAATCCACAAGCTGCACAGTAGTGTTTACTTACGTTATAAGCGTTCCTACCACATCTCCTACACCTTATATGAGTATGAGATTTGTTCATCTTTCCAAATGACGGTGTGCCTTTCACTTAAGCTCACCTAACTAAGAAGTTTGTAGAGGAGAAATTAGAATTACGTTATCTCCTCTTATTACTATGGTTCCTAACTTTTTACCACTACCATCACTTTGTATCTCTTCTGAGTCTGATAGGACTAAATTCATATGCTGATCATAGCTCCTCAGTGTGCCTCTTACTTCCTTATTTCCCTTTAGTTTAACTAATACTAGATTATTTAATGACTCTGCCAACACCTTATGCGCTGTTTCTGCCAAAAAATTCACCTATCAAAATCATCTTGAGCTGGATTTAAAAATTATTGGGTAAAGAAGTCCCGCCGCGGGGACTTGAACCCCGGACCACCCGGTTACTGTCCCCTATCTACAGCCGGGCGCTCTAAACCGGGCTGAGCTACGGCGGGTCTAATTAGACTTATTTAAGTTATCAATTATAAGTTTTATTGCGGTCTTGTTAGTCGGAAACGTTATATGTTTTTTATCAACTAGCACTGTGACGAATGATTAGCTACTTTTTTTGTGTATATAGTTTCTAAAAGAGTTCCTTCACACCTTAGGTTGTTCTCTTTATCGACTCATCTAAAAGCTTATTAATTTGGTTTATCTTGTCTTGACGCATTGAGAAGGCTACTTGCTTGTTGTTTTTCAGTAGTTTTAAAAACTAACCCAGAATGTATTTTTAGGGCTGGATAATGTTTAAGAATAACGACTTTATTTATATCGAATACACTGCAAGAATCAAGGATACTGGAGAAATTGTTGATACAACTAATGAAGAGGAGGCAAAGAAGGCTAATATTTATGATGAGACTAGAACTTATGGTCCTAGACTTGTGATTTTAGGTGAAAATAGGCTAATTAAGGGATTGGAAGAGGCTTTATATAATTTTAATTTGAACGAGGAGAAAACAATAGAAATCCCACCTGAGAAGGCATATGGTGAGAGGGATAATAGTAAAATTAAGATTGTACCTCTAGGAGAATTGAGAAGACAAGGTATAACGCCAGTTCCAAACAATGTATTAAGATTAAGTGATGGTAGTCTTGCAGTAATAAGGAGTGTAAGTGGAGGTAGGGTTGTTTTAGATCTAAATCATCCACTTGCTGGAAGGACTTTGGTGTATAATGTTAAGGTCGTCAAGGTTCTCGATAACGCTAAGGATAAGGTTATGGCTTTGATCGAGAGGAGATTTTCCTCAAAGTACGCCAGTGGTTTTAACGTCGAGCTTGATGATGGGAAGAAGAGTGTTAGAATTACTATACCAAAGGATCTTTATCTGGTGGAGGATTTACAGATTAATGTTTACTCTTTAGCTTATGAAATAGTAAACTATGTTTTGGCAGATTATACTGTGGAGATTTTACAACAATATACTAAAAGTACTTTCTCTTCATCTTAATCTATAATTTTTGTTACTCTTGCTATTTTTTCTGCAGAACTCCAAGTTAAACCCCTATCCCCTAAGATTGTGTACCTCTCTGGTCTTATAGTATGAGCTATGGTTAAGGCTTTTATTACTTCTTCATCAGAAAGACCTAAGTCTTTGGCTTTTACTGGGAATCCTATTTTTTTAAGTCTGTCTCTTATTATTTTCCAATTTATGCCATGCAGGTAGGCCATAATAATTGTTCCTAAACCAACAAGTTCACCATGCAATACCCCCTCCGGGTGTAATAACTCAACCGCATGGGCAAAGAGATGTTCAGAGCCACTTGCTGGTCTGGTGCTTCCAGCCATTCCCATTGCTACTCCGCTACTTATTAGTGCTTCTATTAGCATTCTTACACCGTACTTTATGTCCTTATTTATTATCTTAGTGCATTGAAATGCGTGTTTTGCTGACATTAACGCTAAAGATGCCGTGTAATCGCCATAATATTCTCCTCTTAACTTAGCCGCTAACCTCCAATCTCTCACTGCTATTATTTTCCCTATCGTATCCCCTATTCCTGCGTTTATTAATCTTCTTGGGGACAAGCTTAGAATTTCTATGTCTGCAATAATTGCTAATGGTTCTTTTGCCTTTACCGAAACTGGCTTTTGTAAACCTTTTATTGAAGCGAATGGCGATGTGATTCCGTCGTGTGATGGAGAGGTAGGTATACTGACGAATTCTAGGTTATTCCTAAACGCTGCGTATTTCGTAACGTCTATAACTTTCCCTCCACCTATTCCTAGCAATACATTAGGATTAACCTTCTTAACAACCTCCTCTACCTTATATACATCGTCTAAAGTAGCAGTATCTATTTCGATTAGCTCATATTTAGCATCTTTTGGAAGATTTTCTATAACTTTATCCGCTATTTTCTTAGTATATTTTGTTCCTGTGACTATTAGAAATGGAGGAGTTATGCCTAGTTGCGAGAAGTAAATAGAAATGTCATATATTATGTCATGTCCTACGAAAACCCTTCTAGGTAAACTGATTACGTGTTCTTTTACATTCACATATAAAAGGAGAAGATTTAAATATTAAAAATTAGCATAGATAAGTTCAGTTGTAGCTATTTCTTAAAGTTGGTGAATAGATTGGCATCTTTAAATAGGATTAACACAATATCGTTAATATACTCTGAACTAAAGGATTTGGGAATAACCAGAATTGAATATGAAGGACCTACAATAGCGGTATATGTAAAGAAACCGACAATGGTAACAGAAAAGGGGGAAGTAATAAAGAAGATTGCCAAGGATATTAAAAAGAGAATAGTAATAAAGGCAGATCCTTCAGTAAGGAAGGATAAGAAGGAAGCTGTTGAAATAATAAAGAACATTGTACCTACGGAAGCTGAAATTGTGGATATAAAATTTGACGATGACTTAGGTGAGGTATTAATAAAAGCGAAGAAACCAGGGTTAGTAATAGGAAAAGGTGGCTCATTACAACAAAGGATATTTGCGGAGACATTTTGGAAGGCTGAAATAGTTAGAGAACCGCCAATAAGGTCTAGGACATATGACAGTATTCTAGAGCATATTTACAATGAGACTGAATATAGAGCTAAAATACTAAAGGTTTTTGGAGAAAGGATACATAGGGAGACAGTATTTCAAGATAAGTACGTGAGAATTACGGCATTAGGAGGCTTTCTAGAAGTTGGGCGATCTGCAGTATTAGTAGAAACTCCAGAAAGTAAAGTATTGCTAGATGTAGGACTTAACCCTAGCGCGAATATGTTTGGAGAGAAATTGTTTCCTAGGCTTGACATTGACCAATTAAAAATAGAGGAGTTAGATGCTGTAGTTATCACACATGCACATTTAGATCATTGCGGAATGGTGCCATTTCTCTTTAAGTATGGATATGAGGGGCCAGTATACACTACTGTACCAACAAGGGATATAATGGCATTAATGCAATTAGACTCACTTGACGTTGCAGAGAAGGAAGGTAAACCTATACCTTACTCCGCTAAAGAAGTAAGAAAAGAGCTATTACATACAATAACGTTAGATTATGGAGAGGTTACTGATATTGCCCCAGACATAAGGTTAACATTCTATAACGCTGGTCACATATTAGGATCTGCAATGGCTCATTTGCACATTGGAGATGGAAAACATAACATAGTCTATACTGGCGATTTCAAATATGCGAAAACCAAATTGCTTGATAAGGCAAATACGGAATTCCCGAGGGTTGATACGCTAATCATGGAAACTACCTATGGAGCACAAGATCAGCCAAATAGAGAAGAATCGGAATTAGAGTTGTTAGAGATTATAAATAAAACGCTTAATAGAGGAGGAAAAGTATTAATTCCAGTACTAGCTGTGGGAAGAGGACAAGAAATTATGCTTATAATAAACGATTTCATGAAAAAGAAGCTTATTCCGGAAGTTCCAGTTTATGTAACGGGATTAGTTGATGAAGTTACAGCTATACATAATGCATATCCGGAATGGCTAGGAAGGGAAGTAAGAGAGGAAATTCTATACAAGGATGAAAACCCGTTTACCTCAGAACACTTTAAGAGAATTGAAGGATATAAAGAGGATATAGCAAAAGGTGAACCTTCTATAATTTTAGCAACCTCCGGAATGTTAAACGGAGGCCCAGCTGTGGAGTTCTTCAAGACCATGGCGCCAGATCCTAAAAATGCAATAATATTTGTAAGCTATCAAGCAGAGGGCACATTAGGCAGAAAAGTGAGAGATGGCGCAAAAGAAGTACAAATTCTAGATAGGGATGGAAGAGTGGAGTCAATACAAATTAATATGGAAGTAGAGGCAGTTGAAGGATTTTCTGGACACTCTGATAGAAGGCAATTGTTTAACTTCCTCAGAAACATTGAACCAAAACCTAAAAATATAATATTAAATCACGGAGAAGCGTCAGCAATAAAAGCATTCGCGAACTATATAAGAGATGATAGATTGGGATATAAGCCTTTTATATACACTCCAGCAATATTAGATAGCCTAAGAGTAGCCTAAAGAAAACTTTTAAAGTGAAATCGTAATAATCAAATAATCAGTGGGCCCGTCGTCTAGCCTGGTTAGGACGCTGCCCTTACGAGGCAGAGGTCCTGGGTTCAAATCCCAGCGGGCCCACTAACTGTATATCTTTTTCCAAGGAATTAATTAACAAATATTATCAAACAGTTAAACATTGTTATAATGTAAGATTATGATGATAATAATAACAGTAATAAATAGTTATCATTTACTCTTTTCTATAAATCTATAATATTAAAAATTTTTGAAGAATAGACTAACTAATAGAAATGGTGCCGCGGCCGGGATTTGAACCCGGGTCACGGGCTCGAGAGGCCCGCATTCTTTCGGTGCCTGCGCTTGACCGGGCTAAACCACCGCGGCGTAGTCGCTATAAAATAAGTAAAGGATGTAATTTAAAGTTTAGTGTTTTTTAGTATCTCGTCAATGACATCGTCCTTATTTCCCTCAAAGAATTCAGCATATATTATTTCATCATAAAGAATTAAATATCCTTTTGCCTTATTTAACAGAGAATATTTATATCCTTTACATCCTTCACAATATCCTCTAACCTCTTTAACTAACGAATTCTCAATTACAGATAGTTTAATATTCCCTTTTTCAATTATTTCTATATCTTTATCTTTTTTAACTGATAATCTCTTTGCTAAATAGTAAAGGGCAACTTGAATTAGATCAGTAGTAGTTACACCTTCTTCCCTTAATTTTTTCGATACCTTATACTCTCTATCCGCTTTCTTTAATACCTCCTTTACTTTTCTTCTTATCTCCACAGAATCTGAAAGAAGTTGGATACATTCCCTTGCTAACTCACTTGCCGTTTTATAATCTCCAATCCACGTTAAGATATAAGCTTTATGAAGACTCTCAATGCAGTTCATTTTTCTCACTTTATGGTTTTATTAATATCATCATATCATATAATTGATTATTGTATTTTACAACGTAAGATATTAGACCATAATTGTCTGGATACCTTAAATTTTCTATTGTAACTAAACTTTTTGATATCGTATTGACAATTTGCGATCTCCTAAAGGTCATTGTTGCTTTAGCTTCTACAAATAGTAATCCATTTTTAGCATTTAAAAATTTTCTTAACTTATTATATTTTTCTATATTAATAGCCAAATCTGATATTATTCCTAAGAACTTTACGTTTCTAAATGGTAATATATCATTAATGCTTATGCCAAATAACTGATTTAGAAGAGCATATGTTATAGTTTCTCCTACAACAGTAACTACGTCACCAGATAATAGCCTGCCCCATCTTCCCATTTCATAAATTTTTATCGATTTTGGAATATCTTGTAGTAGCTTTGATGAGAAAACAGAAGTTACTGCCAGTATTTTATCATCCAATTCTAATTCCTCTGAGTACCCTCCTATTTCGAAGGCCTCAAGAATCTCGTTACTTACCAATTTTAGATCTTCTGCGGAATCTAAATCTGAATGTGGTAATAAATCCTGACTAAGCTCTATCCATGAAATTTTAAGCTTCACAGTAACTTAAAAATGTTTAAAAATTTAAGGCTTTACTAGTACCTTCCCAATCTTATGCTTATCCTTTAGTATTTCATATCCCTTATCTATCTCATCTAGCCCTACTGTTGCAGCGACTACGGGATTTATCTTTCCTTCTCCAGTTAACTTGAGAGTTTCTTCTGCATCCCTCTTGGTAGCGGACGCATGACCTATTACTTCTATATCTTTCAATATGACGTATCCTAATCTTAATTCATATATCTGAGTTGGATCGACGTTACCTATTTGTATCAGCCTACCCCCCATCCACAAACTTTTCAGACTTTCATCTATTGTTGGTGTACCTACTGTGTCAATAACTACATTTACATCGCCTATCTTCTTTGCTTCTTCTGAGAATTTACTACCTACTATTACATGGTCAGCGAATTTCCTTATGAAAGCCGCTTTTTCCTCTGATGTAGTTACTCCTATCACTTTTGCACCAAGTGCTTTAGCAACTTGTATGGCATGAATACCAACACCACCACTAGCCCCTGTAACTAGAACTGTTTCCCCCTTTTGCAACTTTGCCCTTCTCAAACTTCTATAAACCATTCCAGTTACACAAGGTACTAAAACCGCTCCCTCATCTGGGACGTTAGTGCCAACTTTTACGAGACTTGCAACTTTTATCTTTGCTTTTTCAGCAAAGAAGCCGTCTAATTCCTCTGAATAACCTAACCTGGAGTGGCAATATGCTTCCTCGCCCATTTGACAATAATGGCAAGTTCCATCAGGTGCATAAAGAAGCGAAATTACCTTATCACCTTCTTTAAAGCCTTTAACGTTCTCTCCAACTTGTTCTATTGTACCAACTACTTCATGTCCTAAAATTACTGGATATTTCATTCTTGGATAAAAACCTTGTAGTTGCAATAGATCTCTATAACATAATGCTGCTCTATTTACCCTAATTACAACTTCATCTTTCCCTGGGATTTGATCTGGGACTTCTTCTATCCTATATCCTTTTTGCTTACCCGGAACTACTACGGCTTTCATCGGTTAGATTGTGTTTAAACTGTATAAAAAATATTATCTATCATAGTAGGCTCGATACATTTTTAAAAATAATATGTATAGCGTTCCCATGAGAGATTATTTGTAAGCTTTTAGAGTGTGGACAACAATTTCATTCATTTGGAATATTTACATTTATTATCACTCCCCTATCTGGCAAATATACTGGAGCGTAAAGCGCGTTATAAGCTAGGAAGAACACTGATAACCACCTCGTGAGCGTGAACCTATTAGTGTTCCACGGGAAGTGAAAATCCATTGAGGATATCCTGTGTTTTAAGCTCCTAAACCCTTGTTCTGCGTAGTCCCTCTCGTTGAACGTTACCCTCTTGTGCTCCACGTTTAGCCAAGTGAACGCGTTATAGATTGTTGCCCCATCGTGTAGGTAGATTACCTTGTCTATCCTCGTTTTGAGCACTTTCTCAGCCTCCTTTTCCGCATTCTTCACGTTGGTCAAGACTATTAGTACGTGCACTCCACTCCTCAAGCTCGTCACCATGAAGAAGGGTATCGCACAAGTCTTTACATCCCTCACAATCCACACGTAATAATACTGCCCCTTAATTACCATAATTTTAGTCTCGTCTACCGCATAAAAACCACTAATTGGCACTACGTACTTAATGCAGCTCAACCTCCTCAAGTAGTACAATAAGGTAGAATGAGGCAAAGAAGTCCTCCAAGAAGACAAACCCGAGAGGTAACTAGCCAAAGCCGAGGCTATTACCTCACTAGTGTAAAACCTAGGCTTAAGATTAATATACTCCATTAAAACTAATATCACTTGGGTGAGCACGGGAACTCTCCACCTAGTTCCCGTAGTATCACCCAATTAATACTCCCGTGCTCACCCTAAAAAGGTATTACGTCGCATTCTATTAATAGAACACGAACAGTTCATATAATTTGTTTTGAATTAACAAAATTGTTGTCCACACTCAACTTTTATTACCAAATTAATAAGTATTATAACGATGATGGAAAACGATAAAGATCCAATCCTTAAAAAGTTACCTGAACCATTATTCTGCGTGATGGAAGATGAAATTAGAAGAATTAAATTCAAAATATAACGCATTTATCACTCTCCATAATATCGAAGAAAACGATAAAGGTAAGTTAAAGGATATTACATTTGGAATAAAGGATGTTATTCTAACTAAAGGCATAAGGACTACTGCTGGTTCGAGAATTTTAGAAAGCTATGTTCCACAAAAAAATGCGTACGTTGTTGATGCAATACTTAGAGAAGGAGGAAAGATAATAGGAAAAACCAATACCCATGAATTTGCGTTAGGTGCAACTAATACATCAAGTATAGGAGGACCTGCAAGAAATCCAGTTGATCCAGAAAGAATAAGCGGTGGTTCTAGTGGTGGCTCTGCTGTTGCAGTGAAATTAGACATGGTAGATGTGGGAATTGGTACTGACACTGGAGGATCTGTAAGGATTCCTTCGTCTTTATGTGGAGTAATAGGATTTAAACCAACTACTGGGTTGATACCTACTGATGGTGTAATACCCTTTAGCTGGTCATTGGATACTGTGGGGATAATCGTGAAAGATAACATTGGACTGTTACGAAGAGTTTTTGATGCTATTTTACTAAATGAAAAAAAGAAGGTTGAAATAGCTAAACTAAGAACAAGACCGCGTCTAGGTTTATTTTTATTTGATGATATGGAAGTTTCAAGAATATTGCTGAAAGAAATATATGCAAAATTATCTTCATATTTTGATATAGTCGAGGTCGATCTTCCTTTACTAAGGCAATATGGGTCTAAAACTAGAAGAACTATATCATTGGCTGAAGCTTCTTCCTATCATAAAGATTGGATAACTGAAAATAGTGATAAATACTTTAAAGATACTTATACGTTACTCCTTGATGGTATGAAGATCTCTGCTACAGACTATATAGATGCACTTAGATATAGAAGGGTATTAATAGAAGAATATATAAAAGCATTTAAAAATATTGATTTTATTTTGTCTCCAACAACAAAAATTGTTGCACCTAAAATTTCTGACGTGCTCTCTAATCCTCTTCAATTTAGAGAATATCTAATAGCTAATACTGAACTGTTTAATGTAGTTGGGGCACCATCAATAAGCATACCATTTTCTACCCTTAATGAGTTGCCAGTTGGTTTAATGATAAGCGGAGAGTTGTATAAAGATGGGGATTTAGTTGAGGTCACTGAATATATTTTAAACGTTGTAGGAAAACATTAATGATCTACTGATAGTGTATCCTATATTGACTGTCACCTTTTTATTCTTGCTTTTAATGGTAATTATGGGGAATGAGTTGCAATTAGAAAATAAGATACTTAAGGGAACTACAACTGTAGGAATTAAGGTAAATGATGGAGTAGTTCTTGCAGCAGATAGGAGAGCTAGTGCAGGATTTTTCGTAGCGAATAAAATGGTTAGAAAAGTACTATATATTACAGATAAAATAGGAATAACTACCGCAGGTAGTGTAGCCGATTTACAGTTTATATATGATGTACTGAAAAATATATATCATTATAATAGTATTACTAAATATGGACCAATTTCTATAAAGGGAATTGCAACTAGATTAGCAAACGTATTATCTGCAACAAAGTATTTTCCTTATATCGTTCAAATTCTAATAGGTGGTTACGATGACCAGCCAAGATTGTTCAATTTAGATTATTTGGGCGACATAACTGAAGAAAATTACGTTGCAACTGGTTCTGGTTCACCAGTAGCTATGGGAGTGCTAGAAGATGAGTATAATCCCAAAATGACTTTAGATGAGGCAGCTGACCTAGCTAAGAGGGCTGTGTTCTCAGCAATAAAGCGAGATTCCTTTACGGGTACTGGCGTTATAGTGGCAAAAATTCACAGTAAAGGGCATGAGGAATTAGAGTTCTACTTAAATAAGAAGGTCTGATTTCCTTCCTGCCTTAAAAGGCGAGGCTTCCAGTTGGTATAAAGCGTTTTTAATTTTGAATGGTGAAAGTATATATTGGATGAGGATAGTATCTTCAGCCTTTAAGAACGAGGATTTTATACCCATTAAATATACTTGTGATGGACAAGATCTGTCTCCAGAGTTAGAGTGGGATCTTGTTATTAATGCTAAAAGTTATGCAGTTATTGTAGAAGATCCAGATGCGCCTGGAGGAACTTTTATACACTGGGTAATATATAACATAACTACCAATAGATTACCGGAAGGAGTGCCAAAAGTTTACAAATCACAATATGGCATACAAGGTGTAAACGATTTTGGGAATGTTGGATACAACGGCCCATGTCCCCCTAAAACACACCCACCTCATAGATACTATTTTTATGTTTATGCAGTAGATACATTACTAAACGAAATTAAGAACGTTGATGCTGACAAATTGAAATCGTTAATAAAGGGACATGAGATAGATAAAGGATTCGTAATGGGTAAATATAAGAGAAAGTAATTTCATTCATGAGGTGAGATAATGAGCGCGAAGGTAGAAGAAATACTTTGGGCTGAAAAGTATAGACCTAGAACTTTAGATGATATAGTAAATCAAAGAGAGATCATAGATAGGTTAAAAAAGTTCGTCAAGGAAAAGAATATGCCTCATTTACTCTTTGCAGGGCCACCGGGTACCGGGAAGACTACCGCTGCTTTAGCTCTTGTCCATGATCTATATGGAGACAATTATGTAGAATACTTCCTTGAACTAAACGCTAGCGATGAAAGGGGAATAGATGTAATTAGAAATAAGGTAAAGGAGTTTGCACGTACAGTAATTCCAGGTAATGTTCCTTTTAAGGTAGTTCTTCTAGATGAGGCAGATAACATGACTGCTGATGCCCAACAAGCTTTAAGGAGAACTATGGAACTATATACAGAAAACACGAGATTTATACTAGCTTGTAACTACTTAAGCAAAATCATTGAGCCAATACAATCTAGAACCGCATTATTTAGATTTTATCCGCTAAAAAAGGAAGATGTTGTTAATAGATTGGTATATATAGCTAAAAATGAAAAAGCTGATTACGATCAGAAAGCTTTGGAAACTATCTACGATATAACCATGGGAGATATGAGAAAGAGTATAAATATTTTACAAGCTGCCTCAGCTTATGGCAAGATTAGTGTAGAGGCTGTATTTAAGGTTTTAGGGTTGGCACAACCTAAGGAAGTTAGAGAGATGATCAGCCTAGCGTTGCAAGGAAAATTCACACAAGCAAGAGAGAAGCTAAGAACTTTGCTTATTACATATGGCTTATCTGGAGAGGATATAATAAAGCAAATACATAGAGAGATAACTTCCTCAGAGCTTCAAATAAGTGAGGAATTAAGAGTTCTATTACTAGATTACATAGGAGAGACTGAGTTTAGAATAATAGAGGGTGCTGATGATGAAATACAGTTATCTGCATTATTAGCTAAAATGGCCATTTATGGGAATAAATATATAGGCAGTGAGAATAAATGATACAATGGTTTTTAAAATACAGACCACGTTCTCTAAAAGATGTGGAAAATCAAGATGATGCTAAAAAGGAACTACAAGAGTGGATAGAGTCGTGGCTTAATGGAAAACCAAACGCTAAGGCAATATTATTACACGGCCCTCCAGGTGTTGGAAAAACTACCTTAGCTGAGGCACTAGCTCACGATTATAATCTCGAACTCTTAGAAATGAACGCTAGTGATTCAAGAAAACTGCAAGATATAAAGAGTGTAGCGGAAAAGGCATCTGTTTATGGCAGTATATTCGGAACGAGGGGAAAATTAATACTCCTAGATGAAGTTGATGGGATAAATGTCCGTGAAGATACTGGAGCTATTCAAGGTATTTTAGAACTTATTGAAAAAACAAAATACCCTATAATAATGACCGCTAATGATCCTTGGAATCCAGCATTAAGAGAGTTAAGAAACAAAACAAAAATGGTCGGATTAAATAAGTTAGGAAAGTATCCTTTAAGAAGGCTTTTAAAAAAGATTTGCCAAGCAGAAAAGATTATTTGTGATGATGAGGCCTTAAACTATATAATTGATACTAGTGAAGGAGATGCTAGATATGCAATTAATATGTTACAAGGAATTGGAGAAGGTTATGGTAAGGTTACTCTTGATTTAGTCGAAGCTATGGCTAGAAGAAAAGAACGTGAATTAGATCCGTTTGAAACACTAAGAGATATCTTCTGGGCAAGATATTCATGGCAAGCTAAAAATGCCGCTACAAGTGCTCAAATGGATTATGATATGCTAATCAGATGGATATCAGAAAATATACCTATACAATACGATAATATTGAAGATGTTTGGAGAGCTTTTGACGCTCTCTCTAGAGCTTCAATATTTTTAAAGAGAGCAAAAGGTGGTGATTGGGACCTATTATCTTACGCGTATGATCTAATGAGCTCTGGAGTAGCCGCTGCAGAAATTGAAAAGAAAAAACCTAATTGGAAACCAAAATGGAAAAAGTACCAGTTTCCGTCATATATACAACTACTATCTAAGAGTAAAGATATAAGAGATACGAGGGACGAGATCATTAAGAAACTCGCAATACATTCATCTTTTAACAAGGCATTAAATGATACTTATCCATTCTTCCTAATATTCTATAAGAAATATGATAAAAGGTTAAGTTTAAATACTAAAGAAAAAGAGTATCTTAATTCCGCGTCTAAATCTTAGTCTTTCTCTTTTATCTTATCTATAACTTTTATATTCTCAATCATAGTATATGGGTATTTTCCGTTCTCGTCTTTTTCATATTTTTTAACCATGTCCCAAATAGTTAACAAGGAGATAGATGTAGCAACTAATGCTTCCATCTCTACTCCAGTTTTATAATGAGCCTTAACCTTAGATCTAACTCTTATACCGTTACTCTCAATTTTTATATCAATGTCAACATTTTCTAATGGTATTAAATGGCATAGAGGTAAAAACTCAGACGTTTTCTTTGCAGCCATTATCCCTGCGGTTTTTGCAACAGCAATTACGTTCCCCTTCTCTATTTCATTTTCCATAATTCTCCTTATAGTATCGTTTTTTAGTTTAATGAATCCCTCAGCTTCTGCTACTCTTAATACAGTTTCCTTTGGAGATATATCTACCATTTTAGCTTCGGAGCTCATTTTTATCCAACTCTTCCAATAGGTTAATTAAGATTACTACTTTAGGGTTAGAGTAGTTTAATCTAACTATTTTTTTATCACTACCTATTACTTCAACTAGATTCATCTTCTGCAAATCTTCCAGTTCCCTTCTTAATTTATCGTAATGGATCTTAGATAATCTATATAATTTAGTGATATTCATATCACCATGCTTTATCAATATAGATAATATCTTCATTTTAGATGAATTATAGATTAAGCCTTCGATTTTAACCTCACCACTATTTGTTGCATAATATAATCATCTAATCTTTTATCTAATGGTAGAGAAAGGGAAACTAGAGTCGTTCTTCCTCTCATTCCCTTCCCACTCTGCCTAGTATTAATTATCCCTATTACCTTAAGTTTCCTCAGATACTCATAAACTTGTGTATGTCTTCTAGGTTCCTCATTAAATTCTCTGGCTAATGATATATATTCCTCTTCTAAGGTTCCCATTGTAACCTCATCAGCTTTATTCTTATTTAAAACCCGTATCAGCGCTTTCAAGAGTATAAGTTGATGCAAATCGAGATACGATAAACTATCCACAATCTCTTGAATCTCTGGATTTATTGTAGAATTAGCCTTCTTAGCATGATCTAACAATACCACTGGTGATCCCTCCTTCTCTGCTATTTCTCCAGCTAAACTTAGAGTCTCTATTGCAATTCTGGCATTACCATTACCCCCTTTATCATAGCCATAAGTATTGGATATGAATTGTAATACCTCATCATCTACAGCATTATCATTAAAAGCTTCATCTACCCTATACTTCAAAATATCGTAAAGTTCCATAGATTTGTAAGGGGGAAATTCAATTAATCTTCTTGCTATATGATCCCTTATACTTCTATCTAATTTATAAATAGAATGGCTTTCATTAACTATAAATATATAACTAATTCTCTTTATTATTGCTGATATTTCATCATACAATCTTACTAAGAAGTATATTTCCTCAGTATTTGCAGTATTCAAGAAATGTCCAAACTCATCTAATGCAACTATTAGATGTATATTTCTCCTATCTAAATATTCATGGATCATCTTAAATACTTCTTGTGCTGATAATCCCCTCGAGGGTATGGGTAGTTTTAACGCATTAGCTATTTCTTGACTTATCAAATACAATGTTCTATGCCGATAACAATTTACATGAACATACTTTACTTTAACTCCGTACTCTCTCTCCGCAATATCTTCAAAATTTTTACCAAACAATCTAACAGTTGCTGTTTTCCCAGTACCTGTCCTACCTACTATTACAACTCTTTCTGAATCTTTAGCATCTCCAGCTAGTAAATCTCTAAATACGAAACCTAATTCCTTAATCTTTTCTTCTCTATGTGGTAAATTTTCCGGCACGTAATCTGGCGAAAGCTTATCCTTATGCTTGATTATTAACACTGATGATCTCAAGCTATCTGAAAGTATATCCTTAGCTGAAACCAAAACTTTTACCCCAATCTAAATTAAGCGGTATTACCTTATATTTTATCTAAGAGAGTAGTCCGAAACTTTTCTTGATTCTTTCTCAAAAGCGATATCCCAGCGAATTCCTTTAATACATTAACGTGGAGTATAACTTCCGGATCTTTAAAATCAACATTAATTAAACCCTTTAGCCCTATCCCTACTCCCATTTCAATTTCTCTACAATTTACACTAATTCCCCTACTATAACAACGAACATAAAAAGTTTTGATATCTTTTACTCTGTTTTTCATAAAATTCATTACATTAACAACAATCTCCCTTTCGTTAGTGGCATCTATAATTGATTGAAATGGATATACTTTTTCAGCACAAGATGGAGGAGAAGCGAAAAGTAGACCATAAATTACTAATGGGTCTAAATTTGAGTAAATGAGAATTACGTTTTGCACATACTCTATAACTCTCGCATCAATATCTTTTATAAGTATCCTATTCAAAATTTCATTTATACACTTCTGACCTTTACCAGGTTTTGTAGTTACAAGAGCCTTTGGGTTCTGCCACATTAGATATAAGGTTTTGTATTAAGAAAAAATAGATTGTGATTGAAGTAAAACTTAGAGCTATTAAAAGATTGTCCAATACTTACATTCGCCGAGTTATGATAGTAGAGGACTGGAATGGGAGCTCGATAACAGCGGGTAACGTTGAGTTAATAAAAGGAAGCGAAAATCAGTTACCACAATGGTTAGCTATTATCTTAGAAGAAAAAAACGTAGCAAAAATAGAAGATAGAATTTCGATTGAAGATCTGGGAAGAATTCTTTTCCAAGAAAGACAAAATGCGAATACACCTGCATCTTTAGTTCCCTTAGGTAAGGATTTCTCGAGCAGGGTACAACTTTATCTCGAAACCTTAAAGAGAGACAAGAACGTTGAGAGTTTAGAAAAACTTAGAAAATCAATAAGCATACTGAATGAAATCATTAAAATAAGACTAAGAAAACTGATTCAGCTCGCATTTCTCAACATCGATGATCAGAACTTGATTAACGGGATGACAGAAGAAGAGCTTTTAATCTATAAAACAATAAAACAACTTATTAAGGAATTGTATGGTGATATAATTGGAAATTCCTAGCAAACAGATTGACTATAGAGACCTCTTTATAGAATTTCTAACAACTTTCAAGAATAACAGCAATCAGAACAAATATATTGAGAGGATAAATGAACTAATAGCGTATAGGAAAAAAAGTCTTATAGTAGAATTTTCCGATGTACTCTCATTCAACGAAAATCTAGCTTATGAGATAATAAATAATACCAAAATCGTTCTACCGATTCTAGAAGGTGCGTTATATGATCATATCCTACAATTGGATCCTACATATCAGCGAGATATAGAAAAGGTTCACGTTAGAATTGTAGGAATACCTAGAGTTATAGAACTTAGAAAAATAAGAAGTACTGATATAGATAAACTAATAACCATTGATGGAATACTAGTTAAAGTTACTCCGGTAAAAGAAAGAATTTACAAGGCAACCTATAAGCACATTCACCCAGACTGCATGCAAGAGTTTGAGTGGCCAGAAGATGAAGAGATGCCAGAAATATTAGAGATGCCAACCATATGTCCAAAATGTGGTAAGCCGGGACAATTCAGGCTAATCCCAGAGAAAACAAAGTTAATTGATTGGCAAAAAGCGGTAATCCAAGAGAGACCAGAAGAAGTACCTTCCGGGCAGTTACCTAGGCAGTTAGAAATAATCCTTGAAGACGATTTAGTTGATTCTGCAAGGCCAGGGGATAGAGTAAAAGTAACTGGAATTTTAGAGATAAAACAAGACTCTCCAATTAAAAGAGGAAGTAGAGCGGTATTCGACATTTATATGAAAGTTAGTAGTATAGAAGTTTCACAAAAAGTACTAGATGAAGTAACAATCTCTGAAGAAGATGAGAAAAAGATCAAGGATTTAGCTAAGGATCCTTGGATACGTGATAGAATCATAGCATCGATAGCGCCATCTATTTATGGTCATTGGGAATTAAAGGAAGCTCTAGCATTAGCATTATTTGGAGGAGTTCCTAAGGTTCTAGAAGATACAAGAATAAGAGGAGATATTCACATTCTAATAATAGGTGATCCCGGTACCGCCAAATCACAAATGCTACAGTTTATCTCGAGAGTAGCTCCAAGGGCAGTTTACACAACTGGTAAAGGATCCACAGCTGCAGGCTTAACAGCTGCAGTAGTGAGAGAAAAGGGAACTGGAGAATATTACTTAGAAGCTGGCGCGTTAGTGTTAGCTGATGGTGGAATAGCTGTAATAGATGAAATAGATAAGATGAGAGACGAAGATAGAGTAGCCATTCATGAAGCAATGGAACAGCAGACAGTTTCCATAGCGAAAGCTGGAATAGTGGCTAAATTAAACGCTAGAGCTGCAGTTATTGCTGCGGGAAATCCAAAATTTGGTAGATATATAACCGAAAGGCCAGTATCTGATAATATTAACTTACCTCCCACAATCTTATCAAGATTTGACCTAATATTCATATTAAAGGATCAACCCGGTGAACAAGATAGAGAGCTTGCAAACTATATATTAGATGTACATTCAGGAAAATCTACAAAAAATATTATAGATATAGATACATTAAGAAAATATATAGCGTATGCAAGGAAATATATTATACCAAAAATTACGAGCGAAGCTAAGAATCTAATTACAGACTTCTTCGTGGAGATGAGGAAGAAAAGTTCGGAAACTCCCGATAGCCCAATATTGATAACTCCAAGACAATTAGAGGCTTTAATAAGAATTTCAGAAGCTTATGCTAAAATGGCTCTCAAAACAGAAGTCACTAGAGAGGATGCAGAAAGAGCCATAAATATAATGAGACTATTCCTAGAAAGCGTAGGAGTTGACATGGAAAGTGGAAAAATAGATATAGATACGATAATGACTGGTAAACCTAAAAGTGCTAGAGAGAAAATGATGAAAATACTAGAAATAATAGATAGTTTAGCAGTAAGTTCAGAGTGTGCAAAGGTTAAGGATATACTAAAAGAAGCACAACAAGTTGGTATCGAAAAAAGTAACATAGAAAAATTACTTACAGATATGAGAAAAAGTGGCATAATATACGAAGCAAAACCAGAATGTTACAAAAAAGTCTAAGCTAATTTCTTATATATTGGCAGAGGAGACCACATTACCCATGCTGGTACTTGCTTTATTAATTCGTAAGCTTCTTCCCAACCGGAGAGACCTAACCTTTTTGATAGCTCTTCCAGTGTCATCTGTGTTCTTACGTATTCGTTAAGAACCGCTATTACATCATCGTTTATCTCTACTTCTCTACCACTTGAAAGCTTTATCTTTAACATTTCCATGGGTTATCATCTCATATCCCAAATATAGATTTTACTGCATTAATTCCGTATATAGACCATATGGCTAAAACCAAAATTATAAGCGAAATTAGAATTGACATTGCACCTAAACTATGCTCATTTCTCTCCATGAAGTAAACTCCCAAGAGCAAAAATATTATTATAATAACTCCTAGCGCAAGGTAACCAGCGCTATTTAATGCTTGTCCGTTATTTAACGGTGAAATATAATAAGGAAAAGCAATAACTCCCAATATACCAATAATTAGAATAAATATTAGAATCAAAATTACATAGCTATTTATAACCTCGTTGTAAAGTCTGTTATACTTTTTTGGCATGATATTACTTCACCATGGGACATTTTTAATTTTTAGCAAATAAGCAACGTAGTTTGTCCCTTGATGCAAAAAGAAAGCTAACAGACATATGAACAAAAACTGATACCACGTAATATTTACACGAATCAACACAAGTATTAGAGAAGCCCCTAAGACAAAATCTAATTGATCTAACCCTAAAACCCTTCCACCCCTAGGTATACCAAGTCTCCTCTTTATAAAGGCACCAATCATATCCCCTATCATTGCGAATAAGGACTCTAAAAACGATATAAGAATCCACTCAGCTGTAAAAAATTTAGATATAATAACACCTACTGTAGTACCGAAAGTTAATGCAATAATTAGGCCCTCAAAGGTCTTCCCATCTCCAAATACTCTCCTCCCATCTACGAAGTTCTTACCAAAATCTATTGGAGTCCCCCTTTTAATGAATGGACCACTTCCATTAGCAACAAATGCAGGTAGATATATGAGAATTGATAATAGAAGATCGTATGCTATAGACAACCAATTACACCCCTTTCAGTTATCTTAAATTTACATCTCCTAAGGTTACCTATTATATAAGATTTAGTAATCCTCAAAACATCATCGGAGAACTTTCGCATAAATTTTTCCCCAGCCACCTTATTATTGGCTGATACTTCCCAAACTAATAGAATTTTTACGTTAGACTGGGCGATCGACCTCAAGATAATTAATAGTTTTAAGAAACTATGTACATTCCGTTCATATCTATAAAACGTATTAATTGCGTCAACTACTATAAGACTAGGCTTATATTCCAAAGAATTGATTATTCCATTAAATAGTTCAATATTGCTTTTGACAGAAGCGAAATAAACTCCTTGACCAACCTTAATCTTTTCTAACCTAGCCTCAAAAAGAGAACCTTCAGTCGAGATGAAAACGGAAGTCCTTATTTGCAAGGCCAATTCTAACGAAAGACTCGTCTTTCCTACCCCAGACTCGCCGTATATTGACACCAAATTTCCCCTTTCAAATACAAATGTTGACAAATTCAAAGCTTATAACTCACTAAATAAACATCTTACATGTGAAAATAAAAAATGTAGCAATTATCACTGATTCTCCTAAAGTATATAAGAACATATTAGATGAGTTAAAGAGAAGAAATATACAGATTTCTGAGAATGGAGAAGTGAAAATAGTAATAGATTCAGTAAATGAAAGAAGTGATATCCTTAGATATGTGGGTCGTATAATAGCTATCTCAAGGGGAAAACAGGAGTTCAACGAACTACTAATAGGCATAGATACCAATTCACCCTATTTAACTGTTGTTGCACTCATAGATGGAGAATTGATAGAATATAGAAGATCTTATGGACTTCAACCTTTAATTAACGCAATTAGTGAAATCCTAATTACATACCCAGCAAAAAGGAAAATAATAGGAGTAGGTATTGGAAATAAATATGGAAAAGAAATATATAGTGTTCTCTCAACTATCTACGAAAATGTAAAGAGTATAGACGAGAAGTATACAAATGCGAAATCACCCTTTAATCAGATAAAGGATAAAGACATAAGAGCAGCGTATAGTATAGCCTTAAGGGCATCTTCATGAAAAAAGAACAGATAATACAAGGGCCTTGTACAATAAAAGTTTTAGAGGGAGAGGCTAGAATACTTGGAATAGAGATACAGAAAAACGATTTATTAACAATACCATCAGATAAGACGTATACTCTTGTTTATGATGAAAATACAAGGTTAGAGATGGATTGTAAAAAGCTGTTAGGCAATTTAAATTTAAGATGGGATGAAATAGTTGAAGAGATTATAAACACAAGAGGAGTAGTATTGCTTCTAGGAAACATAGATTCCGGAAAAACCTACTTGACCAATCTATTCACCAACCTTGCCACTTCTTACTTGAAGATTATAGATGCAGATGTTGGGCAATCCACTTTATTTCTACCAACCTTCATAGCAGAATTAAAACCGATGAGAAAAACCCTTAATCTAGAGGAGCTTGGGTATGATACTCTAGAATTCTTTGGAGATATAACACCTTCAACGAATCCTAGACTACACGTTCAAAAAATATTGAGACTCTATGAAACAACACCAAAGGAAAAACTAACAGTAATAGACACTGATGGGTGGACTGTTGGACTAAATTCAATGTTACACAAATTCGAATTAATATACACAATTGATCCTGATTATATAATAGTATTTGATCGGAAAATAAAAGATTCATTACCTGAAAATTATAGAAACAAAGCAATTCTTTTAAAAAGCGTAAATCTGCATAAGTCTAGATCTGAAAGAAAAGTAAATAGAATAGCAAAATATGAGAGATATTTTAATGAAGCAAAGAACATAAAAACCCTATCTGAAAATTTATTAGGAAAACAAATATCAAACATTCTATATTGCGCATGGGGAGAGTATATACAACTATCTGACGAAGAACCATGTGTAGGTTATTATATACCACTTAATTTACTAAAAGGAGCACTACTAGGCATAATAGAAAATAAGAAAATCATAGGAGCCGCCCTATTAGTTGACCTAAAGGTAAACGAAATAACAATACTAAGTAGAGTAAACAAGTTTACAGGATTAGTTTTAGGGTATATTAGCTTAAATGATAAATTTGAGGAAAGAAGAATTAGATTTAGAAAATGCAAAAGCTAATTGCAATTGAAGGAATAGATGGGTCAGGCAAAACAACACTTGCGAATCTATTAAAGGAGCATCTAGAATCTAAAATGAAACTGGACGTGATTGTTACGAGAGAGCCATTTTCTGAAGATATAATAAAGTTAATAGAAAAAATTGGCTGGAATGATCCAATCCTATTAGTATTGCTCTTTGCAGCAGACCGAGAAATACACGTTAATTGGCTATCTAAAATAAAGGATGCTGATCTAATAATACTTGACAGATATTATTTCTCCAGCATAGCCTATCAAGGGGCTCTAGGAGTAGATGAGCAATGGATAAAAATGGTGAATTCCTATTTCCCTAAACCAGATATGGTAATATTATTAGACTTACCAATTGAAGTTGCTATCAGTAGAATAAAAAATGATAAATTCAACTTCGAAGAAAAGATTAAAAGCCTAGCAAAAGTTAGAGAAAAATACCTAAAACTCGCAAAAGAATATAATTTCTACATAGTAGATGCAAGCAAGGATAAGAATGAAGTATTAGAACAAGCAATAAAAATTATTCAGAAGAATTTATTTTAATCTTCCTTAATCGTTCCAATGCATCTAAATACCTTATAATCTGGATTATCCTGTCAGAATCTAATGGATCCTCCTTCATCTTTTTTGCGCTTAAATATAGACCATCGATTAATATACTTTCTATTTCATCTAACTGCAAATTTCTCTTTACGATCTTCTCCTCATCATCACTCTTCACTATATAAACTTTCCCGTGAACTGGACATACAACATCACCATTTTTCAATTTAAATAGCGGCATTTTGCATATAGGACAAGCCTCTTCTAACATTGTAGCGCCCTGACGTAAAAGTTCAGCAGCCTTCTTAACACCTACCTCACTTTCGTTAGTCATAAATAATTCTTAAACTCCCTAATATTAAAAAGTAATAGAGGTGTTTTGACATGTCAATGCCTTATGACAATGAAGCTAAGATAAAACAAGCAGTAATTTTATTACAGAAGATAGTTAATGATACGAGTGTCCCCAGAAACATTAGAAGAGCAGCAACTGATGCAATAAGAAACCTTCAAGATCTTGGTTTAAGCCCTGCGGTAAGAGCTGCGAATGCGATTGGAATTTTAGAAGATATAAGTCAAGATCCTAATATGCCCACACACGCCAGAATCTCTATCTGGAACGTTGTTTCCATTTTAGAGACAGTAAAGGACTAGCTTTTTTAAATCTCCAATTTTATTTTATAATGAGCGGGGGTGCCCGAGCTAGGTCAAAGGGGGCAGGCTTAGGCCCTGCTGGCGAAGGCCTCCACGGGTTCAAATCCCGTCCCCCGCACTGTTTTAAACTCTATTAGATTTCATCTATAAGATTAAATGTTTTATAATATATTGAATTGAATATTAATTCTCAGAAATAGTATCCAAATATCACTATATTTCAAGGCTTAATAAATAATTATCTCTAGTTGGTTAGTTGCTGAAATATTTTACTTTTTTAGACTATAGCTGGAGTGTGCAAAAACTTATAGCCCGTAATTAACTCCCCAGTTAAACCATATTTTACGTCTTATTACTATAAATAAAACTAACATTTTTCCATTAGCTTTGAAGTAACGAACATGAGTCATTGAACACTTTAAGTGTGCGGACCCGCCGGGATTTGAACCCGGGACCACCGGCTCCGAAGAACACATAACCTTGCATTTTAGGCTAACTTTTGCACGTGCTATTTTGCATCTAAAGCATTTCGAAAAATAATTATTCAACAAAAATGCCAAATATACATTTACTCTCGCGTGTTTTCTAAATCCTCTTGCTAAGATAACATACCTTTATCCGTTTGTATGGGGTCAAGAAGATCTTTAACTTTATTTCTCACTTTAAGGACTCTTTCCCTTACCTCATCTAACTTTGCCAACACTTCTACTTGCTTACTAGGCAAACACTCTGATAACAATTGTTCTTCCATTCCATACCCCCAAAACACGATGAATTCAGGACTAACACTGCATATAATTTCCCGATGAAAACCCTTATTTTGTACAAGCTTAACTATTGTTAAAAGCACTGGATTCTTTTCAATATCAGACCACTTTAACTTACTGAAAAACTTCTTTAATAACTCGTCGCTATTATAAAACACAAAGGTGATGAATAAGTTGTAATTTTCTCGTGAAATATGTTGCTTCAGAAATTCAACATCTTCGTCGTTTAGTTCAACCTTTCGGTTCTCTGGAATAATGGCTAATGAACCAGTCATAATCCTAGCCAAAGCCGTGTAATATAACAATCTCCATTTCGATTCCTTTAATAATTCTAAAGCACGCGGGAGTATTTTCCTGAACTTCTGCACGAGTCTGCATGAAGTATCTAAATTGGAAAATTCTAGCAACAGTGAAGCGATATCGGGAGTTAACGTGAATTCATCATACTCAATTCTCTCCAAAACATATTTCCTTGGACTTTTCCCTATTCCTTTTATTCTTAAACCCTTTTCTATTAACTTCTCGTTTAACTCCTTAATTAACTGCTCAACACGTCGTGGGCTAACATTAAGTAAGTTCACCAGCTCCTCCTTACTAACCTCCTTCCTCTCAATTAATAGTTTCCTTATTTTATCTCTCTTATCTCTCACTCTTTCACTCATAATTGCAGTTTAGCAAAAAGCAATATATTAATTTACAGTACTGCTTTCGATTTATCTCATTTCGCTTAGACTAACCTCCTTTCGCTTTGTTCACGAATTTTAATATATAGCGAAATTTCACAGATTTTATCGGTGAGTAAAGTGTTACTCGAAGTTAAGCAAATTGTTATTCCATCCGTGACTGTTGTAGTAGCTAAGGACCGCGTGTATGGGTTCGTGCCAAAAATTTTTTCAGAAGTTATAGAAAAAGGCAAAAAATATTATGTTTATGCTAAAATTAACGACGATGTTATTCCGATCGGCTTCAAGACCCTTTACACTGTTAACAAGAATGGAACTCTAGCAATAGGTCTTCCAAAAAATTTGCTAGACTGGACAAAAATTAAGAAAATCACGCTAATCGTGCAATTAAGTTAAAAAAATTAAGGAGGGTGGGCGTACGGCTAATCCTAGTCTAAACTCTCTCAAACAAAATAAAAAACCTTTATGCCCGTTTGGGAGGCACTGCTTTACAGACTCCTCAGTTTGCGGGTATATAGGGTATTATGCCGAGTGCCCCGCGAACCCAGAAGGGTGATGAAAGTTGAGTGAGAGACTGCAGTGGGCTAAGTGGTTCATCGACCACGGCTTTGCTATCTTCCCCATTGCCCCAGGGACCAAAATATCAGTGATCAAAGGTTGGGAAAAATATAGCACGACACCTCTGACTGATGAAGAGAAGAAACAATACCTGGAGATGATTGAGAAGGGTTACAACTATGCAGTACCGGGCGGTCAGAAGAACTTGGTAATCTTAGACTTTGAGAATAAGGAACTGCTGAAATCGTGGATTAGTGAAGATGAACTTAACAAACTGTGCAGTAAGACTCTCTGTGTCGATACACCTCACGGTGGACTTCATGTTTACGTCACTGCTGATGACATTCCAGAGCACAAGTTTAACCCCGTGTTTACTAAAGACGGCAAAGGGATAGCTGACCTACAGAGCTTTAGCAGTTATGTGTTAGGACCAGAGTCGTGCATTAACCATAAGCACTGCAATACTGACAAGTGTCCATGGAAAGGACAAGACTACACCACGTGCTATATCCCATTAAATAATAATGAAATAATGAAAGCTGACCTCAAAGGTTTGTTGAGGTTTTTGGCTGAAAAGGGTAAGAAGTTAGGGATTGAGTTAAGCAGTTCAGCACGGGGGTGGGTTGGTGGTAAGAAAAAAGATGGTCAAAAAAATACGGAAGATAAGGAATATGAGGAGTTAATTGCTGAACTTAAGAAGAAGAACAGATTCAAGAGTGTTGAAGAAGCTAAAAACGAGATTTGTGAAAAGCTTAAGCACGATAGTGTGGAGTACAAAGTTATTTGTGAAGGTAAAACTTATGCTGATGTAGGGATTGATAGGAGTCGTGGGGACTTCAGAGTAATTAAAACACTGTTATATCACGGGCTTAGGGACCCGGATCTAATACTCCAGGTTTTACCGGAAGACTCTAAGGCTAAGAATAACGAGAAGTGGGATTCACGTAAATACTTCTTGGTTACCCTCAAAAACGCGTGGAGTGTAGTATCAAAGTATCTTGAAGCTAAGAAGGTATCGGAAAAGGACAAGTCCAAGGCTAAACAGATAATGATTGAGGCTATTGCTGAAGAAATCACGCGTGAGCACAGACTTGTAACGTTTAAGGGAAGAGACCAGGTTAAGGAGTGGGTAATTGGTCTATTTAGGTTTAGTAAGAAAAAGGGGATTTATGAGCCCTTTGACGTGACTATAGAGGAAGTAATTAATAATAAATTAGAGGAGTATAAGGACTTCCCATTAGGTTCTGATAAGTCACGTGTCGTGAGGAATATTAAAGAGGAGATAATGAGGAGAACACTTATACCATTAGTAAAAGAGCCTATGAGGATAGCATTTAGGAATGGTACCCTGGAATGGAATGAGAAGGGCATAATATGGTATGATACAAAGGAGAGGACACCACGCGTGTATGCTTTCCATTACATACCATGGAATGTTAAGATTGATGAAATAATGAGGTTTGAGAGGAAGGAGATAACAGTACAAGATATTGAGGAGTTAGCATCACGGCTTTGCCCCAGGGCATTTGAGGTGTTTAAGCAGTGGGTTGACGATAAGTGGGTACTCCTATTTGAGATTATAGGATATACACTTTACCCACGGTATGACTTTAATAAGGCGATATTACTTGTGGGTAACGGTTCAGATGGAAAAACTACATTCCTAAACCTTCTACTAACGATTCTTGGTAAAGATAATGTTTCTGCAGTATCTTTAAAGAGGATTATGGAGGGGGACAAGTTTGCTTCCATTGAGCTATACCATAAACTTGCGAATATTAGTGCTGAACTCTTTGCATTCAGGGTAACTAATACTGATATATTTAAGAAACTCACGGGGGGCGACTATATTGAGGGACAAAAGAAGTTCAAAGACCCTATATATTTCATAAATTATGCTAAACTGATCAACTCAACGAATGAATTGCCGATAGTAAAAGACCAGACTTATGGTTTCTGGAGGAGATGGTTAGCAATAGAGTTCCCACACCAATTCAAGATCGAACCGTTCTTTAATAAGGTATTTACAAAAGACGAGATTGAGGGAATAATCACGGTGGCGATATTGGCTTTTGCACGCGTGATTCAGCAGAAGAAGTTTGATTTTGAGGATAGTAGTGCAGATATTAAAGAGAAGTGGGAAAGGGCTTCAGATTCTGTTTATGCGTTCATTAAAGACCTAATTGAGAGTGGGAAAGTAGAATATGACCCTAAGAACGGCGATTTGTTTGTGTCTGTGAAGAAGTTATATAGTATGTATACTGAGTGGTGTGATGAGAATGAGAAAACGCCTGAACCTCAAAGCACATTCACGAAAAGACTTGAGAGTAGATTCAGGATAGTAAAACAAAGGAAAAGGATAGGTGGTGAAAGGGATTGGTGTTATGTTGGAATTAAACTAAAGGAGGATAACACGGGGGGGAATGATAGTGTGGGTGTGTCTAATTCATTAATAGAGTTATATTCACAATATAAGGGCAAAGTTAGAAGTATGAAGGACTTACAAGATGAGTTAGGACTCAGGGCTTTTGAACTATTGGATTGGTGTGAAAAGAGGAATTTATGTAGATGGATAGATGAAGAACATATGGAATTCAGCTGAAATTTTGAATTTTTTAATTGAATTTTTAAACTGTCATGTACATTTTTGGTCACGATGTCCCAACTCAAATTGCTATTAAAATGTGAAAAAAGTTACCACGTGTTTTAAAAAATAATAGTATTTTTGGTTGGACCACCGTGACCTAAATAGTCAACCAAGTAATATTATTCCTATAAGAATAATAATTTTCAAATATTCTTACAAAGATTAATTGAATTTATCTAACGACTCTACATGAGACCATAAAACCCCGTGATTTATTCAATTTTTATAAATTTGATGTTCTCTCTCACCGAAAAGTTTAAACAATTAAGGCTTTACGCCCTCAATACGCGGAGGCAAAGGCATATAAAGATAAAAGAACCCACGTGGAGTTTATCTAAACCTAGTCAGCATCTTCATAATAGCTATTTTGATTAGTTAACTTTAGCATATTATAAGCATGCTTAAGCAGAAATAAGGCGTGCTTAAGCAAACTTGGAGCAGACCCAAGCAGCTTTTAAGCTGTCGTAAGTACCATACCCCCCTCCCCCCTTCCTCTGCTTTTTAGCATGATGAACTGGGGAGGGCGTCGGTGAAAGCAAAATGACGTCGTTAAAACGCTGTTTGCTTATATTATAATAATGTAAAATTTGGTAATTATAAAATTCGGCGTGAAGATCTTATACACCCCAGTATAAGCTTATATACCCCGGTAGACTATTTTGAATTATGGTTTCAAAGGAGGATTTACAATTCATTATATCAATTCTTGATAGTAATGACAAGAAGGAGTTGGTTAAGCAATTCAGTTATGTGTTTAGGGAAATGATGGAGGAAAAGATAATTTCGAAACCGTGGTATTATAAGATGATGAAGGGATATGCGCCAAGTGATGATTTACTAATGAGAGCGTGTGAAATTAACGATAAGTTAAGAGAATTCATTATCAAGAAAGCTGTTGAGAAAGCAAACCGTGTTTTAGAGACCGTGAGAAACACGGGTTAGTTGTGTTTTTTGCGCATTGCAGAAATATTTACAAAACTACTCTGCTTTATTTGAGTTTGCAAAAAGTGGTGCTGAAAAGCTCAAATAAACTACGGTTTTTCTTTAACTTTCTTTATATAGCCCATGGATGGGCTAAACAGAGTTCATTAACGCAATATCATTTTCATCAATTCTCTCTATGCTTATCTTTTTTAAACTACCTTAATAGCATTCTCTTTTTAGAGATTGTTAAGTAAACGAGTATTTCGTGTTGAGATTATTATATCATAGTATTTATTTATTGTTATCAATAAAAATTGTTCTTCAAGCGGTAACGCAAAAATTTACATATAGAGGTAGAAAAGAGGATGCAAGACAGAAAAACAAAAAGAATAATTACTCTTCTTTCTAAGAAGATGAGTCTCTTCGTGGAGAATCTGAAACGGTGTGTTTATTCTTTCCATGACTCATTAAATCATGGTCAAAGGGGCCTCTTCTTTTTCTTTTTTTATATGTATCTTTCCCATTTCTCACACAAGAAGGAACAAATGTTTTGTAAATATCTCTTCTAAATAATATTATTCCTGACCAGAACGTGAGAAATAGAAAAGAATAGTAAAAATAAAGCAAAGGGAAGCAAAAGTGAGTCGCATGCGACTCACTTTTTATCAAACGTATGTTAAATTTTGGAACATCACATTCTCTCCCGCAATTCCATATATTCTTGCGTGAGAGGAAAGGCCATGAAGATTTTTTGATTACTTGCTGAGTTTTTAATAACCCTACACCACCTTTAACGCTTCTGAACAGTGATGACAAACATAAAACGGGTAGTTCTGAGGAAGTTAATCTTAATTAAGTCTAAAGTTGCAACACTGATAATCATTTATCGTGCTTATACACCCCAGTATACCGGAAAAACTAATCTATGTGCTTATTAGAGCAAAATCAGTTTGTTTTAAAATTTTGCTATCTAGCCACCTAAAAGTGGCTAGGTGCTAAATTTTGTAACCCCCTCCCCCACCCCTCAAACCCAACTGGTTGCATTTCAAAAACCAATGCTTTTGCAATTTTTTGCAATTAATATTCCAATACAGCACGTGAAGGATTCAGTAGTGCCAACTTTTTAGTGGCTAATAAGAGAAGTTAGTTAAAAAATTGGAAACTTTCAGCGGAGAGATGATCACAAAACTAAAAAGTTCAGCAGTTAAGTAGAAAGATTCCGCAGAATTTCGCTGAATTCGCAATGCGAATATATATGCGGGTGCGAATTTGAAATTTGTAAGTTAGGTGAGGGGGGTGGGGGGTATATACACCCGTGTCCACTTTTTAGTAGACTGCAGAAAAACACAATACTCTGCAAATCTACAAATGATTCTACTAAAAAGTGGACTGTAAACAGTACACGTGCTTACATCAATTTCATATTTCGATATCTAAGAATATGTTGGAACAGTCTCTAAGAGGCGTGGAGCATATTTATCATAGTACTGCTGTAGTTCAATATCCGAGATTGCTAAATAATGGTTTTGTAGTATCTGAAATTGCTGTGGTGGTGCTCTACCCTGCAATAAATTAACTATCATTGGGGAAACTCCTTGCTTAATCATGTAAGATGCGAAGAATGATCTTAAATCATAGAGCCTGAACTCTTTGCCCACTTTCCTCATTGCAATTTTAATCTCAGCTCTAAGCATATCCTCTCTGATTGGGAATAGTTTTGTCTTCCACGCCTCAATATCTATATTTTGGTCAGGGTTAGCCTCGGCTAATTTTCTAACGTTGAGCTCATAACGTTTAACGAAATCTTCGCGGTAAGGTAAATAAACTTCTTTTAACCATTTAGCAGTACCCTCATGAAGAAATGATATGTAAGCTCTTTTAGTCTCACTCTCCTTCATAATCCTAATAACTCTATGCTCTAAGTCAATTTGGTCTACTCTCAAGTTTAATACTTCCCCTACTCTCAGCCCAGTTTCAGTCAAAATCAGGAAGAATGCTTTAGCACCCAAATCCTCTATATTATTAAATATTTGTTTTAATGTATCTAAGCTCAGGCTGACGGGCCTATAATTAGTCTTAGCTTTAGATATCTTAAAGGATTCGTATAACTCTCGTGCTAAGTGGCTATCCCTTGTCTTTACTACTTCTTTAATGAAGAGTTTCAAAGCCTTTGCAGTGTGTCTAGCTCTACCCCTATTTTCTTCCGTTAATTCAAATATATACTCCTTTAACCTATCAGGGGTCAGTTCATTATTTAATTCTGCTAAAGCACGTGTTAAATACCTGATTAGATCATCTGCTGTCTTCTTAGTTCTGGTTTCTCTAACAATCTTCTCAAACAGTTCAACATCTTCTTCTGTAACGACATAGGAGTGAGATGTTTGCTTTAAATAATCTCCTAAGTATTTATAAAGTAAGGATAGGAAGAAGTTTCGGAAGCCCTCATCCTTCATTGCCTTAACTACTACACTTAAAGCAGTCGTTGGATCAACTTCTACAATCCTTAGACCATAGATCGCATCACTAATCTCTTCAACTGTTAATGTTTGAAGTGCCTTCTCAACTACCTCATCTGGTATTGTTGAAATCTGACCATTTAAATAACGATAAATAGTAGCTAAGTTAACATTGCATACTCTCGCAATATATGCCTTACCATGCTTTTCTACTGCCTTCTTAAGCACGCGGAGTCTTTGATCATAGTTTAACTTTGAAATATCGAAACTGACCATCAATATATGTTTGGCATTCAGCCTAATAAGGATTTTGCATTTTTGCCGAGATACCTTGCATTAATGTACTGATATAGAGAATTAAAATATCTTTCAATTTAATGGGAAATAGCGGACCCGCCGGGATTTGAACCCGGGACCACCGGCTCCGAAGGCCGGCGCTCCGTCCTGGCTGAGCTACGGGTCCCCTGTTATGATATTCTCTATCATTTTAAATTATTAAGATTTTAGAGCTAAATACCAGCCTTCATTGTATAACGTATATACTCCATTTTAACTAGACTTCAAAATATTATCAATAACAAAACTCTAGTGATCTCCATATTAATGATTGGGCGATTCACGGCTCCATTGCGATTTCAATTTATTTCTATAAAAACAGATAAGAATAATTGATTCTACATTTTGAGTAACACTAATAGGGGACGAGTATGAGGTAATATCGTGGACCTCTTAGCTACGAATGAGGTAACCCTCTACGACATTCAGCTAAAGGAACTCGTAGAGGGATCTGGACAGAGCTTAACCCTCACACTCGCCCCCAAGATATTATCCGATGACGCCTTATTAAACAAATCGGTCAAGGAGATCGAGAAGATGGCCTTGGAGGAGGCTGAGAAGAAGAGTCCTAACTACCAGAGAGGTAAGGAGGTGAAAAGGAAGGGTTACGCGAGGTACAGGTTCTTCAAGGGGTTTAAGATCATGTTAGAAGGGAGAGAAGTCATTTACAAGTTAGAGTGGATCTCGGTGAAATTGCCCGTACTTTACGGAATTAAGGGGAGGGTGAAGACTCAGGTGGAGGAGACTTTGCTGAGGGAGGAGAGGAAGATCTTCACGGCCTTGATGTTGGTCTATTCTGTGCTGGGAGGTAAGTTGAACGCCAAGCTCTGGATGCCTCAGATCGAAGCGAGTGGCAATTTCAAGTATGTAATAGTTGATGGGAAGTGCGTGAAGCTCAAGGGAGGAAAGGGAGTCCTCCTCTCGGCGATTGGTATGACAAAGGAAGGCAAGAGGGCCGTTCTGGATATAATCTTAAGCGTAGAAGAGGACGCCATGGGTTACTGGAGGCTCTTGGTTGAGGTCTGGAAGAAGTCGAGCTTCATTCTTATAGTGGCTGATGGGATCAAGGCCTTGGATAGGGCGATCTCCCTTGCTGAGCTTCATGTGGCGAGGCAGGGCTGCTTGGTCCACCTCAAACGACGCAAGACCAAGGAGGAAAGGGAGGCCTTGAACGCGATCATCTCCTCAGCTGAAAACGGAGAGATCAAACCCGAGTCCTGCCCAAGGCTCTTGAGTTACCTCAAAGCCAGCAAGAAGCTCTGGAAGTGGCTCAAATCCAACGACTTGATCGAGTTTTTCAACTCTCTCTTGGAGAGGAGGAGATTTGGTGCATTTCACTCTCCCTGGAGGATACTCCAGATCGCGCGTGTCATAGCCCTCTACTACAACCTATTGACCTATTTTCTCATCACTGTAATAATATTACAGTGTACCTTATTCTTCTCATTTTATCAGAAATTTATACAATAATTTCTCTATAGAATTATCCTAATTCATACCAGGATATTTCAATTCGCAATGGAAACCTGAATCGCCCTAATGATTAATATCTACCAGTTAGAAAAATATCCTCTGTATTTCATTTTAATTAATTACATCCTTTCTAAGCTCCTTATACCTAAGACGCTCAACCCATTCTTTAATACAACTGACACTCCTTTTACTATATATAATCTTAACATTCTCCTTCCAAGATCTTGTTCTTGTAGTACTCTCTCTTTATCATACCAACTATTGAATACGTCAGATAATTCTCTCAGAAACGCTACTAAATCTTCTAACCTTAAGTTATCTATAGCATTCTTGAATACCTCAGGGAATTTAGCTATCAAGATTAATATTTTCCTCTTATCTCCAACTAAATCGTTAAAGTCTACCTTATCCATAGATAAACTTTCAGTAGATTTAGCTAATATGTTAACGGCCCTAGCATAAGTGTATTGTAAATAAGGCCCACTATTCTGCTCAAAGCTAGTTATCCGGTTTAAATCAAATGATAAAGGCTTATTTGCAGAAACTGACAGAATTGCATATCTAAGCGCTGCATTTGCTATATCATCAATATTTTCCATATCACCGCCCTTCTCTTTCAACTTATTTCTAACGATACTATCTAGTTTTTCATATATCTCGTCAATAGTTATTATCTTTCCTAATCTTCCGCTCATTCTTAACCCTTGGATGTTAACCATTCCATATGAATAATGCAATAAATTTTCTGCAAATCTCGAATATCCTAGTAACTCTAGAGCACCTCTTAACTGTATTTGTGGAATGTATTGCTCTTCTGCGATCACATTTATAACTAAATCTGCGTTAAATTGATTAAATTTGAAAATTGTATACGCAATATCCCTCACTGTATACAATGTAGTTCCATCTGATCTCATCAAAACTAAAGGAGGTATTTTGAGCCCTTTTGGAATTCTCAACTTAGATCTAGCTTCATCACCTAAAAAACTATCTAAATCCAATGCTGCTACTCCCTTATATGGTATTTTAGCTGGGGAAGAAAGTAAGGCCTTTAATACTTCATCAACCATATTCCCCCATAATAAGTCACTCTCATAGTCGAAATTGTCAAATCTTATATTAAGTTTGGATAACGTTTCACTAAAACCTTCTAGCGCATAACTAATGTACTTTCTAATAATCTCCTTTAGTTCATCATTACCCTCTTCGTATTTCTTTATGATTTCTCCTATCTCCTTCTCCGGCTCCTCCCTAGCATTTATAGCGTCTGCTAACTTATCGAAAAGTACCTCATTCCTATTCCTTAGATCGTTCGCTATTACTATTAGCTCATCTAGTTCTCTCACTTTCTCCCTATACTCTGACTCTGAAAGTTTCTTTAACTCCTCTCTCAACTTCCTAATTTCTAAAATTACATTAGTCATGGCATATATTATACCTAACCATAGATCCTTCTTTACATTTGGCTCTGGATCAGGAAAACCTAAAAGTTTTAGACCGTAAATTAGAACTGCAACTTGCCTCCCAGTATCATTAACGTAAAACCTAACATTAACTGAGTGGCCTCTAGCTTTTAACGCTCTAGCAAGCGCATCTCCAAGTATCGTATTTCTCAAATGGCCTATATGTAACGGATGTATAGGATTAGCGCTCGTATGTTCAACTACTATTCTTTTTGGCTTTTCGATTTTTTCCAGTCCATAACTATCGTCTAGTTTGCTAAAGATACTCACGAAAAGATTTCTTAGATTAAGCCTCGCATTAAGATATATTCCCGCTACTTCTATCCTCTCTATTAACTCACCTTTATATTCTTGTAATAATTTCGCTTTCTCATTTATATTTCCCTTTATTAATGATGGTAACGCTAATGATAAGTCACCGAGTTCTTCCCTAGGAGGATATGTAATATTTTTAAAGACTTCCTCCTCGCTTATGCCTAATTGTGCAGCGACATATTCCGCCAATTCTTTCTTAGCTCTTCCTATTATATCCACATCACGTTTTATGCCTTATAACTTTTAATATTTACTCACTAGAATCATATAACCATGAAGAAAAGGGTGGAAATCCTAATAGTAGAGGATTATAGTGGAAATCCTAAAATTAATGAGCAAGAAATTAAAAAATCATTAAGTCATATAGGGGATGACATTGTAATAACTAGGTTACATTTGCCACAGTGGACTGAAAATAAAGACGAAAGTGATCTAGTTGGAGTACATGTAATTGTGAGAGAAGTTGCAGAAACATAACATATGTCCCTATTACAAGAATGGCTACTGCACATCACCTGCATTAGATAAGCCTTCTGATATAGTAACTTCTAACAATAGATGCTTTGGTCAATTTAAAACTTGTAGATATTTCTTAGACGACGGGAGCGATAGCAAAACGGGGTTAGAGAAATTTAATGAAGATAAAACCATAGAGCAAGAGATTAGATTTTACCCAAAAATAAACGCATTAGAAAATATTATAGACAGTGGTTGTGAACATTACCAGCTCATAAAGAGTGAAAAAGGATTCATTGCGTATTGTAATGCAATTAAAAGAGTTTTAGTAACAAGACAAGCTATATTATGTAACAAAGAATTCCAAAGATGTCCATATAGAACCTTACTCGGTACCTAACTTAACATACCTACCGTCTTCTGATAAGTTAATTTTACCTTTTTCAACTAGATCCGCTAGTGCTCTTCTTATCTTATCCTCACTTGCAATTCCAGATAACATACTGTGTAATTCCTTTAGGTTCATTGGCTTTTCATTTAATAAGTCAAGTAGTATTTGTTTTAATTCATCCTCATTTGGCGCAGTCATTACTATAACGTCTTTATCGGAATAGACTACCTTTAGTTTGTTTTCCACGTTACCAGAATTGGAAGCCGACTTCTTACCCCTCTTCTTAGTCTCATTACTCATACTAATACACACTCACGTTCATTTCTCATTTCTTACTTTTAAACATTATGCGAATTTTTAAAATCAATTTCATTCCTCATTATACCAACGCGTTATAGCATAGAGCAGTAAATATTTCTAATATTAAATAATTAATATCTCTTCATAACCAAGTCTTATAAAGAATGAGGCCGAAAGCTTTTAAGGCGGGAAGGAAGTTAGATCATGAATGTATACTTATATTACTGTGTTTAGATTAACATTATTAGGCGACAATGTTGAATCAACCGGACTTCCTTAGACATGTAGCCAGTAAGATCCTATCGCCACTATCAATAGATTCGAAAAGGTTAGACGAAGCAAGAAGAATTTTAGGAGAGGCAGAAGTTAAATACAACTTCTCCTCCTACGGAGGAAATCCAAAAAAACTAATAGATTTCCTATTAAGTCCAGACTTCACAGAACTTAGCTTAATTTTAGGCCCAGATGTTACAAAGAAACTATTAGAAGCTATAAAAGATAATTATACAGATGAGGACATAAAAAAAGTAGCAGACAAAATATTGGAAGAAATAAACGGATATACAGAAAACACTGAAGAGTCTAACGTTAAAGTTTCAGTTAATAAAAAATATTTAGTCTCCTAAAGATGGAGTACCAGCTCCTCCTTCTCCACCACTTTCTTCTTTACTTCCTTCTCCACCTTTCTTCTCGCTCTTTAATGGAGCTGCAGCTATTAGGTCATCAATCTTTAATATTGCTGTAGCCGCCTCTGTTGCGCTCTTTAACACTTGAGCCTTTACTCTTATAGGCTCAATGATGTTTAAGGCATATACATCGTCTACGATCTTCCCACCTATTACATCTACACCAGTATTGGTTAATCCCTTAGCGTGTCTAGCTCTTAAGTCCATTAGTGCAGATATAGCCTCCAGCCCTGCAGTTTCAGCTAAAATCATAGGTATCTCCTCTAATGCATCTGCAAATGCTTCTATAGCTAATTGCTCCTTACCTCCTACACTTCTAGCATACTCTCTTAATTTCATCGCTAATTCTAACTCGATAGCGCCACCACCTGGCAATATTACTGGCTCTAATAATATGTTCCTCAGAGCATGCAATGCATCATTTATACTCCTCTCAGCCTCATCTAATGCCATATCATTTGAACCTCTTAACAAGATATTCACGGCCTTCAGATTCTTAGCACCTTCTATAAATACCATTTTGTCATTTCCAACTCTCCTTTCCTCAACTAATTCGGCGTATCCTAAATCATCGGGAGTAGCGTCTTTAATACTGCTTATTATTCTCGCGCCTAATGCCTTCTCTAATTTCTCTATATCGCTCCTCTTAACCCTTCTTACAGCCAATATACCTTTCTTAGCTAAGAAGTGCTGTGCGATATCATCAATACCTTTCTGGCATATTACAACGTTAGCGCCTATTGACGCTAGTTTATCAACCATGTCCTTAAGATATTTGGATTCCTCATCTAAGAAAGCCTTGATTTGCTCTGGTGATGTTATACTTATCTTAGCTGAGATTTCAGGCTTTTCTACCTCTAATGCTGCATCCAAAACAGCTATCTTGGCTTTAGTGACTCTTCTAGGCATTCCAGGGTGCACAACCTCCTTATCTAATACTAGTCCTTTAACTAAGACGCTATCCTCTATACTTCCACCTTTCTTCTTATCTATCTTTATTAAGTCTAAACTCACATTGTACCCACCATTAGGTAGAGGTTCTGCAACATTAACTATTGCGTCTATTACCATGTCAATTATTTTATTTAATTCAGCACCTTCTGCAATAAACTTACTTGCTAGTGTAGTAAATGCTATTTTTCTTAGAGTATCCCTAGCAACTGAAGAATTCAAATCCCTTATATCGATCCTAGTTCCTAACTGTGGAAGTAACTCCAAGGCCTTGGTATATGCCTTCTTATACCCCTCAATAATTATTGTTGGATGTATATTTTGATCCAATAAACTTTCAGCTTTCTCCAATAGAGCACCAGCTAATACTACAGCGCTTGTAGTACCATCACCTACTTCAGCATCTTGTGCTTTAGCTGCTTCTACTAATAGCTTTGCTGCTGGATGCTGTATCTCCATATCCTTTACTATTGTAGCACCATCATTAGTTATGGTTACGTCACCGAAACTATCAATTAACATTTTATCAAGACCTTTAGGACCTAAACTACTCCTTAACATTTCGGCTAGTGTCTTTGCAGCAAGTATATTATTCCTTAACGCATCTCTACCAGTAGTTCTACTCGTTCCCTCTTTAAGCAATAAGACTGGAGATGCCATACCTCACAACACCGTTCCGTGAGAACATTAGTATCGCTTATATAAAAATTTTTCTCTCAAGCAAACCGTAAAGCAATTTTTTAAATTAATAGAAAATCCATTCTTCTCTAATATGATGTGCGAAAGATGTAACAAAAGAGATGCTATAAACGTAGTAGGAGGAAGAAGATTATGTAGCATATGCAGCAAAGACGAGATAACTAAGAGAATTAAGAGGGAACTTTACCCAAGAAAGATAATAGTACATGATGACAAAATCTTATTTGCTTATCCCTCTTATCTAAGCTTTATTCAAGAAATTCTAAGAAATATAATAAACAAAATTTACACTAGATTTAATTTACAGTATTACGAAATTAATTTAGAACCACAAAACTCTATCCTAGATGATATATGGAACTTAATCATAAAAAGTAAACAGTTTTCGGAAAAAAACGGAATAAATAAAATCTTCTTACCTTTTACAGCTGACTTCTTGATGGCCTACTTAATATACTCAATAACAAATCAAGATTATACTTATATTCAAATGATAGGATTGGAATACAAAGTCAATAATATTTCATTTCTAATTCCATTTTATAACACCTCCTTATATGAATTACAAGGTTTCATAAATAACGAATCTAATGCAATATTGACAAAGGATGAAATTTTTAATGAAATTCTAACATGGGAAAGGGATATGTTAAAAGAAAATTACGAACTATTCCATGCTTTCCATAATTCCAAAAAATTACTTGAAACAGGGAGAAAAGATTACAGATGCGAGGGTTGCGGAGGAGTGATTAACTCCCCGGTAAAATACTGCGCGAGATGCTCTCTAATTTACTCTTCTCCTCCTTATTGAGAATGACTTCAAAATATATTTGCCCTTGACTAGGTCTAAATCTAGATGGTGGAATAGGTCCCTCTGAAGTATAGTAGAAGAAACCCGATTTTAAGATCTCGTTAAATCCATCCTTATCCATTCTTAAAAAATCTTGTAATATATCAATTACATGTATGATATTTTTTAGTTCCTTCATGCTTAACGTATAGCCACAAATCCTACAAGTCAAATCTGGCATTACCGAATCAAATTCACATCTAGGACATTTAATAGGAGATCTTAAGACGTTTGCTAACATCGACCAGGTAACTCGTAACAAATCTATTAAATCCTTTTTATTTCTCTTCAAGCATTCTTTATACAGCTTATCCATTATTGGAATTAAACCACCTTTACCATAAGTTACTATAAACTCTAATTGATCTTCACTAAGTTTCTCTATATCATACAAACGCAAAAGTTTATACGATATGATTTCCATTAATCTGTCTCCCATAGCTCTAAGCCTATTAATTATCGTAGATACTTTAGGCTTCGTTTTCACTTCTCCTACCGCCATGGCAAAGGGCTCTCTTAACACCTCCTTCAGATCCTCTCTTGAAAGGTTTAAATAGGAAATTCCTAACGCGTTAACTACCTCATCTAAATATTCATCTAAAACCTTATCCGGATCTACGTACTTCTCAGATTTTTTGCTACTGGAAGATCTTTTCTTCTTCATGTCCTCTTTACTATTCTTCTCACTAGCAACTTTTTCTTCCTCATTTTTCTTACGTCTAGGCACTCTACTTATAATTTAGAAAGCCATTTTATATAAAACTTTAAGTCATTAACGCTAAATCTTGAAAATCCATTGGTAACATCTTCTTCTTATTAACAATTTCTTGATACTTGTTATCTAAGAATGTAATAAATATTGGACAAGTCTCATATTTACCATCTCGCTGACATTTATCACCCAGTGTGAGAAAACACTTAGTATTCTTCTTATCGTAATAAGGACATAACTTGTAGTAAGTTTTAGCGCTTTTTATCATGCGTTCTATCCATTGTTTCTTGTGATCCTTTTTTTCTGCCTCTTTTTCGGCCTTTGCCAACGCCTTATTTATCTCATCTTCAGACATTTTCACTGATTTATTAGCTGACATAAATTCTCCCTCCTACTTGCTATAACTTCTAGTACAAAGATTAAATAGATTACTACTACTACTGATCTGCTCCTATTATAAGAGAATTAAAATGAACGGTTTGTATAATCTTGATCTTTCTGTCAATGTACTTATAATTTAAACCAGATATAGTAGTAGTAAATAATGCCAAAAGGAGAAGGGAAAGCTAACAAGAAGACAGTTTCTCTTTTAGAGTTTTTGAAAGGCCTATTCTGACTCCCATTTTAGGATCTTGATATACGTAAAGAAGCCTTTTAATTTGTAAGTTCTTGAGTACTCTAAATAACCAACTAGTATCAGCTTTCATTTCTTCTTGAAGCTGGTCAAGGTAGATGTAAGTTGTCCCCCACTCCTTATACTTGTTCAATAAATAACTTAGTATTTCTTTTTCATCATCATCAAGTTTATCCAAAATCTCCTTTATACAATCCGTTGGATTAGTCTTTTGTTGTTTTTTGTTTTCATTACTGGTTTTTCCATCAATAAACCACAAAACTTCTTGTGCTTTTTTGTCATCTCTTTTCTCAACTTTGTTGTTTTTTGTTTGGTAAACTTTTTCACCCTCTAGTACTTGCTTAGCAAGTAATAAGTACTCTTTGAATTTAGAATTGTTTTGTGATTCAATAATATCTCTAGCTATGTTTTCTCCTCTCCTACTTAAGTGCCATCTTCCTCCTTCTTGATAAACTAAACCTTTCTTCTTCCAATAACTGAGATAACTACTTATGTATTTAGTTTCGTAACCTAAATTAGTCGCAATTTCAGCTGTTCTTAATGGTCTAGCGTAGAGGAGGAGTAGTATTGCCTCAACCAATTTGGATCTAGGCGACTCCTTACCTGGTTTCTCCTCCTCACTTATCTGTTGAGCTATAGCCTCTATATCATCTCTTTGATAGTCCTCACTCATCTTATTATATTAGGCATTATAACTTAAAATACAAGCTAAAATCCCGATTGGGATTATTCAGTTAATTTTTCATTTCAGTACTACTCATTGGCAAGTTTTAATAGCGTAGAATTTGTTGTAACCTACTATGACGTTGTAGACACCAGAAAAGAGTTTATCTAAATTCTCATCTCCCGTATCGATTCTAAAACAGTTAATGGTGTAAAGCTTAGAAAGAGTAGACACTACTATAAGATCATCCTTTTTTACCTTTCTTAAGAACATTGGCCCTAATTCTTGATTCCCTCTTCCGATTAGAAACCCTTGTTTGCCTATTGGGGTAAGCAATATTTTTAACTCCCCGGTTAAATTGATTAAATCAAAATAGCTGACATTTTCTTTTATTAATTTCTTTCCTCTAATTATATCAATGCCTAAAAATGGAGTGTTGATCTTTAGTTTCCTTTCTATATATTTTACAGTACTCCCAGGACCCATAATATAGGTTATATTATCATCCATGTTATCTATTATATAATCTGCGATTTCCTCTAGTTCATCCTCGCTATATTGTGTCTCCTCTTTACTTGGGGTTAATAAACTATTACTGCTTATGGCTAGGGCTATATAATACAATTTGACAGAATACGTTCCTTTTCTATACGCCTCCTCATCAACATCTAGAATTTCTTCCCTCACGATTTTTGCTTCATCATGTAAAAATTTTGTTAACAATATCGCTGCGGCCTCGGGCGTATTAGCGAAAACTCCGCTATGCATTTTTACGCCAGCGGGAACTCCTAAAATTGGTATTTGCGCTCCTTGAAGTCCCTCAAATACATCCCTTGCTGTTCCATCCCCACCAACAAACACAATAATATCTACCCCTCTTCTTACAAACTCTTTTACAGAATCAATTGTATCATATCTGGTAGTTTTTTCCTTTTCACCTATAGGTATTGTATCATATTTCAATTTTGTTTTAATAAAATATATTTCTCCCATTTTTAACTTTGGTGTTACATAGATAGCATCTTCTGGGGCTTTGACCAAAAATCTGGCAACTCTACTTGGTATTTCAGGGTTCTCGAGACATAATTCATCACTACCTTTCCTTCCTATTCTTCCACCTGCACCAGCATATGGATTCACAAGAAATCCAATTTTTTTCAACATTTCTTTAACACCTTAAGTATGAAGGCTAAGGTCAGATATCCTAGATGTTCTTCATTAGGAACTAGAAATATAATAAGATCGTTAGGACCACAATTCTCACAATTTTCCTTAATTTCTTCCAATAACCCTTTGAGTGACATCTCCTCTGTCTTAGGTGGAATCTCTATTTTTCCTTCTTCCGTATGAACGCACACTAATACTTTTTCCGCACCTAATCTTATTATTTCATCTCTTAGATGCAAAACTGGAATCTCTTTTAATAATTCCGCACCTCCCCTTATGATAAGCATTGATGAGTCCCAACCTAATGATTTCAAAGTAACATCTTTTATATTGGATGTGTTTTTAATACATGAGACTATTTTATTCCCTTCTTCTGTGAGAGTATTTCCTCCTACTGGATCTGTCTGAATTAGTTTCATTTCTCTTAATCTTTTTAGTAATGTTTTTATAGATGCTTCTGATAATCCCGTTTTTTTCATCAATAATATCCTTCCTACTGGCTGTAATTGGCTTATGTAAAATAGGCTCATTATAACATGTCCTTCATCAAATTTAGGCTTATTGCCTTGTCTGGTTTCCACAGCTTTGGTAAGTACAATCTGGATATCCATATTTAAATATATGATAAGATAGATTAAAATTATGTTTAGAGGAAGAAGCTTGTTGTGTCTGCTTGATTTTGAAACACATGAAATAGAGAAAATGTTAGATGTCTCATTTATAATGAAAAATTACGTTTATCATAATAACGTTCCAAGTCCGTTAAGTGGTAAGAGAGTCGCATTACTTTTCGAGAAGCCAAGTACTAGGACTAGGGTTAGTACTGAATTAGCAGTATCAATGTTAGGCGGAATTCCAATTGTTCTTAATAAGCAAGATTTGCAATGGTCTAGAGGCGAACCAATCGAAGACACTGGAAGGGTTTTAGGCAGAGTTGTTAATGGGATAGGGGCCAGAGTACTAAATCACTTAACCCTAGTTAAACTAAAGGAATCATCTGGAGTTCCGGTATTTAATTTATTAAGCGATCTTTCTCATCCCCTGCAAGCATTAGCGGACTTAATGACCATTAGGGAAAGGTTTGGTAATAATCTAATTAAGATAGCATTTGTTGGTGACGGGACTGATAATGTATTGCTAAGCCTAATGGCAATTGTGGCTAAATTAGGATTAGAGTTGCACATCGCGACTCCTAAAGAACTTAAGCCTAGAGAAGATTTGTATAAGATAATAAGTGAGATTGCAGATGATACGGGTAGCGTTATAGAGATTCATGAGGATCCCTATGATGCTGTTAGGGGTGTGCATGTAGTCTATACTGATGTTTGGGTTAGTATGGGACAAGAGAATATTGCTGAACAGAAGAAGAAACTATTGCAGAACTATAGGGTTACTTCAGACTTAATGAATTATGCGGTTAAGGATGCTATATTTATGCATTGTTTGCCAGCTAATAGGGGAGAGGAAGTAGAGCCTGAGGTAATAGACGGACCTAAGAGTGCCGTCTGGGATCAGGCTGAGAATAGATTATATACAGCAATGGCAGTGTTTTCATTATTTATTTAAAGAAATCGTAAATAGATTTTTGCTTGATTAGACCCTTTATCGTACGTAACTCAAATAAGTTTATTTTAGCCTTTAATTTTTTATTTACTTCGGATATGGCTTGATCTAGACTGTCATATTTTCCTATCCTATTTTTCATAGCATTCCTCACAGTTTCTCTAATGTGCCAATTTCCAACTGGTGCAAAGTATTCTTCTGTTATTTCCCTAATGATTATAACTCCCGCTTGTCTCTTTGCTTCCTCTAAATGTTCTAGCACCGCTAGTCTTGCAGCCATGTATCCTCCATCTAAATATTCATACTCTCCCCAGAAATTCTCCTTTAGTTCCGAAATTGTGAGATCTTGAGACCATAAACTTAGTGGATGCCATATTTCTATCCATATTGAACTAAACTTTGATGGATAAAGTACAACATAGAAGTAGTTGCCTAAATATGAGCCGTGGTAAACTTCTATCTCATTTATCTCGTTATAGTTTATTATTTTGCTATATAGAAATTTACCAACTGTGCTGTCAACTGCAGTTATTGCCCATCTAGTTGGTACGAATCTTCTGTTTTTTTTCTTGCCTAGAAGCCCAAACGATAATGCCTGCATTATCTTATAATAATCTACATTATACCTATACAGTTCTAAGATCGCTTCTGCAGATTTTACATCATCAAAGATTAGCTTATCCAATTTAGTTGGGATTTTAGGATTATCAACAACCTTTATTTCCTCTGCGATTCCTCCAGGTCCTCTCGGTAAAATTATTCCGTCAAATTTTAATTTCGCCTCTAATGTTTTTAATTTTGCCTCAGATACTACTGGATTATCTGAAATTATTGCCAATGGTATTTCTGTATTGTAATATTCAGTAGCTTTCTCGACCTTAACTGTAGTTATACTCGAGATTAATGAGGATCTCAACTTTATTATATCCCCTAGATTTACCTTTCCCCACCATTCCTTAACGTTCTCATATTTTCTAGCATCTTCCCCATATACTGAGGGTGGAATATTTACGATTAGTGAAACTTTAGGATATCCTTTCTCTCCAACTATTCCACTAGGAGGAGTAGAACCTTCAACCAGTTTAAATGAGGTATCTATTTTAATTTTCTGAAGACTACTAACCATACCTCTAAATCTCTCCATTATTGGACAATATGGTAACCCACAGAGATTCTTATGTCCCTTACACTTGATGCATAGCTCTGCTGGAATTTTGTGCATTTCTTATTTTCCTCTCAATATACCATTGTAAAATGGAAAATTTAGCTCTAAATGATAATCCATTGATTATATTTCTTATTTTCCCTCTCCTTAAGTTATCTAGGATATCGTCTAAATTAAACTCCATTACCTCATATAAATCATTATATGCGGAACCTATTGCTTGAATTACGTGAGCGTCACTATTTGAAACTCCAGCTAAATTCAGCTTTATGGATGCTTCTTTAGCCTTATTATTAGCCATTTTAGGAGCCTTAGAGTTATAAATTTCAATTAAATCAAATTTATATTCAAATACCTTATTACCTATTCCTTTTCTAAAAATATCGAAAGGATGTGAGGGAAATATTAAGCAAGAGTTCTCCTTAGCGTAGTCTACTAATTCAGCTATTCTATTAGGTGGAGATGGTGGGAAATTGCACAGTATTACAACGTGACCATATTCAGTAGTGACTTCTTGTCCAGGGATCACTTTTTCTTCCTTTACGCTGTTTAAACCTAAAGAAGTATCGTGATCTGTAATCGCCACGTATATATTTCTAGCTCTAGCATAGGCAATTATATCCTTAGGGAAATATTTTCCATCGCTATATCTCGAATGTACATGGAGATCAAAAAACATTAGAAGTAACCTAATTCTTTCATAACTTCTAATGTTAAAATCGTTATTCCAGCAGCGCCTCTCACTAGATTATCTCCAAGAACAACTAATCGTAACACATTTCCTTCGAACTTTACTCTGCCTACTGTCACTGCCATTCCGTCGTAATATTGTAAGTCTCTAGCTGGTTGAGGTCTATCCTCATCTTTAAATAAAATAATTGGTTTCTTAGGTGCGGTAGGCAAGTTCTTATGTTGAGGTAATGACGCGAAACCATCTAACGCTTTTTGAACTTCTTTTTCATCCACATTATCGTTAGTTACAATATTAATTACACCCATATGTCCAACTTTTACAGGGACTCTGGTAGTGGTTGGATGAATTTCTAAGCTAGAAGATTGTAGTTTTCCAGCTTCGAACTTTCCTAACATTTTATTTATTTCCTTGGGAATTTTCTCCTCTTCCCCTTTAATCCAAGGTACAACATTGCCATCTATTGCCATAAATGGTAAACCGCTATAGCCAGCTCCGCTTACTGCTTGTAAAGTTACTATATACATAGCGTTAATTTTGATTAATCTTTCTAAGGGTTTAAGTGGCATAGAAAGTATTGCCGCAGTACAGTTAGGATTTTTGACTAATAGTCCATTCCAGTTTTTACTACTTTTTTGATATTTTAGTAGCTCTAAATGCTCCCAATTTACTTCTGGATTGATCAATGGCACATTTGGATCCATTCTAAACGGTGATGCATTAGATACTACTATTTTTCCTTGTTTTACTAACTTTAATTCAACATCCTCTGCTAGTTCATTAGGTAATGCTGAAAGAACAACATCAACATCTTTATGATCTTCGTACTCAGTGGAGACTATTGGTAATTCAGCTACGTTTTCCGGAATATCTCCGGGTTCAATCCATTTTACAGATTCTTTGTATTTTTTACCAATCTTTTGGGGTGATGCACTAACTTTCACTAATTCTATATAGGGATGTTTTGAAAGCATCCTTACCATTTTTTGCCCTACCATTCCGGTAGAGCCTAGTAACGAAACTTTTATCTTATCAGCCACTTACGATCACCTTATGCAACTCTTTTGCTAATTTTTCTCCTTCTTCCTTATTAACTATAAAGGTCATGCTTACGTTAGATATTCCCCTAGAGATAGCTAACGGATCATAACTTGAGGCTATTGAAAGAACCTTAGTAGAGATCTCCTTCTTCTTTATTCCACATCCTACTATACCTACGATATTAACATCATTTACCTCGATATCCTTTACCAAAGTTCCCTTTAATTCTTCTAATTTCGATAACAGTCTATCTACAGAGAGTGAATCAACAACGAGTTGTATTGTGGTCTCACTAGCTGGTTGAGAAATTGATATTATGTTAACTCCAGCCTCCTTTGCTTCATTTGTTATTCTTGCCGCAGATCCTATTTTTCCAACGATCTTAGTACTCTCAACTGTTATCAATTTTGCGTTATCCAAGAGTGATATTCCTTTAAGTCCATCATTATTTTCACATTCTCCATTAATTATGGTAAATCCATCTTCATATAATGACTCAACTATTACCTTCATATCACTTCCAAAGACTGGATCAAAAGTTCTAGGATGTAATCTTTTTGCTCCTAACTGTGATAGTTCTATAGCTTCTTCCAACGAGAGTCTAGTTATCGTTTTAGCATTTTCGAATTTTTTAGGATCCCCTGTCATTATCCCGGGGACCTCGGTAACTAGTCTAACTTCTCTTAATCCAATTAGTTTACCTAGTAAGGTTGCAGTATAATCGCTACCACCCCTTCCCAAAGTGGTGTATCTCCCCTCTTTTGTTCTCCCTATAAAACCTGGAAGGACTATCACGTTAGCTTTCACATTTTCTAATGTACCCATGATTTCCTTTTTAGATAGATCCTCAATTACGTTAGCTTCACCGTAATTTTCATCAGTTAAAAATGGAGGAGTAATCACACCTTCAGCTTCAATTCCGTTACTTCTTAATATTGCTGAAAGGAGTAAGGTAGCCATTCTCTCTCCAAATGAAAGTATGTAGTCTCTAACTCTCGGGGTTACTTCGTCTAATACTCTTATAGACCAGGCTACTCTGAACAGTTCATCACTCAGCCTAGATATATCCTTAAATGAGTTCTCGAATTCCTTGCCATCTGCCAATTTTGATAACAGTTTTATATGCCTTTCGTAAATTTCAGTTACAATATTTGGAGAGTTATCAGTATTCAAAGTTGCACTTATTAACTCGTTAGTAACGTTTTTAATAGCTGATGTTACTACTATGATCTTATCAGATTTCTTTGAAAAATCTTGTATCTTCTTTACGATAAGTTCATAATCTTTTTCATCTTTTTGTATTGATCCACCTATTTTAACTATTAGAGCCATTTATCTCACCTAAGATAATTTTTTCCATGTGTAGAGGATTAACTAATATTCTCTTAGCCTCTGCTTTGGTCATACTATCTGGATCTTTTAATGAATGTCCTGTTAGGATTAAAACTGTTTTTTCATCTTTATCTACTACCTTTTCATTTATTGCCTTAATGTAACCAGCTAAGGCAGCTGCTGAAGCAGGCTCAGCTCCTATGCCCTCTTTTCTAGCTAGGGTCTTCTGCGCGTCTAATATTTCAGAATCAGATACCACTATTGCGGTTCCATTAGATTCTCTTATTGCTTTCATTGCTTTTTGCCAATTTACTGGTTTTCCTATTCTTATTGCAGTAGCTACAGTATCTGGATTTTCTACGAAATCTGGAGAATCTTTGCCTTTGATTATAGCAGTAGCTATTGGTGATGCTCCCTCAGCTTGGATTCCAATCATTCTGGGAATAGTATTTATCACTCCAGTTTTAACTAGCTCATTAAATCCCTTCCATATGGCGTAAATATTACCCGCATTGCCTACCGGGATTATTACATTATCTGGAACTCCTAGTTCTTCCGCTATCTCAAATGCTATTGTCTTCTGTCCTTCTAATCTCCATGGGTTAAAAGAATTTAATGGATATACTACTTTTAAATCCTTATATAACCTCATTACCGCATCCATAGCAACGTCAAAACTTCCATCAACCTCTAAAATAACTGAGCCATAAAGTATTGACTGAGCTAATTTACCTAATGCTACCTTACCTTTAGGTAAGACGATAAAGCTCTTTATACCTGCTCTTGCAGCATAAGCAGCTGCGGAAGCTGCAGTGTTTCCAGTAGATGCTGCTATTACGGTTTTGTAGTTTAAGCTTACTGCAGAACTAACTGCTACTGTCATTCCTCTATCCTTAAAACTTCCAGTAGGATTAAGTCCTTCGAATTTAAAATAAAGATTATCGTTTATATTTGAGGATCTTATTAGCGGGGTATTTCCTTCATTTATACTTACAATATTTTTATATTTACCTGCTATCAGTTCTTTGTATCTCCAAACTCCTCTTCCTCTCAATTTGTTGAAAGAGAAGTCTTTTGGTGGTTCCACTAGAATTTCCAATAGTCCTCCACATCTCGGACATAATATTTGATTTTGATCTATTTCCGTTTCATATCCACAACTTAAGCACTTCATTATTCCGCTTAGTGTGTTTCCAACAACAATTCACCAGCTGTTTAAAGTGGTTTGTTCTGCAAAATATAAGCTTTGTTGAAGTATAATAATCACATGACGTTCAAAGATCTCAGAGATTATATTGAATTTATGAAAAAGAAAAATAAATTAATTGAAGTCGATGAGGAAGTAAACGTCGATTTAGAAATAGCTGAAATAACAAGAAAAGCAACTTATGCTCATCTACCCCCTCTTTTATTCAAAAGGATTAAAAATTATGAGAATTGGAAAATAATCTCTAACGTTTTTTATTCAATGGAAAGCTTGTATGAGATTTTTGGAACGAATAAACTGGAATCAATATCGGAAGGATTTCTATCAAATTTGTCCAACATGCCTATCACATTTTTTGATAAAATAAAATCACTTAGGGAAATTTTAGGACTAGGAAAAGTAATGCCTAAAGCTAAGACACCTAGTTTTAAAGAGGAAAAGAATTTAGATCTGGCTAAGATTCCTGCAATAAAAACCTGGCCTAAAGATGCCGGAAGATACCTTACCTTTTCCATAACAATAACAAAGGACCCAGAGACAGATGTTCATAATCTTAGCGTTTATAGAATTCAAATTCTAAACGAAAAGGAGGCAATAATTCATTGGCAAGCCTTTAAAAGAGGCGCGCTTACTGCTAAAAGATATTTAGAAAAAGGCACTACCAGGATACCTATTGCCATAGTAACCGGAGTGGATCCTGCTATAGCATTTACAGCAGCTTCTCCAGTCCCTCATGGAATAGATAAGTATATGTTTGCGGGAATCTTGAGAGGTGAGGGAGTTGATGTAACTGAACTAGATGATAAGTTGCTAGTACCGAGTCATTCAGAAGTAGTTTTAACTGGTTATGTTGACTTGAATGACATGCGTCTAGAGGGTCCCTTTGGAGATCATATGGGTTATTACACACCAGCAGATTACTATCCAGTTTTCAAATTGGAAAAAGTATACATTAGAGAAGACCCCATATTTCACGTAACATCAGTAGGCAAACCACCACTTGAGGATGCTTGGATAGGTAAGGCTGTAGAAAGGATATTCTTACCTTTTGCCAAGATGCTAGTTCCAGAACTTGTCGACATGAATCTACCAGAATATGGCCTATTTACTGGGATTGGTATATTCTCTATAAAGAAATATTACCCTGGCCAAGCCAAGAGAGTTATGATGGCTCTATGGGGTACTGGTCAACTAAGCCTTTTAAAGACGATAATAATTGTTGATCAAGATATAGACGTTCATGACATTAATCAGGTTATTTACGCTATTGCAGCTAATGTAGACCCTAAACGTGATGTTTGGGTAATAGAAAATGCGCTTACGGACTCATTGGACCCTAGTGTTCCATTTCCACCATTAGGTAGTAAACTAGGTATAGACGCTACTAGGAAGTTTAAAGAAGAAATGGGAAAAGAATGGCCAGAAGAGGTTAGGTCAGACGAGGGAGTAGCTAAAAAAGCAGATGAAATAATAAATAAAATTATAAAGAGATATCAAACCTCCTAACCATTATCGTATCTCTATATATTATTGAAACCTCACTTATATCTTCTAACTTAGTCTCTATTTCCAATGACTCGTTTTTTCTTAATTCTTTATTCACCTTTACACTATCTGTAATTGCCTTAAGCCCAACTTTATCGTCTATCGTATTTACAGTGACATTATACTTTAGAATTATTTCCAGAATTTGTACTGGATATTCTAAATTACTAGTTATTTTAAGGATTCTCCCTGTTAATTTCACTACGAAAGGATTCATATGTGAATATAGTTTTTTCGAGTATTATGCCTTATCCTACTTAAAAAGCATAGACTACCAAGATGTAGATTAGAGCCGAAATGGCCTCAAGTAAAGTGGAAGATTTCGTAAAGAATTGGGGAGGTAAGCAAGAACCAAGTATTGGTGAAAGAATAAAGAATGCGTTCAAACCACAGCAACCATTAAGGTATAGATTAGTAATGGCAAACTACAGACTAAGGACAATGGTAAGTCGTCTTGACGTTTACATTTCAAGATTACAAGAGAGAGATAGGACTCTATTCGAAAAGGTCGTAGAATCACAGATGTCAAAGGATACTGCAAGAGCAGCTATGTATGCTAATGAAATAGCTGAGATTAGGAAGATCTCCAGGCAGTTGATTACGACACAGATTGCCCTAGAGCAAGTGCAACTCAGGCTAGAGACTATAACTGAGCTAGGAGACGTGTTTAACAGTCTAATACCAGTACTTGGTGTTATAAAAGAACTAAGAAATGCGATGAAAGGAGTTATGCCAGAGATAAGTTTGGAGCTAGCAGAATTAGAGGAGGGATTACAAGAGGTAGTAATAGAAGCAGGAGACTTTACTGGCGCACCAGCCAACTATGGTGCTTCAAGCCCAGAGGCAAGGAAGATATTGGAAGAAGCTTCTGTTGTTGCTGAGCAGAGAATGAAGGAGAAGTTCCCAGAATTGCCAAGCTTCGTTACCTCTACTCAGAAAGTATCTAATCAAGAGCAGAAATAATATCTGATTCATAGATTTTTTCCTAAGATTTATACGGTAAAATAGTTTTTTAAGGTTTGGATTGGTAATATATATTGGGGAGTTTCCTTTTGGTTGAGGCAATTAGTAGTGAGGAAGACCTCATTCTCGACGTAAGTCAGGTCACTAAGGATATGGTACAATTAGCTGGAGGCAAAGGCGCAAACCTTGGGGAGTTAACGAGCATTGGAGTTAGAGTACCTCCAGCCTTTATACTTACTTCCAAAGCTTTTAAATATTTTCTTGAATACAACAACCTTTTTGACAAAATTAGAGAGACTTTAAATAGTTGTGAAACCTCCGAGGAGGCTAGTGAAAAAATAAAACAATTGATAAAGAACGCTAAGATTCCAGAGAAATTGAGTAGCATGATATATCAAGCCTATGATGAATTAAGTAAAAAAGTTGGAAAAGAAATCTTAGTAGCTGTAAGGTCTTCAGCTACTGCAGAGGACATTGAGACGGCCAGTTTTGCTGGACAGCAAGATACTTATCTTAATGTTACTAAGGACGAACTTATTGATAGGATTAAGGATGTATGGGCTAGTCTCTATAACGCAAGGGCTATAGAATATAGAAAGAGTAAAGGTATAGATGATTTATCAGTACTTATAGCTGTAGTTGTTCAAAAAATGGTTAATTCAAGATCTGCTGGAGTAATGTTTACTCTACATCCAGTTACTGGAGATGAAAAGTATATCATGATAGAATCTAATTGGGGTTTAGGAGAAAGTGTAGTTGGCGGTAAGGTTACCCCAGATGAGGTTTTAATAGAAAAGTCTACCTTAAGAATTGCAGAAAAAAAGGTTTCTAATAAGAATATTAAAATCGTATATGATAAACAACTTAAGAAGAACGTTACCATTACCTTAGATGAGAAGGAATCTAGAGCAATGAGTATAACAGACGAAGAGGCAATAGAACTAGCAAAACTAGCACTTAAGATTGAAGAGCATTACAAGAGGCCAATGGATATTGAGTGGGCTATCGATAATGATCTAAGTTTCCCTGAGAATATCTTCATAGTTCAAGCTAGGCCGGAAACTTTCTGGTCTTCTAAAAGGAAAGAAACTAAGAGTGCTGTGGAAAAGAGTTCTGCTTCTGTAAGTGGCAAAGTATTACTTAGGGGGCTTGCAGCTTCTCCGGGTATAGCTTTTGGTAAGGCAAAAATTATACTCGACATTAAAGATCCTAAAGTTCATGAATTTAAGAAGGGTGACATCTTAGTTACGAAAATGACAGATCCGGATTGGGTACCGTTAATGAAGATAGCTGGGGCAATAATAACAGATGAGGGAGGAATGACGAGCCATGCTGCTATTGTATCCAGAGAGCTAGGAATTCCAGCTATAGTTGGTAGTAGAGAAGCAACTAAGGTAATACAAGATAATCAAGAGATCACTGTAGATGCAATTAGGGGTATTGTGTATGAGGGTAAGGTAATTCAAGCAACTGAGACTGTATCCCAACAAGCTCAACCATCTACTGGAATTCAAGGAATAAGTAGGGAAGTCCTATTGAGTCTTTATCCAGTTACTGCAACTAAAATTTACATGAACTTGGGTGAACCTGACGTTATAGACAAGTATTTGGATCTTCCCTTTGATGGAATAGGCCTTATGAGAATTGAGTTTATTGTAAGTGAGTGGGTTAGGTATCATCCACTTTATCTAATAAAAATAGGTAATGCAGAATTATTTGTGGATAAGTTAGCTGAGGGTATAGCCAAAGTAGCAAGCGCAATATATCCTAGGCCAGTTGTTGTCAGATTTTCAGATTTCAAAACTAATGAATATAAAAAATTGATTGGTGGAGAGGAGTTTGAACCAGATGAGAGGAATCCAATGATAGGTTGGAGAGGAGTATCCAGATATGTAAGCAAAGAGTACGAACCAGCATTTAGACTAGAGGTTAAGGCTATACGCAAAGTTAGGGAGGAGATGGGACTTAAGAATGTATGGGTAATGTTTCCCTTTGTCAGAACTACATGGGAACTAGAAAAGGCAATAAAAATAATGGAGGAGGAAGGTTTAAGAAGAGATTCAGATTTCAAGGTATGGATAATGGCAGAAGTCCCCTCAGTTGTTGTTCTTGCAGAGGAGTTTGCGAAGATAGTTGATGGATTCAGCGTAGGTAGTAACGATTTAGCACAATTAACTTTAGGTGTTGACAGGGATTCCGAGTTACTAGCAAGGATGGGATATTATGATGAGAGGGATCCAGCTGTTTTGGAGTCCATAAGAAAGCTAATCAGAGCTGCTCATAAGTATGGCAAAACTGTCTCAATATGTGGACAAGCACCTAGTGTTTATCCAGCAGTTGTTGAATATTTGGTCAAAGCTGGAATAGATAGTATTAGTGTAAATCCAGATGCAGTTATTAATGTTAGGAGGCAAGTAGCTTCTATCGAGCAACAAATTATACTTAGAAACCTTAATGGAAAAAGGAAGAACAAGTAGATAATTTTTATTATTTTTTATTATAACAATTTTTACATATTCTTCTAGCACCATCGAAATACGCTGTGCATTCTTCACAAACTGTATTTCCGCAGATTTCACATGAGCCTATTGACAAGTGTTTTTGACAAAGTTTGCATAGACTCATTTCACAAACTTTACAAATTCCTTTATCTATTACGTAATCATTACTACACACTTGCCTTCCACATAAATTACACGTGAAAAATGAGATGTTCTCTTCACAGATTTCACATTTCAATGAACTCTTTAAACCATCTATAGGCTTCTTCGTCGTCTTTAGCCTGAATTGGTGGGTGTTTAAAGTAAAATGCAGATACTTTTTCAAGTGGACCACCTATCTTTCTATCCAAGGCAACCTTAACTGCCCTTATAACATCTACTAATACTGCGGCACAGTTAGCCTTATCATCAACCTCTAAGGAAGCTTCTACTTTAATTGGCATACCTGCAAACGCGCTTCCTTTTACGTAAATGTAGGCTACTTTTGTATTTCCTAAAAATGGTACATAATCGCTAGGCCCTATCCTTATTTTTCCCTCGCTTTTTATCACCTCTCCGTTATCTAGTGTGCTAGTTACTGCTTCTGTTTTGCTTATTCTTTTAGATATTAGCCTTTCTTCTGTCTTCATGTTCAGAAAGTCTGTATTCCCGCCCACATTTAATTGATAAGTTTCCTCAACTTTTACCCCTCTCAGTCTGAAGAGTGAAGTAATTGACCTATGGAATATGGTAGCCCCTAATTGACTCTTAATATCATCACCTGCTAATGGCAAGTTTTTCTCTTTGAATTTATTAGGAAAGTAACCTGAAGGATCACTAGCAATAAACACGGGTATTGCGTTTATAAACGCAGTTCCTGCCATTAGTGCTATATTTGCATATGTCCTCGTCGCATTTTCACTTCCAACAGGCAATAAATTAAGTAGAATTTCTGTTTTGCTAGCTTTTAATTCATCTAATGCTTTTTCCAATGTGCCATCATAAGTAGGATTAAAAACGTTAGTCATATGTTGGGCTACACCATCAAGAACGGGTCCCGCACTTACCTTTACTCCTTTCTTCTCCATATTTACTATCTTTGGTGTAATATTTGGAGGTTGAAATATGGCCTCTGCAAGATCCTTTCCTATTTTATTTTTTGAAACGTCGAATGCTGCTACAATCTCTATATCGGTAATTTTATAACCCCCAATTATTGGAGTAATTAATCCCTCATAATAATTATCGCCTTTTGACTTATAATATTCTATTCCTTGAATTAACATTGATGCGCAATTACCTAAGCCGGCTATTGCTACTCGAATCATCAACTTTAAGTTAAATAACTAGATAAAATATGTTGTGATGAAAGGGAAAAACAGATCTGTGAAGAAGTGGAGCGACACTGAGGTGTGTGAAAATGCTAAAGCGCATGTACGCTCGCGTGTATGGGCTAGTGCAAGGTGTTGGTTTTAGAAAATTTGTCCAAATTCACGCTATAAGGTTAGGTATAAAGGGGTATGCTAAGAATTTACCCGATGGTTCGGTAGAAGTGGTTGCGGAAGGTTATGAGGAAGCGTTAAGTAAATTATTGGAACGTATTAAGCAAGGTCCACCAGCAGCTGAAGTAGAGAAGGTAGATTTCTCGTTTAGTGAATATAAGGGAGAATTTGAGGATTTCGAAACATACTAAAAGTTTATAAGGTAAAAACGTTTATAATGTATCGGTGCTTTTGATGTACCAATGGTAAAAGAAGACGAGATTTTGCCTAAGTACTGGTACAATATAATTCCCGATCTGCCTAAACCCTTGCCTCCTCCAAGGGATCCACAAGGGGCAGATTTCTCGAGAATTGATTTATTAAGAAGTATACTACCTAAGGAAGTATTAAGGCAACAATTCACAATAGAAAGGTACATAAAGATCCCTGAGGAAGTAAGAGATAGATATTTATCGATAGGAAGACCAACTCCATTATTTAGAGCTAAAAGATTAGAGGACTACTTAAAGACACCAGCAAGAATCTACTTTAAATACGAAGGCGCTACACCTACTGGATCTCATAAGATAAATACAGCAATTCCTCAAGCGTATTTCGCAAAAGAAGAGGGAATTGACCACGTAGTTACTGAAACTGGAGCAGGTCAATGGGGAACTGCAGTAGCACTTGCAGCTAGTATGTATAATATGAAAAGTACTATCTTCATGGTAAAGGTAAGTTATGAGCAAAAACCGATGAGAAGGAGCATAATGCAATTATATGGGGCTAATGTTTATGCAAGTCCCACAAACTTAACTGAATACGGTAAGAAGATATTAGAGACAAATCCACAGCATCCTGGATCATTAGGTATAGCAATGAGTGAGGCAATAGAGTATGCCCTTAAGAACGAATTTAGATATTTAGTAGGTAGCGTTTTAGATGTAGTACTTTTGCATCAAAGCGTTATTGGTCAAGAGACTATTACTCAATTGGATTTGTTAGGAGAAGACGCTGATATTCTAATTGGATGTGTAGGAGGTGGAAGCAATTTTGGTGGTTTTACATATCCCTTTATCGGAAACAAGAAAGGCAAACGTTACATTGCAGTAAGTTCTGCAGAAATTCCAAAGTTTAGTAAAGGTGAATATAAGTACGATTTTCCAGACTCTGCTGGATTATTACCTTTAGTGAAAATGATAACTTTAGGTAAAGATTACGTTCCTCCGCCAATATATGCAGGCGGATTAAGATATCATGGTGTAGCCCCAACATTAAGTTTGTTAGCAAAGGAGGGTATTGTGGAATGGAGAGAATATAATGAAAGGGAGATTTTCGAAGCCGCTAAGATATTTATGGAGAATCAAGGTATTGTACCAGCTCCAGAATCAGCCCATGCAATAAAGGCAGTGGTCGATGAAGCTATAGAAGCTAGGAAGAATAATGAGAGAAAAGTCATCGTCTTTAATCTAAGTGGACATGGATTGTTGGATCTATCAAATTACGAATCCATGATGAAAAGGTTGAATGGAAATGGGTAAACTGCTTGTCGTTTATATGACGTTAGGTTATCCTAATGTTCAAAGTTTCAAGGATTTTATTATTGGGGCAGTTGAAAATGGAGCTGACATATTAGAGCTTGGAATTCCCCCTAAATATGCCAAGTATGATGGTCCAGTTATAAGGAAGAGTTATGATAAAGTTAAAGGACTAGATATTTGGCCTTTAATAGCAGATATTAGGAAAGACGTCAGTGTTCCTATAATTGCACTTACTTACTTAGAGGATTGGATTGATCAACTAGATAATTTTCTAAATATAATGAGAGATGTCAAACTGGATGGAGTTCTATTTCCAGATTTACTTATTGATTATATAGATGATTTGGATAAATTTGATGGAATAATAAAAAATAAAGGATTAAAAAATGTTATTTTTACATCTCCTTCAGTACCAGATCTTCTAATCCACAAAGTCTCTAAGATTAGCGATTTATTCTTATATTATGGTGTTAGACCAACTACTGGCGTACCTATACCAGTATCAGTTAAGCAGTTGATTAATAGAGTTAGAAATTTAGTTGAGAATAAGCTAATAGTGGGATTTGGCCTATCAAGTGAGTCAGATTTAAGAGATGCCTTAAGTGCTGGTGCCGACGGAATAGCAATTGGAACCGCTTTCATAGAAGAAATTGAAAAGAATGGCGTAGAATCGGCAATAAATTTAGTTAAAAAATTTAGGGTGATATTAGATGAATATAAATGATATTCTTAAAAAACTCATAAATAAATCAGATTTGGAAATTGATGAGGCTGAAGAATTAGCTAAGGCTATAATTAGAGGAGAAGTTCCAGAGATTTTAGTATCAGCAATTTTAGTAGCGCTAAGAATGAAAGGTGAAAGTAAAAATGAAATAGTAGGTTTTGCCAGAGCAATGAGAGAATTAGCAATCAAAATAGACGTACCCAACGCAATAGACACAGCTGGTACAGGTGGCGACGGATTAGGAACAGTAAACGTTAGTACCGCATCTGCAATCCTATTGAGTTTAATTAATCCAGTTGCCAAACACGGTAATAGGGCAGTAAGTGGTAAAAGTGGTAGTGCTGATGTTCTTGAAGCTTTAGGTTATAATATTATAGTTCCACCAGAAAGAGCAAAAGAATTAGTCCACAAAACGAATTTCGTTTTCCTCTTCGCACAGTACTATCATCCTGCAATGAAGAACGTTGCCAATGTGAGAAAAACTTTAGGGATCAGAACTATTTTCAATGTTCTAGGTCCATTGACTAATCCAGCCAATGCGAAGTATCAGTTAATGGGAGTGTTTTCTAAAGATCATTTGGATTTATTGTCAAAAAGCGCGTATGAATTAGATTTCAATAAAGTAATTTTAGTACATGGAGAGCCAGGCATAGATGAGGTAAGTCCGATAGGAAAAACTTTTATGAAGATAGTAAGTAAGCGCGGTATAGAAGAAGTCAAGTTTGACGTAACTGATTTCGGTATATCATCAATTCCAATAGATAAGTTAATAGTAAATTCTGCTGAGGATTCAGCAATAAAAATAGTTAGGGCATTTCTAGGTAAAGATGAACATGTAGCTGAATTCATTAAGATAAACACCGCAGTTGCGCTTTTTGCATTAGATAAAGTGAGCGATTTTAAGGAAGGTTATGAGTACGCTAAGTATTTGATAGAAAATTCCGTAAATAAATTAAATGAGATAATCTCACTTAATGGAGATCTAACCAAACTGAAAACGATAATGGTGAAGAGTAGTGGTTAAACTAAAGATATGCGGTAACGCAACGTTATCAGATATCATAGAGCTCTCAAAACTTAATGTGGATTATATAGGAATAATAACTGACGCCATAAGTCAAAGATTCGTAAAGAGCGAGTTCTTAACATTTGTTAGAAGATATACTGAAAAACCGATAGTTAATGTGAAAGTTAATATTTTAATGAGTGAAATAGAAAAAGAATTATCAATATCAGATTATTTACAGATACATAGAGTATTAGACGATTCGGAATTAGAATTGCTTAAATTGTACGATTTTAGAAAAAGAATTATATTATATGTACCAGCGTCCTTCGAGTATAAGAAATACCTAGAGAAGGCTATAGATACTGTGGATATGGTATTAATAGATTCCGTAAAGAAAGGCGTAGGCGTTGATTATAACGTTGCATCGAGTTTCCTTAAGGATTACCCTCACCTAGGCGTAGGTGGAAAAATAAGTATAGATAATATTTCTAACTTTATCAATCTAAATCCTGCATGGCTTGATATTTCCAGTAGTATAGAGATTTATCCTGGCAAAAAGGATATTAATATAGTGAAAAAAATAGTTGAGATGGTAAAATATGGAAGTTCATCCGATAAGTGAATTTGCCTCTCCATTTGAGGTATTTAAATGCATAGAGAGGGACTTTAAAGTAGCTGGGTTACTAGAAAGCATAGGTGGCCCTCAATATAAGGCGAGATATAGTGTGATAGCTTGGTCAACTAATGGGTATCTGAGAATTCATGATGATCCGGTAAATATTCTTAATAGTTATTTGAAAGATTTGAAATTAGTAGATATACCGGGTTTATTTAAAGGAGGCATGATAGGTTACATAAGCTATGATGCAGTAAGATTTTGGGAGAAAATAAGGGACTTAAAGCCAGCAGCTGAAGATTGGCCTTATGCGGAATTCTTTATTCCAGACAATATCATAATCTACGATCATAATGAGGGCAAAGTATACGTTAATGCCGATTTAAGCTCTGTAGGCGGATGTGGGGATATAGGGGAGTTTAAAATAAGCTTTTATGATGAATCTCTTAATAAGAACAACTATGAGAAGATTGTTTCTGAATCGCTAGAGTATATAAGATCGGGTTATATATTTCAGGTCGTATTATCTAGATTTTATAGATATTTATTTAGTGGAGATCCATTAAGAATATATTATAATCTCAGAAGAATAAATCCCTCTCCTTACATGTTCTATCTTAAATTTGATGAAAAATACTTAATAGGATCCAGCCCCGAATTACTTTTCAGAGTTCAAGATAATATTGTCGAAACCTATCCAATAGCTGGCACTAGACCTAGGGGGTCTGATCAAGAAGAAGACCTTAAATTGGAATTGGAATTGATGAACTCAGAAAAGGATAAGGCTGAGCACTTAATGTTGGTTGATTTGGCTAGAAATGATCTAGGTAAAGTATGTGTACCCGGAACTGTGAGAGTACCAGAATTAATGTATGTAGAGAAGTATAGTCATGTCCAACATATAGTATCAAAAGTGATTGGGACTTTAAAGAAGAAGTATAATGCATTAAACGTTTTATCAGCTACTTTCCCAGCGGGTACAGTGAGCGGAGCACCAAAACCAATGGCAATGAATATAATTGAAACGTTAGAGGAGTACAAAAGAGGTCCCTATGCTGGTGCTGTAGGCTTTATCTCAGCTGATGGTAACGCAGAGTTCGCAATAGCCATAAGAACTGCATTTCTGAACAAAGAATTGTTACGAATACATGCTGGTGCTGGTATAGTATATGACTCTAATCCAGAATCTGAATATTTCGAAACTGAACATAAACTAAAAGCACTAAAAACAGCAATAGGGGTGAGTTAAATGGATCTAACCCTGATAATAGATAATTATGATAGTTTTGTTTACAATATAGCTCAAATAGTAGGAGAATTAGGGAGTTATCCAATAGTTATCAGAAATGATGAAATAAGTATAAAAGGAATAGAGAGAATAGACCCAGATAGGATTATAATTTCACCAGGACCAGGGACACCAGAAAAACGAGAAGATATAGGAGTGTCATTGAATGTTATCAAATATCTAGGCAAAAAAACTCCAATACTAGGAGTTTGTCTAGGTCATCAAGCTATAGGTTATGCATTTGGAGCTAAGATAAGAAGAGCTAGAAAAGTATTTCATGGAAAAATAAGTAACATAATTATAGTAAACGACTCTCCACTTCCACTATATTACGGCATTGCTAAGGAGTTTAAAGCTACCAGATATCATAGTCTTGTTGTGGACGAGGTTCATAGACCTCTAATTATCGATGCAATATCCGCTGAGGATAATGAGATAATGGCAATACATCATGAAGAATACCCAATATACGGTGTTCAATTTCATCCAGAGAGTGTTGGAACCTCATTGGGATATAAGATACTTTATAATTTCTTGAATAGAGTATAACATATGCCACGTTATCTTAAAGGATGGCTTAAGGACGTCGTACAATTATCTTTAAGAAGGCCCTCGTTTAGGGCCTCAAGACAAAGACCGATTATTTCCTTAAATAAAAGAATTTTGGAATTTAATGTGCGTAATGTCACAGCTATAATAGCTGAATATAAGCGCAAATCTCCCTCTGGATTGGATGTTGAAAGAGATCCGATAGAATACGCAAAGTTCATGGAAAAGTATGCAGTAGGTCTTAGCGTACTAACTGAGGAAAAGTACTTTAATGGTTCATATGAAATTTTGAGAAAGATAGCCAGTTCAGTTTCAATCCCCATATTAATGAAGGATTTTATTGCCAAGGAATCACAAATTGATGATGCGTATAACTTAGGTGCAGATACTGTATTGCTAATAGTCAAAATACTTACTGAAAGAGAATTAGAGAGTTTAATGGAATATGCCAGAAGTTATGGTATGGAACCATTGGTAGAGATTAATGACGAGAAGGATTTAGAAATAGCCCTAAGGATAGGGGCCAAGTTTATAGGAGTTAATTCAAGAGATCTAGAAACCCTTGAGATAAATAAGGAGAATCAGAGAAAGCTTCTATCCATGATACCATCAGATGTAATAAAGGTGGCAGAAAGTGGAATTTCTGAGAGGAATGAAATAGAGGAATTGAGAAAATTAGGTGTTAATGCTTTCCTAATTGGATCCTCACTAATGCAAAACCCAGAAAAGATTAAAGAATTTATACTATAACGTTCTTCATATACACTTGTGGTCTCACTACTAGACTTCAACGAAAATATGTCGCAAGTTACTGGAGAGACTACTTTATTGTATAAGGAAATCGCTAGAAATGTGGAGAAGACTAAGAAGATTAAAATTATCGATTTTGGGATAGGACAGCCAGATTTACCTACATTTAAACGTATAAGGGATGCTGCAAAAGAGGCTCTAGATCAAGGCTTCACTTTCTACACTTCAGCATTCGGTATTGATGAATTAAGGGAAAAAATAGCTCAATATCTTAATACTAGATATGGTGCTGACGTAAAGAAGGAGGAAGTGATAGTTACACCTGGTGCTAAGCCTGCGCTTTTCCTAGTCTTTATACTATACATTAATCCTGGCGATGAGGTAATACTTCCAGATCCCTCATTCTACTCTTACGCTGAGGTTGTTAAGTTACTCGGAGGAAAACCAATATATACTAATTTAAAGTGGAGTAGAGAAGAAGGATTCTCAATAGATGTAGATGAACTACAGTCTAAAATATCAAAAAGAACCAAAATGATAGTATTCAATAATCCTCATAATCCGACTGGTACTCTATTTTCTCCTAACGATGTTAAGAAAATTGTAGATATAAGTAGGGATAATAAAATTATCTTACTATCCGATGAAATTTATGATAACTTTGTGTATGAAGGTAAGATGAGAAGTACTCTTGAAGACTCGGATTGGAGAGATTTCTTGATTTACGTTAATGGATTTAGTAAGACTTTCTCAATGACTGGATGGAGATTAGGTTATATTGTAGCTAAGCGCGAAATTATCCAGAAAATGGGAGTTTTGGCTGCTAACATATACACTGCCCCTACAAGTTTTGTACAAAAAGCTGCCGTAAAAGCCTTTGATACTTTCGACGAGGTCAACGAAATGGTAAAGCTATTTAAGAAGAGACGAGACGTAATGTATGATGAGCTTATTAAGGTTAAAGGAATTGAAGTGTCTAAACCAAATGGAGCATTCTATATGTTCCCAAATGTTAGTAAGTTACTAAAAATAAGTGGGCTCGACGTTAAGTCATTTGCAATAAAGCTAATTGAAGAAAAAGGTATAGTCACAATACCTGGTGAAGTCTTTCCATTAAATATAGGTAAGGAATTTTTAAGACTAAGTTTTGCCGTAAACGAAGAAGTTATTAGAGAGGGTGTACAAAAAATTAGAGAGTTTGCAGAACAGATGATGAATTCCCGATAGTAAGATTGATGAGCTAAACTCCCATGGTCTGATTAGCAGGTTCAATTTCCACTTTTTCTTCAGTTGATTCTATTAGTTCAAGGTTAGTTATCTTTAGCGTCTTCATTATGTCCTCTTTTACCTCATTAATTAACTCAATAAATTGTCTATTTGCATATAATTTTACGCTAACTTGGGTATTCATTGATAATCTATTCTTAATCTTCTCTGATCTTATTAGAGAGTTTGTTTTCTTTATTACTTCCCCAAGTTCTCCTACTCTTTTATCCTCTTCGATATCATCCACTTTAGGCAATTCTTCTAGGAGAATACTCTTCTTATAACCAAATAACCTAGAATAGATTTCCTCTGTTATATGGGGTGCAATAGGATGTAGTAATACAATTATATCTCTTATTATCCTTTGTATAGTATATTTTGCAGACTTATCGTCTTCGAATAATCTATGTTTTATCATTTCTAAATATTCATCAGCTATGATCTCCCAGAAATAGCTATAGAGTTCTTGAAGTACCAAGTAAAAGTCGTAGTTCTCATATGCGTTTATTGCCTTTATTACAAATTTCTTATGTTCTTGTAAAATCCATTTATCTACTATATGTAGGCTCTCAGGTTTATCAAGTCTTTGATTCGCTATGAAGGGGTATACTAATCTACTCGCATTCCATAATTTCTGCAATAACATTCTTTTTCCCTTTACTATATCCCATTTAAATGGAAAATCATCGCCGATGCTTGCATCAAGAAGTGCCATTCTAATTGCATCTGCTCCAAATTCATCAACTCTATCCAATGGCGATACCACATTTCCCTTGCTTTTACTCATTCTGGTTCCATCTGGACCAAGGACTTGACCATTAACAAGGACTGTGGTAAAAGGTATATTATTAGCTAACATTAAAGTTCTAAAGAAGGTATAGAATAGCCAAGTCCTAATTATGTCAGTACCTTGAAGTCTTAGTGATGCTGGAAAAGTTTTGTTGAAAACGTTTTTATCTTCATAGAACTTGGTTAGGAAAAGAACTGTTACGCTAGAATCAATCCACACGTCTGCGACATCGGTAACTGGTTTAAGCTGTAATCCGCACAATGGACATTTCTCTGATGGTGGGCTAGTTTTGATAGGATCTATTGGTAAATTTTCTTCTCTAGCTGGTGTTAAATGCCCATTTTCGCAGTACCAGAATGGCAATGGAGTACCATAAATTCTTTGCCTAGTTATATTCCAATCCCACTCTATACTCTTTATCCAATCCTCAAGATAATAGGACATTCTAGCTGGCTTAAATTTCATCTTTTTGTATTCTTCTAGCAATTTTTGTTTCTTATCTAGAACTTTAATGTATATTTGCTTTTTGACTAAGAATTCTACTGGAGACAGACAATCACTTCTCTCAACATGCGACAGTACATTATGTTTTATTTTCTCTACGTTTACGAGATACCCTTTAGTCTTTAGGATTTCAATCATTTTATTTCTTGCTTGTTCAATTTTCAACCCATCAAGTATACCATTTGTATTTATCATCCTTCCTTTTTCGTCCACTATAACCCTTGTCGGTAAGTTGTATTTCAATTGCCATTTTATATCTTGGGGATCACCATAGGTACTTATCATTACTGCTCCAGTTCCGAATTCCTTCTCCACGTCTGAGTCAGATATTATTTTTACCTCAATATTAAACACTGGTACTATTGCAGTTTTTCCTACGAAACTCTTATATCTCTCATCATTTGGATTTACGGCCACAGCTTGAGTTGCAGCTAGTAGTTCCGGCCTAGTTGTAGCTATAATTATTTCTCCTCCTTCCTTTAATGGGAACTTTATATAGGCAAGAATTCCATCTTTCTCTAAGTAACCTACTTCACTTTGTGCTAAAGCAGTCTCACATTTAGGGCACCAAATTACTGGTCCTTCTCTCATCTCTATTAACTTCGTTTTATACATGTCAATGAGACTTTTTTGAATAATCTTTCTATATTTTGGTTCATAGGTCTTATATTCAAACCTTTCCCATTCTGGTCTATATCCTAGTCTAATCATTGCTTCTTTCATTTTCTTAATCATATCTTCTGTCCATTCTATACATTTTTGGAGAAATAGTTGCCTATTATCTTTTGGAATTCCTAACCTGTATTGTACTTTTAGTTCAGTTGGTAAACCTTGTGTATCCCATCCCTGAGGTAATAATACATTATATCCTTCTAATCTCTTAAACCTACCTATAGTATCAGCTATTGTAACCCAATATGCATGTCCCATATGAAGTTCTCCACTGGTAAAAGGAGGAGGAGTATCAATAACAAATCTCGGTGATTTATCGTCCTCATCTCTGAATCTAAATACGTCCCTCCAATATTCTTCACTTAACCATATCTTTTGCCATTTTTCCTCGATTTCCTTAGGATTATAATGTTTTGGCCATTCTTCCATCTTCTTTAAAATCTCATCTTGGTTTAACAATAACTGACCACCTATACAGACGATTTTATATAAATATAAATTCGAATAGCTTATAAAATTTCGTAATGAGAATAGCAATTCTGGGAGGAGGAGTAGCAGGTTCTACTTTGGCATACTTACTTTCAAGAATTAGTAATGAAGTTACAATCTTTGATATTAACCAACACTACGTTAAACCATGTGGAGATATAGTCCCAAACGTTTATACTCCCCCCTTTAATTGGAATGAAACGTTTGGTATAAAGAGGTTCTCCTTCTATACAGATGGGGAAAAAACTTACGATGTTGAATATAGGCATACTAAGTGGCTGGTTATAGATAAGTGGAAATGGATAAATGATATGCGAAAGAGTTCAAAAATAATAGTGACTCACGATCTTAATATTAAAGACTTTGATTACGTAATAGATAGTAGAGGACCTTATCCAATGGATAGAGAGGTAGTTTATACTACTAGAGCCATAATAGAGACTGAGGAGTTTGACGATGAGGCCATATTGGAATTCGACACTCGTTATACAGGTTTTTATTGGATATTTCCTAGCAGAGAGAATGAATATAATATAGGAGCTGGTTTTTTGGAATATAAGAATTCAAAGGAATTACTTTATTATTATTTGAGGAAGAAATTTAAGAATTTCGAAATTAAGGATGTTAGAGGAGCCCCTATTAGTATTGGGAGTGTCAAAAATAAGAAGTTAAGGATAGGTGAAGCAAGAGGACTTGTCTTCCCCCTAAGCGGTGAAGGGATAAGACCATCGGCTATCTCAGCCGAGTACGCTTTTGAAGCTATATATAAAGAAAGAGATCTGGATGAGTTTCTCAACGATAAGCTCAGTATTATAGAGAAAAGAATTAAAATTCAAAAAATGCTATTAGATCTATATAGATATTCTAGTTTAAGTTTAAGAAAGACTTTTATGAGAATATTCTTTAAGAACGATGTTCTCATAGATACATATTTAGAAGATAAGATAGATTTGAATGGAATAATCGAGTCCCTAAAGAGTGTGAGAGGGAATGGAAGTATTGTTAGAAAATTCGAAGAGCAAGAAAAATAAGCATGTATTAAGAACCTTCCTATTTAAAGTAGACGTAAATGGGGCAATACAGCAGATAGAGTTGCCTGGGAAATCAGTAAGACCTACATATAAGGTAGGTGAAGCAAAAATTGTAAATATTCCAAATAAAGGTACGTATGTTTATCTTTTCCTTCTAAGGAACCTATACGGGCGTGTAATAGGTAGGATAATTGTAATTAACGATGGGAAGATAGTACTAATAATGAAGTATAGAAAGTTAAAGCTAAAGCTAATAGATGGCGACGATAAATACGTAACAATTATAAAAAGAATTTTTGAACAAATTAAAATCCCGGTCAAGAAAATAAATATTAACAAAAAGAAGTGAGAAAATGTTTGAAGTGGGATTTAAGATTTTGGCTGAAGATCCTTTTAGAATAAGATACCTATCACAATCTATTAACGATGTATTTAAAGATCTATGTGAACCGGTAAAAATAGGGGCATCGTATATCTGTGCTCCGAATCAAGACACCCTTCTCTTGATCTACTTCAGTTCTCAGCTCTCAAAAGATATGAATGCGTCACTTAAAATAATGTCAAATAATGCAACATATGTTGTTGAGATCATGAGAGAAGTTAATAATAGGTTAAGATCGCAAGGTTTTTATATAACAATCTCGGAAACCTCTACCACTTCATTATAGAGATTTAGGAGTAACTCCTCATTTATATTCTTATTATTAACCTCTACTACTGCATTACAAATGTAAGATGAGATTTTAGTGTTACATATTACTAGCTTTCTCAATATTCCATTCTTTATTTCTTTATTTACATCCATATATACTAATCTCTCTTCATCTTCTGCGTGTTTTCTTCTCTTTATTTCTTTATTTACATCCATATATACTACTACTATTCCATTCTCATAGATTACAGAAAAATTTAGACCATTTATATTATAGTTTGTTACTGTCATAAAATCGGTACCAACTCAGTTCCACAATATGGGCACTTCCCCTTTAATCCTCTCTTATCTGCTTCGCAGAAGTATGCTGAATATTTCTTTTCACACTTAGGGCATTTGTAGATAATATCTGTCCCTATTACTAGTTTCCTATTACATATCCTACAATATACTGTTAACCATCCTAGGTGCCCATATGCATTTGAGCCTCTGTTTTTAATACTCATCTTATACCCACTACCACTTCATGCAAATTAACTTAAATTTTTATTCTCGACGTTATACCTTTGTCTACTTTAAAAGACTTTATAGTCTAAGAAGAGGTGTATTTATTAGATGAACTTAGCATCGTATTATAAGCTAGAACCTTTAAAAATTAACGATGTTGTTTTACTTTATACTTTACGCAGAACCAAAGAAGCTGAAATCATAGATGGAATTCGTGATTTGGAATCAATAATGCCGGATGAGGCTAATGATGTTGTAATAATTGAGGGAAGTAATGAGAAATATATCAATGGCAGATTTAATTTAGACTTTCAATTCTCTCGTCCATTAAATGTTATTTCCATAGGTGTTCCTCAGGTTGCAAATGGAGATCAAGTTCAGATTACAAGAATTGACGTAAATATGAGCGATGTTATTGGTGGAGTTTTGATTAAAAGAGATTTACCATTTATAGTATTCTTTACTCACGATGGTACTAAAATAATATCGATGTCAGATATTAATCCACCTATTCCTGAAAAGAAAGATAGTGTAAAGAGGGCTAGAAAGAAGAAAAAGAGGAGTAAAAAGCGTGCTAAGAAGTCTAATTCAAAATCCAAGAGTAAAAGCAAGAGTTCTGGAAAGAGTTGACGAATTTAGGTTAAATAATTTATCAAATGAGGAAGTGTGGTTTAGGGAACTCACATTATGTTTGCTAACTGCTAACTCGTCTTTCATTTCGGCTTATCAAGCCCTAAACTGTTTGGGAGACAAAATCTACTACGCTAATGAAGAAGTAATCAGAAATGTTCTTAAATCATGTAAATATAGATTTTATAATTTGAAGACAAAATATATTATTATGGCTAGGGAGAAGGTATATGGAAAGTTAAAAGAGGAGATAAAGCCTTTAGCGGATAGTGATCAACAATTGGCTAGGGAGAAGTTATTAAACATAAAAGGAATAGGGATGAAAGAAGCTAGTCACTTTCTTAGGAATGTTGGTTATTTCGATCTGGCAATTATAGACAGACATCTTATAGATTTTATGAAGAGAATAGGTGCGATAGGAGAAACTAACGTTAAACATTTATCAAAAAGTCGCTATGTATCTTTGGAGAGTGTTTTGAAAAGCATCGCTTTAAATTTAAATATAAGTGTAGGTATATTGGATCTGTTTATATGGTATAAGGAGACTAATACTATAGTTAAGTAGCAATAAAAAATATAAACCAGCAGTTGTAGTTTGATATGACTCATCATGAAAAACCCTAGTATGCTGAAAAGGGAGTTCGAATTTACTCAACTTTTAAGAAAATTAGATCTTATTATTATTATTTTATTCTCCTCATTTTTCTCAAGCTCATTCTCATCATCATGTTAAACTAAATCATATTCTTGAAAGTTTCAGGTGGCATGTATGGAAACTATACAAGGTATAAACTCTATAAACAAATTAGATTTCAAAGTATTAATAACTGATCCAGTAGATCAATACATGATAAAAACTTTACAAAGCAATGGATTAATAGTTGACTATAAACCTGAAATTTCAAGAGAGGAATTACTAAAGATAATAGACCAGTATCAAGTTTTAGTAGTAAGAAGCAGAACTAAAGTAGATAAGGAGATAATCCGTTATGGGACTAATCTTAAGATTATAGCCAGAGCCGGGATAGGGCTAGACAATATAGATACAGAAGAGGCATCCAAGAGAAATATAAAAATAGTATATGCACCAGGGGCTTCTACAGATTCTGCAGCAGAACTAACTATAGGATTACTTCTTACAGCAGCTAGAAAACTATATGATTCCATGAATATGGCAAAGGGTGGCATATTCAAGAAAATAGAGGGAATTGAGTTAGCAGGTAAGACTATAGGTGTTATAGGATTCGGCAGAATTGGTACCAAAGTAGCTAAGGTATGTAAGGCATTAGATATGAACGTAATTGCATATGATGTTATCGATATAAAAGAAAAGGCGAATATGCTTGGAGTCAAGGTAGCTGAAAGTTTAGAGGAATTGCTAAAGAACTCAGACGTAATAACCTTTCACGTTACAGTAGGTAAAGACGCTAAACCAATCCTTAATAAAGATACATTTAATTACGTCAAAGATAATGCAATCATAATCAACACCAGTAGAGCCGTAGTAATAGATGGTAAGGCATTACTAGAATGTATTGATAAAAAGCAACTAACTTATGCTACAGACGTTTTGTGGAACGAACCTCCTAAAGAGGATTGGGAGATTAAATTATTGAGACATGAGAGAGTGATAGTAACTACTCACATTGGTGCTCAAACTAAAGAAGCACAGCATAGGGTAGCAGTAGTCACAACAGACAATCTCATCACTGCTTTAAAAGAAATCGGTGTTCTCAAATGATGCTAATTCCCGGTCCAGTCAATGTTCCTTATAGTGTTCTACAAGCTTCTCTTCATTTAGTGAATCATAGATCAGAGAAATTTAGAGAAACTGTGAAAACATTAGAGTTTCTGATGAATAAACATTTTGGATCTACTCGTGTTGCACTATTAAGTGGCTCCGGTACCTTAGCTGTAGAATCTATGGTCTATTCAATGGTAAAAAGAGAGGAGAAAGTATTAACATTCCCTTATGGCGAGTTCGGACACAGATTAAAAGAATCGTTAGTTAGACGTGGAGCAAAGGTAATTAGTTACGAGAAAAAATTAGGGGAATCCTTTACACTTGAGGAAATAAAAAAGGCTATTGAGGAAAATAAAGACGCTACTACAGTAGCGTTAGTTCATAATGAGACTAGCACGGGTATAGCCTTTAGAGACCTTCAAAAGATAGCTGATGTTGTAAAAGGTGCAGGATTAAAGCTTCTTATTGATTCAGTATCAGGGTTTGCTGCCTATCCGCTATATGTTAATCAGTGGAAAATTGATTGTGTAGTAACTGGCAGCCAGAAAGCTTTAGCAAGCATACCGGGGGTAGGATTCGCTGCGTTGTCTGATGAGGGCTTGAATGAATTGGTAGAATCCGATTTACCTAGTTATCTAGATTTATCACTTCATTTAAAGTTTCAAGATAAAGGAGAGACACCATTTACTCCTACGGTAGGAGCATTTTTTGCTTCTAGAAGGGCTGCTGAATTACTGGATAAAGAAGGAATAGAAAATAGATGGAAGAGGCATGAAGCTTGTGCAAGGTATTTAAGGCGAGTAATGTCGACGATGGGATTTAAATTGTTAGGTAATGATACTAATTTCTCCAACACGGTAGTTGCAGCGTTTCCTCCTATTCCTTTAGATACATTTATGTCAGAGCTAAAGAAGAGAAATATTGAGATTACTAAGGGTATGGGTGAATTAAGGGATAAAATAGTAAGAATAGGGATTTTAGGTGTAGTTGATGATAGAGCAATTAGAAGATTAGTTAATAGTATAAGTGAAATAATTAAAAAGAACGTTGAGTTTGAAATTCCAAAAGAATGTGAGTTGCCGGAAGAGTTAAAAGTTGAAGTTTTATGGGATTAGAGAGGGATGGAATTTTGTCCCAGGATTTACATTTTAATGAAGTTTTTGTTTCTCTATGGCAGAATAAACTAACTAGATACGAGATCGCCAGAGTAATAAGTGCTAGAGCATTACAACTAGCCATGGGTGCACCAGCCTTAATTGATATAAATAACATAAGTTCGACTGATGTTATTAGTATAGCTGAGGAGGAGTTTAAGAGAGGAGTTCTTCCAATAACTATTAGGAGAAGATTACCAAATGGAAAAATAATTTTATTATCTCTTAGAAAGAGTTAAATAAGATGAATTTATGTAATGTAAACAACTATTACCTTATAATTGCAGAAAAGTCAAAAGCGGCGAAAAAAATTGCTGAAGCTCTTTCAGAGAAACCTATTTTATGTAGAAAATATAACGTTAACTATTGGATAATAAAAGATCATGATAACAGTAAATATGTTGTTGTCCCTGCGGCAGGACATCTTTTTGGGTTACAAGGGAAGAGTGGTTTCCCTGTATATGATGCCGACTGGAAACCTTTATGGGAGATTGATAAGAATAGTTACTACACAAAAAGATACTATCAACTTATCTCGTCTCTTAGCAAATACGCTTTAGGCTTTATCAATGCATGTGATTACGACATAGAAGGCTCTGTAATTGGCTATTTAATAATCAAATATCTAGGTGATATTAAGAAAGCTAAACGAATGAAATTTTCAGCGCTGACTAAAAGTGACATATTATCAGCATTTAGGAATATGTCTACATTAGATTACGATATGATAAACGCTGGAGTAGCTAGGCATAAAATTGACTGGTTATGGGGAATTAATGTTAGTAGAGCTCTTATGATTTCTTTACAAGATTTCGCAAAGAAAAGAGTGATATTAAGTGCGGGCAGGGTTCAAAGCCCAACTCTTGTCCAAGTTGTCAACTCTGAAATTGAAAGAAACCTATTTATTCCATTACCTAAATTTACTGTTTCAGTTATCGTAAAAATTAAAGATTATTCACTGAATATTAAGATAAATAAGGAATTCGAAAAACTTGCTGAAGCAAAGGAATTTTTGAATAAATTAATAAATAAGACCGTAAAAGTTACGCAAGTTGAAAATAAGATTAGAATATTAGAAAGACCTCCTCCATTTAATCTCACTGATCTCCAGGTAGAAGCTGGCAGAATATATGGTATATCTCCATATAACGTAGAACGTATAGCAGAAGATCTTTATTTGGACGGACTAATAAGTTACCCAAGAACTAATAGTCAAAAAATACCTTCAACTATTAATATTTACAATATAATCAAAGGTTTGGAGAATAGTTCGTATAGAAAGCTAGTTGATTTAGTGAGGAAAATTACAAGAGGGAAATATATTGTTAGGCAAGGCTTTAAGGACGACCCTGCACATCCCGCAATTCACCCTACTGGCGAACCTCCTAAAAATTTACCTAATAACAAATTCAAGATATATGACCTAATAGCAAGAAGATTTTTGGCTTCAGTATCTGCTGATGCTAAACTATCAAACACTATTTACACCTTGAAAGTGGCTGATTTTCCCTTAGAGTTCTCAGTCTCATATACAAAAATACTAGAGAGAAATTGGCTAGATATATATCACTTTCATAATGTAAGAGAAGATAAACCAATACTTCTCTCAAAAGGTGATGAGGGTATAATTTCAGATGGAAAAGTAAATATTAGTTTAAGTAAACCCACTTCTAGATATACAAAGGTTTCATTACTTAAATGGATGGAATCTTCTGACTTAGGTACAGAGGCTACTAGAGGAAGAATAATTGAGATCCTAGTGAAGAGGAGATATTTGACTAGTAACGGGAGCTATATAGTCCCGACAAAATTAGGTTTCTATATTGCTGAGCTATTAAACAAATTTTTCCCGGATATAGTTGATGTTAGAATGACTGCAGATATGGAAAATAAATTAGAAATGATAAAGACTGGCAAAATTTTAGAAAGCGAGGTTATTAAAGAAAACATAGAAAAATTAAATAAATTTATAGATGAATATAAGGCAAATAAAGATAGAGTAGGAGAGTCCTTAGCTAAAGCTTTAGGCCTCATAAAAATTGTAAAGTGTAAATTTTGTGATCTGGAGCAGTATAAGGATGGATTATGTAAATATCACTATGAAGCCAAAACTAAGCTTTTAGATGCTGTGAGAATTTGGGAGGAAAGGACAAAATATGATCATAAAAAGATTTTAAAGAGAATCAGTAGTAGTAAATCAACGGGTAAATACGTAAAAGATATAGTAACTTACATGCTTAACATGAATGATGAAAGTCATGCCAATCTGAAAAGATGAGGTAAACTCTGGGGTAACTGAGTTCCTATAATGCCTTAAACTTCTCTGTCCACGCCTCATAAGCCTTTATTAATTCTGGATTAACACTTGGCATTCTGACTTTTAATATATCCTTAAAGTCCTGGAGTGTAATTGTTCTTGGTTCACCTAAATTATTCTTAAACATTTCTTTGACAACTTTTATATGTGCTGCTTGAACTATATCCCTAATATCGCTCGCTGTGTATCCTTCAGTTAATTTAGCTAACTCTTCTAGGCTTACCTCAGTATCCAATTTAATCTTCGAAGTATAATATTTGAATAGCGATAATCGTTGTTCATAATCAGGTAATGGTACATATATTCTTTTTTGAAATCTTCTTAAGAAGGCTTCATCTAACCTCCAAGGCTTATTTGTAGCACCTACAACATACACTTTATAGTTTTCTGATTTGTCCAAAAGCCCATCCATTTCCTTCAGAAATTGGTTTCTTACTCTTGCTTCTCCTCCTACCTCAGTAGAGTAAACTCCTAGCAATGCGTCTAGCTCATCTATAAATATTATAGCAGGTTTATTTTGCTTTTTAGACTCTTCCCTAGCCATTTTGAACACATTTGCTACATTTTTCTCAGCTTCTCCTAACCACTTTGACATTACTGACGCAGCATCTAGTTGTATGAAAATGGAGTCTATCTCATTTGCTACTGCTGCAGCTATCATAGTTTTACCACAACCTGGAGGACCATATAGCAAAATTCCTCTTGGCCAGCCTAAGGGGAATAGATCTGGTCTCTTAGTTGGGTATATTATTGCTTCTCTTAATGCCTCCTTCACATCATCTAAACCAACTATATCTTTAAACGAGACCTTTGGTTTCTCGGTAACTACCACTTCCTCAGGTGTAGTTGTACCATCTCCTCCACCATCGCTAGAGGCTGGCAAGACTTTTTCCAGATAACTTATTCTTTTCTTGTACTCATTAATCATCTGCTCATACGCAGTTCTCGCTACTGATTCTGGATAAAGGACTATGATCTGGCTCAAAACCTCTATGGCTTTCTTATAATACGTTATTGCATCCTCTACCTTACCCTCCTTATCAGCTTTTACTGCAAGGATAGCGTATTTTCTAGCCATATCTTCTAGCATTACTTGAGCACTCATCTACATAACCCCCTATTAACTCTCTACCGCTATTAACCCCTTACTCTTTAACACTTCAAGAAGCTTTACTACTTCCTGTTTTTCAACACCATATACTTTGCTAAAGTGCTCTATATCTAAGAAGCCGCCATTATTTACTATGTAATCCAATAGTTCCCTTTCAGTGATCTTTCTTACCGCGGGTCTAGATTGTGACACTCTTGACGATTGCTCTATTGGTGGGTGTGGTAAATCTGGCAATAGTTCCCTAACTTTTACTTCAGCCATTTTTTGCGCTTCATCCAAAATTTGTCTAGCTTGCTCATCTACTACCGCAGGAACTACTCCTCTATCATTTATTGCACCCGTTTCTACTGCTATGCCATTTACACTGCTTATGATAGAGTCTAAGGCTATCGCAACTTCTGGAGCAATTCCTTTTATTTGATCCTTCAAATCTCCTAATATTTTAGCAACGGGATATAATACTAAAGAAACGCCTTGCAGTTCTTGTACGGTATCTAGTTTTAGCCTAACTTTCTCAATAGCTAAGAATGCTGTATAAATTACCTTTATTATTCTTCTAATATCAGCTATTTCTTGAGCGTATATTTTAGCTTTTGCATCATCCCCTTCTACTTGTGCCCTTACTACTTTCTCAAATAATTCCTTATCTCTATCCTTTAACCTTCTTATGGCTTCTTCTAATCTGGTTTGTTGATCTTTTAATTTTAGTGATATCTCAGTGAGTATCTTACCTAGTTGAGCCTTTCGCCTCTTCTCATTGTTAAAAATAAATGGTAACTTATCAAACATCCTAACTCACTAGTTTAGTTAAAGAGTATTTATTACCTTTACCGGTATTGGCAATGGTATTTCCGATTTGGACTGATCGCTCTTTGCCTCACCTTGTTGTGAGGTAGACAAGGAGCCTAAAGGCTTAAGTTCTATAGATTCTTTATCCAACGAGTCTAATCTATCTAAAGTTTTTCTAATATCATCTCTTTCTAATGTATAACTATCCTTCGACTGCCTCAGAACTTCCATTGAACCTTTATACGCATTTTCTGGAATCTCAGATGAGATATAACTCATCTTTAGTGAGATCACCGCTTTATCTATATGAGCTAATTGATCTTCTATATCATTAAGTCTCGATTTTAATTTTCCTTTTAACTTGTTCTGGTCGTCCTTTAGCTTTAACATCTCAGTATCAAGTTTCCTTTTCATGTCATCATAATCGCTTTTAGGAATCTCTTGTTTATTGTATAATTCCTCTAACGCTCTCTGCCTTTTTCTAATTTTTTCCATTAGGCTTAATATTCTTATTGCTTCTGCTTTCCAATCTGGGAGAATTAATATACTATCTCCATCTAATTTTATCCTTTCTGGTCCAATAGTCAAGATAGAAGAACCTTGAGCCACCTCAATCCCAGTTATACTTCCATCTATCTCGCTGTATACGTGAATTAGGTATCCGAACTCCCTTCCATAAATGTCTTTAACCTTTTGTCCAATAAATTTCGTTAGTGCTTCGTACGATACGGGCATGGTAATACTCCTCAAAAATATTTGGTCTTTTAAGTAATACTTATAAAGATTGGGGCTCTTCAGATAGCGGAGACTCGTCATCTAATAGGAGCTTTTAACCTTCATCATCAACAGGGAATATTATGTGACCAAGCTTAAAAAGCATAGTGAACATTAATTATTATTTCGAATAGAGTTATGTCAACCCAAGCTCTTAGTAATATATCCTCGCAGCTTTCTCATCTAGTAGGCAACCTAAACATAGAGCCAATAAGCTATATACTAGTTCTTATAGGCTTCGCTCTTTTGCTTATCATTATAATAGGTGGTATAATTTATGGTTTAACGAAGGCAGCTAGAGCAGTTCCATCAATGTCAACTAAGGAGTTCATATTGTTCTTACTAGGAATAGCAATTTTCCTTGTATTGTTAGGGATATTATTGCCTTAAAGATAGAAATATTTTCCTCCATATTCCAATCCAAATTTATTTTCTATTTCTAATAGTTTATTATATTTGCTAGTTCTTTCTCCTCTTGCCGGTGCACCAGTCTTTATGAAATCTGATTCAATTCCCACTGCAAATTCTGCTATGAAATTGTCTTCCGTCTCTCCACTTCTATGGCTAGTTACTAACTTTATTGAGTTCCTTCTAGCAAGATTAGTAAATTCAAATGTTTCAGATATTGTACCGACTTGATTAGGCTTAACTATAACACCTTTAGTTGATCTCTTTTCTATACCTATTTTTAGATATTTTATATTCGTAGTATATAGGTCGTCTCCAGTGACGATTGTCGAATTTAGTTTATTTTGTAGTTCACTGAACATATCGAAAGAATTCTCTTCGAATGGATCTTCTAAGTACACTATGGGATATTCTTTAGCTAAGTCGAGGTAAAATTCAAGTAATTGATTGGGATTCAATTCTTTGCCATTTATTATATATTTCTCTTTCTTAGTATCGTAGAAATCACTCGCTGCAGCGTCCATTCCCATATATATTTTTCCTTTATAGCCTGCATTATTTATTGAAGTATATATCAGATCCAAGGCCTCTCTAGTCTCTTCTAAAGGTGGAGAGAATCCTCCTTCATCTCCAACTGCTGTGTAAATTTTACCATATCTCTCTGATATTAGCCCTTTTAGATTTCTATATACTTCTATGGCAGCGAAAAAAGCTTCTTTAAAAGTATTAAACTTAATTGGTACTATGATAAATTCTTGTATTTTTAGCTTATTTCCAGCATGTAAGCCGCCATTTATTATATTGAGTAAAGGTATTGGGATTTTAGGTAACCGAGGCCCAGCTATGTATTTAAAAACCTCTAGGCCCAAGGCCTTAGAAGCTGTTTTTAATGCAGCTATGGATGTTGCAATTATTGTGTTTCCTCCTAATTTAGACTTATTCTCAGTGGAGTCTATATCTATTAGTATTTTGTCGATTATACCTTGTTCTCTTACATCGATTCCGTGTAACGCAGGATCTATTATGTAATTTACAATATCCACAGCTCTCTTCACCGTAAGCCCATTTTCATCCCTGACTTCGATTGCCTCTCTTGTTCCTTTAGAAGCTCCTGCTGGCGCGTCTCCAAAGGATTCAACACCGTCATTAGTTCTTATGAAAACTCTTATGGTGGGATTGCCCCTAGAATCTATGATTTCTAATCCCTTAACCTTCTCTATGGAAAAACGGTTAATCATATTTACTGAAGTGAATTAGCAATAATTAAATGTTAACTCCTAGCATGGCCTCGATAGTGTTTTTAGCATATGGTTTACTTTCCCTCATTTTCTCTAGATTTTTAAAAGATAAAATAAGTAACGAACGACTATTTCTAGTTGCATGGTCTTTAGCACCTCATCTGGTAGGTTTAATATACTCACCTTCTGTTTTAATTACACTGCTGGTTTTGATGTCTTTATGCATTAATTTATTTATTGTTTATAAAGGGAGGTTTAGAATTATATACTCAGGAGTTACGTTCTTATTTATGGCAGTAATTATACAGATATTTATTAATCCTTTAACTGGATTATAGAACTGATGCCAAAAAAGAAACAAATTGACCCATACGTTTGTCCAAATTGTGGGACAAAGGTAGAGAAGGCACAGAAAACATGGCAACTAGTTTCACCTCTTCCAGATTCTTACGGCAGGATTACAATAACAGTTATGGGTTCTTTTGTTTGTCCGAATTGTGGCCATAAATGGAAATCTGTGGTGTCTAAGATAAAGGCAGGAGGTTCTTCAGTAGAGATTGAAGGTAAGAAGGGCGTTAAGAAAATAGAATCTAAGGATTCTGAGGAAAAAGCTAATGAAGGGGAGGTTATAGAATTAGACTTAAGTGATTTAGATGAAGATGAAGAAGAGTGATATAATCATTATTTTATTTATTGCATTGATATATATTTTAATGTTTTCTAACATCGTACAAAGTGCGAGCGTAGAAGGAGTTTCAATGTATCCCGTATTTCAAAATGGTGCATTAACTTTTTACGTTAAACCAATTTCCATTAATGTAGGTAATGTGATAATATATAAATCTCCATATTTTAATAACTACGTAATTCACAGAGTAATAGCCACAGATAATGGTTATTATATTACTCAAGGTGTAGACAAAATAACTAATCCGATACCAGATAATAGGATCGGACTAGAACCAGCTAGTGGTATACCGAAAAATTTAGTGGTAGGGAAGATAATAGAGTTTGGTAATTTTACATTTTCAATACCTTATCTTGGATACATATCCATACTTTTCTCATCTATTATTTAAGGTAATTTATTTTACCCATCTTCCTCAGCCTTAACACTCTATACGTTGGCGTTATAGTAGAAGGGTGATTAGCATAAGCTTGATCTAATCTTGCAATACTTGTATTACTAGGACTTTTTAGAAGTTGTTCTGGGTTTCTTTTAGCATCTTCTACGATGTTTTTGAGAGCTTCAGCAAACATATCTAAAGTTTCTTTACTCTCTGTTTCCGTGGGTTCTATCATTAACGCTTCTTCGATAATCGGTGGGAAGTATATAGTTGGAGCGTAAAATCCGCTATCAAGTAAGGCTTTGGCAACATCGTTAGCGCTTACTCCATAATTTTCCAATAACTGTTTCACGCTGAATACTACCTCATGTTTTCTATGTCTATTTGGTGCAATCAACTCTAGCTCTTTAACGTCTCTTAACTTAGCTATGAGATAATTGGTTGCCAAAGTGCTCATTTTTCCTACCATTTGAACACCTTGGGGTCCTAATCCTAATAGGTATGCGAAACTACGCGCTAAATTACCCACATTACCGTAAAATGTAGCTATCTTACCAACACTATTCTTCGGAATCTTACTTAATCTATACTTTCCATTTACTTTCTCTACCATTGGATATGGGAGGTAATTAACAAGTTCACCCTTTGCACAAATTGCTCCAGCTCCAGGTCCACCTCCTCCATGTGGAACAGCGAATGTCTTATGTAGATTTAAATGCACAATATCAAATCCCATATCCCCTGGTCTCGCAATACCTAATACTCCATTTAAATTAGCTCCATCATAGTATAGTATTGCATTTGCAGAATGTATTATCTTAGAGATTTCCAGGATATTCTCTTCAAATAATCCTAACGTATTTGGATTGGTTAGCATAAAACCTGCAGTTTTATCATTTACGATCTCTCTTAAGATGTCCATATCCACAAGCCCTTCTCCATTTGATTTCACATACATAACCTTGTATCCAGCCATTGCAGCACTTGCAGGATTAGTTCCGTGAGCAGTATCTGCGACTAGCATTGTATCTTTATAATTTCGATTGTGATCCTCATGATACTTTTTAATCATTAGTACTCCAGCGAACTCACCAGCAGATCCAGCAGGTACTTGTAAGCTACATTCATCCATACCAGTTATTTCACTAAACCAATTCTGAAGTTCGTAAATCATCTCTAGTATTCCTTGAACATGATCCTCATCTTCTAAAGGGTGATGTGATTCCGTAATCGCCGTAGCTTTTTCCTCAATTTTTGGATTATATTTCATTGTACATGAACCTAATGGCATAATTCCAACATCTACGCCAAAATTCATCTGAGATAATCTGATGAAGTGTCTTACTACCTCTAGCTCGCTTAAACTAGGCAGATTCGGTCCATTCTCCCTCAGTAGATTTTTAGGTATTTTCATTTCCTTTATCTCGCTTCTTATATCATCATCCTTATTTATCAAGAGACCTTGTCTAGTTGCACCACTATTGTTTAGCTCAAATATTAAAGGCTCGTTCCATTTAGCTTGTCTCCACACCATTTATCACCTCTTGTATCGTTGATACTAATAGATCTATTGACTTCTTATCATGAACTTCAGTTACACAAAAGAGAGATGTATAATCGGACAATTTTAGTCCCCCTTGTAGTTTTCTTTCTTTTAGTTTGTTACTTATTTTATCATAGTCTATAGGAAATCTAATTGCAAATTCCTCAAAAAAGTCCGACCTAAATTGCATGCTTACGTTATCTATTTCAGTCAACTTTTTAGCAGCGTAGTGACTTCTGAAGTAAATCTCTTCTGCAAGCTCTCTCATTCCCTCTTTTCCTAACAAGCTTAAATAGACGGCATTAGCTATAGCAAGTAAGGCTTCGTTTGTAGTTATGTTAGATGTTGCCTTTTCCCTCTTGATGAATTGTTCCCTAGTTTGAAGAATTAGCGTAAATCCCATTTTGCCATTTATGTCTTTTGTAATTCCCACTATTCTACCTGGCATTTGTCTTACCAAACTCATATCCCATCTTACTGCAAATACTCCCATTAAAGGTCCTCCAAAATTCAATGGAAGCCCTAATTCTTGACCATCACCTACAACTATATCAGCTTCGTAGCTTCCAGGTGGCTTTATTAGACCAAGTGAAAGTGGATTAACTCCTACAATACTTAATGCTCTTTTATGTTTAGCAACATCAATTACATGTTCAATATTACTTTCAAAGATCCCAAAGAAATTTGGTTGTTGTATATATATTGCAGATATGTCATCGATATTAGATTTCTTCTCCAGATCCTCTAAATCAAGTTCGCCATAATTCTTGTCATATTTAACTTCCTCTATTTTTATCCCCTTTCCTTGAATCCATGTTCTTAGTACTTCTTTATGAAACGGGTTAGCATTTTCAGGGACCAATACAGTCTTTTTCCCATTTATTCTATTAGCCATTAGAACGGCCTCAGCTAAAGCTGAACCCCAATCATACATTGAAGCGTTAACTACATCCATGTCTAGTAGCTCAGCCATTAAACTTTGATATTCAAACAATGCTTGTAATAGGCCTTGAGAAATTTCTGGTTGATACGGAGTATATGATGTATAAAACTCTGATCTACCTATGATAAATTTCACGACATTAGGGATGTAATGGGGACAAATACCAGCTCCAATAAAAGGTGGCGCTTCTAGCTCTACGTTCTTCTTCACTTTTTCATTGATTTCTTTTTCAATTTCATATTCTGATAGTGGTTTGCCTTTTGCTACGTTCAATAATCTATTTATTTTGATTTCAGCCGGTATATCGTTAAACAATTCGTCAAGGGAGTTTACTCCTATCTCTTTCAGCATCTCATCTATTAGGTCTAGGTTTGGAAGCCAAGGATGCTTATACATAAGCCTTAATACAACTTTAAGACATTTTTAATATATGTTTGTTTCACCTTTCCATGACCTTGAGGAAAAGTTGAGAGCTAATTTTGGAGAATTCGCTGGCTGGGAAATGCCAATGAACTTCACCAGTTATGCAGAAGAGCATATGAGTGTGAGAAGTTCAGTAGCGTTTTTCAATTTATCTCATATGGGCAGACTAAGAGTTAAAGGTAATCCAAAGGAGTTTGAAATGTTAGTAGCTAAGGAAGTTAGCAAGACGAATTCTGGAAATATGATAGGGCCTACTGCATTTTTGAACGATAAGGCTGGCTTTAAAGATGATGTAATGGTTTATAAAGTATCTGAAAATGAATGGTTAATTGTAACGAATGCAATAAATAGAGAGAAAATTGTAAATTGGATAAAATCCAATTCAAATTTGGATGTAGAAGATTTAACATTCAAATACGGCATGATTGCTATTCAAGGTAGGAAATTAGAAGAAATTTTAGGTAAAAATGAATTAAAACCATTAGAATTTAAGCTTAATACTAAATTTATGGGATATGACGTTTTTTTAGTTAGCAAATCTGGATGGACAGGTGAGAATGGGTTAGAAGTTTGGGTTACATTAGATATTGGCAGACAACTAATTATGGATTTAGTGAAAATCGGAATAAAGCCTGCTGGTTTGATTGCAAGAGACAGTTTAAGGCAAGAGATGGGGTTTGTTCTTTATGGAGAAGATATTGATGAGACCATTACTCCGGTTGAAGCAAGATATTGGGTTTTCTCGCTGGAAAAGGATTTCATAGGAAAAGATAGCTTAGTTGAACGTATAAAGAGTGGTATCGAGAAAGTTAGGATAGGCTTTAAGATGAAAAAAGGCGAGAGGATTATACCTAGGCACCTATCTAAGATATATTCACTTGGAAATGAGGCAGGATATGTGACGAGTAGCACTTTTTCTCCTTACTTAAATAGAGTTATAGGTATGGGTTATGTAAATCCCAAGTACTTCTATCTAGGCTATAATCTTGCAGTGGAAATTAGAAGTAAACAGTATGATATAAAAATTGACGAGTTTCCATTTATCTAGGTGAATATTATATGAATGAGATGAAAGTAGGTAGATATGTAGTTTTGACAGATAGATTATATACGGAGACTGATGAATGGGTAGTACTTTCCAACGATAACGTGGTGGTGGTTGGAATAACTGATTATGCGCAAAAGAAGTTAAGAGATATAGTAGGAATTGAATTACCTCAGCTGCAGAAAGAGGTGAAGGCAGGAGAATCTGTGGGAGTTATAGAATCTGTAAAAGCTGCAGCAGATATTTTCTCTCCGTTAAGTGGGATAATAGTTGAGGTAAACAATAAATTACTTGAGCATCCAGAGATAATAAATAAGGATCCTTATGGTGAAGGCTGGATTTTCAAGTTAAAGGCGTCTAAACTATCAGAGGAAAAGGAAAAACTACTTAGCCCAGAAAAATATATTGAAAAAATAAAGGGTGGATGAATTGAGTGAAGCGTTTGAAATTAGGGAAAGATATGTTCCTCAGATAGGTAGACCATCGTATTTATTAGTGAGCTTACCAGATGCTGGCTTAGTGGGTAGTATATCTGGAGAATTTTTGATTAATTCTCTAAATTTAAAAGAATATGGAGAAATTTACTCACACAAATATTTGCCCCCCATTTCTCATGTAGTTAACGGAGTAGCTAAGTCACCTATACGTTTATATCACTATGATAACTTCCTTTTACTTCATTCTTGGGTTGCAATCCCAGCAAATAGTATACATCATTTGGCAAATTTAGTTGTAGACTATGCAGAGAAATATGGGATACAGACGATAATATCGATAACCGGAGTCCCAGTGCCAAATAGATTAGAGTTAGAGAAGCCAACTCCCTATTGGGTGGTTAGTTCTGAGGATTTCGCTAAAGAGTTAGATAGTTTGAATTTAATGAAGAAATTTGTAGAAGGTTACGTAACTGGGCCCTATGCTCCTATTTTATTCGAATCTGCTAAAAAGTTTATCAGAAATTTGGTTATAGTAGTTGAATCATTTCTAGATTTGCCTGATCCCGAAGCAGCTGCAGTAGCCTTAGATATATTATCTAAGATGTTAGGATTTAAAGTTGATACTTCTTCCTTACTTAAAGAAGCAGAGGAAATTAGAGTAAGAATTAAGGGCTTGATGCAACAGACAAGACAAGAACTCCCAAACTACTCTGGATTGCGTCCATACACATATGCGTGACCTTCAATGCCTGCATACAAGGACTTATATGATATGGTAAAGTCAATGATAGAAAAGGAAATAAGCAGGATGGAGAAAGAGTTCCGAAGGATAGAGAGCGAAATTAAAGAGGAAATTGAAAAATACAACGTTCCCCTATATTCCTTTTATGAATCTGAGGATTTCTATTACTATTTGATCGACATTCCTAATGTTGACATATCTACAATATATGTAAAAGTTGAAAACAATAATAGTCTAAAAATCAGTTGTAAAGATAAGAGTAATAAGGAGTATGTTCTAAATGTAAAGGTACCAGAAGATGCTGATATTGACAGTTTATCTGTTACAAGAGTAAAATGGTTAGTTAAAATTACTGTAAAGCGTAGAAAAGATTAAGTATTAGCTTTTCTAAGAGTTTGAAAGACTTTTATAAACACTGTTTAAGAAAATAATATAGAGGGACTACTTTTGAGTGAGGAAAAAATAGCCAGGGATATAGAGACTAGAAAAGTCCAGAAATTAGGTTCTTCATCATTATTTATCACACTTCCAAAAAAATGGATAAATAAATGGAGCATAAAGCCGGGTGACAAGGTAATTCTTGAGGCCTTGGATGATGGTAGTTTAAGGCTAATAGCAGAGAAAGCTAAGTCTAACGCAGGGAAAAAGACAATATTAGTTGATGCAGACTCGTTAAAACAGCCATTAATTAATATAATTCCATGTCTATACATTTTGGGATTCGATGAAATAGTTTTTGAAACAAAGAAAGATTTCACTAAAAAGGATTTCGAAGATGTTCTCTACATATCTAAACATCTAGTTGGAGCAGAAGTCGTTGAGAATTCCGAGAAAAAAATCAAATTAGAGTGTTTACTAGATACAGAGAAAGTCGGAGTTGAATCCTTACTGAGACGTATATTAAATATTATCTCAAAAAGAATTGACGAAGTATCCAAGTTTCTAACTAATTTTAATACAACCCATCAAATCGGTATAACTAATAATGACGATTTAAGGAAAATATATTTGATGTTACTTAGGAGAATAATAGGAAATAAGTATCAATCCAGTAGTACGGAATATTATAGGAATTCATTTATTTTATTGAATATATCTATTTTGATAAATATAGATTATGTAGTGTCAAAGATTTCTGAACTTAGAGGTAACTTTGATGTTAGCCCGAGCCAGACAGATACGTTAAAATCGATTTTCACTAGTATAAATGATGTATTAGATGAGATAGTGATGAGCGTCCTATTCCCTAGTGTAAAAAGAATATCAAATGGATTCAATCTAATATCGCAAATAAGACAAAATCTCTTAAAAATCAAGGATTCCTTACCGAGCTCATTTAATTTGTATTTAGAAGATTTAGTAAATCTATTAGAAAATGCTCTAAACAATTCCATGTGTGGGATTTTCTTAGAGGACTTACCTTGGATAGAAAAAGATTTAACGGCGTAAAAGGAGAGGATAGAGTATGGTAACGTTAAAAATAGAGGATTTACATGTAGAGGTTGAAGGCAAAGAAATACTTAGAGGTATAAATCTTGAAGTTAAGAGCGGAGAAATACATGCATTAATGGGTCCAAACGGGAGCGGTAAGACTTCATTGTCCTTGGCGTTAATGGGACATCCCAAATATAAAATTACTAAGGGAAGGATAACATTAGATGGTGAGGATATAACTAATTTAGAACCTCATGAGAAAGCTAAAAGAGGTCTTTTCTTGGCCTTTCAAAATCCGATAGAAATTGCCGGAGTTAGGTTATCGACACTTTTAGTTGCAGAGTACAATAAGGTAAGTGGTGCTAACGCTTCAGTAATGGAGGTAATATCAAAAGTTAAAAATATTAGCAAAGAAGTTGGAATAGCAGATTCTTTATTGAATAGGGGAGTGTTTGAAGGCTTTAGTGGTGGTGAAAAGAAGAGGGTAGAAATACTACAAATGCTTCTATTAAAGCCTAAGATAGCTATTTTAGATGAACCAGATTCTGGTGTGGACGTTGATGGACTTAGAATGATTTCGTATTTTATAAATAAGCTTAAGAATGAATTAAATGTTGGCTATCTAATAATAACCCATTATAGGAGAATTTTAGATCACATAAGTGCAGATAAAGTTCACGTATTGTATAGGGGGAAGATTATAGCGGAAGGAGGAATGGAACTAGCCAAATTAATTGACGAAAAAGGATATGAAGCAGTCCTAGAGAGGAATTCATAAGTTTATTTTTTATTAAAGATAGACTTATATTCATCTTTAACAGAGTTAAAGAATAGGTTATAAGTATGCAAGAAGATAAAATATCATTAGATCTTCATGAAATAATAAACGCTACTATAGACGCCAAGTACAATAAACTTAACCAGTTAGAATTTCATAGAAGAATAGTAGAATCGGGATTAAGCAGATCTACGATAGAGGAAATTTCCAGAATAAAGAAAGAACCAGAATGGATGTTAAAATTAAGATTAAAGGGCTTAGAATTATTCGAAAAATTACCTACGCCAAATTGGTTACCAGACGTTTTATCAAGTTTAGACATTTCAGCATTAGAACTTTACGTTAAGCCTGGTGTCGATAAAGCCCAAAGCTGGGAAGAGCTACCACCAGAAATAAGAAAATATTACGATGAATTAGGTATACCTGAAAGTGAGAAAAAGTTCCTAGGAGGTCTTGTAGCAGTATTAGAATCAGAACCAATTTACTCTAACGTTAAAGTTGAACTAATGAAAAAAGGAGTAGTAATGCTACCAATAGATGAAGCTGTGAATAAATATCCGGACCTTATGAAGGAGTACTTTATGAAGATATTTCCAGCCTCTGATCACAAGTTTGCTGCTTTACATGGCGCATTATGGAGTGGGGGTGTATTCGTATACGTTCCAAAGAATGTGAAGATAACAACACCAGTAGAAGGATTCTTCGTAATAGGATCGGAGCTTGAAGGACAGTTTGAGCACACTCTACTAATAGCTGACGAGGGATCGTATATCCACTTTATTGAAGGCTGTACAGCACCACAACTTAAGAAATACTCATTCCATGATGGTATGGTAGAATTATACGCAAAAAAGAACGCTTACATAAAGTTCACTACAATCCAGAACTGGAGCAAAAACGTGATTAATTTCAATAATAAGAGAGCATGGGCTGACGAAAATTCGACTGTGGAATGGGTTGAAGGATCATTAGGTTCCAAGTACAGTTTTGTATACCCGTCAACTATCCTTAGAGGGAAGAACGCTTCATCAACCAGTTTAGTAGTTACAATGACCAGTGGAGAGGGTGAGTGGAAAGATAGTGGTTCGAAAATGATCCATGCTGCACCTTATACTAAGAGCAAAGTGGTAAACAAAAATATTGGTTTCAATGGTGGTGTTAACGTATATAGAGGATTAATTAAAGTAAATAAAGGGGCAGTAGGTTCTAAGGCATTTGTGAAGTGCGACTCTCTAATGCTTGATGATAAAACTAAAGCCTACACGTATCCACATAATCAAGTGTTAGAGGAAGACGCAGACGTAGGACATGAAGCGCACACATTCAGAATGAATGAGGATCAACTCTTCTATCTAATGACAAGGGGTATAGATGAAAAAGAGGCGACTTCGATGCTAGTATTAGGGTTCATAGATGAGATCATGAAAGAACTTCCATTTGAGTACGCTACCATGTTAAATAAGGTTATAAAGTTAGAATTAGATAAGCTAGGTGCAGTGGCTTAAGTTGGGAGTAGTCGATATACAATTAGCTAAAAAAATAATTAATGAAAACTTTACACAAGATAGAGGAGAGAGGGAAAAAGCGTTTTCTTTGTATCTTTCTAAGCCATATCAATTGATACATGACTCACCAACTATCAAACATTATACTGAATGGGACTTATACGACTCATTAAACCTCAGTGACATTTCTAGGCAACAACTAAAATATAGTGAAACTGAAAATATAATTGAAATTATAGATGACACTATAACAATTCCGAAAAATAACATACAAGTAGATGACTTATTGAATGATAATGTTATAAGTAGTGATGAGCATAAATTAGTATCACTTGCCTATTCTCTCTCTAGGCGGATAACAATAAGTAACGAAGGAGAGTATCACGTTAGGCATGTCGTCAATAAAAACAAATATCTTTCACCTTCACATCTAATAATTAACGTACCTAAAGATAAACAAATCAAGGTAATTTATGAAGTTCTAAATCTTGGTGAAGGCTCCTTAATAACTCCAATCATATCTGTTGATATAGAAGATGATTCTACTTTAGATTTCCAATTTGTGAACTTCTCTAGCGATAACAGTCTTCTTTTCTCGTACATTAAGGCTAACATAAAAGGTACAATGCATTCATCAATATTTGTGAACGGTAATAAAATGGGTCATGTTCAATTTAACACTAGGCTAGAGGAGGGCAGTGTAAGTGAGTTCTCATCAAGAGCTTTTGGGACGCACAGCAATAAGATAGATGTAGTTAATAATGTCATTCATCTAGGCCAGAGGAGTGTAAGCAATGGCTTTATGAAGGCAATCTCCAACGATCAAGCGTTTACTGTGGTAAGGGGGATTGCAACTATAGATGAGACTGCAATTAACTCTTCCACATCGATAATTGGTAGATCATTAGTCTTAGGAAAAGATGCTAAAGCAGTAGTTTCTCCCATGCTTGAAGTAAAAACTGGCAGAGTAGTTATGGCTAAACACTCTGCTGCAGTAAGTAGGATAGACGAAAATCAAATCTTCTATCTACAAACTAGGGGGTTAAGTAAAAGAGAGGCTGAAGGGATTATAATAAGGGGTTTTATAATTGAAGAGCAAGATCCAGAGACGCTTAAGGATAGGATAGAAGAAATCTTGAAGTCTTTGGGATATTAGTTTCACTCAACTCCCTCTCTATTTGCTTATAATAGAAATTTTCCTATAATATACTACTTAACCGATTTATAAAAGAGGAAAATTGGTTAGAGTAATCACTTTTAAAGCAGAGGAGGAACTTTTAGTAAAACTAGATCTATTTGCATTAAATAGTAGAATGAGTAGAAGCGAAGTAATTAGAATGGCTATAGAAAAATATTTGGAAGAAGCCGCCGGCGGGATTCGAACCCGCGACCGCCGGCTATCTAGGCAGTAACTTACAAGGCCGGCGCTCTAACCAGGCTGAGCTACGGCGGCATTAAGAAAACTATCATATAATAAGATTTAAAGCTTATTGCGGTAAAGGAAGGAGTAAGTTTTTCCAATTCTCGTTTATTCTTCTTGTCTTTTTTATCTAGGCTTGGTCTTTCTTATCTACGTGGTAATAAACTTTTAAGTAATGTTCCCTTATTTAAATATAGCCGGGTAGTCTAGTGGTCAAGGATCCAGGGCTCTGGCCCCTGGGACCAGGGTTCGAATCCCTGCCCGGCTACCTAGCTAGTAAGTATGACAATTCTCACTCGGAGCTATTCAATTATTTTAATGATGTATTTAAATTTTGAGTTCTGAAAAAGCAGATATTATCTTTTTGAAATACGACGAGGTAATACTCTTGTCATGTACAGTATAAAGTTAAATTGATCTAGGTTATAATAATCCTTGAAGACAATGGAGCAGTTACTATACTCTACATCTTTAAGAAAGATTAGAGTAATTAAACGAGATGGAAGGGTTGACGAGTTTAAATTAGAGAAGATATTATCTAAACTTTCTTCTGTACCAGATGAGGTAACAGATGGTATAGTTAATGATGTCAAAGCAAATGTTAAGGATAACGCTATAGATACTAGAGTAATTGCTGATATAGTAGAAAGAAATCTCATAGAGAACTCCCTAAAGTATCCTTTCTTAATGGAATTAGCGAAGCGATATGTCTTAGCTAGAATTTACAATCACGTTTTCGGTAAAGGGAAATGGAAAGATTTTAATGAAAAGGACTTGCTTCTCTCTTACAATGCATTAAAAGTATTGGAAGCTAGATACTTACTGAAAGATCCAAATACCTTAAGATATATTGAGACGCCACAGATGTTATTCAGAAGAGTAGCCAGATTTCTTGCGTCAGTTGAGAGAAAGTATGGTAAGTCTGAGGCTGAAGTTAAACAGTTAGAAGAGAAGTTCTACGAAATGATAAGCAGCCTAAAGTTTGTACCTAATTCGCCAACCTTAATGAATAGTGAAACTAGATTAGGCATCTTATCAGCATGTTTCGTAATTCCAGTTAAAGATGCTATGACTACACCAGAGGGAGATGGTATATATGACGCATTAAGAGCTACTGCACTGGTTCATCAACAAGGTGGAGGGACTGGTTTCGATTTCTCAGAATTAAGACCTAAGGGCGATGTTGTTGCTTCGACTGCAGGTGTAGCCTCTGGCCCGGTATCATTTATGAAAGTATTTGATGCCTCTACTGATGTCATAAAACAAGGTGGAAAGAGAAGAGGAGCTAATATGGGAGTTATGCATGCATGGCACGCTGATATCGAGGATTTCATAAGAGCGAAAACTGGACAATTGAAGGACGTTCAGTTGCAGAATTTCAATATTTCTGTAGGTGCTTATGACTACTTTATGGAGGCTGTCGTGAAAGGCGAGAGTGTACCTTTGATTAACCCTAGAAAGACTAAAATAGCAGGAAGGGATCACGAATATTATATTACAAAAGCTAGAGGTTATATGAATGAGGAGTGGATTCAAGAGGTTATCTTATCAGAACTAGAAGAAAAAGGTGGAGTAGTTTCATTGGATGAGAGTAAAGTCATTACAGTTGATGAAGCCCTTGTAATAGCCTCGAAGGAGGGTGCTGTTGTAAGATATGTTAATGCTAAGTCACTATTCGATGAAATCGTTAAAGGAGCTTGGGATAGCGGTGATCCTGGTCTTCTCTTCATCGATACTATTAATAGGAGGCACCCGGTATGGTATTTAGGTAAGATTAACGCTACTAACCCATGTGGTGAAGAGCCACTATTACCCTGGGAGAGTTGCAATTTAGGTTCTATAAATCTAGAGAAATTTGTTATAGAGAGAAACGGTAAAGTTGAGATAGATTGGGACGGATTAGCAGAAATTATCAGTTATGGAGTAAGGTTCTTAGATAATGTAATTGATGCAAATCGTTACCCATTAAAGCAAATTGAAGATGCAACCAAGAGGACTAGAAAAGTTGGTTTAGGTGTCATGGGATTAGCCAGGATGTTTATTAAATTGGGTATTGCTTATGATAGCGTAGACGCAATATACTTGTCATACCAATTAGCCAAGTTTATATTCTATCATGCGTATAAGGCATCTATTGAAGTTGCTAAGGAGAAGGGTCCATTCCCTACATACGATTCAAAATTGTATAGAGATATCTGGGAGAGCGCATTGGACTTCAATTCATTACTTCAAATTGCTGAAGTTGCTGATAAACCGTCAGATTATGTTAAAAAGCTAACTAGTGTAGTTGATAAGTTAGACTTTGATTTACTAAAAGGCGAAAGGTTAAAATATGGTTTAAGGAATTCCACTGTAGTTTCTATAGCTCCAACTGGTACTATCTCAATAATAGCCGGAACCTCATCTTCAATAGAGCCACTCTTTGCGTTAGCGTTTGTAAGAAATGTTGCAGTTGGAAAGTTTATAGAGATTGATCCACTTTTCTTAGAATATCTCAGAAAATATGAGTTAGATGATCCAGAAGTCATTCAGAAGATAGCTGAAAGTGGAATAATTGGTGATAACGTATTTATGCCAAGATCATTAAGGAAATTGTTCAGAACTGCTCATGAGGTTCCACCAATTTACCACGTTATGCATCAAGCAGCTTGGCAACAATGGAATGACTCTGGAACCTCTAAGACTATTAACTTGAGGTCCGAGGAACCACCAGAGACTGTAGAGAAGGTTTATTTATTAGCGTGGAAACTTGGTATAAAAGGTATAACTGTCTATAGAGATAAAAGCAAGCAACAGCAAGTAATCTACTTCGGAGTTAAAAAAGAGAGGGAAGAATACGAGAAGAAAAAGGAAGAGGAGGGAAAGAAAACACAGCTACTTCCTTCCAGTTTAAGGATGGAAAAGAAGTTTGTCGAAGTTTCAGAGACTTATGCTGGCGGATGTAAAACGTGTGAATTATAAAAACATTTTTATTTATCGGTTTTTATATTATATTGGACTGAAGTGTATTAACCATGTCATTACAGTTACCATGTGAATTTTCAGTTAGGGAGATTTTACCAGCAGTTAGAAGTATAGTTGCTCAAAAACTAATAAAGGAGAGAAATTTATCTGAGTACAAGGCAGCGAATTTAATGGGGTTAACACCAGCAGCAGTTTCAAATTATCTAAAAAGTAGAAGGGGTAGTAATTTAAGATCTCTTCTAGAGAAAGATGAAAAATTTATGGATCTTGTAAATGAAGTTATGGAAAGAATTTTAAACTCAAATTCTAATCTTTCTGTATATTATTGTATTTTATGTTCTGAAGGTAAAAAAGTTCTTACAAAGCATGGGTACACTCTAAGCCCATGCCTATATGAGACTACAGTTGAATCTAAATAGCTTTTCTTTTAAGTAATAAGTCTGGTAATTTTTTTATTTCTAGTTCTAAATTGACAATTCCCCATCTTCTGATAGGAATTTTAACTCTATCATACTCTGTTGTTATCGTGTTATTCGGCTTTATTATTTTAGTTATTCTTGCTGAGACATACAGAGTAGCTATAACTGGCTTATCGCTGAAGTTTTCTAATACCATCTGTAAAATATTGGATTTCTCATTAAATTTTATATATAATGGGATTACAGCAGAAGGTTCGATTCGATATAGGGAAAGAGGAAATTGCGGACTACAGTTTATTTCTATTACCTCGTTTGTCATATCCCATAATAATCTATGGAGTTTGGCTTCAGCAAAATTCTTTGTCTTCGAAACTAAAATTTTTCCATTGGTTTCCACACTAACTTTTCCTAGTTCAAATTTTAAGTCCAAGAGTGAATTGCTTACAAAAGAATACGTCTCTGTCAGTTCTAAGCTTGTAGCGAAGGTATTATCTATTGAATTATAACCACTTTCTATGTAATAAGGATTTATATAGAAGAATTGAGGATTTAAGAATTTCGTGTTTATATTTATATGATTTTCTATTAGTTTTATATTTTCTATCTCAACATTTCTACCATTCCCAATCTCACCCTCTTTTAATTCTATGGTTCTGTTTTGCTTAAAGTGATATCTTGGCCAAGGAGAGACGTTAAAAAGTGAAGTCCCCTCTTTACAAGGTGCCAAATATTCTACCAGCTTTTCTAATGAATTAGTATCTAATCTGGTAAATGTCCAAGGAATTGAAGTCCTGTTTAATGGTGTTCTCATTATTAATTCTTCGTTATTTTCTCCTCCTTCAGTTGATATTGTAGATAGATCGGGACCGAGAATTTTTGCCTTATATTTCCATTTCACTCTCTTAACTCCGCCAATAGTTAGCAATTGTGGGAGTTGTTCTATATTAAGCATGTCATCTTGTAACTCTATATTTTCACTAAGATTTTTGAATGGATACTCAGCGGCTACCTTTATTATATCATCTAGCTTCATAAGTGGTCAAGCTCATCATTTAAATCCGACAAATGCCTTCTCTTCATCATTAATCTGTCCGAGGGTAATTCTTCACTCCATAACATTTTTGAGTCTTGACTTTATTAATTCTAATATAACTTTCCCCTCAGCTCTTCCTTTAACTTTGCTCATTACTTTTGACATTATTAGGTTTACTGCTTTATCTTTTCTTTTCCTTATCTCGTCTAGATTAGAACTAATTACATCATCTATTATCTTTTCTAATTCTTCAGTTGGTAATGCCTCGTATTTACGTATGACATCCTTTAGTTCCACATTTTTATTAGTAGTGTATTCTAGGAGTATTTCCGAAATCGAATCCTTGCTAATTTTGTTCTCATAAACGCTTTTTATTAGTTCCTCTATATCTTCCTCATTTATCTTTGATATATCACCACCTTTTGACTTAACATACTTCAACGTGTTAGTAATCGTACTCGCTATTACAACTGGAGAGACCTTTGGTGAATATTTGTTAACTAATTCTTCAAATAAGTCGAGTCTGGGATCTCTAATTATCTCCTTAGCGAGTTCCTCACTTAAACCCATTGTGATATACCTTTTCATTTTAGACTCTGGCGATTCTGGAACCAATTTTTTAGCACCCTCAAACAGTTTTTCATCTATTCTTCTAGGTGGAATATCAGTTTCTGGATACATTCTAGCTGAGCCTGGCTGTGGTCTTAAGAATTTCGTTGTTCCATCATCTAATGCTCCTCTAGTTTCCTTAGGAATACCATCAAACGCTAATAATATTCTGTCCCTTATTACTTCTACAGCTTTATCCAACCTCTCTCTTTCGCCAACGATTAGAATGAAACCATCTTCAGTCGTCGCATTAAGGGCTTCTCTAACTTTGTTTATCTCCTCTTCAGTTATACCGTAATTGGGTAGCTCATCAGAGTGGAAGAGTCCACCTAATCCTGCAAGTGCTCTAACGTAATCTGCAATTTCTGTTCCAAATCTTCTCTTTTTTGGTATCAGTTCCCAACCCAATATTCCCTTTAACTTATACGCTCTTATTCCATATACTAATCCTCCCTTTTCCATTCCGCTTTTAATGATTTTACTATTTGTGTTTTTAAAAAGTTCTGTTAGATCTTTTACAACAAAATTAGACAAAAATAGATCTTTACTCACTCCTCTTTTATATAATTCTTCTTTTATCTTTAGTAAGTTAAATTGTCTCATTGCTTCATATCTAACTATATCGGGTATTAATTCCAGTTTTTGTACTCCTTTAATTTCTATCTTTGTACCTCCTTTTATAGAGATATTTAGATCTTGTCTTATTGTGCCTATACCCCTTTTAACTTTACCTGTCATTCTAAGCAATTGGCCAATTTTTAGTGCAACTCTCTCAGCTTGTTCTGGGCTCCTTATATCTGGTCCAGTTGAAATTTCTATTAAGGGAATCCCTAATCTATCAAGCGAATAGGTTACTTGATCTGTTCCTTCATCTATTTTCCTTGCAGCGTCCTCCTCAACTGCAATAGTTTGTATTGTAACTCCGTCATCTTTTAACATTCCACCAAGTGCTACTATTGCTGTTCTTTGGAATCCAGTGGTGTTTGAACCATCTATTACAATTTTTCTCATGACATAAATTTCATCTACTATGTTACTATTTAGTGCTATAGCGATAGCTAACGCTATTTTTAACGCTTCCTCATTTATTGCATGTGGAGGTTCTTCATCAGCTTCTACAAGACAACTTGTAGTAATAGGTATTCTGTATACGTATTTTTTACCTTTTTTCCACTCAAACAATGCTGCGACATCGACTTCCCCTAATTCACTTAATGCAGGTCTTAAATATCTCTCTAAGGTTAACTTATAATCTTCTTCCAAATTAGTACTACAGTTGCAGAATAATTTATGAGAAGTGTTAAGCTGTTGGTGAATTTCTAATCCTACTTTTAATCCTAACTCTTCATAATTTAACTCACTCATATGACCACCTTGGGAAGAGATCCAAAGTGTGACGAGGATTTATTTCCCCCACTAGATTCGATATCATTAAACTTCGTATTTTTTCTAGATCTTGTTCGTGCGCAAGTACCCACATGAGTTTAACTAATGCAACTTCTGGTAGCATATCTTCCAATGGGGTGACACCAGCATCGAGTAACTGTCTTCCAGTAGTATACACATTCATATTAACTCTTCCGAATAAACACTGTGTTGTCATTCCTATAAATATGCCATCTTTAGTAGCTTTTCTGAATAATTCCACATAATCTGATGAAGTATGACCTAAACCAGTACCAGCTATTATGAGACCTCTTATTTTAGTATTAGTTAAAATGTGTTCTAAGAAGTCTCTATCTAATCCAGGATAATAGTATAGTAAAAATGCTCTATTATCAAATTTAGCGTCAAGTGTAGTTTCGCCTTTTTTGCTCATGTAATTCTTGTCGAGCATAACCAGTTTCCTTTCTTTCCAAAGGACTTTGGCTAAAGGTTTATCGTTTACTGACTGAAAAGCATCTCTTCTACTACTGTGCATTTTTCTAACCTTCACTCCTCTATGTACTAATGCGTAAGTGTCGGAGGAGTCAGCGTGCATGTTTACTACTACTTCTCCAAAAGGCGCATATTTAGCTGTGGTAACTGCGGATAAGAGATTTATTGCTGAGTCACTACTTGGTCTATCACTACTTCTCTGCGAACCCACCAACACTACTGGTCCTTGTAACGATCTTAGAGAGAAGGCTAAGGCAGACGCTGTGTATGCCATAGTATCAGTACCATGAGCAATAACCACTCCAGTGTTTCCTTCATCAAACGCTTTCTTTACTGATTCAGCTATCTTAACCCAGTATTCAGGTTTCATGTTTTCGCTTAATATAGAGAAAAGTACCTCAGCATCAACTTTTGCTATTTCGTTTATTTCTGGCAAAAATTGTACTATTTCTTCAGTGGTCAGCGCGGGTCTGACTGCACCAGTTTCGTATTCAACTTTACTTACTATTGTACCTCCTGTGCTAATTATCTTTATTTCGCTTTTAGCACCATTACGGCTAACTTCCTTTCTTTCACTCTCTTGAGCTTTACTTGAATTTTTTGTGATTAGTTTAATCTCAGATATATTATCGATAGATATTCCTATATTGTAACCGTTATCTAGTTTTATTACGAATATTCTTTCATCTTTTGAGTAACTTGGTAACAATATGCCTCTTATTCTTAGGTCCCCTTTCTTAATCTCTATTAGGTCCCCTTCCTCTATGTTTAGATTTTTCAAAATATCATAAGCCTTTCCTTTATAATTTTCTTGCACAGAAAAAGATTAGGTAATAGCAAAAATAGTTTATTATCTAGCAGGAGCTTGTTGCCTAGCTTTTACTACTCTCTTTTCATATTCCTTTCTATTCCTTACTCTTGGTACCTCTTTATGTTTTTCTTTAGGCTGTATTTTTGGTGTCTGACTTCTAACTTTTCCCGCTTTGGTTAACGAACCGTGTGAAGGCATATTTACTCTTGTTATAACTTGAGCATTTAAACTTAAAAATTTGTCAGATAGGTTTGTAGTGAGAGATGATGAAAATATACCTAATCGAGCATGTTATTGGAGCAATTGCTTACGATGAAAACGGTAATATTGTAGACTATATTACAAATCCAAGAGATTTGGGAAAAATAACTGAGGAACTTTTAAATAATGAAAAGGGCATACCATTTAATGCGACAGTCGAGTTGTTAAAGAAAGTTAACCCACAAGAGGTAGTAGTCGAGAACGAAGCTGAAGTTCCTAAATTGCAAGCCCTAGGTTATAGGGTTACGTATGAACCATATAGTAAAATTTCGAGGATATTCAGGGAATCATTACCTAAAGTAGCTACAGATATAAAATTTGCAAGTAATGAAGAGGAGTATTATAATTTTCTTCACGAACTTTCATTAGAGTACACTAGGAGAAAGCTAAGGTCTGCAGCGCAAAAGAGAGATCTTTTGGCTATTCAAGCAGTAAGGGCAATGGATGATATAGATAAGACCATAAATCTTTTCTCAGAAAGATTAAGAGAGTGGTATAGTATTCATTTTCCAGAACTAGATAAGCTTATTGAGGATCACGAAGAATACGCAACCATAGTGTCTAGGTTTGGGGATAGGGGACTCTTAACTACTGATGCTCTAAAGGAATTGGGTTTCAATGAGCAAAGAATAAATAGGATAGTCGATGCAGCAAAGAAAAGTATAGGTGCGGATATCTCAGAAGATGACTTATCTGCGATGAGGATGATCGCAAATACTATTTTAGACTTGTATAATATAAGGAGAAACCTTAATAATTATCTAGAAGGCGTAATGAAAGAAGTTGCACCAAATATAACGGCCTTAGTTGGTCCAGCGTTAGGTGCTAGATTATTGAGCATATCAGGAAGTCTGGAGGAATTAGCCAAAATGCCAGCTAGTACGATCCAGGTATTGGGGGCTGAAAAGGCTTTATTCAGGGCGTTAAGAAGTGGAGGAAGACCACCTAAACATGGTGTAATATTTCAGTATCCAGCTATTCACACATCACCTAGATGGCAAAGGGGTAAGATTGCTAGAGCTTTAGCAGCCAAATTAGCAATAGCTGCCAGAGTTGATGCTTTTAGCGGGAGATTCATAGGTGATCAACTAAACGAACAACTAAAGAAGAGGATAGATGAGATTAAGGAAAAATTCGCTCAGCCACCACCTAAAAAGCCTCAACAACAAAAGCCACAACAGCCTCAAAAACAGCAAGCAAAAGGTAAAAAAGGTGGAAAAAGAAGAGGTAAAGGAAGAAAGTGATAAAAATGTCTGAAGTTGTTACCGTAAAACAAACTAACATGGAAAACATTTACGAATGCGAGTTTAACGATGGTAGCTTTAGGCTATGTACAAGAAACCTAGTATCAGGCTTTAATGTTTACGGTGAAAGGCTAATTAAATATGAGGGTATAGAATATAGGGAATGGAATGCGTTTAGGAGTAAGTTAGCTGGCGCAATACTTAAAGGCCTTAAGACTAATCCGATTAGAAAAGGCACTAAGGTCTTATATTTAGGAGCCGCTTCTGGGACTACAATAAGTCACGTCTCTGATATTATAGAGTTAAATGGTAAGGCCTATGGTGTTGAATTTTCTCCAAGAGTTGTAAGAGAATTATTATTAGTAGCTCAAAGGAGGCCTAATATCTTTCCATTATTAGCTGATGCCAGATTTCCTCAAAGTTATAAGTCGGTAGTAGAGAACGTTGACGTACTTTATGTCGATATTGCCCAACCAGATCAAACAGATATAGCTATATACAATGCTAGATTCTTCCTTAAAGTAAATGGATATATGCTTCTAGTGATTAAAGCGAGAAGTATTGATGTTACTAAAGACCCTAAGGAGATATATAAAGCTGAAGTGGAGAAATTGGAAAATTCCAATTTTGAGGCAATACAAATTATTAACCTAGATCCCTACGATAAGGACCATGCAATAGTTCTGAGTAAATATAAAGGGTAGGAGTTTGATAGATAAAATTTTTGAGTTTGGACTTAAAGACATATTCTCTTCTTCTCCTGCTGAATACGTTACCATTAAAGATGCATTGGAAGGTAAATTAAAGATTAAACTAAATAATAATTTTTATCATGAGATAAAAAAGGACGAGGTGGAAAGGCTTTCCGATAGAATTCCACTTTATTTATGGTCTTTAGTAAAAATTCCATTTATATTTATTAAATCACCCGAAATTGGAGAATATTTCATTAGTGGGGAGCAATGGAACAGGAAGGCAATTTCAATTTTACTTGGAAGAGAAATATCTAATGTAATATTAAATGTAGATGTCGAGAAGCTATTAAGGGAATATACATCATTAATATTTATAATTCTTAGCCCTACTAGAAGTTATACAGAAGAAACAGAATTAAGTGAGATGTAAGATATGAGCAAAAAAATTATCAACGAAGTTATAGACATATTGGAGGATAAAAAGTATACTTATACAATGATTGAATATCCAGAACATAATAGAAAATCCGTAGATATCGTTCTCAACTCTAAGGAACCCACTCTGATTAGAGTATCTGAGGATAAGGTGACCAAAGAGGAAATTTCAGATTTGAAGAAGATTGCAGTATCTACGGTAACCGCGTCATTAGTAGTCACTAATGAAGAAGAGGAGGATATTGTCTCAGTTAAGGCTGATAATGTTTTTGCAGTCTCACCAGAAGGATTTAAGAAAGTAATCAATGGTGAGAAGATTTTCCTTTATAGAACTAGGGGAGGTATATTCATAAAGATCAGAAATTACATATTGAAACATAAGAGAGAGGAAATGGGATATAGTATAGGAGACGTAGCTAAATTTCTTGGAGTTTCTAGAAAGGCCATTTATGATTATGAGAAAGGGGATTCAGACGTATCGCTTGAAGTTGCCGAGAAGCTGATAGATTTGTTTGGGGACGATATAATAGGCGATGTAATATGGGACTCTGTAAAAGGTAAAAAAGAAGTCATTGAAGAGGATATAACAGAGTTTTCTCCGGAGAGTTTTAAATCAAAGTTAATATATAAATTGAAAGAAAATGGGATAAACGTCCTATCATTGAAATTAACTGCAGCAGATTTGATAGTTAAAGACAACGACAATAATAGATATTTAGTTACAATAGAGAACAAGGATTACAATAAGTCAATGAAGAAATTTTATGAAGCTAAGAAACTTGCATCTTACACTAAATCTGAATTATTGATAATCATAAGGACTTCAAAGATGTTAAAGGAATGTGAAGATCTAGGATATAAAACTTATGAAGAAAATGACATACATTCTTTAATAGATGAAATTAAAGGAAGTAACGGAAGGCAAAGTTAGAATATTCGTACCAGATCCTAAAGAATATATGATAGAAGGGAAATTCGATCCATCATGGGCTCCAGTGTTCTACAATCCTAAAATGACTTTCAACAGAGACCTTAGCGTAATCGTGGTTAGCCTGTTAAAGCCTAAGATAATATTAGACGCATTAAGCGCAACGGGTATAAGAGGAATTAGATATTATGTAGAATCGTGGAAAAGTGAACAACTAATTCTGAATGATAAAAATTCAACAGCTACTTCCCTAATCCAAATAAATGTGAAAAATAATGGAATTGAAAACGCTAAAATTTATAATAAGGATGCAAATGTGTTGCTCTACGAAATAAAAAGCGAGTATATTGATATAGATCCCTTTGGATCTCCAGTACCGTTTATCCTTTCATCCATAAACGCGACAATAAGAAATGGAATAGTAGCATTTACAGCAACTGATCTATCTCCACTTGAGGGATCTTCACGAACTTCTTGTAGGCGAAAATATGATGCTATTAACTATAAACTTTCCTCGTCAAAGGAGCTTGGATTAAGAATACTTATCGGCAAGATAATTAGAGAAGCTGCGATGTTAGAAAAAACCGTGTATCCGTTATTCTCTTTTTATGCAGACTATTACTATAGACTATTCGTAAGAGTGGAAAGTGGTGCTAGAAAAGCAGATGAGAACATTAATAAGAATCTTAAATATTTCGGGGAATGCCCCCGCTGTGGATTTCAGACTTTCGTAGACGAGAATTGTAAGATTAAGTGTCCAATATGTGGTGAAAACTTTATCATTATTGGTCCTCTATTCATTGGTCCTCTTCACAATATGGAATTTTTAAAAAGAATGATTGATATATACAATAATTTCAATTACTTGTCCTCTTTTAACAGAATACAGAAGCTACTTAATGTAATAGAAAAGGAGGCGAAATATAAAAGTGTATTTTACAATATTAGTAAGCTGGCATCTAAACTAAAAGTCTCAGCTATTCCTCCAATTGATTCGATTTTAGAATGTCTAGGGGATGCCTCTAAGACTCATTTTGCTCCTACTGGGATAAGAACCGATAAGGGATATGAAGAAATAATTAGATGCGTTAAGAATTTAAGATAAAGCTTTTTCCAAGATCCAGCCCGATAATTTACTACAAGTCTGTGGGCTTACATGTATTCCATTCCCACATTTGGTTAAGCTTTTACAACTTAAGCAAGGAATCTCATCTAAACCGTTAAGATTTATATAAATATTTATATTATAATTGCTGTCAACTGCAAATAATTTAACTATGTTTTTTCCATTTTCTTTCACAGCTTTTTTAATAATTAGCTTCTTCTCAACTAATCTTTTTATAATGCTACTAATTTCTCTTATGGGCAAACCAACTGATTTAGCCAATTCTTGTTGCGAAATTCCTTTTTCTCCCATTTCTTTTATCTTTTTATGTACTATTGCTTCATAATTACTTGTTGAATCTGATTCCATCTTTTACACCCGTGTTGGCTAAAATATATATATGCATTCCACGCTTATTTATTTTACTGTTTTTATGGGTACGTTAAACACTCTTTAGTGACAATTGACTACTTTTCAATAGTTTTAATAATAAATAAGATTTAAAATGAGTAAATCTACACAATACTTTTATATAATTCCATAAAAATCATAATGTAACAATAATATCAAAATTATCCACGATGTCCTTATATCTATTCCTAATAGTTACTTCAGTAATATCTAACGAATCTGCAACCTCTTTCTGCGTCTTTTTTATATCCATTAGCGCCGATATTAAGTAAACCGAAGCTGCGCTTAAAGATAAGTATCCTTTTCCGCTAGTCAGCCCTTGTTTATGCATTAAGTCTACTAACTCGGATGCCTTTGTTCCTATAATTGGGGGTAAATTTAGTCTGTATATTATTTTTGGTATATATTCTGTTGGTCTGATTTTAGGACGAAAGTCCGGTATTGATTTTGCAACAGATTGAACTCTCTTTAAGGCGTTCCAAAATTCACTAGAAGATATGGAATATCTAACTTTAAACTCTTGGAGATGTCTTGGTACGTTATTCACTTGGCAAGAATAATATAAGGCAGCAACTATTAGCGTATACTGATCTATCCTTTTGGTTTGTCCAGTTTCTACCATTTTCCTTATTATTAATGATGCAGTTTCTTTGACATGTTCTGGTAACTCTAATTTTGAACTCTCATCATTTAAAATAGAAAGTAAGGTTACTAGTTTTTTATCCTTAGGTGACACACGTATCTTATTTTGCATTCTTTGCATCTTTAATGTTTTTAGTCTGTCCTTAGCTCTACCGTATCCTATTATAGTATGAAATCCCCAGTCATGTACTTTTGGAGTACTTGGGCTACCTACTCTCTCTTTCTCATTTCTGTCTTTTGCGTTATAGGCTCTCCAATCTGGACCTGGATCTACTGCGTTATCTTCTATTACACTGCCGCAGTTTGTACATACATACATTCCTTTTTCCACATCATATGTTATTGTGTCCTCCGTTCCACAAAATGGACATTTCATTTTCTTGACCTCCTCTCACTATAACTAACGAATATTTTCTCATTAAATAAAATTTTTGAATTTTTATCTAACACTGCTAAAGCATAAGGCTCTTTTACGTTTCCTAATACATCTAGGATCTTTCCTATTTTCTGCTCCTTTCCATTATATATAGCCTTTCCTATTATGTTGTACTTCGTAAAGTCTAAATCACTCGTTAATTTAATAAGAATCTTATCTTTTAAAACATTCTTTGTAAGTGTGCCAATTTCATTAAAGTTGTTTTTCATCTCATTTTTATGTTACGTCTATATGGGTTTATTATTATTTGTTGATAATACCCATGTATTCATCTTAACTGGCGAAGCTCATTTTTAGGGCTTACTGAAGGCTATTATGTGGGAAATAGTTATTTATACGTATTCGCTACTAAAATAGACAAGAATGTCATCTATATCAACGGACACAGACGAGTTATATAAGAAGATATCTGAGCTTAAAGAGAATATAGTTAGACTGAAGCAACTTAAGTTAGAACTTATTGAAAAAGTTAAAAAAATGAGAGAGAAGAGAAGGGAAAAGATAGCCAAAGCAAAAGAGTTGACACAGCAAATTAACACGATAAGGCAAGAGTATAAAATGAAATTAGAGGAATTTAACCAGTTAAAGGAGAGAAGAAAAAATCTCGTAGAAATAATTCAGCAAATGAGAAAAGATTTTGAGGAAGTTAAAAAACTTTCTTCTCAAAATCTAGGTAATCCTGATTCAATAGAGAGAAAAATAAGGGAGCTAGAATGGAAATTGCAAACTAGTTCCTTAACATTAGAGGAAGAGAAAAAAGTTATACAGAGAATTGCTGAGCTAGAGAAGAAATTACAAGATGCTAAAAAGGCTATGAAAATAAAGGAGAAGAAAACTGAAGAAAAAGCTGAATTACTAGCAAAAAGGGTTGAGTTAAATACAATTAGGGAGAAGATTAAGGCACTTATTAACGAGATAGGAGAAAAGAAGAATATTATAAAGAAATTAGTCGAAGAGAGGAATAAGCTAAGAGATGAAATAAATAATTTAAGTAACGAAATAGAGAATATTTCTAAACAGATAGAAGATTTGAATACAGAAATTAAAAACAAGAGTAACGAACTGAATGAGACCCAAAGAAGATTAAAAAGCCTTCAGGAAAACCCAGTACAAGTTAATACTACTGAAGTTATTGAGAAAAAGAAGAAGAGTATAGAGGAAAAGCTCAAGCAGAATAAGAGGTTATCTTTTGAAGAATTTTTAATACTTTACGGGGAAGTAGATAATAAGGATGGTAAAGACAATAGTAATATACGTTGATATTGATGATGATATAGGAGATTTAGGGTTTTCTTCACCAATTATAGGAGAAGAGAAATGTAAGTTAGCTCTTGACAAAGCAGCGTATTTTATGCCCACAGATTCCGATTTTAATTCAATGGTGGTGGCATTTAATATTTATGTTGATCTAAAAAGAAAAGGAGAAGACGCTGAGATAGTCTTCATATCCGGCTCAAAAAAAGGTGGTACTGAGTCGCAGTTGGAATTTTCGAAAAAATTAGACGAAGTAATTGAGGAGCTATCACCAGAATATGCAGTAGTAGTCTATGATAGTCCAGATGACGCTCGTGCAATACCCATAATTCAATCCAGGTTAAAGATTTCTGCAGTTCAGCAAGTTATAGTAGAGCAGTATAGGGGAGTAGAGGAAACATATATGCTTCTTGCAAAATACATAAGAAAGGCCATAACGGAAAAGAGATATGCGAGAGTTTTCTTAGGTGTACCCGGCATAATATTAGCCTTAGCTGGAATATTGGCTGCTCTGAATTTGTCAGTTTACATAGAACCAACAATATTAATTATATTAGGAGGTGCAATGGTCATAAAAGGTCTCAAAATTGATGATCTCATAGAGAGTTGGTGGGAGAATTCCACAATAATGGTAATAACGGCTACAGTGTCTATCATCTCACTCTTAATAGGTGTGATTAACCTCTATATACAACTTCAGCTAGTTAGAGGACTAAGTAGTGTCCAAGAATTCGCTTTTGCAATTCTTCAAATTTTACCATATGCTTCATTTTCCGCAATAATATTGTTTGGCGGTAAGGCTGTCTCCAAGGGATTAAATAAAGATATTAGGGTATGGCATGATATAATTAAGATCATAAACATAGTTATAATTTACTTTATATTATTTACCGTTGTGAAAGATATTATAGATAATACATATATTCTGACTATTCAGTCACTATACACGTTAATATTAGCTTCTATAGTTATCATTTCGATATATATTACCCTAACAGCATTAGAAAAATATGGGATTTTAGAGAAACTCATAAAAAGAATCTAGTTATTTTATCTTTAACTTCTATTGGTAGACTATCCATCTTTATTATTATACCATTCTTAGGTTTATTCTTATTCACATAATTGGTTAAGATGTATTTTTCAGCGGAATTATCATCCCTTGACTTTAGTATCCTTACCTTAATATATTTACCATTATTTAGATCTACATAAACGTACTTACCATGTTTGAGCATTTCTAGACACCAAAATTTTAATGTCGTTTAGCGTTTATATCGTTTGTGGAATACCTATTAATAGATGCTGGCGGTACATCTACTAAAGTTTTCGTTTATGATGGTGAAAAATTAGTAAGACAGTACAAATACGAACCGGCAAGTGTAGATAAAGTAGGCCCCTATAAGTCAGTTTTAAGATTAAGCAGTATAATCTCGTCATTCAATAAGAAATTTAACGGAATTGCAATATCTTTAGCCGGTATTGACAGTGAAGTCATGGCTAAAGAGGTAAAAAGTCAACTATATCCACTTCTAAGTAAATACGCGGATAAGGTAATCATAGAACATGATGCTCATGTTGTGCTTATGTCTAATGCGGATAAGGGATGTATAACTATTGCAGGAACTGGTAGTATAGTATATGGTTTTGATGGAAGTAAAAGGGTAATAAAGGGCGATAGAGGATGGTTAGTTGGCGATATATGTTCTGGATTCTGGTTAGGTAGAGAGTTTTTACATGAGTTGTTAAGAGAGTTTCAAGGGCTATCTAATGATAGAAGCTTAATCCAATTTTCTAATTTTAAAACTGAAGAAGATCTAGTGAGGTTCCTTTATAAAAACTCTTGTAATCCAGCCAAAATAGCACAATATTCAGTTAATTTGTTAAACGCTGTAAAGCGAAATAGCACAAAGGCAGTTAGAATTTTGAACAGTTGTATGTCAGAATTCTCTACTTTAGTGCAAATAGTATGTAAAGCTGTAAATTCTAATGTGGTCTACTACTTTGGTGGTATGTATGAATCTCCAGTTTACGTATCCTTTTTCAGTAGGGAATTAGAGAAGAAGGGAATAAAAAGCGTTAAAAGTAAAAGTGTAATAAATGGTTTACTTAGGCTTCTAGAGCTCTAATTCTTCTTCTTCCTCTATGGGTTTGACACAATCCAGCTCCGCTAGCTTATCAAATATTCTCTTTACTGCTTTAGACACTTCATCTTCTCTCTTTGCCCCAGTTATTACCATTTTACCACTACTGAAAATTAGGAGTACAACTCTAGGATCATCCATTCTAAAAATTAATCCCGGGAATTGTTCTGGTTCGTACATGTTATTTTCCAGTAAGAATGCAGCTTTATCTAAGTTAACGTTTACATGTAAGTTAGCGGATGCAACTATATTTTGGATTTGGATTTTAGGTTTGCCCATTATTTTTATACCATATTTTTTAAGTGTCTTGATTATTCTCTTTACGGCCTTTATTAGTTCTTCTGTACTTTTCGCCCCAGTTACTACCATCTTTCCAGATTTAAATATTAAAGCAGTAACCTTGGGCTGTTCTAATCTGAAAATTAATCCTGGAAATTGATCTGGATCATATTCTATGTTGGGGATACTTCTTTCCATAGCGTATAAATCCAAACTTTGCTCTAACGTAACTGTTGCCACGATATTTTCTATATTTACAATGGGTTTATACGATACCGCTGAATTGGAGATAAAAGATCACCTTAAAAACTTTTTGATTCTGCATTTATAAATCCCTCTTTTAAATAAGTATGTTCTTAATTAAGCCTAATTCTGGGAACTCCATTATACCTTCTCCCTCAATAATAACATAGGGTTTCGCTTTTTCTAATATTGCATGCTCTTTTATCAAATTACTCATATAGTTTGAATGTATTAATGATATATCATTGCCCGCTTGATATATTCCAATTGCAGGCAATACTATAATCTGGGAGTTTTCCCTTTCCTTTATGGGTATTGACAAGAAACATTGCAGTTTCCTAGAGAAACCTAACTTATCTCTTATTGACAATCTTGGATGCTCATGACCTATGATGTATGTTGTATTGTTTCTCGGCTCTATTACTTTATGTCCATGAGTTATTAGTATTTCTCCAAGGTCTAACTCATCAACTAATCTTACATTATCAAATTTTTCCGTAACTAAAGAAATATAGTTATCATGATTTCCTCTAACTATTATAACTTCTACTCCGTTATCCTTTAAATATTTCAAAATTTCATTTAATTCCTCTTTTTCTTGTCTAGTAAGTTTTTCAAAAGTGTGCTTGAAATCTCCGTTTACTATTAACTTCTTAGTATTAAAAACTGAGAATACTCTATTCGTTATACTAAGAAATCTTTTTTTCTGTATTCTAGGAATATATATACCTTTTCTAGACATCTCCTCTTCATAGCCTATGTGTACGTCGGACATCACTACACTATTAGCATGTTTTACGTAAAGTGCTGGTAGATCCTCAGCAATTAAGATACCTTTAGTGAGCTCTAGCATTTAGATAAGATAATATTAAACACCATTTTATACATTCTTTTTGTGAGCATCTTAAGTCTAGTGGGTCTTGGAATCTCTAAGAAATTCATAACCGAGAGTGCTATAGATACATTAAATAATTCTGATATCATAATTTTCGATAAATACACGTCTAGATCTTGCGATATAAACGTTGATGTATTAAGGAGATTAGTAAAGGGAGAGAAGACTTTCATTGAAGCGGACAGAAGTTTATTAGAAAACAACTCGAAGATTATCATGGACTATTTAGATAAGAATTATAACGTGAGCATAGCTAGCATCGGAGATGTATTAATAGCTACAACTCACGTTTCACTACTTATAGAGGCTAAACAGCGGGGGCATAATGTAAAAGTGATTCCAGGTATTTCGGTACATTGCTATCTTATATCGAAATCTCTCTTATCTTCCTATAAATTCGGTAAGTCGGTCACAGTAACATTTCCTTACAACGATTTCATAGATCCTACTCCTTATAATGTGATTAAGGATAACAGAGAAAGAGGTCTTCATACCATACTATATCTGGATTTGAAAAGCGAGAAAGCCATGACTGCTAATGAAGCACTACAGATCTTATTGCGACTTGAAGATAAACATAGAAAAAATGTTCTTTCAAAATCTGATATTGTAATAGTTGGTGCTAGATTAGGCTGTGATGATGAGAAAATTGTTGCTGTCACCGTAGAAGAGGCTTCCTCATATGACTTCGGCAATACACCACATATTATTATAATTCCTGGTAATCTTCATTATATGGAGGCTGATGCTATAAAATGGATGTTGACGAGTTAAGGAAAAGAATAGAAAAGTACATTAAAGGAATGGATGAACGATTAAAGAATATCGACAGTGCCAACAATAAGGTGGTAGAATTAGCTAGATTGTATACTGAGGATTCTAAATATTATTTAGAGAAAGGTGATTACGTAACTGCATTAGTCGATATTGTTTATGCTGAGGGTTTGTTGGATGCGAAGGAGATTTATGAGAATATTGATCCCAAATCTAATGTATCGAAAAAAGTATTTGTCGCGGGTACTTTTGACATATTGCATCCTGGACATATAGAATTCTTAAAGGAGGCATCGAAATATGGAAGAGTTTACGTGACTGTGGCTAGGGATTCCAATTCAGAGAGAATTAAAGGTAGAAAGCCTATTAATGATGAGCAAACTAGATTAGAAATTATTAAGAGTGTAAGATACGTTTTTGATGCAATATTAGGCGATCAAGAAGATTTTCTAAAAAGTGTGGAAAGAATAAATCCCGATATAATTTTCCTAGGTCCAGACCAGAAAGTCGATGAAACTAAGCTTCTTGAGGAATTAAAAAAACGAGGCTTAAGTCCTCAAATAATTAGATTAAACGAGAGAATAAGGAAATGGCCTCATTCAAGTACAACAGATATAATAAATGAAATTAAAAAGAGGTATTGTAATCTGGAACAACGTTAAACATAAACCTCTATTGTTACCTCATCTCCATCTTTTAAATTCAGTTTTTCCCTGAGATGAAATGGAGAAATTACCTCTATTACGCTCTTTGGATGTGTAGTTCTTAAGGGAATTACTACTGCAGCCGGTGTTAGTTTATTAATTGAGGCAGGATATAATCTAACTGCGCCTAATACTCTATCCTTTTGCTTATATTCGGGCACTATTAGAGAAGGTGATGAGTCTAAGAGTAATCTATTTTCTAGAGATAGTTTATCGTATATTACAATATTTAGCGTACCTGGATAAGGGTCAAATCCCATTATTTTGTTTATTTGGCTTTTATAGTAATCCATTGATAGAAATATTTTGCCTTCCCCAAGCCCAGATACGATATTTCCTTTTATCTCAAGACTATGAAGTGACAATATGGCATCTTTTAAGCTACTTAAACATGAACTCAAAAATCTTTCTCCCTCTTCTGTTAATCTTATTATCTCTCCTTCTTTAGATATTATTCTTACTATCAGTTTATCATCCTCTAATTCTTTTAATTTACGAGATATTGATTGCTGTGAGAAATTAAGCATCTTAGCTAACTCTGACTGCGTTACGTACGATTTGCCCTTTGAATAGGCTATAATTTTAGCTAATATACAAGCGTTTGACTCATCTTTTCAAGTTGATCCCTCTGTACAACCTTGTTCTGCTTCCTTATATTCTCCACTCATATCATCTTCCATATCAATAGTAGACCAATCCCATTTATCATTCCACGCATTTCCAATCTTAATTGGCTTATCCAATTTACTTAGGAGAACTATTCTACTGGGCACGTGCTCTGATAAAATTTTATATCCAGTGTATTGTGCTAAGGTCTTTGCGAATTCTCTTATCTCTTTATGTTTTGGCATCGCATCTCTACTTAATCTATAGGTTGATGGTCCAACGTGCATATAAGCTTTAATCTCTATATAGGTGGGCATTGCAATTTCCATTAACTTCGCAAATTCTCTAGCATCTTGCTCACTCATATTGTATCCCTTTATCATTGTAAATCTTATCACAGTTGGAGAACTAAAACTAGGTAAGATCTCTAAAGTCTTCATAACTAATTGCCAAGAATTAGCAACTACTGGTCTATTAATCATCTTGTGTTTTATCTCATTCGGAGCTTGTAGAGATACAAATAACTGAGTAGGCTCTTCTTCTAAGCTTGCTAATATATCTGGTCTTACACCACTTGTTACAAGAAAGGTTGTCATGCCTCTTTTATGATACTCCTTTATAAGATCACCAAGTTTCTCATAAAGTGTAGGTTCTCCAGTTAAACTTATTGCAACATGCGCGGGTCTCATCGCATCTTTTACCTTTTGGATGTTAACATCATTTCTTCCTAGATATCCAGAAACGGCCTTCTTATGTTCTTCTATACTCCTCTCTACAATATATTCTGGATCATCATATGCGGGCATTTTCGTATCGTCCCACTCTAGTCCAACATCCTCTGGTTCTAATCTCCAACAATGTACGCATCTAAACCAGCACCAGGCTGCAGTTGGAGTCATTTGTACGCATCTATGACTCTCAATTCCATAGAATTTGCCCTTATAGCAAGATCTATTAGCTACAAGAGCAGAATGAGTCCAATGACATTTCTTATATGCGCTGTGAGTGCCAATGATGTGGTACTTCTCTTTTTGTAACTCTTTAAATATCTCACTTACTGTATCGATCCTTAAATTACTTTGCATATTGTACATTCTACCGCATATAGGATTAAAAAATTATTAGATCTTAATTGGTGCTGTTAAATTGTACAATTTTGTAACATTTCTCTCTATATAGGATGAAATGTTAATTAAATAAATATCTGATAGATATTTTCCCATTAATTGTAATCCTATTGGTAAATCATTATAAAATCCCGCTGGCAACGATAATGCTGGTATTGCAGCTAAGTTAGCTATTACAGTATTTAGATCCATTGCATACATTCTCACAGGGTCATTGATTACCTCACCTATTTTAGGCGGTAATATAGGCATTGTAGGAGAGACTAAAATATCATATTTTTTGAATAATTCGTCTAGGCTTTTCTTAAGTAAATTTCTAACCTTTAATGCCTTGAGGTAAAATTCCTCATAATATCCAGCACTTAAGATAAAACTACCAAGGAGGATCCTCCTCTTTACCTCTATACCAAACGCTTCTCCTCTATTTTTAGCATAAACCTCACGCCAATTCCCTTCCATGTATTTGCTATATCCGTACCTAACTCCATCATATCTAGCTAAATTAGAGCTTGCTTCAGACATTGCTATTATGTAGTATGCTGGTAGTGCGTATTCTGCATTACCTAATTTAGTATCTTCAATTAGAGCTCCTTCACTAGATAGTTTATCTATAACATCTTTTATCACACCAGATACTGGTTTTTCTGACATTTCTAAAATATCACTAAGAACACCTATCCTAACGTTTTTCACGTTCTGTTCCTTAAACTCAAAATTTAGAGATAAGTCAATTGTAGTAGCGTCCTTATCGTCGGGTCCAGCAATTATTGAGAAAAGCAATCCTAAGTCTTCAGCATTTCTAGCCATAGGTCCTATTTGTTCTAAACTATTTGCATAAGCTACTAGACCAAATCTACTCACTGTGCCATAAGATGGCTTTAAACCAAAAGTTGCATTATATGCAGCTGGCGCTCTTATAGAACCTCCAGTATCGCTACCTAACGCCAATTCGACATAACCAGCTGCTAGAGCTGCTCCACTACCTCCAGATGAACCTCCAGGGGTTCTTTCTAAATTCCAAGGATTTCTAGTGGGACCAAAATAACTCGTCTCTGTAGTTGAACCCATAGCGAATTCGTCCATATTTGTTTTACCAACAATTACCGCTCCTTCCTTCTTTAATTTTTCTATAACTGTAGCATCATATGGAGGTATGTAATCTTCTAACATCTTTGATGCACAAGTAGTTCTAATTCCCTTGGTTGAGATGTTATCCTTGATGGCAATTAGTATTCCTGCTAATTTGCCCCCTTTGTTAATGTTTTCTTTTACTTCCCTTAATACCTCTTCCTTGCTTCTAATAGTTATAAACGCGTTGGTGTACTTATCGTATTTGCCTATTTTCTCATAAGTTCTCTCAACGTACTCTTCAGCCTCTAAATTCTTATTTTTTAAATCATTGACTAATTCCACTATCATAATCTTATTCACCGTAAGTTCTAGGTCCTACTATATATCCGTTTTCTTTTCTTTTCACGTTTTTGAGTGCATTTTCCCTATCTAATGGATCTCTTGGAGTATCTTTCCTTAGTCTCCCTTGAGGGAGAGGATGAAATAGTGGTTCTACATTACTTAAATCAAGCTCGTTTATCTTCTCAAAGAATTTTATGATATTTGCTATATTATTTTCCAACATTTTTTCTTCATTCTGACTTAATTGAATTAAAGATAAGTTTTCTAAATGTTTAATTAAATTCTCATTGACCTCTATTTTCATTGATAACACTTCAGAGAACTAGTTTATATTTTCATTCAGCAAAAAATCTGCCTAAATTAAATCTAATGGCCACGATACATTTTAAACTAGCTTTTTCCTAACATAATAGTTGTGAAAATAGAGGAATTGATCGCAAATTTACCTTGGATCGGATTGGAAGAAGCATTACAATACGGTTTCTCTGAAGCAGAAGCTTTAGGCAAGAACTTTATAGGTATCACTTTAGATAATGGAGATGGTCTAATTTTATATGTAAATCCATTTTTAAATGATGTATATAAAATACTTTTAATGAGCAAGTCTAGATATAATTTGCCTTCGATAGGAGTTTTCTCAAATTTTAATGGAGATAAATACTTTATTTATGATGTAGGGGATATTTCGGAACTTATAAATATTCTTGGTTCTAATTTAAAGGTTATATATGTTGAAGTGATTAAAAATGTCCTTGAGGACTTTCTATATCAAACAGTGGTTAGATGAAGATGATTTCAAGAGATTATTATTGTTCTCGAGATATTTAGGAAGAGATAGTAATGGATCTCAGTTCGTAATTGATTTGGAAAGAGCTAAAAGAAATGGAGTAAAACCAAGCGAGATAATGGAAATTTTAGAGGATTACGATGTGAAGCTTTCTCAAGAGGATTTTGCAAGATTGAAGGAAAAACTCATGGATTGTTCCTTTGAAATAGAGGCCGGTAAAATAATTATGAAACCATATACCTATCTTGCAGACGTTCTAGAGAAAATTAATGAGAGAAATGAGAATGGGGAGTACAAATTCAAAATCAAATATGATAAGCAAAATAGAAGATTCATAATACGTCCAATGGATTATTATAACCTATTGCAAAAATTGAGAGAAAATGGATTAGAGGTCAAGGAATTAAACCTTTCATTTAAAGAGTTTGAGTTTGAATTTAATGGGCAATTAAGGGAATATCAAATAGAGGCCATAGAAAATTGGATTAAGAATGGAAATAGGGGAGTCATAGCACTTCCGACAGGGGCTGGAAAGACAGTAGTTGGAATAAAAGGTATAGATGTAATCAAAAAGCCTACTCTCATTGTAACCTTTACCAAAGAGCAAATGCTACAATGGAAAGAAGCTATACTAAAGTTTACCTCAAAAAGACCTGACATTGGGTTTTATTACTCAGAGGAAAAGAGAATAAGACCAATAACCATAACTACTTATCATACGGCGTATAGGCATCTTCCACAACTATTTGATAAATTTTACCTACTAATAGTGGACGAAGTTCATCATTTACCTGCAGATAAGTTTAAAGCAATAGCAGAAGGCTTAATAGCTCCTTATAGGATGGGTCTTTCGGCGACTCCCCATAGAGAGGATAATAAACACAATGAGTTATTTAGCCTAATAGGTGGAATAGTATATTATAAGTCAGTTACCGAACTAGCCAAGTTAGGTTATCTAGCCTCCTATGAAATTATTCAGAAAAAAGTAAGACTAACCTTAGAAGAGAGAAAAAGGTACAATGAGTTATTAAACAAGTTTAAGGCATTATCTAAAGGCAGAAAGGTAAGTGAGTTAATTGAGTTAGTAAAGAAAGGTGATGAAAGTGCTATTGAAGCCATGAGGGTTTATAATGAAATGAGAAAAATAGTGAATTTTGCTTCAGAGAAAATGAGGGCATTAGACGAGATACTTAAATCCGAAAAAGGAAAGATTCTAATATTTACTCAGTACGTTGATCAAGCTGAAGAAATAGCTAGAAGGTATAACTGTTTACTATTAACCGGTAAGATGTCTAAAGAGGAGAGGAAGAGAGTTTTAGCAACCTTTAAAACTATGAGTGCAGGAATTCTTGTTTTGACTACTGTGGGGGATGAGGGAATCGATATTCCAGATGCTAATGTAGGAATTATTGTAACTGGAACAAGTTCTAGAAGGCAGTTTATTCAAAGATTAGGTAGGATTATGAGGCCCTATAATGGTAAGCAAGCAAAACTTTATGAGATAGTTGTAAGTGGTACTCCAGAGGAGTATCAGGCTAAAAAGAGAAAAGAAACTGATATTCTCACATTTGAGGGTATACCTTATCAATCCTCCGAAAACTTCGATAAGGATCAAGATAAACTTAGTCCTTTAGATCGATGAAGATGGATTTATGTAGTAAAATACAGAATATCCCAGTAATCTTACTAGAATATCTCTCTTATCTAAAAAACAGAGTCCAACGTTAACTTTTCCCTTATCTATGCTTATTATTGGTTGGTTATTTACTTTTAATAGAGGTATACCTTTAATAAGCTGGCTTGCGTAGCCTTTTATTTTACCTCCAATCATGTGTTTAAAAGTGAAAGCTGTAAGAAGGATAGGTTCTAAAATTTCTATCTCTCCTTCAATATAGTTTTCACATTTGAGAAAAGTCACGTTATGAAATATTTCTTGGTTTACTATTATACCTTCTACCCAGCTCAAATTTTTAATCTCGTTTGTGCACTCCTCGCTAATTAATGAAAGCGGGGGGAAAGTTACTATTTTTCCATTTACGTTTAGAGTAGCAGGATATACTAATATTATATCTCCCTCTTTTATTTCCTTTACCTCATTAGGTCTACATATTTTGCTGTCAACGTCTACGTAAGGCATATTAAGCAATATTAAGAGGTATACTATAAATAAAAAATATTAAGGATGTATGGACTTGTAAGGGCTGAATGGTTGATGAGTAACCAGGCTGATGAATATGAGATGGCTTAAAAAGAGGGAGGTAATAATATATTTTCTTCTTTTCAAGAAATTTAGATATGAGAAATTTAATATAGGTGACGCTTTTTCTGTTTTAGGACCTTATTTTTCTAAAAAAGTAACATATAATAGTATAAGCTATATGACTAAAATAGGCCTAATAACTAAACTAAGTAATGTTGAATATAGGCTTAATCCCTTTGACGACTTTGTTCTTTCCTTCTTGGCAAAACCTTATTTGGAAAGAAGAGTTACTCTTCGTCGTAGAATTCAATAGTTATCTTTACTTTTACCTCTTTCTTGCTTAATGGCGGTATTTTGTCTCCAAAATCTACTCCCACGCTTACTGGGTTTCCCATAGAGTCTGTAAATTTTACATCAGCAACATAGTGGAGTTCTTGCCTTTGATTCATCATGTTCATCAACTCAGAGTATATTCTAGAGAGCGCCATTTGTAATGCTAATGGGCTGGAGAAATCTTCTGGCTTCAATTGTATAGCTTTAAAATTGCCCATCATTTCTCCTATTTTTGCCTTTCCCTCAAATTCAACTTTAATTGTAGGCTGGCTCATTTATATCGCAAGAATATTTTATGTTAAGCTCCCTATTAAAAGTAGCGCATAATAAAAGAAAAGTCTAAAAAACTCAGACACTTACTTTTTCCTTATAGCAATTTCTATTGTTGAAACTCTTGATTGTCTTCCGTCTTGGCTTGTTACTACTTGACTTCCTACTCTAATTTCCTTAATCTCTATCTTGTCTGGTAAGAATCTGTTCCTTACTATTTCCACAGTATCTACGGCCTTACTAATAGCTCTTCCTCTAGCTTTGATTACAATTTCGCTAACTCCTTGATTTAGTAGAGTTAATGCAGCTAAGACATAGTTCATTACTGGTTTCTTTCCTATTAAGACTACATTACTTGGAGTTGGGGTTCCGCTGCTCATCTTTTCCACCTATTTGGTCTCAAATAGACATTCATATAAAGCTAAAAAAGTTAACCGAATAGAGTAACACTTCGATAACTCTTTTAAAAGATCTTACCATCATAAAGTTTTTTTCTAGCTATGATTAATGTAATGTATAAAAATTCCTGCCCTAACTGTGGTGGGGATATTTCTGCTGATAGGTTACTGAATGGTCTACCATGCGAGACTTGTTTACCGTATATTAATGGAATTGATGGTATAGATCATATTTCAAAGGTAAAAGCGCTATACAATATCCTACTCGATAACGATAAGATTAAAAATTACTGGAATTTATATTATAATATTACTACATTTGAAACTGTATTTAAATATTTTAAAGATAAAACTGGATATGAACCTTGGTCCCTCCAGAAATTATGGTTAAGAAGGCTTGTAAGTAATCAGAGCTTCACTATGTCAGCTCCTACTGGATTAGGAAAGACAACCACATTGATGACCTATTCCGTCTTTATCGGCCAAGACGTAGTATATATTGTTCCTACAAAGTCCTTAATGGAACAAGTTTGTAAAAGGCTAGAGAAATTGGGTGCTCAAGTATCTTGTGGAAAGGTTGATCAAAGGAAAGTAAGCGTAATAACAATAAGTTACCTTAATAAGAACGCGGACTCAATAACAAGTTATAAGCCAAACTTTGTAGCAATAGACGACGCAGATGCGGTAATCAAAAGTGGTAAAACTACTGATAGATTGGTTAGTCTATTGGGGATTCCAAATGATGTCTATGAAAGTGCAATTCAACTTATTAGATTAAGGAATAAATACTATTTCTCTAATGAATTTACGGAAGAAATTAAAGAGAAAATTAGGGAATTGGAACTTAAGATAGCTGAATTTAAGGATAAAATTTCCCAGCTAGTTATAGCTAGCGCGACAATACGACCTAAAGGTATTAAGCAAAAGGCCTTAAGGTTACTAACCGGTTTTGAACCCTCTTCTATTCAGTTGTACGCTAGGAATATCATTGATACTTACACGGACAATCTAGATCTTTCAATAATTAAGGAGTTGGGAAGTGGTGGGTTGATTCTAGTCTCGAAAGAATATGGAAGATCTAGATTAAATGAAATAAAGAAATATGTCGAAGATTTAGGTTTCAACGCTAAGCTAGCAATAAGTGGAAGAAAATTCCTTGATGATTTTTCTCAAGGTAAAGTAGATATTCTAGTGGGTTCTGCATCTTATTACGGTGTTGCTGTTAGAGGAATTGATGAGCCTAAAAGACTAAAATATGTAATATATTATGGAGTCCCAAAAATAAAGGCTAAGCTATTTGATGCCTTATCTAATCCATTTACTTTACTAAGAGTAGGCAAAATGATTGGAGTCAATTTCTCGGAGTTACAGAATAAGATTTTGGTACTGAGCCCTTCTGAGGCTCAGTTGTTAAAGTTCTCTATAATAAAAGGGGAGACTATAAACTATCAAAAACTAGAGCAATTAAGACAGGAATTACTGTATTATATTTCCTTAGTTAAAGATAAGTTAAAGGAGATAGGAGAGGAGACTTTAATTTCAGATAATTTCGTAATTGCTAAGCAGAATACGAATTATTACATAATTTACCCAGATATGATAACGTATTTACAAGGCTCTGGAAGGGCAAGTAGACTTTACAATGGGGGATTAACTCTTGGGTTTTCAATAATTCTGGTAGATGATAAACATATCTTTGAAATATTGAAAAAGAAAATGCAGAAATTGTTTCCTAACACTAACTTTACTTCATTATCTAATATAAATTTATCTGAAATAAAAACTAAACTGGAAGAATCTAGAAAAGAAGAGGGAAATAGAGTACATTTTAATATATCAACTGGTCTACTCATAGTAGAATCTCCAACAAAAGCAAAGACTATAGCTAAGATGTTTAGCAGACCTTCGGTTAGGGTGATAAATAAAGTACCAGTATACGAAACTATCATAGTAGATGGCAATCAAATATATGTGCTAGATGTAGTAGCCTCAAAAGGTCATATTGTAGATCTGACCTTAGAGGATATAGGATATTATGGGATAAAAATAGAGTATAGTGGGATTATAAAACCATATTATGACTTAATAAAGAAATGCCTAGATTGTAATAAGACATTTTCTATTGCTTCAGATAAATGCCCTTACTGTGGTTCTACAAACGTTCAAACAGCTCAGACTACGATTAATTTACTTAGAGAGCTGGCGTTGTCAGTGGATAAAGTGTTCATAGCGTCTGATCCCGACACTGAAGGTGAGAAAATAGCATATGATCTAGCTTCATTCTTGTCTCCATATAACTCCAATATTTACAGAATAACATACCATGAAATTACTAAGAAGGCAATATTGGAGGCATTAAGGAATCCCATGAAGATCAATACTAATCTAGTGATGAGTCAGATAGTTAGAAGGATAGAAGATAGGTGGATAGGTTTCACGCTAAGTAACTTACTAAAAACGAAGTTTAATGGGCATAATCATGGTGCAGGTAGAGTGCAAACCCCGGTTTTAGGTTGGATAGTGGATAAAACGATTAAGTACAAGAGTGCAATGGGTTATGTGGTTTATATCGACATTGCAGGGTACCCCATTAAAATGCATTTCAGTGAAAGAAAGAAAATGGAGGAATATATAAATAATTTACAAGTCGTTAAGATTGAAAAAATCTTTGAAGAAAAAATATTGCTATCCCCCTTGCCTCCTTTTACTACAGACACTTTACTTATTGAGGCTAATATGAAATATAAACTACCAGCTAATCTTGTAATGAAGATTGCTCAAGATTTATTTGAGGCTGGCCTAATAACATATCATAGAACTGATAGTACTCATATTTCCTCTGTAGGAATAGAAATAGCTAAGGAGTATCTTCAAAAGCAAGGGCTTATTAAAGATTTTGTTCCCAGATCGTGGGAATCATCAGAAGAAGGTGCTCATGAGGCAATAAGACCAACTAGAGCTATCGATGTTAATGAGCTAATTCAAGAAATAGAGGAAAATCCTTATAAGTATTCGATAAGGTTTAGCAAATTGCACTTCTTAATTTACGACTTGATCTTTAGGCGATTTATGGCAAGCCAGATGTCTCATGCAGTAGGTACTAAGAGCAGATATTTGATAAAGCTAAACAAGAATGACAATATCAATGCAGAATTATTAAGTAATGCTGAAGGTGGGTTTATTAAGGTGTATCCGGTTAAGGTGTACAATTTACCTTTGGGTGAGGTTAAACCTAAAGTTAACACTGGTAAAGGATCAAGTGAACAATTGCTAAGTTACTCGGACGTAATATCATTAATGAAATCAAAGGGGATTGGGAGGCCTAGTACATATGCGAAAACTATAGAGAACCTAGTGAGGCATGGGTATATAGTTAGTAGTAAAAGAAAGTCATATCTAATAGCAACAAACCGTGGTATCTCAGCGTACCAATTTCTAAGTTCCAAATTCTACGATCTGGTATCTGAAGGTACAACAGCGAAATTAATGAGCAAACTGGATGATATTGCACTAAGTAAGTTAAGCGCATCTACAGTGTTATTAGAAATATTTAGTGAGATATCTACCTTAGTAAACCCTCTTAAGTCTGAGCAAAATGTATGATATACGCCTTCTATCTCTAACCTCGCTTCCAGTCTGTACATTTACCAATTGTATGCCATCTCCTAATCTGTCCTTTAATGAATTGTAAACGTCTACTGCTTTAGAAATTTCTCTTCCTATTCCTTTTAATATTACTTCGTCTATTCCTTGATTAAATAGGACAATTACATCTAAAACATGATCTTCTACATTTTTTGTTTTTCTAACTACTATCTCATTTAATTTTTCTGTCATCTTCTCTCACGAGTCATAAGTGGATATGCAAAAATAAATCTAATGTTCAGTAACACGGGCCCTTATCATCAATCAAATTGAAGGGCATCATCACTAATAAGATAGTTATTTTTAAGAGTATTTTAAGCTTTGCAAGTAGGCGACAGCATTTAGCAATAAGTATACTATAGAATCTTTACCTACATGGTAATATTTTTGTAGAAATTGATAGGAAGTATCTATAGCTTCCCTAACCTTAACCTCCTCTATATTATTGAATGGAATCTTCCTCAATATCTCTTCTGGGTTATTAATTAAATCAAATGGTTTAAACAATATTTCAACTTGATTATCCCCTGACTTAAGGTTAACTGCAAATATCTCATTATTATTTAAAGGTGAGAACGAGGAATAATATTCTTCAGATTTAACGATATCAATGAAATCTTCGTACAAGCACCATCTGGTTTCCCTACTATCTACATCTACGAATGATGTTACTTTATATTTATTGTTATTTCTTCTAAGTTGTTTCAACTTATTTTCAAGACTTTTAGCTGAGATCCCTAAGATCTCTGACAGCTCATTAACCGTATACGCACCACCTTTTAGTGCTTGATATATAGTTAGATTTAGATCAGAAAGCCAAGGTCTAATCTGAGCATGAGCGAATACTGCTTCTCTCAACAATCCTGCGTTTTCAGTATATATCATTTTTATTTTGCCTTCCCTAACTTTTCTGATAAATTCTAGAGTTTTCTTTATGCTAAAGTATCTTTTTATTGTCTGTCTTAGCGCTTCTTTTATTAAGAATTTATCTTCTTTTGTGTTGATTTTTGATATTTTACCAAAGCTTGGTTGGATCTCCTTAAGTGTAGCTATATAAAGAGGAGATCTCAATATAGATCTTAATACGATTTTTACGATTTTCCTCTCATCCATATTTATGATGTCTTTGAATAAATCTACTGGAGTCCCCTTTATTGAGAAACCATATATTGAACTTCTACTAGAAGCGTTTAACGTATATTTTTTAGTTACTAGATAAAGTAATATATGAGATAAAGTATTTGAAATTCTCTCGTCAATCAGTACAGTGTAAAGCCATTCATCCTCCTTATTTTCCACTAGTACTATATCTCCAGAGGGTATTTTCAGTCCTAACTTTCTATACTCTTCAAATATCTTAATTATACTTTCCTTCGAATTTTTATCCATAATCTCATTCATTGTAAGATAATATTCGTTGAAATTTTCTATAATTTTTCTAATGTAATCTACTATTAATGAAGATTTAGATGTATTTTCTCCTTTCCATATCGGTATCTCACCTTCACCTTCATTAGCTGGAGTAACATCTATCGTATTCTTATGGGTATTTATACGCAATACTTTCCAGAACTTTCCACTTATTCTTATTACATCATTTGCTCTCACATGTTTATATACGTAAACTGCGTCTATCTCACCTACGGTTATACCATTATGTTTTAAGGCAAATGTTTCGTCGTTGTTAATTAGTGAAAAGAATTCTGAGAAGTCTTTTCCCCAGCTACTTCTAGCATCCCTATTAAATCTCCATATCTTAAAGAATCCTTGTCCTAGTTTCAAGTAGCTCTCCTCAATCTTTATTATATTATTTTTTACTAGATACTGTATTAAATCCATCAATCTTGATAATTCCAGCTTCCTATAAATATAAGTTCCTCGAATAATATTAAAAGCCTCTTCTATGCTCATTTTTTGATTTTGTAATACCATGCCAACTATTTCTCTTGCAACAACATCTAATCCATCATCTATGAAAGGTTTTTCCATTTTACCATCTTTTGCTGAAAGGTATAATGCTAAGGACTCTAATACGTCGAAATCGTAGAAGCAGATTATTTCTCCCTTAGGAACTCCATGGACTATGTGTCCACTTCTGCCTAGTCTCTGGAGAAACGAGGATACTGAAGTCGGTGGTCTAAGCATTATTACTTTCTTTATATCTCCCACGTGAATTCCCAGTTCTAGTGTTTTAGTGCATACTACTGCCTTCGCATTGCCATTTCTTAATTCTCCTTCAGCTAAGTTCTTAAGGTCTCTAGAAACTGACGAATGATGCACGTAGATTTCTTTATTTCCTAATTTTTCTAATTCTTCGTGAAGTCTTTCCGTGGAAAACCTAGAATTTGTAAAGACTAGTGTAGGCTTTTCTATTAGTTGGTTTATTTTTTCTGCTGCATTTCTCCACAAAGTGAAATTATTATTGTCAATCTTATTTATTTTTATTTCAAAATTCCTCGTATCATTTAATCTTATTATCTTCATCTTTCTTTCGGAAGATCCGAAGAGAAATTGCGCTACTTTGTTCTCATCACTCACTGTAGCTGATAAGCCAATTCGTTGAAAGTCGTAGCCAATGAAGTGTTTTAATCTTTCAAGTAGTATTGATAGCTGAGTTCCTCGCTTGGAGTTTATTAACTCATGAATCTCGTCGACTATGACCCATTTAACGTTTTTGTAATGCTCCCTAAACCTACTAGCCCAGTCTAGATCTATTTCTAATCCTTCTGGTGTAGTAACAATTATGTGAGGTATTCTCTTTAATCGTAAGTTCTTTTCCTTTTGAGGAACTTCTCCATGTTTCCTGTTTACTAAAAAACCTAGTCTAGAGGCCCACCAGTCTATTCTATAAAGAAGATCATTGATTAGTGCTTTCAATGGTGTAATATAAATTACAGTAACAGGTTTAACATCTTCTTTTAACATTCTATTTAATATCGGAAACATTGCTGCTTCAGTCTTTCCATAACCAGTAGGTGCAATGATGAGAGTGTTGTATCCATTAGTAATTGGTTCATAGGACATCTCTTGTACTCTAGTTAGCTTAATCCATTTTTTTTCCTCTATTAGCTTTCTTAATCGCTGGTCAAGATGATCTAGCATTAATTATCACGCCAAATTTACTGAATAGCACCATTTACCGTTATTTTTAAAAATATAAAATCAACGTTCAATCTATGTCTCATAAATACACTTGTAATGTATGTGGAAGATCTTTTCCGGAAGGTCAAGGAATAATAATTGAAATTAGTGGTGATAAACTATACTTTCACAGCAAAAGTTGTGCCTACAAGTTCCTTAAAGAGATGGTTATGGAGGCTGATACGGATTGCATTAATTCTTCATTAAAGAAAGTGAGAAAGAAATATGATGAGATATTAGAGCAAGTGAGCAAAAAAGCTGAAAAGAAAATTTAAGGTTATTGAAATAAATACTCCATTAATAGGTGTAGTTTTATTTAGGCAAAGTAATATCTGTATTTGATTGAAAAATGCAGATTAACATTACTAGAGTTAATTCATATGAATGGCGTATCGATAAAGGTACCCAAGAGTGTATGAAAGTTCCCGTTACCATATTTGCAGATGACGTTTTGATTGAGAAAATGAAACAAGATATGACATTAAGACAAGCTACTAACGTGGCTTGTTTACCTGGTGTTCAAGAATCAATTTATGTTTTACCAGATGGCCATCAAGGTTACGGTTTTCCTATAGGTGGCATAGCAGCTACTGCAATTGATGAAGGAGGAGTTGTAAGTCCTGGAGGCATAGGATATGATATAAATTGTGGTGTTAGATTACTCAGAACCAATTTAGATTACAAAGACGTAAAGCCAAAATTAGCCCAGTTAGTTGAGGAGCTCCATAGAAACGTACCTAGTGGTGTAGGAAGCGAGGGTAAAGTGAAACTTACCTCTCAACAATTGGATCAAGTATTAGGAGAAGGAGTAGCGTGGGCAGTCGATAAGGGCTTTGGATGGAAAGAAGATATGAATCATATGGAACAACATGGTAGTTGGGAGTTGGCAGACCCTTCGAAAGTAAGTCCAATAGCTAAACAACGAGGGGCTTCTCAATTAGGAACTTTAGGAGCTGGTAATCACTTCTTAGAAATTCAAGTTGTTGATAAGATATTCGATTCTCAAATTGCTAAAGCAATAGGAGTGGATCACGAAGGTCAAGTAATGGTTATGGTTCATACGGGGTCAAGAGGCCTAGGCCATCAAGTAGCTAGTGATTATTTGCAAATTATGGAAAGAGCCATGAAGAAGTACAACATTCAATTGCCAGATAGGGAACTAGCTGCAGTTCCTTTTGAGAGTAGAGAAGGTCAAGATTACTTTCACGCAATGGCATCTGGAGCTAATTTCGCGTGGACGAATAGGCAATTAATTACTCATTGGACAAGAGAGAGCTTTGGCAGAGTGTTCGGTGTTGACCCAGAGAAATTAGATCTTAATATAGTTTATGATGTAGCGCATAATATAGCCAAAATTGAGGAGTATGTAATTGAGGGAAAAAGGAAGAAAGTATTGGTACATAGGAAAGGTGCTACTAGAGCCTTCCCACCTGGCAGTCCAGAAATCCCTGCTGATCATAGAAATATTGGTCAGATCGTCTTAATACCAGGTAGTATGGGTACTGCTAGCTACGTTATGGCTGGAATACCAGAAGGTAGAAGGACATGGTTTACTGCGCCTCATGGTGCTGGTAGGTGGATGTCTAGAGAAGCTGCGGTGAGAAATTACCCCGCTAATGTAGTAGTTGAAACTTTAGCTGAAAAAGGTATAGTGGTAAGGGCTGCTACCAGGAGGGTAGTGGCTGAAGAGGCACCTGGAGCTTATAAAGATGTTGATAGAGTAGCTAAAGTTGCTCATGAAGTTAAAATCGCTAAATTGGTTATGCGATTAAGACCTATAGGGGTTACCAAAGGATGATAAATAGAGAGGATTTGTTAAAAAATCCAGTTGAAGATATAGCATTAAGCGATCTAGAGAAATATAGTGATATAGTTAATGTATTTGATAAGATATACGGTTTTAGCAGCGAAGGTATAGTAAGAGGTTCTAAAATACTTAAGGAAATGATAAAAGACGCTGATTTAAGGTTTCTATCGTTTACTGCAAATCTAGTTTCTACGGGATTAAGAGGTTTATTTGCAGATCTTGTGAAAAGGGGATATTTTAACATAATAGTGACTACTGGAGGCACGATAGATCACGATTTGGCTAGAAGCTTTGGCGGGGTTTATTACAAAGGTTCCTTTGATATTGATGATACGATGCTAAAAGATTTGGAAATTCACAGATTAGGAAATGTTCTAGTTCCCTTTGAATCCTATGGCAAAGTGATAGAGGAGATTGTAAGGAAATTCTTGCCTGAAATAGCTAAGGATAAAAAGGAAATACCACCGTATGAGTTACTATGGGAGTTTGGAAAGAGGATAAGTGATTCTAATTCGATTCTAAGAGCAGCTTACGAGAAGAAGGTTCCAGTAATAGTTCCAGGAATAGTAGATGGTAGTTTTGGAACAAACCTATTTATACAATCTCAATTTCTAAACTTTAAGATTAATCTATTTGAGGATATGCGACTAATTAAAGATCTGGTCTTTTCTTGCAAAAAGAGTGGTGCATTAATAATAGGAGGTGGTATAAGCAAGCACCATACGATATGGTGGAATCAGTTTAAAGACGGTTTAGATTACGCTGTATATGTTACTACTGCTCAAGAATATGACGGTAGTTTAAGTGGAGCCAAACCAAGAGAGGCAATATCTTGGAACAAGATTAGACCAAACGCAAAACACGCAACCATATATGGAGATGCGACAATAATAGTTCCTATTTTGGCCGCGTCTTTATTAAGCTAAATATTCTAATATATAGGGTGTAACATTCATGTCTGCTAAAGAAAAGTTTACAAGCTTATCCCCTGCAGAATTCTTTAAAAGGAATCCGGAGCTGGCCGGATTCCCTAATCCAGCGAGGGCTCTTTACCAAACAGTTAGAGAGTTAATAGAGAACTCGCTGGACGCTACCGATGTGCACGGGATATTGCCTAATATTAAGATTACGATTGACTTAATTGACGACGCTAGGCAAATATATAAAGTTAATGTGGTTGACAATGGAATAGGTATTCCTCCCCAGGAGGTTCCCAATGCCTTTGGTAGAGTATTATACAGTTCGAAATATGTAAATAGGCAAACTAGGGGTATGTATGGTCTAGGTGTAAAGGCAGCTGTTCTCTATAGCCAAATGCATCAAGATAAGCCCATAGAAATAGAGACTTCCCCAGTAAATTCTAAAAGAATATACACTTTTAAGTTAAAAATTGATATAAATAAGAACGAGCCAATAATTGTAGAAAGGGGATCTGTGGAAAACACTAGGGGTTTTCATGGAACGTCCGTGGCAATTTCTATACCGGGAGATTGGCCTAAAGCTAAATCAAGAATTTACGAGTATATTAAGAGGACTTACATTATTACCCCTTACGCAGAATTTATCTTCAAAGATCCTGAAGGAAATGTAACGTATTATCCGAGATTAACAAATAAGATTCCTAAGCCGCCACAAGAAGTTAAGCCTCATCCCTATGGAGTAGATAGGGAAGAAATAAAGATACTAATAAATAATCTAAAGAGAGACTATACCATAAAAGAATTTTTGGTAAATGAATTTCAAAGTATAGGGGATACTACTGCAGATAAGATCCTAGAATTAGCTGGATTAAAGCCCAATAAGAAAGTTAAGAACCTAACAGAAGAGGAAATAACTAGGTTAGTTGAGACTTTTAAAAAGTATGAGGATTTTAGATCCCCATCAGCGGATTCACTTTCTGTAATAGGGGAAGATTTAATTGAATTAGGTTTAAAAAAGATTTTTAATCCAGACTTTGCAGCCTCTATAACTAGGAAACCTAAAGCTTACCAAGGGCATCCATTCATAGTTGAAGCAGGTGTCGCATTTGGCGGTAGTATACCCGTTGGTGAAGAGCCTATAGTTTTAAGATATGCCAATAAGATTCCGTTAATTTACGACGAGAAATCAGATGTCATATGGAAAGTCGTTGAAGAGCTGGATTGGAAAAGGTATGGTATTGAGTCGGATCAATATCAAATGGTGGTAATGGTTCATTTATGTAGTACCAAGATACCATATAAGAGTGCTGGAAAGGAAAGTATAGCTGAAGTAGAGGATATAGAGAAGGAAATAAAGAACGCATTGATGGAAGTCGCACGAAAACTTAAACAGTATTTGAGTGAGAAGAGAAAGGAACAAGAAGCTAAGAAGAAATTACTTGCGTATTTAAAATATATACCAGAGGTTAGCAGATCTTTAGCAACCTTTTTAGCATCTGGCAATAAAGAGTTAGTATCTAAGTACCAGAATGAGATCTCAGAAGGTTTATTTAAACTTATTTCTAAGAAATTAGATTTGATTAACATTGAAGAATATAGAAAGGTCTATAGGGTGGATAGTGAATGAGTTCTGAATTTATATCAAAAGTTGATAAGGAAGCGAGAAGGAAAGCTGCTAATATACTGCGTGATAAATTCCTTAATCTAGTTGAGCAACTCAAGAAAGGCGAGCCACTAGTGATGGAAATCCCGATGAGAACTTTATCTAATGCGATTTACGACGAAAAAAGAAAGCTGCTATTATTGGGAGAAAAGAAACTCAGGAGGAATTTCCTAGATTTGAACGAAGCGAAGCGATTTATGCAAACTGTGTTAATGGCATCAATAATTTACGATGCTTTAGTGAGTGACGAATACCCCACGATACGTGACCTTTATTACAGAGGAAAACACTCACTTTTGTTAAAGTCGATCGAAGGCAATAAGATTGTATCCGAAGAGAACACATGGGATGAGCAAAAGGAGTCCGATAGTGTTATAGTTGACATTGAAGTATTTACATCTCTTCTTAGAGAAGAAATGCTAATTCTCAGTAAGGAAAAGGGTAAAGTTGTAGGTAATTTAAGAATAAGGAGTGGAAATGATGTAATAGATCTAAGTAAAACCGGTCATGGAGCCTATGCAATTGAACCTACTCCAGATTTGATAGATTTCATTGACGTAGATGCAGAATTTGTGCTAGTAGTGGAGAAGGATGCAGTGTTCCAACAATTACATAGAGCTGGTTTTTGGAAACAGTACAAGTCCATTTTAATAACTAGTGCCGGTCAACCAGATAGGGCTACTAGAAGATTTGTTAGAAGACTTAATGAGGAGTTAAAATTGCCAGTTTATATCTTAACTGATGCTGACCCTTACGGATGGTATATATTTAGTGTTTTCAGGATAGGGTCAATCTCTTTATCTTATGAGAGTGAGAGACTAGCTACTCCAGATGCTAAATTTTTAGGCGTATCAATGGGTGATATCTTCGGTAACTCCAGAAAGAAACCCTATCTAAGTGAAGCTGAGAGAAAGAATTATATAATTAAGGCTAAAGATGCAGACATAAAGAGAGCTGAGGAGATTAAAAACTATGAGTGGTTTAAGACTAAAGCATGGCAAGAGGAGATAAATACTTTTCTACAGAGGAAGGCTAAGTTGGAAATAGAGGCTATGGCAAGCAAGGGTCTTAAGTTTCTCGCCTTCCAATATATTCCAGAAAAGATAACCAATAAGGATTATATAGCTTAATCAGCCGAGACAGGTTATTTCATTTTCATCAATTTCATGGGTTTCATCACTCCTATTCATAATAACCTAGAATCTCATTAAAAGTATTCCTCTTACATACATTACAATAGATATATATGGTTTTTTGTGAACTTATATCAAAGCTAATATTTAATACTTTCTCAGTATTACAATTTGCACACCTTATCTTCCATGGCATACTTTAATATCTAGTTTTAAATAAAATAAAATTGCTGTGAAGACCTAGCTAGGCCTGAAAAGTGATGAGGGGCCAAAGCTCAGAGCGTTTTTAATAAGAGTAAGAGTTTAAAGTTTAACACTTTTTATATCATAGAGGGTTAAAGATGAGCATAACGTACACGACTGTCGGTGAGCTCAAGGTAGGTAGTTATGTAGTAATAGACGGAGAGCCTTGTAGGGTTGTAGAAGTAACTAAGGCTAAAACGGGTAAGCACGGTAGCGCAAAAGCTAATGTAGTTGCAATTGGCGTTTTTAGCGGAGCTAAAAAAACTTTAATGGCTCCAGTAGATCAGCAAGTTGAAGTTCCCATCATAGAAAAGCATATTGGTCAAATAATTGCAGATATGGGTGACAAAATACAAGTAATGGATTTAGAAACTTATGAGACCTTCGAGATCGAGAAACCAACAGAGGACGAACTAGCCTCTAAAATAAGACCTAATGCGGAATTAGAGTATTGGGAAATAATGGGAAGAAGAAAAATAGTTAGGGTCAAGTAATAATGTTAGAAAATATAAGGGATGCCGTAAGAAAGTTCCTTACAGGGTCTACACCATACGAGAAGGCTGTAGATGAGTTTATAAAAGAACTTCAGAAGTCTCTTATTTCATCAGATGTAAATGTAAAGCTAGTTTTTTCATTAACCGCCAAGATTAAAGAAAGGCTAAATAAGGAAAAGCCTCCATCTGTTTTAGAAAGGAAGGAATGGTTCATTTCTATAGTTTATGATGAACTTTCCAAATTGTTTGGCGGAGATAAGGAACCTAATGTTAATCCCACTAAGTTACCCTTTATAATAATGTTGGTTGGTGTTCAAGGAAGCGGAAAAACAACCACTGCAGGGAAATTAGCTTATTTCTACAAAAGAAGAGGTTATAAAGTAGGTTTAGTGGCGGCTGATGTGTATAGGCCAGCTGCTTATGATCAATTGTTGCAGTTAGGTAATCAAATTGGAATACCAGTATATGGAGAACCAAATAATCAAAACGCCATGGAGATAGCTAAAAAAGGAGTTGATACGTTTGTAAAGAACAAAATGGATATAATCATAGTAGATACTGCAGGACGGCATGGATATGGTGAAGAGACTAAGCTTCTAGAGGAAATGAAGGAGATATATGAGGCATTAAAACCCGATGACGTAATCTTGGTCATTGACGCGTCCATTGGACAAAAAGCCTATGATTTAGCATCTAGATTCCATCAAGCAAGTCCAATCGGTTCTATAATAATAACGAAGATGGATGGCACTGCAAAGGGAGGCGGAGCGTTGTCAGCAGTAGCAGCTACTGGAGCTACGATAAAGTTTATAGGTACTGGAGAAAAAATAGACGAATTAGAAATATTCAATGCCAAGAGATATGTTTCTAGAATATTAGGGATGGGAGATATAGAATCAATTCTAGAGAAAGTTAAAGGATTAGAGGAATACGAGAAAATACAAAAGAAAATGGAAGATGTTATGGAAGGTAGAGGAAAGCTAACACTTAGAGACGTTTATGCACAAATCATGGCTTTGAGGAAAATGGGTCCCCTTTCTAAAGTGCTACAACATATCCCGGGTTTAGGTGTTATGCTTCCCACCCCTAGCGAAGACCAATTGAAATTAGGAGAGGAAAAGATTAGGAGATGGCTAGCAGCCTTAAATTCTATGACGTATAAGGAATTGGAAAATCCTAGTATAATTGATAAGTCGAGAATGAGAAGAATAGCTGAAGGATCAGGATTAGAGGTTGAAGAGGTAAGAGAACTTTTAGAGTGGTATAACAACATGAATAAGCTTTTGAAAATGGTAAAAAGAAGGAGGGGCAGTATTGATAAACTCTTCGGAGGGAAAATCGGATAATAAAATAATTGAGAAAGCTATACAAATATTATCAAAATATCCCTTGTGTGATAGCTGTTTAGGAAGATGTTTTGCAAGACTAGGATATGGATTAGAGAATAAAGAAAGGGGTAAGGCTATAAAGATTTCGTTAATGATGTTCTTGGACGAAAAGATAAAAGATCATAAAATAGTTGACCTTATTTCAATAAAAAGTATAATGGAGAATCTCGGACCAATAGCGGAAAAGTGGTACAAGCTTTATCTCTCTTCAGAATTTTACACTCATCCTTGCTATTTATGCCAAAATAAAATAGATGAAATAAAACAAGATTTCTTTGACAAAGCGTTCAAACTGTTATCTGGATTAGGTACTAAAAGTTATGTACTTGGTGTTGAATTAGATGAAGAGACTAAGAGGAAGGAAAACGAAATCATTAGAGAATTTACTCTCATATATTACGAGAGTGTAAAACATGAAATAAAAAGGGAAGTAGGTAAAATGTTAGCGGAAAGAGGATATCCCCCAAACATGGAAAACCCCGAAATAGAAATAGTTTATAGGATTTCTAATAGGCAAATATTTATTATATCCAAAAATATAAAAACCTTATGCGTTTATAATCGTTTAAATAGAAACCTACCGATATCCTCTTGGTTCTCCAAAAAAGGAAATGAAGGACTTGATACCTTACTTCAGAAAAAGATTATTTTCGCATTTTCTGAACCCACGAGTATAAGGGTCCTTGCAGAGTACCCTATTGTTATAGAAAACGAGGAAAGAGATAAGATAGAGATAGGAGGGTATAATATTTCCAAAGTAATGACCATTGGAAAGAGGGAATTACAAGCCATATCATCCGCTAAACCATCTATGAGGAGATATAGAGTTACAGTTTATTCTACAAGTAGTTTAAGTGAAGCTGTAAGAGTATATGGAAACATATACGACCTCTTCATTGACGTCAAATCATTTAGTGAGCTTAAGGAGAAATTAAGTAAACTACAGTCTCAATACGAAATTATAATACTATCTATTGATTTAATTGATGTTAAGGGAAGAATCAAGGATATAGTTGGAACTTATCTAAAATCTTTTTAGCTGCTAAAGATAATGCTAGTTTATGAAGGTAGGTCTTATAGGCTTAGGTATAATGGGGTATAGAATAGGAGCTAATCTAGCTAAGGCCAATAAACTTAATGTGGTATACGATAGAACTCAAGAAAAAGCTGAAAGTTTTGTAAAGGAGTATAAGGTAAATAGGGCTCTAAATCCTAAAGAACTTGCAGAATCATCAGATGTTATAATAACAATGTTAGCTGATGATAATGCAGTGAAGTCTATAGTCGAACCTTTAATACCACTAATGAAAGGTAAAATTTTAATCGATATGAGTACTATAAGCCCAACGTTAAGTATTAGCTTAGCTAAGAGAATAGAAAGTAATGGAGGTACAATGTTCGACGCCCCAGTCATAGGAACTTCAATATTTGTTGAACAAAAGAAATTGATAGTACTAGTAGGTGGACCTAAGGATAAGTTTGACATCGTTAATGATATAGCTAAAGAAACGGCGTCGTCAGTGGTTTATATGGGTCCTAATGGTATGGGACTTTATGCAAAGCTAGTAAATAACTTACTTTTAGGCTCCTATGTGGCAGCCATAGCGGAAGCTTATAATTTTGGAATAAGAGCTGGGTTAGATCCTCAGCAAGTTATCAATATTTTAACCACCTTAAGTAGCGCCAGATCTCCCACGACTGAATTAAAAGCACCCAAATTACTAAAAGAAGACTACTCAACTCAGTTTGCCACTAAACACATGAGGAAAGATCTAGAGATTGTCATAAAGGAAGCTCAAAATTTAAAGATAATTACGCCAATTTCGTCATTAGCATTACAACTGTATAAAATGACTGAAGCATTAGGATATTCAGAAGTCGATTTCATTTCAATTGTTGAAGTCTTTAAGAAGCTTTCTCCCAAAACCTAAAAATCCCTTTTTATACCTAAAATTATTATGAACATTAATATTTCTGGTAAAAGAGTCCTCATTACAGCGTCTACAGAAGGAATTGGGAGGGGAGTTGCCGAGGCTTTTTTAAGGGAAGGGTGTAATGTTGTAATATCTTCAAGAAGTAAAGAGAAAGTAGAAAAAGCCGTTTCAGAAATGAGGAAAATAGGGCCATCAGTATGGGGTTTTGTATCAGATCTAACTGATTTCAAATCTCTAGAGGAGTTGGTTAACTATAGTTTAAAGATCATGAACGGAATCGATATCTTAGTTGTAAACTCTGGGAATCCTCCTAAAGAACCTTCCTATTTTTTTGAGAATACTATGGAGGATTGGGAATATGCTACTAAACTATATCTATTAAGTGCGATAAGACTTACAAATCTGGTATATCAACACATGAAGGCTCAAAGATGGGGTAGAATATTCTTTCTATCGTCTTGGACAGTTAAAGAGCCCCAACGAATGTTCTCGTTAGCGGATATTACAAGAGCCCCATTAATCCAGATGGCAAAACTGCTTAGTAAAGAATTGGGTGAATACAACATAAGTGCTAACGTAATCTTAATGGGTAGTTTCGAGACTGAAGGAGCCAAGAGATCTTTAAAAAGATATGCAGAAAAAGTTGGTCAACCATTAGATGTGATTTGGAAAAGGGAAGTAGTCTCTCAAATTCCTATTGGAAGGACTGGGGACCTAAAGAATGAGTTGGGTGCTCTTTTGGTATTTTTATCATCAGATTACGCAGGATACATTAATGGAACGTCAATTTTAATTGATGGTGGAATGACAAGAGCGATTTAAGGGCTAAAATAAACCTTTAATATTACCCTTGAAGGACTTAAGGTATTATACTTCATCTAACTCATGGAAAGGTTTATAAAATTAGTCCTATAGTAGTATTATAGAGAAAGTATGAGTTCGGGTAAAAAAGCAGTAAAAGTAAAAACACCAGCCGGTAAGGAGGCTGAATTAGTTCCAGAAAAGGTATGGGCATTGGCACCAAAGGGCAGAAAAGGTGTGAAGATAGGTCTATTTAAAGATCCAGAAACTGGAAAGTACTTCCGACATAAACTACCAGATGATTATCCAATATAACTTTAAAATTATTTCCTCTTTTTTGTAAAGTGATGAACATTATTTTAAAGATAAGTGGAAAGTTTTTTGATGAAGATAATGTAAATAACTTAATAGTCTTAAGAGAGAGTATTAAAGAGCTTGCTGATAATGGTTTTAGAGTAGGTATTGTAACAGGTGGAGGGTCTACTGCTAGAAGGTATATAAAGCTAGCAAGAGAAATTGGAATAGGTGAAGCTTATTTAGATCTTTTAGGTATATGGGCATCAAGACTTAACGCTTATCTAGTAATGTTCTCCTTGCAAGATTTAGCGTACATGCACGTGCCCCAAAGTCTAGAAGAGTTTATACAAGATTGGTCTCATGGAAAGGTAGTGGTTACAGGTGGATTTCAGCCTGGACAATCAACTGCTGCTGTAGCTGCTCTAGTTGCTGAGGCCTCCTCTTCAAAAACGTTAGTTGTTGCAACTAATGTGGATGGTGTCTACGAGAAAGATCCAAGAGTGTATACGGACGTAAAACTTATTCCTCACTTAACTACTCAAGACTTACGTAAAATCTTAGAGGGTTCCCAATCTGTTCAAGCTGGTACGTATGAGTTATTAGATCCTCTAGCAATAAAGATAGTTGAACGTTCCAAAATAAGGGTTGTGATAATGAATTATAGAAAGCTTAATAGGATAATTAACATATTAAAAGGAGAGGAAGTTTCATCAATTATAGAGCCGGTGTGATGGTTATGTCAATACTAGAAGATCCAGAATTTGCAAAATTAAGACAATTTAAAGGGAAAGTAAATTTCGATATGGTTATGCAGATATTAGATGAGATAGAGCTAGATATAAGAAGTAGTGATAATATCAAGACATCTATAATATATGTATATTCGAGCCATTTGGATGAGATAAGGAAAAATAAAGAATTTTATGATATGATTGCAGAGATACTGCAAAGATATTACAAAAAAATAGGCATAGAGAATGTGAACCAGTTGATACTAAGTACTATAAAATAGTTTGTAATTCGAACCTTTCTTTACCGAATTCATTATATATCCTTTACCTTGATTCTCACTTATATGATAAAAGTAGGTATTTTAGATTCAACGTTAAGGGAAGGAGAACAAACCCCTGGAGTGATATTCACTGTAGATCAAAGAGTAGAGATAGCCAAAGCCTTATCCGATTTAGGAGTATCTATGATAGAAGCTGGTCATCCAGCAGTATCCCCAGATATTTATGAAGGGATAAAAAGAATAGTGAAATTGAAAAAAGAGGGTATTATAACATCAGAAATTGTAGGACATAGTAGAGCCGTAAAAAGAGATATAGAAATTGCAGCAGAATTGGAGGTAGATAGGATAGCAATATTCTATGGTGTAAGTGATTTACATTTAAAAGCAAAACACAAAGCAACTAGAGAAGAGGCCTTAAGGACAATAGCTGAGACGATCAGCTACGCTAAAAATCATGGCGTAAAAGTCAGATTTACCGCAGAAGATGGTTCAAGGACAGACTTCGATTTCTTAGTTACAGTATCGAAAACGGCTAGAGATGCAGGGGCAGATAGGGTTAGTATAGCGGATACTGTAGGCATTTTATATCCATCTAAAACTAAGGAATTATTCAGTGCATTGACAAGGGAAGTACCAAACCTGGAGTTTGATATTCACGCTCACAATGACTTAGGTTTGGCAGTAGCAAATGCGTTAGCCGCGATAGAAGGTGGAGCCACAATTATCCATGCTACAGTCAATGGGCTTGGAGAGAGGGTTGGTATAGTACCTTTGCAACAAATAGCAGCAGCTATTAAATATCATTTTGGTATAGAAGTCGTTAAACTAGATAAATTGCAGTATGTTTCCAGTTTGGTGGAAAAGTACAGTGGAATTCCGATGCCACCCAACTACCCCATTACTGGGGATTACGCATTCTTGCATAAGGCAGGGGTCCATGTTGCAGGAGTGTTAAATGATCCTAGAACATATGAATTTATGCCTCCAGAGACATTTGGTAGAACAAGAGATTATACAATTGATAAGTATACGGGAAAGCACGCGTTGAGGGATAAATATGAAAAACTAGGTGTGAAGATTAGTGACGCTGAAATGGATCAGATTTTAGCTAAAATCAAGTCAAATACAACCATAAGATTTTACAGAGATGTGGATTTGCTTGAGTTAGCTGAAGAGGTAACTGGAAGAGTTTTAAAGCCAAGGCCACCTGAACAAATAGAGGCGTTAATTTCAGTTAAATGTGATTCTAACGTTTATACCACATCAGTGACCCGTCGTTTGTCAGTTATTAATGGTGTTAAGGAGGTTATGGAAATTTCCGGCGATTACGACATATTGGTTAAAGTTCAAGCTAAGGATTCCAACGAATTAAACCAGATAATTGAAAGTATAAGAGCAACTAAAGGTGTGAGATCAACACTAACGTCATTAGTCCTTAAGAAAATGTAAATCCTCTTCTAAAACTTTTTAAGGAAAACGAGTTTATATTTAAAATGTGCGGGGGTGCCCGAGCTGGTCAAAGGGGGCGGACTCAAGACCCTTTAGTAAGAGATCCGCTGGCGAAGGCCTTCGCGGGTTCAAATCCCGTCCCCCGCATACAGTTCCTCAATCCTACCTTCTTCATTAGCCAATATTATCTTATTATATAATTCCTTACAGAAAATCCCAGTTTCTATTACTGATGGAATGGTCTTTATCATTCTGTCAAACTCGCATAAATTTTCAGTCTTAACAGAAACATCTAAAATCGCATTTCCATTATCTGAAATAATTGGTCCCATTTTACCGCTTCCCTCTCTTATTTTTACAGCAAATCCCATTTTCTCTAGCTTATCTTTGACATAACTTACGCCGATGCTTACGACCTCAATTGGAACGTCAATTAGTTTAGAGTCCTTTAACTTATTGAATTCTCCTATGAAAATCCTATACTTAGAAAAATATGTTAAAAGCTTCTCTCTAAGCAAGGCACCTCCTCCACCCTTTATCATTATACCGTCTTTGGTAACTACATCGAAACTATCAACGTAAATTTCAGGTTGAATAGCAGAAAGAAGTGAAATTACTTTAAGACCGTGTTTACTTAATTCGATTTCAGTATCGAACGAACTCGCAACGAATAATACAGTTTCTTTAAGATTTTCTTCCTTGCTCAAAACTTCTATCAATTTTTTAACAGTTTTTCCTGTACCAACACCTATTATCTTCTTTTCTCTTAGATAGTTCAAAGCATACGTTGCCAATAATTCCTTTGGATCCACGAGTAAATGGTTGGTAAAGTAAATATAAAACCTAACTCAGCGTTTGCACATCCCTCTTCATCGATCTAAGCCTGGAAGCTCATCACTTATAAACAAATTATATTTCATAGGTATTTAACCTTAGGGTGTTTAAATATGTCAAACTCAGATCATCTAGCAAATGAAAGGACCTTATTAGCATGGATAAGAACTGGAATTGCTCTTATAGGTTTTGGCTTTGTTATAGCTAAATTCGTACTCTTTCTACATCTTCTAAAGCCAACTGGTAATACTCAGTCTGCGTCAATAATTTACGGTGAGGTCATGATAATTTTAGGTATAATAACCATACTTTACGGTTTATATGCGTATTTAGCTTACGAAAAGGATTTAGAGAAAGGTTCTATCAAACCAAAAAAGACTGAGAATACTATTTTTTCTGTTATAATTATAATTTTTGCAATATTTCTATCATTCCTTCTGCTGTTCTAATGTCTTGACTATGACGAAGTTAGTCTTCCCTGCCTCTTGTTTTGGATCCCCTCCTACAATGACAATTTTTTTAAATCTTAAGTCCTTAACTTTTTCCTCCATTAGCTTGGTGGAAACGTCTATTATCTCGTCTATTGATTCCATTTTCTTGCTTATACTTAGAGGTATTACACCATAACATAGCTTAAACTTCTTAGATAGTTTAGGATCGGGAGAGATCCCTATTATGTTACGTTCAGGCCTTAATCTCGATACACGCAATATCGAATTTCCTGATCTACTATACACTACTATTACGTCTGCTTTAGATATTTTACTTGCGTTTACAGCAGCTAAAGCTATTGCATCACTTTCACTATTAAGTGGCCCAATTGGCCCGTGTTTTATACTCTTTTCCACATTGCTTATAATATTATGAAGAGTTCTTACGCTTTCAACTGCGTAATTACCTATGGCAGTTTCATCGCTTAACATTATAGAGTCTACGCCCTGCATGATTGAGTTAGAGATATCTATAATTTCCGCCCTAGTAGGTATAGGACTGTTTATCATTGAAGTCAATACTTGAGTTGCTAAAATGACGGGTTTACCAAATACTCTTGAGATCCTTACTATTCTCCTTTGAATTAAAGGCAAATTTTCTAGCCCAGTCTCAACTCCCAAATCGCCTCTGGCTACCATTATTCCATCTGATTCCCTAACAATATTGGTCAGGTTCTTTAACGCCTCACTCTTCTCTATCTTTGCGATAATCCACGCTTCATCTTTTACAAATTCCTTTACCTTCTTTACATCATCTTCACTGATTACAAAAGAGAGACCTATGTAATCTGCTCCCAGATCCAACGCTCTTTTCAAAAGTTTTAAATCGTTATCTGTTATCCCAGATTTTAGACTAACGTTAGGGATATTTATTCCTTTTCTTGATAATAAAAGTCCACCCTCTACAACAATTCCCTCTACTTTATCCTTACTTTTCGACGTGACCCTTACACGTATTGTTCCATCTGCAATTAAGATGTATGAGTTTTCTTTTACAGCGGAATAGAATAGCTCATCATCAACTGGAATTCCATCTTTTTGGGAGAAAATTATTTTATCTCCTTTCTTCACCTCTATTGGTTCTTTAAGCTCTCCCAGTCTCAATTTAGGCCCTGGCAAATCTACTAAGATGCTAGACTCTGGTGCGTATGTCCTAATGAGATCAAAATACTTCTTGTGAGATGTTTCATCACCATGAGCAAAATTTATTCTAAAAACATCAACGTATTCAGCAAGCTCCTTTACTTTTTCCTCTGAGGAAGGACCTAAAGTGGCAACTATTTTAGTTTTTCTCATTACATAATCTTACTAGCTATTTCTTTAATGTTTTCACATGCCTCTTTTAATCCATTTTCACATGCCTTCCTTAGGACTTCATTACTTTCTCTGACTGCACCTAATTTCTTATATGCAATGCCCATCTTTAATAAGAACTCTGGATTAATTTTTTCATTTTTCAAATCATTATATAGTTTATCTAATGCATCCTTTTTATTCGACTTGACAATAATGTCTAGTGCTAAATCAACATATTCACTCACCTTATTCATTAACGCATAACAGTAAACTATTCTCTTTATATTAGCGCAAGGTGACGTATCAAATATTTTCCCTATGGAATCTAGGGTCTTTACAACTGCATCGCAATCTGCTGTATCTATTATATTGCATATAATCCAGTTTGACTCTTTAATGTTTTCTGGGGTAATTGTCTTAGAGAGAAGTTCAATTCCTTGTTCGACAAAGCCATCTAATATCAGTTTTTTAGCTTCAATTAATTTTTTTCTTAGTTCTTGGCTCTCGCTCATCAATAATACTCTACGTACTAATAGTTTAAATTATTTCTTAAGCCTCATTTCTTTTAAAATACACTAAAATTGGATGGAAGTTTTCTTTATCTTCAACATTATTAATTATGCATATCCAGTTGTTATTCGTGATAGTATCGTGAAATATAACCAAGATCTTTCACCTTATCTAGGGCTAAATCAGCGGCATATCTACCCATAGCTGGTCCATAACTCCATCCTAACCTACACGCTCCAGTGACTAATACTAGATTATTTCTCCTCCCAATTATTGGGAAACCATCTGGTGAACATGGCCTAAAGCCCATGTTTAAATCATTAATGTATTGGATATCAACTAATTCTTCAGCTCTTTTTAGAAATTCTTCAGCTCTTTTGGAGTGAATGGAAAAGTCCGCATCGAATCCTCCAGTTATCTTTATATGATCACTTAAAGGTGAGATAGCTAGACCATAATCCACAATAACTGCTGCGCGATTTAGCTTACTAACGCCTTTAACTCTATACCCATAACCCTTAAACGCAGTTAGTGGAATTTTGAGGATTCTAGACCAAACTCCAGCTGCTACTATTACCAAATCATACTTTTCCTCGCCTATGTATCCCTCTTCAGATACCTTATTAACCTCTTCATTTCTAACCTTTATATTGTCGGTAATTTCTCTTGAAATTCTATCAACGAATTTTTCAGTAGATATTCTACTTAGTTCCGGAAAGAATAACCCACCTGCAAAACCCTTTACTTCCTCAACTTCAAACTTAGGACTAAACGGACTCTTTTTCTCATCCTCTATTCCATTTTCAAACTCTTTAGAATTATGATACAATTCAAGAAGACCATCTTCATGATAATCGAAATCGTTCTTTTCCTCAGCCATTCTCTTGTATTCCGATAGAGAAAATTTAGCCATTTCTCTCATCGTATCCCAAGCTTCCTTTGGAGGATCCTTTTCTAGATTCTTAATAAGCTCTATCAACCAAAGTTTGTCAACTTCCTTTATGTCAGTACTCCCATTCATTTTATATTTTAACATCTTTTTAATCATGCTAAGGGTATTTATTTTATCAAATCTATAAGGCTCTATTAAGCCTGCAGCATGTATTGAACCAGCTCCTAGAAAACCTTTTTCATATATTATAATGTCTCTTATTCCTTCCTTACCTAGGTAATAAGCGGTAAATAAACCTACTATTCCCCCTCCTACAATTCCAACTTTCAAGTTAGTTCTTTAATTAATTTCTCAGCAACTTTTTTAACTTTGCTTTGTTGCATAGTTAGCTCTTCTAGATATTCAATATTTGCCTTTAACTCATCTAAACTGATGAAATTTTCTTTAACAAGCATGAAAGCCGTCCTCCAGGCCAGAATTCTAACATTGGCTTTGTTACTTTTTAGAAATTCCGAAAACCTATGCTTATCTGAGGAGTCAAATATCCCTTCATGAACTAATTTAACAAATAGTCTCCAAGCTTTTTTCCTAATGGTTGGATATATACTTCTTAATAATCTCCAGTAGGCGTATCTCACGCTTCTGATGTGTTCTTTTGGAACTATCTCTAGTTGAATTAAATTTAGCACATTACTCCAAGCAGACCATTTTATCTTGTCTGATTGCGCAGTTAATGCTCTTTCAATCCCCTTTGTCTGTAAGATCTTATACACATGTAAGTGTTTCCAAGCGTCATCCCTAACCCCTTGCAATCTATGCCACAGTAATGATCTTAAGTAATTCCTATACTGGACTAGTTCATTAACATTCCCAGTTTCGATTAAGAAATCTATAGCTTTCCATCCAACTTCTCTTTCTAATCCATCTTTACTTTTCAGCAAATTAAGTACACTTCTTATATACCTTATCAAATATTTGATGTCTTTTCTTTCCAATGCGTTCTTTATATCCATAATACCTTCCTCAAAAGGAGGCTAAAGCCCTATATTTAGCCATATCGAGAGTCCGTCTATAACACTCGATTAAAGAGTTTATAACTGCATCCCATCTAAATCTAGTCTTAACCCTAGTTATTGCATTTTCACGTACCTTCTCCCAGTATCTCGTATCATCTACTTTAACCTCACTAGCCTTATATAGCAAATCGCTTCTATTAAGCTCCGAAGCCTCTGACAAATATAACGCATTTTTTATAGCTCTAGCTAATTCGTCTATACTTTCAGGCTTAATCAAGAAACCTGTGCCATTATTTTTATCCTCTCTAATGTCAACGACTGTCTCTCTTAAACCCCCTACAGCATAGGCAATTACTGGTAATCCCATAGCCATAGCCTCTATGGAATTTATACCAAACGGTTCCCATCTAGATGGAATTACGAGGACTGAGGACACGTAATGAAATAGCTTATATAGATCTAAATCCATTCTACCTAATATTAGCCTCATGTTATCCCTAATTTCTGAAGCTCTCTCTATAATATCCCAAAGCAAGTTATAATCTCCGGACGGAATTCCAAAAACTAAGAGTCTAGCATTATTTATTTCATTCGCAACTGCCTTCATAGCCCTAAAAAGTAAATCTATACCCTTTTGATACACTAATCTCCCAGTAAATAAAACCAAGGGCCCTTCCCCTAAATCATCGAAAGTCCAATCATCCCTTAACCCTAACTTACCCCTACTATTCCATAGCATATTGCCGGTAGTGTAGTCCTCTGGAATAACTCTGAGTGAATGTAGAGATGAAAGGAGCCTTCTCCTTAACTCCCTTCTGTCCTTAGTTCCATACACGGTAACAGCCTTATTCTGGATCTCTTCTACATCCCAATCTGTGCCATTATACGTTACACATGACTTATTGGCTACCCAATTTCCTACAAAATTGAATACGTCAAAACTTAAATAACTATAGCTTACACTACTCACCATATCAGCCTCGTAACAACCGAATTTCTCAATTTTTCCATTTGATAACACATCCCATACATATGAATATTTGTGTAATTCATGCCTAGCTACCATCCAAATATAATGCCAGCAATCCTCAATTCCAGACCAGTCTTGAGAAGCGTAGTGCCAAGGTACGCCAATGTAATTCAGCAAGTGAATGGTGTAAATAACTGGGATGATTATTCGTCTCTCTTCCAAGAGTTGTTTTATCCTTACTGCGGGAATTACAGCGTGCCAATCTTGTGCATGGATTATATCTGGAAGGTTAGATAGATTGTCTAAAGTGAACCCCTCTAATCCTCTTGTAAGGAGCGAAGTTTTCTCCATTGTGCTGTCATATACGTTCCATGAATCCAATATTCTACCAGTGTTATAATCTAATCCTTTTACCAAAATCACCTTGAAATTATCTATTTTTCCTTCTTCAAACCCTATTTTATAATGATAATAGTTATTATCTAATCCCTTTCTTCTTCCCTCAACAACCATGTCAATGTGCCTCAAACTTAAGAGAGACCTATAGTATTCATTTAGATGCCTTCCATGAGATGGCATGAAAACCGTAACATCTATTCCCTTTTCAGCTAGATGTTTAGCCATGTTATATACAGCATTTCCTAATCCTCCTACACTTGCTATCTTTTGCAATTCAAATGTTATCATCCACACTTTTTTAATGTCCTCAGGTAACCACAGTGATTCAATCCTTTTCATTTCCTAACCACTGCCTTAAGTTTTTCAAATGAGATTTAAACCTTTCATCTCTCATTACAATTTCCATGAATTCTTTTTCATTCCAAGCTATTGACGCTCTCTTATCTCCTAACATAAATATATAAGGCTCATTCTTAATATTTAATTTATTTATCTCTTCATGTATAAATGTTGATATTGCATAAAATTCATTTATAAACGCATCTATAGGAGATCCAAAGGCATTGAAATAGGAATGTACTTCAGCTGGACTCCCATGCCCTAAATAAAGATAATAGTAATTATCACTTGTAGTGAAATACCTCCAAACTCTTAAGTACTCATTCCCCAATTCCCTTGAGGGCATCTCAGCCCTTCTAACTGCGTCGTCGTAAGCCCATTGCATTATATTACCTAACCAACTTTTCTCATCCTTTTCTATATCCGCCCATGAGGTAGTGTGAGAGATCTCTATTTCATCATAGACATCATTGTAAACGTCCTTTGGCATCATCATCTCCACCCCTTTATTCTCAAGCTCTATTGGTAGCCATTTGAGAAATTCTAAAATTCCAGTATGCTCTTTGTGATGTTCTCCAAAAGTCTCGTAATCTACGAATACTAATCCCACATTTCCCTCACTCTTACTTATCCAATCAGCATATTTGGAAGCTGTTAACGGATATTGATCCCAATTTGGATTAGAAAACCTGAAGGCTATATCATCACTTAATATATAATTTCTAAACAATATTCTAATCTCATGTCCCTTTAATTTATAGACATAATTTGGACTTCTTCCCCTTAAATTCCTACTAGTCCCTTCACTTAACATCATCTTAAAGCCCATCTTTTCAGCTTCTTCTATAATATCCCTTTTAGTTATTAATTCAGTGTTTTCAAAAGTACTAGGATATTGCCCAAAATACGATTTTATAGCATCCCTATGCATCTTAACTTGCTCTCTCCATTCACTTTTATCCTCCCAAAGACCAGTTACTGAATGATAGTATGTTTGTGCTAGAAATTCAACTTTGTGCGTGTAAGCCAACTGTTGAAACAAGTCTATTACTTCTTTTCCCCATCTTTCAGCTTGCTCTAAGAAAGTACCTGAAATTGAAAAGAAGTATTTAACGTCTTTACCTTCCTCTTCAGCTCTTTCAATGGAGTTTAGTATTATATTAGTTGCAGGGATATAGCAGTTTTTCTTTATTCTCTCAAATATATCCTTATTTCTTTCAGTATCGAAAAACCTATCCTCTAAGCTTTGCCTAAATCTCGGGTTCCAAAAGAAATCTCTTCTAATCCTGAACGGCTGATGAACTTCAAATCCTAATATTATTCTTTTCATATCTTTTTATAAGTTACACGTTCATAAATATTATTTGATGACAAAGTGGGATATATCAGATGTAAAAGTCATAATTCCCATAGGTGGGGAAGCTACCCGATTACGACCTTTAACAATAGAAACATCTAAGGCAGCTGTTAGATTACTTAACAGACCACTTATTGAATATACAATTTTAGAGTTAGCTAAACAAGGGATTAAGGAATTCATCTTTGGTGTAAGGGGGTATGTAAATTATAGGTCTTTGTTTGACTTATTCAAGGAGGGTATTGGTTTTTCAGCAAGATATAAGATTAAGCCAAGAGTTCACTTTAAGTATCAACCAAGAGTAGATAGTATAGGTAACGCTGATTCTGTGAGAATAAATATTGAATATTATGACATTAATGAGCCTATTATAGTAGTACAAGGAGATAACATATTCAAGTTAGATATAGCAAAGGCATTGGAATTTCACGAATCTAAAGGCTCGTTGATGACCATAGTACTAAAGAAATATGAAGGAGACCTAAGTGAATTTGGTGTAGCCGATACTACTGGGGACTTGGCAATAAGAAAATTTGTTGAAAAGCCTAAGAGAAGAGAGGACGCGCCATCAGATCTAATAAATACTGGAATTTATATTCTATCTCCCGAAATAAGAAAGATCTTTAAGAGTAATGAAGTGAAGGAAATGTATAAGATGGGTAAAATGGATTTCGGAAAGGATATAATTCCATACTTGATAAATAAAGGTTATCCAGTTTACGGATATCCCATGAAAGAAATATGGTTTGATATAGGTACTCCAGAGCGTTATTTGGACGCAATGATTACGCTATTACACACATTGCCAGATTCTGAAATAGGTGGAATGAGGATAGATCCTAATAGACGTATATTTGTACAAGGAACAAGTCCGGACTCAAGGAAGAGAAGAAAGGAGATACAGAGAAAATTCAAGAAAGGGTTCATAAAAATTGAAGGGGATGTGCTTATAGGTAGACATTGTCAAATAGGTGACTATACATATATAGAGGAGTCTAATGTAGATAACTTCACGATGATTGGGAAGGGAGTAAAGATAGTAAGAAGCGCGATTATGGATAGAGGTTATATTGGAGATAACGTATACATTGAAAATTCAATAATAGCTAGGCATGTCGAGATAAGGTCAAACGATGAGAAACCAGTTAGGATAATAAATAGTGTAATTGCCGACGATGTAATAATAGGGGAAGGTAGTGAGATTATAGGTTCTAGAATTTACCCACACAAGTTTATAAATGCCGGCAGTAGAATTCATGATACAATATTAACGTGATAAGGCATCTCACCATGAGAGTTTCTTCCATAGGAAATGGTAGAATGTTAATAAACTTCGATGAGAAGGGTAGAATAGTTGATATTTATTATCCTTACATTGGAATGGAAAACCAGACTTCTGGAAACCCGATTAGGTTAGCCATTTGGGATAAAGATAAGAATACCATCTCCTTAGATGAAGAATGGGAAACTACTGTATTGTATCTGGATGAAGCAAATATGGTTGAGATTAGGAGCGACATTAGGAAATTGGGACTTTCTCTTCTCTCTTACAACTTTCTAGACCCTGATGATCCGATTTATATGTCTATTATAAAAGTAGCAAATAATGAAAATAATAACAGAAATATAAAAATATTCTTTATACATGATATAAATTTATATTCAAATCCATTTGGGGATACTGCATTTTATGATCCCCTATCCCTTTCAATTGTTCATTATAAATCTAAACGATATCTGGCCTTTAAAGTATTTACTACAACATCAATATTTTCTGAATATAATGTAGGCAAAGGTGACTTGATTGGAGATATTTACGATGGCAATTTAGGGCTTAACGGTATAGAAAACGGAGATGTAAATTCAAGTATGGGTATAGAGGCAAATATAGATCCTAATTCCTATGTGAAATTATACTATGTAATCGTTGCAGATAGAAACCTAGAGGATTTAAGGCAAAAAATAAGAAAAATAAACTTCGCAAACGTAGAGACCTCATTCACGCTGACCTACATGTTTTGGCGGAATTGGCTAAAGAAAAATAAACTCTTCAGAAATAGTTTAATGCAAGATATTAAGAGAGTCTACGATGTTAGCCTTTTTGTAATAAGAAATCACATGGACATTAACGGGTCAATAATAGCCTCTTCAGACTTCTCCTTTGTAAAGATCTATGGGGATTCATATCAGTACTGTTGGCCTAGGGATGCGGCAATTGCTGCTTATGCCCTAGATCTAGCTGGTTATAAAGAACTGGCATTAAGACATTTTCAATTTATTTCTAATATAGTAAATTCTGAAGGTTTCTTGTACCATAAATATAATCCAAATACAACTCTAGCTAGTTCTTGGCATCCTTGGTTTTATAAGGGGAAAAGGATATATCCAATCCAAGAAGACGAGACAGCATTAGAAGTATGGGCAATAGTTAGCCATTACGAAAAATACGAAGACATTGACGAAATACTTCCCTTATATAAGAAGTTCGTAAAGCCAGCCTTAAAATTTATGATGTCCTTTATGGAAGAGGGATTACCAAAACCATCTTTTGATCTGTGGGAAGAAAGATATGGCATACATATTTATACAGTATCTACAGTTTACGGTGCATTAACGAAGGGAGCAAAGTTAGCTTATGATGTAGGAGATGAAATATTAAGTGAAGACTTAAGCGATACGTCAGGTTTATTAAAAGGAATGGTTTTGAAACGAATGACATATAATGGAAGGTTTATTAGAAGAATAGATGAGGAAAACAATCAAGATCTAACCGTGGACTCAAGTCTCTACGCACCATTCTTCTTTGGTCTTGTGGACGCAAATGACAAAATTATGATAAATACCATTAACGAGATTGAAAATAAATTGACCGTGAACGGTGGAGTAATAAGGTATGAGAATGATATGTATCAGAGGAGGAAAAAACAACCAAATCCTTGGATAATCACAACATTATGGCTAGCTGAATATTATGCGACAATTAACGATAAAAATAAGGCAAACGAGTACATAAAATGGGTAATTAATAGGGCATTACCAACTGGCTTTTTACCAGAACAAGTGGATCCAGAAACTTTTGAGCCGACATCAGTTACACCTTTAGTGTGGTCTCACGCTGAATTCATAATAGCAATTAATAAGCTCTTAAACCATATATAACCCTTGGATGATCCCCTTAGACCAGTGCGAGGAGGAATGGCTTTTACCAACTAGGACTGGAGGATACGCATCATCCACAATATGCGGAATAAACGCCAGGACTTACCATGGATACTTAATAGTTCCATTAAACCAACCACATCATAGATTCCTAATACTTTCCAAGTTTGAGGATTTCTTGCTTATTAACGGTAACGCGTACTCGATGTCGACTAATCATTATCCGAACTCATATTATCCAGATGGGTATAAATATCTAGTAAACGTTGAAAAAACCGGTAATAACAAAATAACCTGGTATTATGACTTTGGTTATTCGCAAGTTCAAAAAACTCTAAAGGTTCATAAAGGTTACAACGCGATAACAATTACCTATATTGCGACTAGGGGTAAATTCAAATTATGTCCCTTCGTTACTTTTAGAAGCCATCATCTAGCTAAGAAATTCCAAAACGAATTCTTTACGTATGAGATTTATCCACCAAATATAATTTACGTATTATACGAAGGGAAAAGAATTTTGAACTTTGAAATTCATGATAAGTATGAGCTAATGAATTCTGGTTACTGGTATTATAACTTTATTTATAAATTGGATCAAGAGTTAGGGAATAATTATATGGAAGATTTATATAATCCATTCTGCATTATCTCAACCTCAAATAAGATCTCAGTTACAGCATATTACGACCAACGTCCAAAGGATTTGAACGTTGAAGAAACTGATCACTATGATATTTTAAAACTTCTTTCAGTGGTAGGAAAAGACTTTGTAGTCAAAGGAAAAGACGGCTGGGCAATTATAGCTGGATATCATTGGTTTGACGAGTGGGGGAGAGACACTTTCATATCTTTAGAGGGACTTTTACTCGTTGATAAACAGTATGATATTGCTAAACAAATCATTCTCAGATATTTAAATCTTGAAAAAAGGGGTATGCTACCAAACAATTTCATAAGCTATAACGGAGAACCAGTATACAAAGGTGTTGATATTTCACTCTGGGCTATAAACGCAATTTATAAAACTTATATTTATTCACGAGATAAGGACTTTATTAGAAAGGTATTTGATAAGGTCTTGGATATAATAGACTGGTATTCCAAGGGAAATGGGGTAGTCTATAACGTTGACAACCTAATTTTCCACAAAGGAGCCCCAAGAACTTGGATGGACGCATCTTATGATAGTAGAATAGTAACCCCAAGAGAAGGCGCTGCAGTTGAGATAAACGCATTATGGTATAACGCATTAAGGATAGCTGAATTCTTACTTAAGGAATTGGGAGAAAAAGCAGAATATTTATCAGTTTTTGCAGAAAAAGTTAAGAAATCATTTGCAGAAAAATTCATTTCACAAAACGGTCTTTACGATTATATAAGCTGGGACAACATTCCAGATAAGAGCATAAGACCTAACCAAATATTTTCCATTTCTTTACCATTTCCCATAATAGATGATAAGAATATAGCTTCTAAGATCTTAACACTTATTGAAAGTAAATTGCTTAGACAATACGGATTAAGTAGCTTAAGTAGAGAAGATCCTAACTATAAACCAGTATATAAGGGGGATAGGAGAAGCAGAGATGAGGCTTATCATAATGGACCCATATGGCCTTGGCTACTGGGTGCATACGTTGATGCCAAGTTAAAACTTGAAAGTAACATAATGGAACTAAAACTTTTGCTAGAGTACTTAAATCCCCTTCTAACTCACGCCAGTAAAAATCAAGGATATATACCGGAAATTTTTGATGACATACCACCATATAGACCAAGAGGATGTTTTGCACAAGCGTGGAGCAACGCAGAAGTATATAGAGTGCTTGTTAACTTGTCAAAACTATAGGGGTAAATTTTTTAGGGGTAAGACTTTAATCTATTCTTATGAAAACCAGAATACTAACCTTAACTTCATTATCTCACTTTATAAACGATGGAAATAGCTGGTTTCTTCCAGTAGCATTCACATTTCTAATAACGTATCTTGATATATCAAAATTCCTAATTGGAATACTATCCGGTGCATTCTTCTTCGGCATATCTGCATTAGCCTCGCCATTAGTTTCTAGAGTAGCAGATAAGTTTACTAACTATTCCAGGATAATGGGAATAGGAATACTACTGTGGGGAATTGGACTAATACTATTCGGCTACTCAATACAACTTCACTTCTTGCCATTAACATTTATTTCAGTAGCAATAGCGGGTTTTGCATCAGCATTCTATCATCCAATAGGTGCTGCTGTCCTATCAATAACATACAAAGGAAATGCGGGTATTGCATTAGGTATTAACGGGTCAATGGGCAGTCTAGGCAGAGCGATTTACCCAACATTAACATTATCCCTGTTTGCAATATTGAATAAGGACATGACCTTAGATGCGCTAATAATAGGCATAATATCAATAATAGCAGCGTTACCATCATTATTCCTAAAGATTACTATTACGAAAGAAGAAGATCCCAAAACGCCTTCTCCCTCTACTACAACCAATACCAGAAGTACATTATTTGTAGTAATCTTGCTAACTATTATTGCACTACTACGAAGCGTATTTGGTCAAGGAATCTCACAGTTCCTTCCAACACTATTAGTAGAAAATTATGGCTATACTTACAACGTTAATTTAGGTGAAGCAATTACCATAGCCCTAGCCGCAGCTGTAGTAGGGCAACCGATACTGGGATTTCTATCAGATAGAGTAGGGAGAAGACTAATTTACGCCATATCGACCTTTGGCGCAGCCATAATGTTACTCCTATTTCTAAAAATACCGAACATAGCTTTACTCTCACTATTTGGATTCTTTAACTTCAGTGCATTTCCACTAATGTTATCAATAGTTGGAGATTTCGTACCTAGAAACTCAGCTAGTTTTGCAAACTCACTAGTTTGGGGATTAGGAGTTACTGGCGGAGGAGTTATTGGACCAATAATAGTAGGAGCAATATCTCAAGTTTCAAACCTAGTATTTGCGAGCGAAATTGTAACCGTAATGGCTTTCCTCGCGGGAGCATTGACAGCCTTAGTTCCCAAACCGCCAAAGAAAAGCAAGGTACCATTATTTGGGTAAGCTTTTTATCCATAAATTTTATATAGTTCTTTGTGGCTAGAAGGACAGAAAAGATTCTTGGTGGGATAATAACACTACTAATTTTAAAGACGCTTTTAGAAGAGCCAAAACACGGATATGAACTCGAAAAGATAATAAGAGAGAAGTTGGATTATAAACTACCAGAAGGTTCAATATACGTTATACTGAAGAACTTAGAAAGAAGAGGACTGACAATACCGCAAGTTATGAAAAACGAGAGAGGACAAGAGATAAAGAAGTACTTTATAACTGACAAGGGCAAAAGATTTTTACTATCCCACGAGAAACCGCTAATAGCTGTAAGAATGGTACTAGACGAGTTAATAGCAGATATCCAAAAATTAAAGGTTAGAGAGTAAACCCTCCATGAACTTATCCATCTTCTCTAACAATTCTCCATGTCTTATATTATACTCCTCTCCAATATCACTCGGCTTCCTATAACCAATCTTAACAACGCCATTTTCACTCCAGACTAGGAACCTTAAAGGTAACTCATAAGCGATATGCCTATTCTCAAGCATTAATAAAGTACCAACTCTAGGGTTTCCAAAATAAACTACGACAGTAGGCTCTAAATTAAGCCCAACCTTTCTCGCGTTCTCAGAGTGATCAACAATTGCAAAAACTTCAGCTCCATATGATTTTATCCTTTCAATTAATGTCTTAATACACTCGTTAAAGCTAAGCTTGCATTCCTTAATGTTGAACATACGTTAGGCTGTAACGCATTACTTAAAAAGTTTTTCCAAAATTAGATTTTTTCCTACATCAAGAGAGAAATCCAAAGACCTAGAACTATGTGTAATATAACCACTGGAAATAACATCCACGCCAGTCTTAGCGTAATCAACAACATTATCCGGCGTTACCCCACCAGAAACCTCTAAAATGACCTTACCCTTAAGCTCATTGACTATTGGTAAAATCTCGTAAGGTTTCATATTATCTAGTAATATGGCATCAGCACCAGCCTTATAAGCCCTTATTGCGTCTTCATAAGAAGAAACCTCAACTTCAATAATTTTAGTAAAGCTCACTGAAGATTTAACCCTCTTAATAAGCTCCTCGATATTCCCATACAGAGCAATGTGATTATCCTTAATCAACACAGCATCGGATAAATTATACCTATGAGGATCACCACCACCAACCTCAATAGCGTACTTTTCAAATAACCTAAAGCCCGGGGTAGTCTTCCTAGTGCCAGAAATTCTTACATTAGGGTTAACTTCTCTAGCCCTCTTAACCATTAAATTGGTAATAGTTGCAATGCCGGAAAGCTTACCTAGGAAGTTCAAAATAAGCCTCTCAACAGTCAAAACATCAGCATTACCCTCAAAAATCAAAACAACGTCATTTTTGTTAACCTCACTACCGTCTTTCTCCCCATTTATGTTAGAAAACCCTAAGTAGTTGAGAAAAGGAATAACAAACCTATTACCCGCCAAAATCCCAGAATCCTTACACTTAACAACACCTCTTGCCTTTATACCCTCTAAAAATTTAGTAGTAATATCCTCTGGCATTACGTCTTCTTCTAAATAATCCAAGAGCCTCTTAACGTAAATCCACTCAATCAATTTCTGCTCACCACGAAATATATCCTCTTACCGTCTTCCCAACTCTTATTAGGATAATCCTCCCTATAATGTGTACCTCTACTTTCCGTTCTTAGCAATGCCCCTTTGGCACTTAATAGGCTAACCAGTGTAGCGTTATCGTTCAAATCAGCAGACTCGTAAACCTTAACCAACTTACTTAACCCCTCGCCATTTCTGACAATCCCTAAATAATTCCAATTATACTCTCTTATCTCATCTAAACTCAAAGAATTCCCATCATTTAACTTAACCTCAACAGTTTCCTTAGCATCATTCACACTTAACCCCTCCCAATTGTCAATATAAATTGGTAAGTTAACACCATACACTAAATCCTCAGCCAAGGAATTACTAGCCAATCTATTCGCACCGTGAAGACCACTATCCGAAATCTCACCTATTGCATATAAACCTTTAATATTAGTTTCTCCACGAACATTTATCCTTATCCCTCCAATAGTATAATGCGCCCCGGGAAAAACTTGTAACTTCTTACCGTACCTCTTAATGTATTCACTTAAAACGGGGAACTTCTCATCAAAATCTTCAATGGGTGAAAGATCAATATAAACTATATGCCCCTTCTTGTACTGGTCATAGATAGCCCTACTTAAAACATCCCTTGGTGCTAATTCACCCTTACTGTGATAATTGAAAGCAAATCTTTCGCCCTTCTCATTCAGCAGAATCGCTCCCTCACCCCTTAGGGTTTCAGTCAATAAATAGGCTTTACCATCAAACGTTGTAACAGTAGGGTGGAATTGAACAAACTCCATATCTGAAACCAAAGCTCCAGTCCTAAAGGCTATGGCTATACCGTCTCCCACGTTTGTGCTAGGATTAGAAGTAAATTTAAACAAATAGCCATAACCACCTGTAGCTAAAACGACCTTTTCGGCGTCAAAGCTTCCACCCTTTTCCGTTACGAATCCTACAACCTTACAATCTTTAACCTTTAAGGCTAGTAACTTATCTTCAACAAGATTAATTCCCTCTTTCTTAGCTAAGTTCAAAAGGAAACTAGTTATCTCCCTACCAGTCTCGTCAGTCTTATGCAATACCCTTCTCTTAGAATGCCCGCCCTCTAACCTTAAACCCTCATCAAATCTGAAACCCCATTTCTCAACTGCGCTAACAACATAACGAATCTCCCTCGTAACGTAATCCACAGATTTAACATCACATAACCCATCACCCACTTTCAAAGTATCGCTCAAGTGAAGTTCTGGGGAATCGTCATTGCCAACAGCTGCAGCAATACCACCCTTCGCCCAATAACTTGAGCCCCCATCAATTTTCTTCGAAATAACGGTTACCTTGTATCCAGATTTATGCAAGGATATTGCAGCGCTTAGACCCGCTAGACCACTGCCGAAAATGTAGATCATACTCGAACATATGTTCGGTTAAATAAAAAGTTTTTTATTAACTAAAAGTTTTTATACTAGATTGATATACGAACACATGTTCGGAAAATGACTAGAGTTGAAGAGTTACTCAGTCAAATAAAGAAGCTAAAAACTGAAAAGAATGCAATAATTTTAGGACACAACTACATGGAATACTCTGTTCAGTTAGTTTCAGACTTCACTGGAGATTCTTACGACCTGGCAGTTAAGGCAATGAAGACAAACGCTAAGATTATACTATTTGCAGGAGTGTATTTCATGGCGGAACAAGCTTCAGCGTTAAATCCAGATAAGAAAGTACTTTCACCAGACCCTAGTGCAGGTTGTACTTTGTCTGACGCACTTGACGTTAAAACATTACAAGAGTATAAAGAGAGATACCCTAATGCCCCAGTAGTGCTTTACATAAATACCAGCATTTACGCTAAGGCTCTAGCAGATTACATAGTAACGTCTTCAACTGCAGTGAACGTCGTGCAGAAACTAAACGCACAAACAATACTATTTGGACCAGATGCCAATCTAGCTAATTACGTTCAACAAAAAGTTCCCAATAAGAAGATTATTAAAGTACCGCCAAATGGTAGATGTATAGTACATGCCAACTATACTAAGCAACTGGTAGAATTGGCAAGGAAAAAGTATCCTAATGCCTTGTTAATGGCTCATCCAGAGGCGCCATTGGAAATTTTAGAAAGCGCAGACTTCGTGGGATCTACCAATCAAATGATACAATTCTCAAAGGAGAATAAAAACGAGGAGTTCATTGTTGCAACAGAGATAGGTATGATAAACGCTCTGAAGATTAAGAATCCCAGTAAGAAATTCTATCCGCTCGTAACGACCGAAGCTTGCGCTTGTGCTAGATGCCCATATATGAACATAATAACTTTGGAAAAGGTAAAGAGGTCATTAGAGGAAGAGGTTTACGAGGTTAAAGTACCGGAGGATATTGCAGAAAGGGCTAAGATGGCATTTGAAAATACTATGAAGTTGTTAGAATGATAAGCAAGAGTAATTTTATTAAGTATATTAGCAGTTGTTCTACTTTAACGTAGCTTAAAGATTTTCATCAAACCTAGTGCATCAACTAAACACATCTCAACTAACCTGAGGAGTTTATCCTCATATTTTTAATTAACTAAACACTAAACTAAAAACTTTATCGGTAGTACCGGAATTTTGTATTACCGAGGAAAATTAGAACAACTGCTATAAGTATATAAAATTTTATCCCTTTTTTGCTATATATTACTTAGATCGTATTATATATTTCCTATGCCGAACATCTGGTCATCTTGAAAGATAATTATAGTTATATACCAAATTTAAATTCTTTAGACATTCATGGATAAATCTAATTAGAACTAAATTCTAACTTATCTGACTACAACTTTTAAAAAAGTTTATTAAGCGCTATGAACTATCTATATAATACCATGTCTCGCCCAGATAAATTCTCCAAAAAAGAAAAAATGAGACGTGGTTTATCAACAACCACAGTAATAGGAATAGTAGTAGCAATAGTAGTAATCGTAATAGGAGCTGTTGCTGCGGTAACTCTACTTAGTCATAAGCCGTCACAAGTAGTATCTACCACTTCTCCGTCTACTTCGCAATCAGCTACGTCAACATCTCCATCACAAGTCATCACTATAACCTATTTCGATGATCTATCGCCATCTGAAGCCAACATAACACAGAAAATAATAATTCCACAATTCGAGGCAACACATCCTAATATTAAAATTAATTATGTTGATGAAAGTGCCAGTGATATAGTAAAAAGTGTTGAAGAGTTAGTAATGAGTGGTAATGTTGGTCCAGTTATAATCGGTGAAGACAACCTAGTTATAGGAGAATTGCTCAATGGTAACTATTTAATGAACCTAACCCCATATGTAAATCAAATCTTACAGAATGTTAGTCTAATTCCATCAATGCAATCATTAGTCCAGTATGAACAAAAAGTATATCATGGTACTTACTTCATTCCTCTAAGAGCTAACATTCCTCTAGTCTGGTATAACGCAAGTCTCTTTAGGCAAATAGGTCTGACTTCTCCACCAGAAAATTGGTCACAATTGCTGCAATACGCAAAGATAATTTATGATAAAACTGGTGTAAAACCAATAATGTTCCAAGGGCATGGTGGGGCAAGTACCTATACTGAGCTTTACCAGTGGATGGTCCAGGCTGGTGGAAATCCATTCTTATTTAATGATTCTGGCGATGTACTTGCATTTGAATATTTGTACAATCTCTCACAATATTTTAACCCAGATTACGTTCACGGATATTGGGGAAGCTATAAGGGATTGATAGATGGCAGTTACTATTTAATCGATTATCAGTGGCCCTATATCTATAGCGTTATGGCCAGTGAAGGAGTTAATATGAGCAACATAGGCTTCTATCCTGGCCCTACCGGCCCTGTTAACGGTGATCATTTAGTAGGTGGTGATGTATTAGCAATACCTAAGGGAGCAACGCACATTAATGCACTAATAGAATTCGCCAAATTCTTACTATCTCCACAAGTTCAAAGAGAATTTATCATATACCTCTCATGGCCAGCAGTAAATCAACAGGCTTATCAAAACCTTCCAAGTAATATAAGTTCACTATACAAGGCTGAAGAAGAAGCCTTACAGAACGCATTCTTTAGAGAACCAGTACCGTGGATAACTGTCTGGGGACAGATAGCAGACAACGTGTTTAATCAAATAATCGTAAATCATGCACCATATTCGCAGATACCTCAAATATTGAGCCAAGCAAATAAGGAAATGTATCAGTATCTCTTACAAAACTATAATGCAACAGTAGCACAAGAGTATGAGGAAGGGGTGTTTGGGCCACTATATGGGTGAGTAAAGTGAAGTTAACCCCTTTTTTATTAGTACTTCCTGCATTGGCATACGTAATTGGTTTTGCCTTTTTTCCCACAATTGAGGCTGTTTATTTAAGTTTTCAAGACCCTCATGGGGGTTTCTCTTTATATAATTATGAAGAACTATCCTATTTTAATTTGTCTGGTGCAATAATTGATACAATAGTAGTTACAATTGGTGCATTAGCAATACAGCTAGCCCTAGGTTTTCTAGTTGCATCAGTTTTAGCTAGAGAATTCTTTGGGAAAAGAGCTTTATCTAGTATAACAATAATACCAATGGGTATTGCAACAGTTGTCGCAGCAGTAACTTTCAGCTTCGTCTTTCAAACCTCTGGAGGATACGCAAATACAATTCTCCATTCCCTCTTTGGACTTAACGTAAATTGGTACCAATCTTCCATCTCGTCATTATTGGTAGTAATGATTGCGGACAGCTGGAAAAACACACCCATTGTAGCCTTAATATTATTGGCTGGAATGTCCTCAATACCAAAGGAGTTATATTACGCGTCTGCAATAGATGGAGCTGGGCCAATTAGGAGATTTTTCTACATAACATTACCAAACCTTAGGAGCTTCATTGGAATATCACTTATTCTAAGGGGAGTGCAAGAATTCAACATATTCGCTTTACCTTTAATACTGATTGGTGAGCATCCCCCTCTCCTCACCACTTTAATATACGATTTATATACTACAACTTTTCCAGAAGTTGGATTAGCATTAGCTTCGGCAACGATACTTCTTGGATTCATCCTAGTATTTTCTAGCATAGTAATCAAACTCTCCGGAGGTAGATAACATGAGATGGTGGACATATTTAGGTGCAATAGTAGTAGGAATTTACTTCCTATTTCCACTTTACATTTTAGTATTACTCGCATTTAATTCTCCAAAATATACCGTCTTAGCGAAATTCCCCTCACTATTACCGGTGTCACTAACACTAAATAACCTACTAACAGCATTACAAGGCACAGCGTTTATTGATCCATTCATAAAAAGTCTGGAGACAGCAACATTAGTGGGAATCATTACCATAGCATTGGCTATTCCAGCGGGATATGGTTTAAGTAGATTACCAAGAGCCATAGCATATTCCATAATTATCCTTCTATTAGTTACCAATATGATGCCAGCAATAGTAATAGGTATTCCAATAGCAGTAGATTTTCTTAAACTTCACCTTTTTGAATCCGTAATAGGTCTAGCCTTAGCACAAACACTAATAACATTACCATTAGCTACGTTCATCTTACAAGGCACGTTCTCATCAATACCCATTGACCTCGAACATCAAGCTAGAGTTGATGGTGCAAATTTATTTAATAGGTTATTTTCAGTACTCTTACCACTAGCAGCACCTGGTATAGCAGCAGCATTCCTAATATCATGGATGTTCTCATGGGATGAGTTTACTTATGCAATCCTATTAATTCCCTATCACTCCACACTTCCAGTAACAATATATCAAGACGTTACCAGAGGAAACTTATTGGCAGGAATAGCATTTTCACTAATATTCACAATTCCTGTAATAATTTTAACTTTTGCATTACAAAAATATCTAAGGGGAGAATATCTAGCAGGAGGGATAAAAGGATGACGGTAGAACTAATAGATATTGTAAAGAAATATGGCAAAAACATTGTAATTAACGGCATAACAGAGAAGATAGAGACTGGAGAGTTCTTTGTAATACTAGGACCAAGTGGAGAAGGGAAATCAACATTATTGAAAATCTTGGCAGGAATTGAAAAACCAGATAAGGGAAAAATTATAGCAGATGGAGTAGACATTACAGACAGACCCCCAGAGAAGAGAAATGTTGCTATGGTATTTCAAAACTACGCACTTTACCCAAACATGTCAGTGAGAGATAATATAGCATTTCCACTCAAGATGAGGGGAATGAAAAAAGAGGAAATGATAGAAAGAGTGGAAAAAGCTGCAAAGCTTTTAGGTATATCAGAAATATTAGATAAAAAAGTAACACAAATCAGTGGAGGGCAACAACAAAGGGTCGCACTGGCTAGGGCAATTGTAAGAAATCCAAGCTATTTCTTGTTGGATGAACCATTAAGTAATCTAGATGCTAGAGTAAGGACAATAGCTAGAGGAGAGCTAAAGAGAATACAAAAGGAATTGAAAGGTACGTTCATTTATGTAACCCACGATCAAAAGGAAGCCTTAAGTCTAGCAGATAGGATTGCTGTACTTCATAAAGGCAAATTCGAACAAGTCAGCGATCCAAAAACACTATATGAATATCCAACAACAAAATGGGTAGCGCAATTCGTAGGTGAATTCCCAATGAATTTTTTACCTGGTGAACTAATGAAAGAAAAGGCGCAAGAAATAGGGTTTAGACCAGAATGGGTAGAAGTAGGAAAAGGCAATTTATCTTGTATGGTAGAATCAGTAGAAGCTTCAGGGGAGTCAAGATACTTAATATGCAATTTCAAAAATAATAATATAACTATCCTTTCTCAGGAATTTTATGACGTAGGTCAAGAAGTTAGGTTTGAAATAATTAAATATAGAAAATATAATGATGGACAACTGGTACAAGAATAGAAAAATTATTGTTAATGTTCCCAAAATATTTTTTCTTATATGTCTATTTTCTTATTAAAACCGATATAAGCATATACCCTTAACAATCTACCCTAAGATATAACTCATTAGCTCTCCTTATTGCCTATTCCTTGTCAAAAACATAATCATTTTACATTGTTAAAGGTAGTCCTTTAATATTAATTTATAAATAATGTTTATGATGAAATTAGACGAACTTGAGAAAGAACTTGGTTCAAAGCTTATTATGAACGATAACGTCATAGATCACTACTCCAAATCTCCCTATTTAGTCTCTCCAATCCTATCGAAAATGGGTAAGAGAGTGCTAGGGGTAGTAATTGTTGAAGATAGGTATGACGTTGAATTCGTTGTTAAATTTTGCGATATTCATAGAATCCCCTTATTAGCTAGGGGTGCAGGAACATCTACAATAGGACAAGTACTACCAATACATCCCTCTATTGTATTGGATATTCAGAAATTAAATAAAACTATGGAATATGACGAGAAGTATTTGAAAATATCCCCCGGAGTAAAGGTTCTAGATGCTCTGAATTACCTTAGGAAGAGGGGAAAAGAATTACAAGTATATCCTAGTAGCTTTTACATTTCCACTTTAGGAGGATATATTGCAGGAGGAGATGTAGGGATTGGATCATATCAATATGGCTATCATTTCCATAACGGCGGAATTAGACATGTAAAAATTGTTGGCCCTACTGGAACTTTTGAACTAACCGGAGAAAATACCTTAGCCGTAGCTCAAGCAGCTGGGACAACTGGCATAATAATCGAGGCTGATATAACTACTGTGGATTATGAAGACTGGAAAGATCAAATAATAAGATTTGATGAACTAGGTAAGTTGGTAAAATTCCTAAAAGATGCAGAGAATGAAAGAGATAAGATAAGGAGAATCACTATAGAGGATCAAGAGGCCTTATCATTAGTTGCTAAAAATAGAGTAGCTCCGGGTAAATGGAATGTAATAGTCGCAAGTACAAAAAGCTTTGGAGAAGAAGTAGATATGAAATTCTTAGACGAATTGGCATTTGCAGCTATTTACGTTACCATGAGTAGACTAACCAATTTCTCCGATTATTTTTACGAGGTTAGATTGCTCTCTCTTAACAGTTTCCTTAAAGTAGTAAGTCAAGTCAAAGACGCTTTAGGTTCTAATGTACTAATACACGGCGATGTTATGACATTGAGAGGGGAAACCGTAATTTACACAGTCTTCATCTCTGATAGACGAAACTTTAACATAATAGATTCAATAATGACAAAGGAAGGGATACCATTTGAAATACACTCCTTAGTTGTAAATGATAGAGTAGATGAAGAATATAGATTAGAACTAATGAAGAAATATAAACGAATAGTAGATCCTCACGATATCCTAAATCCGGGGAAGCTGAGAGTATGATGTTAAAAAAGTTATTAGAGGTTATAGACATTCTAGAATCTGAAGACCCATTACAGAAGATAAGGGAGAAGCTAGAAGGTAAAGTCAAATACGAGGAAGTAAAAGCTGGAGAAGTAACCTTTATAAAAGCACTTTATGAAGGCGGAGGAAAGGACAAAGTAGAGATCTTAGGAAGATTAGGGGCAATACAAATGGTTGGGGTAAATAAGGGTTTAGTCTCTGACGCTGATGGAGCAATTGTAAGCCTAGCCACACTTCTAGAACTTCTCAATTTAAGAGAAAAAGGAATAGAACTTGATCTTAATGTACTATTTGTAACTAACTTGTCCGTTAAGGCTAAACTAATTCCCCATAAACCATTTGACTTCATGGTCCCACTTTTAGGATTAGATGAAGCACTTAAAGTTGAAGTCGATCCCTCGGCCTCATTCGTTGTATCAATTGACTCAACTAAAGGAAACAGAATAGCTAAGTTCGACGATTTCGCAATAACTCATGTAGTTAAAGACGGGTATATCCTAAAACTTCACGATAACGTAATTGACATTTACAATAAGGTAACTGGTCACGAAATTTACATGGTTCCTTTGACAACTGGCGATCTAACTCCTCTAGATTATAATGTATATCACATTAGTACTCTGATCTCGCCATGGCTATATACAGATTCTCCAGTGATTGGAATTGCAACCGTCTCCAAACAAGTTATACCGGGATATGAAACTGGTGTATTAAACATTGAAATGTTAGAACACGCGTCAAGATTTTGCATCGAACTCCTTAAATATATAGAAAATGGAGGGAAAATATATGAAGAGAGAGAATTAGAAGAATTAGAGAATAGATTAGGAAAGTCTAATTTGTTAAAAGCTAAAAGAAGGTAATCATTGAAATGGTAGATCCAGCAAAACTACTGAAAGACCTAATACAAATCAAAACAGTTAATCCACCTGGATTAGAATACGAGAATATTGCACTTTATCTTAAATACCTATTTAATGATAGGTTTTCAAATACAGCTAATCGAAATACCAGAGGAATACATGGACAAATACTACATTTACTCTCCATCACATAAAGGGAACAAAAGAATAATAGTAATTGTAAGAAACAGCCCAAATCCTATACTTCACTTCAACTTTCACTATGACGTTGTCCCACCAGGGATGGTTGGTTAACAAATCCTTTCGAGCTCAAAATTATTGATAATAAGGCATACGGAAGGGGAACCTCAGATATGAAAGGTTCAATTGTGAGCTTATATTTAGCCCTTTCTAGAGAGAAATATTAACGACCCTATTTAACTCATTTCTTCATATAACTTTATTTAAACTCTAACGCAAAACAATTATTGGATGTTCTAATTGGTCTTTGCTGAATAATGATGAATGCACGTCAGGGAGAACATATAATTCAAGAAGCCTAAATATTAAAAAATGACATTACTAGAAATACCAATTCCTCCTAACGATTTAAGCCAAATTACAGATGAAATACACTACAACGAATTTAAGGAAAGCGCCATATAAGTTATAGGAAAAATAAAAGAAAAGCTTAGCTTCACTGAATTATCATCCCCATATCCTAGAAACGTAAACGCTTACCAATATTATCATGCCCTAGCATCAACTAAAAGAGTACTACTAACGAAAACAAAACACCTATCACAAACCATAAGACATGGTATAGTAGTAAAAACAGAGAAAGAAGACTATTACGTTTACATTGTAGGGAAATCAGAACACTGGAAAGATTACTTAGCAATAGTTCACTCCTACTACTTTTATCCCTTTCATAGTTGGTTCGTCCTAAACACATCAATGAGTAAATTATAAACACGAAATCAAACGTAATAGTACTAGCAGTTTATAGAAAATATGGAGACGATTGGATAAATCCAAAAATTGGTATAGAAATTAAAAACACGGTACAACTAACATACACACCGTATATACTTGATCATATACTTAACCGAAGAAAAATAATTGATGAAAACTCTTTTATATCCCTATTACGATTTATATTACGAGAAACCAAAGGAAAACCATGGAACAATCTCTTCATCAAAATTCACAACATCATAAAAAGTAAAAATCACTGATATAGGCTCACCAATCCTATCCCAATCCGGCATAATTGGAATTGTAAACGACTTGATAGACGAGAAAACTTTATCCCTCATTAACCCTCCAATACCGCCATTCACACTTGAAAACATCAAGAAATATGCCTCAGAACTGGGAGTACTCGAAACATTTGAAAAAACCTAGCAATAGTAAACAAAATTGAAGCAAAAGTAATGAACAAGTACAACTTACCTAGAAATACAGTATCAGCAATACTTGGAATAATAGAGTGGGACAACGAAGTACAAGAGACAACTGAAAGGTATGCAAAATTAGCAAATCACGTCTACGACGAGCTAAAGAGAATCATAAACGACCTCACAAAGAGAAAACTAACATCTTCTCAAACAACTTGTTGAAATACATAGCAGAAGTCCTAAACGCAGAGTACACATATTACGACGGAATGTCCTATCACAAGACTGGTGAGATGAAGACTAATAACGCAATACTCTTCATGTGCTCAGAACTACTTGAAAACACCTTTTGCGATTACATAAGATATCCAGTACCGGAATTCCACCCAAGATGAGAGGTGTGAATTATTAGACGCTAGGTACATTAACGATGTGTGCCTTTATGTAAATCCTGCAATTAAGTCACAATAATTCAGTAGACAAAAATTCTAGTCTTCCCTTGAAAGGTGATTAGAAAAACTTGTCTTTTATGAGACTTCTTTCGATTTTTTCTTTTTAAGGTTGAATAGTATATATATAATTAACGTGTAAATCAAAAAGAGGTTTAAAACACATAAGAATTATTACGAACTAAAACACTCTTATATTATTAACGCACGTTATTCTCCCTTAATTTACACGGAATATATAGAAGTTAGATTTATATGGGATTTCAGAACAATATGTATAATGCGGATGCCCCCGCGGGAGAAACACTCCCGCCGGGGAAGATATCGCTTATTCGTGGAGGGGCAAGATCCCCGGGCCCCTAAGCCCGGGAAGCTTGTCTCTGACAAGGGAACCAAGGGTGTGGTTAGCTTCCTACCCCCAAATCCGGTTGATCCTGCCGGACCCGACCGCTATCGGGGTGGGGCTAAGCCATGGGAGTCGTACGCTCCCGGGCAAGGGAGCGTGGCGGACGGCTGAGTAACACGTGGCTAACCTACCCTGAGGAGGGAGATAACCCCGGGAAACTGGGGATAATCTCCCATAGGCGAGGAGTCCTGGAACGGTTCCTCGCTGAAAGGTTCATGGGCTATTTCCCGCTCATGAGCGCCTCAGGATGGGGCTGCGGCCCATCAGGTAGTTGGGGGGGTAAGGGCCCCCCAAGCCTATAACGGGTAGGGGCCGTGAGAGCGGGAGCCCCCAGTTGGGCACTGAGACAAGGGCCCAGGCCCTACGGGGCGCACCAGGCGCGAAACGTCCCCAATGCGCGGAAGCGTGAGGGCGCCACCCCGAGTGCTCCCGTAAGGGAGCTTTTCCCCGCTCTACAAAGGCGGGGGAATAAGCGGGGGGCAAGTCTGGTGTCAGCCGCCGCGGTAATACCAGCCCCGCGAGTGGTCGGGACTCTTACTGGGCCTAAAGCGCCCGTAGCCGGCCCGACAAGTCACTCCTTAAAGACCTCGGCTCAACCGGGGGAATGGGGGTGATACTGTCGGGCTAGGGGGCGGGAGAGGCCAGCGGTACTCCCGGAGTAGGGGCGAAATCCTCAGATCTCGGGAGGACCACCAGTGGCGAAAGCGGCTGGCTAGAACGCGCCCGACGGTGAGGGGCGAAAGCCGGGGCAGCAAAAGGGATTAGATACCCCTGTAGTCCCGGCTGTAAACGATGCAGGCTAGGTGTCACATGGGCTTAGAGCCCATGTGGTGCCGCAGGGAAGCCGTTAAGCCTGCCGCCTGGGGAGTACGGTCGCAAGACTTAAACTTAAAGGAATTGGCGGGGGAGCACCACAAGGGGTGGAACCTGCGGCTCAATTGGAGTCAACGCCTGGAATCTTACTAGGGGAGACCGCAGGATGACGGCCAGGCTAACGACCTTGCCTGACTCGCGGAGAGGAGGTGCATGGCCGTCGCCAGCTCGTGTTGTGAAATGTCCTGTTAAGTCAGGCAACGAGCGAGACCCCCACCATTAGTTGGTATCCTGGTCTCCGGGCCGGGACCACACTAGTGGGACTGCCGGCGTAAGCCGGAGGAAGGAGGGGGCCACGGCAGGTCAGCATGCCCCGAAACCCCTGGGCCGCACGCGGGTTACAATGGCAGGGACAGCGGGATTCCGACCCCGAAAGGGGAAGGTAATCCCTTAAACCCTGCCGCAGTTGGGATCGAGGGCTGAAACTCGCCCTCGTGAACGAGGAATCCCTAGTAACCGCAGATCAACAATCTGCGGTGAATACGTCCCTGCTCCTTGCACACACCGCCCGTCGCTCCACCCGAGTAGGAGAGGGGTGAGGCCCCTTGCCTTTAGGTGGGGGGTCGAGCTTCTCTCCTGCAAGGGGGGAGAAGTCGTAACAAGGTAGCCGTAGGGGAACCTGCGGCTGGATCACCTCATAGTTACAAACTCCCCCGTCAATTTCCATAGGGGTAGGAAGCCCATAAAACCCTTGGTTCCCTTTTACAGATGCGGTTCTCCTCTTGGCCAGAGGAGAATTAAGAGCAAAGGGCCTATGGGAAATACTCTCCCTAAGGGCTCGATGAAGCTGGCTTAGGGCCGAAAGGCCGCTTAGAATCGTTAACGACTAGGGGCACCAAGCCAGCCGGTGGATGGCTCGGCTCGGGCGCTGACGAAGGGCGCGGCAAGTGGCGAAATGCCCGGGGTAGGCACACGCTGCCTTTGAACCCGGGATCCCCGAATGGGACCTCCTGCCCCTTTGGGGCGCACCCGACTCGACGAGAGTTCGGGTGTGGGAACTCCCCGAACGGAAACATCTTAGTAGGGGAAGGAGGAGAAATCAACCGAGATCCCCTGAGTAGGGGCGACCGAAAGGGGGATAGCCCAAACCAAACCCGCCGGCGACAAGTCGGTGGGAATGTGGTGTTATTGGCCTCCAGTCTGGTTTAAAGCCGACCTCCCTGGCCTACCTAGCCGAACTCTCCTGGAATGGAGGGCCATAGAGGGTGACAGCCCCGTAGGCTAAAGGTAGGTGGGAGGTGGCTGGAGGCAGAGTACCATCCCCTGGTTCGGGGGTGGGAAGTTGGGGGCCACGTGCCTCCAAGGCTAAATACGTCCCGAGACCGATAGCGAACTAAGTACCGTGAGGGAAAGCTGCAAAGTACCCCGGAAGGGGGGTGAAAAGAGCCTGAAACCGGCTGGTCATAGTAGGGCAAGGCTCGAAAGGAGTGAAGTCTCCCGAAGGAAAGAGGCGCGAGCCTCGAGTACGAGGGAGATGGACCGGGGTCTTGCCTTTCGTCCTGAAACACGGGCCGGGGAGTTCACGTCAGTGGCGAGCCTAAGGGGGTTAACCCCGAAGGCATAGGGAAACCGAGTGCCCGCAACCCGGGAAACCGGGTGAGGGGCAGGGTCTGTCAGGGCCTAAAGTCACTGGCGTGAGGCTAGAAACCGGGCGATCTAGGCCGGGGCAGGCCGAAGCCGGGGGAAACCTCGGTGGAGGGCCGAATAGGGGTTCTGACGTGCAATTCGTTCCCCTGACCCCGGTCTAGGGGCGAAAGACCAATCTAGCTCGGTGATAGCTAGTTCCCCCCGAAATGCGTCCTAGCGCAGCCTCCCTGGAGGTTGCCTACGGGGTAGAGTAACTGATTGGGGGTTCGGAGCGAAAGCTCCGGGCTTCCAGTCAAACTCCGAACTCGTAGGCGCCGAAGAAGGGGAGAGTGGGCCACTCGGCGTAAGGTTGGGTGGCGAAAGGGAAACAGCCCAGACTTGGGTTAAGGCCCCAAAATGCCGGCTAAGTGCCAGTTGAAGGGCGTCTCTAGCCTTAGACAGCGGGAAGGTGGGCCCAGCAGCAGCCATCCTCTAAGGAGTGCGTAACAGCTCACCCGCCGAGGCTAGAGGCCCCGAAGATTGGTCGGGGCTTAAGCCGGCTGCCGAGACCCAAGCGTGGAGACTCAATGAGTCTCCACGGGTAGGGGGGCGCTGTGGTGGGGTAGAAGGTGGGTCGTGAGATCCACTGGACCCGCCACAGGTGCAGATCCCGGCGGCAGTAACAGCGAGGAGGGGTGAGATTCCCCTCCGCCGGAAGGGCCAGGGTTTCCCGGCAATGGTCGTCAGCCGGGAGTGAGCCGGTCCTAAGGCGAGGCCTAATAGGTACTCGCCGAAAGGGAAGTGGGTTAATATTCCCACGCCCTAGGGGTAGGTGCGGTAACGCAAGCTGGACTCCCGACGGATCTGGGTAGGGTGAGTGGGGCCACCGCCCCATCCAAGCGCTTAAGTCCCTGGAGTGCCGTAATGGTGAGAAGGGGACGAAGGCGTGATGGGGTTCCCTTTGGGGACTTCACCCAATCCCAGGTCCCCTTGAAAAGGGAGTCCAGAACGATCCCCTAGGACCGTACCGAGAACCGACACTGGTGCCCCTGGGTGAGAAGCCCAAGGCGTCTGGGGGTTAACTCAGGCTAGGGAACTCGGCAAAATAGCCCCGTACCTTCGGTAGAAGGGGTGCCTACTGGGGTCGTAAACCGGCCTCAGTAGGTCGCAGTGACAAGAGGGACCTGACTGTTTAATAAAAACATAGGTCCCCGCTAGCCCGAAAGGGTGTGAACGGGGGCTAAATCCTGGCCACTGGTGGTTGGTGAAAGCCGGGTCCAACCGGCCGAAGCCCCACTGAAGGCCGGGGGTAACTCTGACCCTCTTAAGGTAGCCAAATGCCTTGCCGGGTAAGTTCCGGCGCGCATGAATGGATCAACGTGGTCCCTACTGTCCCAGCCTGGGGCCCCGTGAACGCCCAGAGTGGGTTCACAGTCCCGCAACTCCCCACACCGAGAGAAGACCCCGTGGAGCTTCACCGCAGCCTGGCGCTGCTCCTCGGGCGCCTATGCGTAGAGTAGGTGGGAGGGGTCGAACCCATCCTTTCGGGGATGGGGGACCCGAAGGTGAAACACCACCCATGGGTGCTCGAGGAGCTTACCTGCCCGTAGGGGTGGGGACAGCGTCAGGTGGGCGGTTCGGCTGGGGCGGCACTCCCGCGAAAAGATAACACGGGAGCCCAAAGGTCGGCTCAGGCGGTACAGAACGCCGCCGTAGAGTGCAAGGGCAAAAGCCGGCCTGACGAGACCCTCCAAAGTACGGGGTCTCGACGCGAAAGCGCGGCCTAGCGAACGCTCGTGTCCCCCCACGTGGGGGCCGGGCATGACAGAAAAGTTACCCCGGGGATAACAGGGTCGTCGCGGGCGAGAGCTCCCATCGACCCCGCGGTTTGCTACATCGATGTCGGCTCTTCCCACCCTGGGGGTGCAGCTGCCCCCAAGGGTAGGGCTGCCCGCCCGTTAAAGGGGAACGTGAGCTGGGTTTAGACCGTCGCGAGACAGGTCGGACTCTAAGGGTGGGGAGTGTGGGCTGCCTGAGGGGAAGGTACCCCAAGTACGAGAGGAACAGGGTACCGGGGCCTCTAGTTTACCGGTTGTCCGGTAGGGCAGTGCCGGGCAGCCACGCCCTGTGGGGTAACCGCTGAAAGCATCTAAGCGGGAACCCCTCCCCGAAAAGAGGCAGCCATGCGGGGTAACCCGCGAGAGCCCACCCCTAGAAGAGGGGATTGATGGGGGCGGGGTGTAAGTCCCGAGGGCGAAAGTCTGAGGGATTTAGCCCGCGCCTCCCAATCGGGCAAGCCCTCTTGTCGTTAACGATTCTAGGCGGTCCGGTAAATCCTAAGCCAGCTGATGGGCCTTCTATATTTGTTTATGTATATGTATAGAAGGAATATTTCTATTAAATAATAAAGCTAGTTGTTGTAAAAATTATATGGTTTCATTATTCTATTTTCTTGATCTTGTATACTATTCCGGATGTTATCCAAGTCACTACAAAAGTAAATATTACATAATATCCTATCGTCTCCCAGTAAACACTGTTTAACGCTGCTATTTGATCCCAAAATAATCCAGTTAGGTTGAACTCGGCTTGTAATATTCCTAACAACTCTATTGTACCTATTCCAAACGCTATTAAAATTGATATTAGTGTCATCGTTAGGTTATACCATATTTTTCTGAGTGGTGATAGGAATGCCCAGCCATAGGTGAACCTCATGAATAGACCATCAGTAGTGTCAACTAGTGACATTCCTAGTGAAAATAGGATTGGGTATAGTAAGATTGTGTAGATTGGTATGTGTATATACGTTGAAGCTAGTATTGCCGATATTGATAGTATTGCAACTTCTGTCGCAGTGTCAAATCCTAGTCCAAAGAGGAGTCCTACAATGTACATTTGCCATTGTTTTGTTATTATTTTGAACAACTTGTTAAAGTACCTATTCATGAAACCTCTTTTCTGCAATATTTCCTCTAGTTTTTGTTTGTCATGTTTTCTTTCTTTATAAAACGAGTATAATTCGTAGAGTACTATTGTGTTTAGTAGGCCTAAAATATAAAGAAATCCTCCACTTATTAGTGTCTCGATCAAATTTCCGGTGTTCTCGAGGGAAGGTAATGAGTTAACTACCAGTCTTGAAGCCATCATTACTGCAAGGGATAGTAAAATTACTACTGTTGAATGACCAAATGAGAAGAAAGTGCCAACGAAGATTGGATTCTTTCCTTCTTGTAACATTTTCCTAGTTACGTTATCTATTGCTGCCAAGTGATCAGCGTCTACTGCGTGTCTTAAGCCAAAGGTGTATGATAAAACTCCTAGTGTTATAAAGGTTCCTATTAGCTCACCGCTATCTGTTTTTATTGTTAGCTCTTTTTGCGGTAACGTGTATAAGAAGAGAAAAAGTAATCCCGTTAGTATTACGTTAATTACGTAGAAAAGTGATAAGGTGACTAAATTTTTGTGGCCAATTGCTTGCATGAACGCATTGAAATTTGGTTTCATCACATATATGGATAGACTATCCATTATATAAAAATTTCGCTATTTTAAACTTTGTGGATTAGTTTAATTTTCTCAGATGTTAAGCTCGTTAAATTTTCTTAAATTCAAAATCAAGCGTCGTTTTAAAAGTAAGTTTCACGTTAGCTTTGATAAAGATTGAAGCTATCCACAAAGCAGCTATTTTAGTATAGATTGTTCTGGTTTCAGTAACTTAAAATGCTGTAAATTGTAGAATATTTGATTAAAAGCTTATTAACCTAAATTGTTCTTACATATTATGCTTGTAAGTATTGAATGGCTTTATAACAATTTAAAGGACGTTAAGGTTGTAGAAATTGATTATAATCCGCAGATAAGTTACTACGAGGGGCATATTCCGGGAGCTGTATTGATAAATTGGAGGGATTTTCTCAGCGATAATTCTAGGGATTTCGCTAGCCCGGAGAAGTTGAGTAAGGTTTTAGGAAATGCGGGGATAAACAACGATGATCTTATTGTGTTATATAGCGATATGAATAATAGATACGCGTTCTACGCTTATTGGATTTTAAAAGCTTACGGGCATTCAAATTTGGCTATTTTAAACGGGGGCATTTATAAGTGGTTGAGGGAAAATTACCCTATTGACAATGATGCTGTAGTAGTCAGGAGGAGTGAATACAAGGCTAGTAAGCCTGATTGGTCCTCAAGGATTTTAGTATGGGAGTTGTTATCTAGGCTTAAAGAAATTGTTTTGATCGATTCTAGGAGCAAGGAAGAGTATGATGGTTTGACTACTGCACCTCCAGAGCACAAGTGTGAACAGACTCAGATGAGTGGTCACATTCCGGGTGCTAAGAACGTTCCATGGACAACTTTGCTTAATGAGGATGAAACCATGAAGCCTAGGGATGAGTTGGGTAGGATTTTTTCATGGTTAAATAGAGAGGATAGGATAGTGGTGTACTGTAGGACTGGTGCTAGGGCTTCTGTTGTTTGGTATGCCTTAAAAGAGGTTTTAGGGTTTAGGTTGGTTAGGCTTTACGATGGCTCGTGGGTTGAGTATGGTAATATGGTTGGTGTGCCAGTAGAGAAATCAATCAGCGACCATTCTTGAACTTCATTTTTCTCGTTCAAGGTATTTATGAAATAAATTGTCTAACTCTTTATACAGTTCTTCTGCTAACGTCTTATCGTAATATTTGCAATTAGCTATTAATCCCGATAAGCGTAATGTTTCAACTTTTGCCTCCTCTGATAGCTGATATAGTTCGAAAGTTAATGCTGATTCTTGTGACGATAGATTAAGCAATTGCCTTAAGAGTTCTGAGCATTCTTCTTCGTACACTCTGTTGCGATCAGTTGTAGTTGATATATCTTCTCCAAGTCTCTCCTCGTTTCCTCTATTCTCCTCTTTAGTTCCTCTATTATTCTTTTCTTCTCCTCTATCTTCTCCTTTAGTTCTTTTTCTCTTGAACATGTAATAGTTTCACCCCATTACTACCACTATTATTAACACAATTAGCGTCAAAATAATGTATATAATGTACCATGATATGGAACTGTTAATGAACGTTTCCGCGAAGATCTTCCCAAATCTCCTTATATCATTAGCTAATTTGTAGAGGTATTCCCAGAATATATCTAAACCGTATGTAGGTAGGAATTTTTCTTCCTCTGGTCTTAGGATTTTCTTTAACATTTGTCTTATGTTATTTGCCATTGCAAAGGCCGTATACTCTGCTTGTTCGTTTACTCCATTGTTCCACGTTTCCGCTTTTCTTATTTTAGGCTTTCCAAAGGCGAGGTAGCTTATAAGGGAAAATATTGTTATCAATAGGACCACATAAAGTGGTGATATTCCTCCGAATGTATTGTTGTAGTAGTGTGTTAGAATCACGCTATTAGTTAGCATTCCGAAAATTATTGCGGAGTTTTTGTAAGGGTATATTAGATAAGGTAACGTGAATCCCAGTATGAGTACTATAAATCCAGAAAATAGGATGGGATATTTCTTTATTTTACTTAATTGTTCTCTTGTATTCTGAAATATTGACGTATAAGTTATGTATCTGACTAATAAGGCCGTTGCCAGACCTTCACCCATTGCTATAATTGCTCCAGTTGCTATAAAGAGGATTGATATCACGTCATGAAGCACGTATGAGAACATGAATAGGTTTTCAAGCAATAACCAAGATGCAACTCCACCTATATTTGGTAATAGCCCAGACATGGAAGAGGCTAATAGGACTAGCCCTATTGAGACGTTTCTTATCTTTTTTGAATAGGTTATACTCTGATGTTCTTGTAAACCAGCAGATAGGAATAGCCCAGTTTTTGCTATAGAGTGTGCGAATGAGTATAAAATTACAGTGATTAGGGAAATGTGCTCTATTGAGGTAATGCTTAGTTGCTTTGCGACCATGTACAAGCTTAAGGCTACTAATATTGCCCCATTATTCTCTATCGTACTAAAGGCTAAAATTCCCTTAGTGTTCTCGTTTACATAGCCGTAAAGTGCTCCAAAGAATACGCTAAATGAGCCTATAGCCACTAGTACGAGTGGAAATCCAATAGGGATAGTTTGCGTTAAGATTGTCATCCTCAGTATTCCGTAAACTCCCATTAGGGTCATTGTGGCACTTAATATTGCCGAAAAGTTAGATGGAGCTGTTCCGTGCGCTATAGGTAACCATTCCGATACGAGGAAGGGCATCATTCCCATCTTTATTATGAATCCAAAAGTAGCTACGATCAAGGGAATTGGGGTTGACAAATAAATGAAGCTTGTTGTTTTCACTATTACGAATCCAGTTAATATGAGATTGTGCTCAGTTCTCCGAACGCCATGAAAACGAATGGCGGTCTATTATTCTTTGCTGTTAGTCCTATTGCTACATATGCTGGAATTGTCATTATTTCCCAGCCAGCGAGGAATAGTAGATAATTATTTGAATAAAGTACAAGGACCATGCCTAAGATCGTGAGTCCGTATAACGGGGAAAGCCATTTCCCGTAATGGTCGTAATCTATTGAGAAAATTGAGGTGAGAAGCCACACTGAGGCTGAAATTATAGAGAAAACTGAGGCTGAAATTATAGAGAAAAATGAGAGAACTCCATTATATTCGTAAATGGAAATGATGAGTAGTATTGATGATGATATTGCGAATAGGATGTAGCCCGCTTTTTTGTTGAAGATAGAAACTATAATGGAAATTACTAGCAAAGGTAATATATAAAGTAAAGCGTTCATTTTCCCTTCACCTTAGTTAACGCTTCAAGTATTGTAAAGGGATTCGGTGGACAACCGGGTATTTCAACTACTGCTTCTAATGGTACTCCTTCACCTATTATTCCCCCTGAGATGACACAAGCACCTAATAATATGATTACTTTGGGTTGCGGCATTGCTTCATATGCTTTCTTCAAAACCTCTTTCATCTTTTCCGTTATTACCCCCATTACTACTAAAGCATCTGCGTGTCTTGGAGTATTGGTGAAGAATATGCCGAATCTCGTCATATCGTACTCCGGTGACGAGATAAGTTTTAGTTCCATGTTACACCCTCCACAAGTTCCAGAATCTATCGGGTAAAGGTAGAACGACTTTCTGAAAATGGGTTCAGTTTTCTTTACTGTATATATTCTTGGATTGAAATTTGGTTTATAACTGGGATAGCATCTCCTGCAGAACACACATCTTTCTTTTATCCACTTTCCATCCTTTATGGCGTTTGTTGGACAGTTTACATTACCTTCTCCTTGTATTTCAGTGCTCCATTCCGCTATTTCCTTCGGGTATTTCTCCGTCATTACTCCCTTTCTTAAACCTCTAATAAACCACCAGTTCTTCACTTTAACACCACCCCTATTTCACTTACCCAAATTCCAAAACTTTCCCAATTGAATTGAAAATCGGTAAATATTGTGTTAATCACGCTTTTCAAAAATAGGTTGAGATTGACTTGTGAAGGAGTGAGGAGTAATACTGAGTCGATAATCCCGTTATTTAACCTGACGTAATAGGCTAGATCACCAGATGGACTCTCGACTCTGGCCAGTCCCTCTCCCCATCCTTGTTTGTGATTTTTCCCTCTCTCGTTATTGTGATTCTTTATTTTATCGTATAACCCTACTAAAATTTTAGACGACTCGATTATCTCCATTCCCCTAACTAGGAACCTTCCGAATGCGTCTGCCTCTTGTGTGATAACTGTTCTAAAACCTAAGTCTTCATAAGGTAAGGCTTTAAAGTCCTTTCTCGCATCGTAATCGAGTCCAGCAGCTCTGGCAGCTGGTCCTATACTGTTTTCATCTATTAATTTTCCGTTTTCTTGGAGTCTATCTATGAAGATTCTACTTTCAAGTAGCCCATCGAAGATTTGTTTGAATTCCTTTGTAATGTCTATTATTCTTAATAAATTTCCAAAATCGCAGTTAACCCCATTAATTGTATTAACGCCAAAGAAATACCTGTGACCACACATTTTGCCTATTAATCTATTGACTTCTTCAACGAGGTGCAAGAGATGGTATGTAGGTACGTTTAGTGATGCGGTTTCAGTTAATCTCGATATCACGAATAAGTGATTTCTTATTCTTTCCAATTCTATTTCACCTATTCTCTTTAGTTGGGTTGGATAGTCTTGTTCCAATTCTAACGAATCTTCTACAGCGAGTAAAAAGGATATTGTGTGGGAAGCGCTAAATGGCGCGTTTATTCTCTCTACTCTGAGTAAGGCATCGTCCACAGTTAAACCGCTTATTACTATTCCTCTGTTCTTGTATACCTCAGCGTCTATTCCTAGAATTTTTTCACCATTAGTTGTAATAATGAATTTTATTGATTCGAGTAATCCTCCAGCTGAGGGTCCGTAAATGAACTTAAAGGAGCCATACGTTTGCGTTATATTTGGTTTGATTTCCTCACATTTCTCTTCTATTATCGTTTTTTCGTAGAGACAATAATCCCCTATTCTGCCTATTTTCCTTCCCTCGCCTTTTTGAGCCCATTTATAGTATTTCATGAGAGGATCACCAGTAAAAGTATACCGAGAACGAGTGGAATTATAGATGATACAAGAGAAATGAACGTGATTAGCCTGGGTTCTTCTGAGACTGTCAGCTCTCTTTGAGTGAATATCATTTTGGTAACGTTATAGTTTATTGAGATGAAAGCTGTTGCCAGAGAGACTACTATTAATATAAACTCTATAATATAACCTTTCTGAATTAATGTTTGTAATATGAAGAATTCTCCTATGAAAGTTGCAAAGGGTGGTGTACCAGTTACAGCTAGAGAGGACAATAATAGCGATACTGAGGTGAGTTTTAGTTTTGTATATAAACCGCCTATGTTTTCAATTCTCTTTTCTCCTAGGACTTTCAATACAATTCCGCTAGAGTAAAAGGCTCCCGCTTTACCAAATGCGTGTGCAAGAAGGAGGATTATTGCTCCGAGGGGTTGGCCTATTGTAAGTCCAAGCAAGGCTAGGTTCATGTTCTCAATGGTTGAATACGCGAACATTCTCTTTATGTGCCATTGATAAGTCAAGATAACCGATGCGGTTATTATCGACAAAGTTGCGAAAATTATAAAGATATTGGTTAATGGATTTACTTGATATACCATGTACACCACGTAAGTTGCGGCCGGAAGTAGTACTCCAGAAAATAATGCGCTTATTGGAGATGGCGCTTCGCTATGGGCATCTGGTAACCACGTATACATGGGGAAAACTCCCGCCTTTGTTCCAAATCCTATTAAAGCTAGAGCTACCGCGAGTTTAGTTATTATGTTGTTTTCTGGTTTTGTAAGTATTTCCGTTACAGTTAATGTATGATAGTTATAGTAGATGAAAATTATTGAGAATAGTGCTAATGTTACACCAGCGGATACTATGATTATATACCTCCACGTGGCTTCCAGTGAGGTTTCAGATGTTTCCGCTACTATTAAAAGAGCTGAGGTCACAGTTGTGAGTTCTATCCCAACCCACATTAGACCGTAATTGTTCATAATAACAGTGAAAAGCATTGATGATGCGAAGCAATTTAGTAGAATATAGTATAATCTTTCACTTACTATTTTGCTTGGTTTTATGTAATTCATGGAGTAAAGGGTAGATAGGAGATAAATTGATGCAATCATCGATAGGAAAAACGTTGTGAACTTAGTGATGAAGAAGAAAGAGTTTCTAATTGGTGCTAAGAAGTAAAGGAAGATGCTGATGATTAATGTTAGTACTGCTGATAGTATGGATAGGGTCTTAATTAGCTTGAGTTTGAAAAAGCCTACGTTACTTATTATCGGAATTAATAATAAGAGTATGGGTTCAATATTCATTTAGATCACCCTTTTAGTTCGTCTAACCTAGAATGTTCTGCTTTTTCTAACGTCAAAATTGAGGAAATTATCACTAGCCCTAATACATCAAGGAATACACTCACTTCTATTAAGAAGGGAATGGACAATACTAAAATACCAAAAAGAATTGTGGAGTTCTCTTCTTCTATAAAACCGACAAATTGAAATATTGTACTCCTTCTAGAAATAATAAGGAATAAACCTTGGAAGAGTAAGATAAAGGCGAACAATAGCATTAGCGTGTTGTTGATTTCCGTACTTATGGGTATTTTCTCCAATACGAAATAATATACTACTAGAGATGCTATAATGGAAAATGCGAGATTCAATATTAGTTCAGATGCTACTCCCTTAGAGCTTTCTCTAGTTCCTGGTTTCTCTTTAACTAGACCTCTAAATAAAAATATTGTGATTATTACAGTTCTCAGTAGTATTATTGTTATTCCTAAAATTATATAGTCGATGGAAAAAAGTGAGATTCCTAGATAGAAGGCTAGAATTGCGATTAAGGTAGATTGAAGGGCTTGTACATATATTGCTGGTTTAAAGTAAGCTTGTCCTTGAATGTAAAAGGCTGAAATTAATATGAACGTTGAGAGTAGTTCTAGGATTTCTGAGTTAATCACTATGCCTTCACCCCAACAAGACAGTAAGCGTTAATGAAAGAAGGGAAAGGAGGAACGCTACTGCTAGATAATCTTGAACTTTAAATAGTCTTAATTTAGCTAGAGTGGTGTTTATTATAACGCTAATAAGGATTAGGAGTAACCATTTGCCGAACATCACTGCAACGTCTATTAAAGAGCCTATAATTCCAACTTGTAAAAACCAAGGGAATATAAATACGTTTAGGAGTACTGAGCCTAATAGATATTGTTTGATGTAAGAACCCCACTTTAGTATTGCGAGTAATTTTCCACTATATTCGTAGAGAACTCCATCGTCTATCATACCCATTTCGCTTAATCCAGGGCTCTCTACGGGTAATTTACCGGTTTCGAATAACCATAACATGAAGAATGAGATCGATACGAAGATGTGGTCTAGTTGAAAGTAATGAGAGAGGCTTTGGGAAACGTAATCTAATGTTACGTAAGGGTTGTTTGACCAGTTATTAATGCGACACCAAAGAAAACCGTTATCAGTGTAGCTTCAGATAAGAAGGTGAAAGAGAGAATTCTACTTACTCCTAATGCTACGAAATTACTTCCACTTTCTAGGGAGGCAATTATTTTTATGAACGCAGCTAAGGAGAAGAGTAATGCTCCCCCTAAGAAATCCACCGTAGGGGTGAGTAAGATGGGTACTGGATAAACTACTGGGATGACGAAGGAAATAAGGAGATAAATTCCAAAAACTATGTAAGGAGCATAAACAAATAGAGATAATGAGTTATTTGAAATAACGGTTTCTTTTCTTAGTAGTTTAATTATATCATAGTAAGGTTGCAGAACACTAGGTCCTTTACGCCCTTCTATTATGGCTTTTCCCCTATCGTAAATTCCTTGATATAATGGGGATAGTAGAATAACTATAATAACTTGAGTTATGGTTGAAACTATTACCTGAGCTTCATTTGCGCCATACTTCCCACCCTTTTGTGGTGAAGTAGGCGTCATCAGCCCCTATCATTAATCAAGAGGCGGTTCGGGGTTACCCCCAGGGGGACGCCATCCCCTACTTCATTGAATAAACTCCGCATGTTAATATCGAAACAAGCCATTTTTAAAGCTATCGCTACACCATAACGATGAAGTAAACTCGAACTATATCATGTTAACTGCTACTTAGAGTAGAGATAGGATCGAATATCAATTTATTGTATCACGTATATTTAGTAACCTAAAATCAGATCATTAAAACTAATAAACATATAACAATAGATCGAATTTATAGAGACTTTCTTTTACAAAGTAACGAAGTAGATAAACGAAGATAAACATAACATATTTTTAACACAACTCGTACATCATGTTCTGGGTTTTTATATCCTCTTCAAAAATAGGAGTTAAGTAAAGAAATCAGAGAGGAAATGTTGTTCCTTCTTCTTCAAACAAAAATGTTAAACCTGGAACTCACATGACCTACCTAAATCCGTCAAGTATCTGATAGCTTTATTATCACTATTATACGAGCTCAAATTAGACAAAAATACTACAAAGCTTAAATGAGATCTCAAACTAGCCGTACTTCCCCTTGAACAAGAGATGTAATTCCGAATCAATGAGAAGAACCAGCCCTAACTCATCTTTTAGATTAATGTAAAAAGGGTTGAATTATCGTATTTTTCTCCTTTTAAACTTTATCCATTTAAGTATTGATTATCATGATAGGCAAGGTAATTGTTGTACTAGCAATCATTCTAGTAGGAGTGTTTCTCTTAACTCATACTAACCTATTCTATCATCCACAGACTCCAGTTTCTAAAGGGCAAGAGTACTATACGACTACAAATGTTCAAAACATAACTTATCAATTTGCTATAGTATCAAATGCTTCAACAAATTACACTGTTCCCTTGAAGTTAAGTTATGGCAATGTTACAATTAAAGTAATGGGACATAACGCGTTTAACTTAACCGTGGTAAATAACTCTACTGTAATTTACTCTGGTATAGTTGATGGATATTTTAGTAAGTCATTTATGATTGGTGGCGACGTTAAGTTAATGTTTTCATCAAGGCAGGGGTTAGAAGTTAATGTAACGATTTTTGATGTGTTAAGTTAGTTTTTTCTTTTTCTCTTCCATTTCTTTTTGTATGTATAAGTACTTTGACGCTCATTGCCATTATTCCTATTTGAAGAAGAAGTATGAAGGTTATCTTATAGCTGCTGTTTCAATGGATTACCAATCCGCTATGGATACTCTCTCCTTAAAGAGTGAGAACGTATTAGTAGGAGTTGGTATTCATCCTTGGCGCGTTCACGAGGAGGATCTGACTAGAGTTTTATCGTTGATTAGTAAAGCTGATTTCGTTGGAGAAGTTGGTTTGGATTACAGGTTTGCTAAGGCTCCTAAAGAGTTGCAAATTAAGTATTTTGAGGAGCAGATAAAAGCGGGAGAAGGTAAGTTGATAAACGTCCACGCTTTAGATGCTTGGGAGGACGCTTTCAACATTTTAGTTAAAAACGACGTGAAGAGTGCTATCTTTCACTGGTATACTGGTCCCATTAATCTGTTGAAGGATATTGAGAGTGCTGGGTATTTCATTTCTATAAATCCTTCCGTTTCTTTCCAGAAGAAGCATCAAAACGTGTTGAAAAATGCCGACCTAAAAAACGTTCTTACAGAGAGTGATGGTGGGTATGAATATAGGGGTAAGCTATTAGAACCTAGTGATATACCTAACGCTATCTCATTTATGAGCAATTTTTTAGGTATAGAAGAGTATAAGCTAGTGAGAATAATAAGTAATAATTTTTTCAAAGCTTATGGAATAAACCCAGTTAATAATTGATATTAATACGGATAGTAAGATCATTTTAAATTTTCTAGATCAGTATAGTATTGTATGGAAGTTAGGAAAACCATATGCCCTTTCTGTGGTGTAGGTTGTGGTCTAGATTTTTATGTAGAGAATAACTTTATATTTAGAGTATCTCCATCACAAGAGCATATTGTTAGTAGAGGACACGTTTGTGGTAAGGGCGCTGTTGCTTCAGAAGTAATTTACGCTTGGGACCGTTTATCTTATCCTTTAAAGAGAGTTAAGGACACTTTCGTTAGGACTACTTGGGATGAAGCAATTAGCGATATTGCTAGCAAGTTAAAGGAAATTAGGAGTAAGTACGGTCCAGAGGCTATTGGCTTTTACGGTGGTTGTCAGAATACGTTGGAGGAAGGATATTCGTTCATGAGGTTGGCTAGAGCTTTGGGTTCTAATAATGTTGACTCGTGTGCTAGGGTTTGTCATGAGCCCTCCGCAATGGCTTTAAAGGAGTTAGTCGGTATTGGGGCTTCTTCTGTTACCGTTTCTGAAATTTTGAAGGCTAGAAATATTGTAATTTCTGGAGAATCTGTGACTGATAGCCATCCCGTTTTATCTCAATATTTAGTTGAGGCTAAGAGAAAGGGTGTGAAAATTGTAGTTATTGATCCTAGGATGACTGGTACTGCTAGGATTGCTGATTTGTTTTTACAGATTAGTAGTAGTACTGATATTTATCTATATAACGCTGTTGCGAACTATTTGATAAGTAATGGATTATATGATAGTAAGTTCGTTGAGGAACGTGTTGAGAACTTTGATGAGTTTAGGGAGATTGTAAAGTCTTATACTATTGAGGAAGCCGAGAGGATTACTGGTGTTAGTAAGAATAAGATTATTGAGTTCGCTAAGATTATTACAAATAAGCCTACAATACTCTCATGGGGTTTGGGTTTAACTCAGTCAGCTGGCGTTAATGCCGTAAAGGCCTACATTAACCTAGCATTGCTTACTGGGAATGTTGGTATTGATGGTGGGGGACTATTAGTTTATAGGGGTCAAACAAATGTTCAAGGTTCTGGTGATTTAATAAAGCCAGATGTTTTCCCAAATGGTCCAATGAACGAGGATAACGCTAAGGAGTTAAGTAGGGTTTGGGGTTTTATTCCTCCAATCAAGAAGGGTTTGAGTATAACTGAGGCTTTTCTAAGGGATAGTAATGTTAAGGCACTTTTTCTAATGAATTACAATCCAGCTTTTAGTTTGCCAAATAGAGACAAGGTTATTAAGTTCTTGAAGTCGTTGGAATTGTTAGTAGTAATGGATCCGTTTATGACTGAGACTGCTAAATATGCAAATTACGTTTTGCCTACTCCTTTATGGGCTGAAAAAGAGGGTTCAGTTACTAATTTAGATCGTACTGTTAAGTGGAGGTTTAAGGTTGTTGATCCTCCTGGGGAGGTTAGGAGTGAGTTGTGGATAATTAAGAGGATTGCTGAGAAGTTAGGTTTTACTGGTTTTCATGACGATCCTAAATTAGTGTTTAAAGAGATGAAGGAGGTTGCAAAGTTGTACTCTAATTTGACCCTTGATGAATTGATGGATTACTCTGTAGACTCCAGGTATCCTAATCACGAGTCTAGTCTGTACAAGGATAGGTTTATGACTCCTAGCGGTAAGGCTAAGTTTGGATTAGTTAGGTATAACGAAATATCTGGTGATAGTTACATTTTAATTACTGGTAGAGTTGTGACTAGGTATAATTCTGATGAGTTGATCAAGAGAGTTCCAGGATATAGGAATTTCAGTTCTGATTTGTTGATAAACCCAGAGGATGCTACAAAGCTGAATATCAAAGACGGGGATATGGTAAAGGTTATTTCTAAATGCGGTATGGCTGTGATGAAAGCCAAGCTAACTAACGAGGTTAAGGTTGGTCATATGTTTGCTTATATGCATGATTACTACGTAAACAACGTTGTCTGCGACGATTTAGATGAGATTTCTAAGACTCCAAGATATAAGATAACCTTTGTCAAGATTGAAAAATTGGGATAAATTATTTTTAAAAAGGAATGTTGTTTCTCTATATATGTCTGAAGTTGCTATTGTAACTGGAGCATCAAAAGGTATAGGGAGGGCTGTTGTTAAGTTACTTAAGGAGAATAATTATACTGTTGTTTCGATTTCTAGGAGTAAATCGGATATTGGTGATGTAATCTATGAGGCTGATGTCAGTGATAGGAGCACTGTATTTAGGATTGTAAATGAGGTACTGGAGAAGTTTGGCAAAATTGACGTCCTGGTTAATAATGCAGGTTTTGGAGTTTATGGGTCTTTTTTAGAGACTGATTTAAATGAGGAGGAGTACATGATTAGGACTAATCTTCTAGCCCCGCTATACTTCATGAAGGCCGTGCTTCCACATATGGTTTCTAGGAGGAAGGGAAGTGTTGTTAATATTGTTTCGGAAGCTGCTTACGTATCTACACCCAAGCTTTTAGTTTACTCAGCAACTAAGGCTGGTTTAGCCAGTTTAACTAACGGTTTGTGGGCTGAAATGAGGAAATATAATGTTAGGGTAAGTGGTGTTTATCCCGGTCCAGTTAGGACTAATTTTACCTCTCATCCTTCATTTAAGAAGAATAATGGCGATCCTTTTGCTAATTATAGCGTTGAGTCAGAGGCTGTAGCTAAAGCCGTTCTAAAAGCAATAAGGACTGGTAAGAGGGAGATTTATGTACCTTCAAGGTTGAAATTGGATCCCTATTTCCTTAAGCTTGCTAACCTTTTCCAGAGTTTCACTTATACTATAGTAAGTAAGTATTTTAGCTAACATATGGGGGAGAAACTTAAAAATGTTAGGTTATTTTATTAGAGAAAAATTTATTATCGGAAATATTACTGACTATACATATGCCGTTAAATAAAGGGTTAACTAGAGTTCAAGCTATCGTGATAGTAATTATTATTATAATCGCAGTGGTAGCTGGGGTTGTAGGATATTATTTAAGTAATCATCCACCTAATTCTATAACTACTTCATCTTCATCAACTACAACTAGTTCTTCCCTATCTAGTATTAGGATATCTTCATCTACTAATATTACTTCATCTCAAGGTATTACAGTCTTCGTAGCGGGTGCTTATCTTGCAATTCTCAACTACCTAGCTGGCCAATTCCAGAACGCTACTGGAATTCCAGTTCATGTTGTAGGTAGTGGCTCCTTCGCATTAGCTTCACAAATAGCTTCCCAGACTCCAGTTCCAGCGAGTGTTTTCATTCCAGTTGCCTATATTCAAGCTGTTGAGTTAACTGGTAGTAGGAATCCCGGTTGGGCTATAGCTTTTCTATCAGATCAGATGACAATAGTTTACTCTAACTACACTACCAAATCTCCTTATTGGTCCCAATTATACTCCAATTACACCATGGCTATGGAGACCAACAATACTAAATATTGGTACAATTTCTTCTACTTGTTGACCACCAAGTTCAGTCTGGGAATTGCTAATCCTAACACTGACCCAGAGGGATTATATGCGTATTTGATACTTCAAATGGCAAGTTATTTATATGCTAATCATAATATAAGCTACTTTGTGGATCTTGTTAAAGCGAATCCAAATGTCAAGGTAGCCCCTAGTACAGCTAACTATGTAGCGCCCTTAAAGGCGGGTACTTTAGACTTCACATTCTCTTATGTTTCCTATGCTGTATCTCAAGGATTGCAATATCTAAAACTACCTCCTTGGTTAAGTTTTGGCTATTATGCGAATGAGACTACATGGTACAGTCAATTTGCTTATAATATAAGTGTAAATGGTCAAACATTAACAATTCATGGAAATCCAGTTTACTTATACATTACCGTTCCATTAAACGCTTCGAATACACAAACTGCATACCAGTTTATTAGCTTCGTATTGAGTCATGAATCTCAACTTACCAAGTTTAATGTAGTTCCAATAAAACCAGCTTTATTGTATAATGAAACTAGTAATATTCCGCAGCCTATATTGAACTTGTTAAAATCTGGTGAGTTGAAGTATGCGGGTAATTTCTCTGAAGTTTAATACCCTACAAGCCATATCCTTTTTTCTATCTCTCCTTTTAGCTTTACCAACTCTCTATTTGCTATTTTACGGCTATGGTCCGTTTTTTGTTAAATCAGTCGCGTTCAGTAGCTCTTTACTTTCGTCAATAGGTTTATCGTTTTTTGCTTCAGCCCTTTCCATTGTAATAATTGTTCTTATCTTTACTCCCTTGGCATATTATTTATCAAGACATAGGAATCCAATTATTGAGACTTTAGTCGATTTGCCAGCATCTATACCGCATCCCCTAGTTGGCATTGCTTTAATTTTCATTGATAGTCCCACTAATCCTCTAGGTGCTTTCCTTTACTCTCATGGTATTATTTTTTACTACACTTATACTGGCTTATTGTTGGCTTTGATTATTGTTTCTACTCCTATCTATATTCGTTCGATGCAGAATTTCTTCGAGTCTCTTCCAAGGTCCTATGAAATATATGCCATGAGTTTAGGTGCTTCCGAATTCAAGGCATTTACTTCCGTAGTTTTCCCTCTTTCAATTAGGGGGATAGTATCTGCTGGGCTAACTTCTATTGCTAGAGCTATAAGTGAATTTGGATCTGTGGTAATAGTTGCACCTTATGTTACTGGCTGGTTGTTTAACAACGCGTATGTGGCTTCAGTATATATTTATAATGAATACGAAACGTATTTTAACGCTTCAATAAGTGCCTCAGCTACTCTTCTCCTTTTCTCCCTTATACTAATAGTTACAAGTAGGATAGTTAACCATCTCTTCTATAAGACATGAAAATCCTTTTAAATTATTAAGTAATGAAGTATGGTAATATGAAAAAACGGTCGCCATTAATACTATTTCTATTCTCTCTATTATTATTACAAGGAATATCTCTTCATGCCTCTTCACCATCATTTTCCGTGAATGTAAGTTATTTGGCATCATTGCCTTACGCAAATTCCCATGTAGCAGTAGTATACTATCAAGGTAGCTTATATATCATAGGTGGGGATTCATATTCAAATCAAGTTTGGATATACTCCAATGGCACATGGAATATCGGGCCTAGTTTGCCTTTTAGTTTAGTTTCACCTTCAGCAGTCGTCTATAATAACACAATTTATGTTATGGGTGGTTATAATAACACTGGGATAAATCCTTACGTTCTTAAACTTAACGGTAATTCTTGGGTTATCGTAAGTGAAATGCCACTCCCAGCATACTCACCTTACATATTTGTTTATAATAATGCGATTTACGTTATTGGTGGAGAGAACACCACTAGTCCAGCTGGCCTTTATTTTCCACCTTCTAATGCAATTAGATTGTTCTATCCCAATAACGATAGTTGGAGGATAATAGGTTACATGCCAGTTCCTACATATGGAGGTGGTTATGTATTTAATGGGACTTCCTTGATAATAGTTAGTGGTTACATTGGATATAGTGCCTATACCAATGACATATTGATTTATAGTCCCCAAAATAATAATTGGACTATTCTTAATGGGGTTCTTCCCTACTGGATTCACGATAGTGCCTTAGCCTATTATAGGGGTGTTTTGTTTATTGTAGGTGGTTATATTTATACTGCAGGTTCTGGTGGAGTTAATAACGCAATCCTTGCCTACTATAATGGTAATTTGCAAAGAGTTGGTTATCTTCCCGTCCCAGTTTATGCCGCTGGTTACGTACAAGTAGGAAATATGCTGTATCTTGCAGGAGGCATTGGTAGTTCATTAAGTGATGTTTCAGCTCTACAGTTGGTTACGTTCAACTTTCCACCTCTTCCTCCTAAGATAACATCTTATTCTGCAGGAAATGGTTCAGTTACCTTAGGCTGGAATCCAGTCAGGCTAGCTAGCGGTTATGAGATAATATATTGGAATAACATGGGATTCAACAGTTCAATTAACGTTGGTAACGTTACTAGTTACACTGTAACTGGACTGAAAGACGGCGTGACGTACTACTTTGAGGTTTTAGCTTATAATTCTATTGGCTATTCATCTCCATCAAGTATAGTCGCGTTAATCCCAGCTTCAGTTCCTAATCCTCCACAACTCGTTTCTGTGAATTACGGAAACGATAACGTTACGTTAAGTTGGTTGCCTCCAACATTTTCTGGTGGGTACCCTATACTTGGTTATTACATTATTGTTAAGAACGAGAATTCAATGGTTAGTTCACATTTTGTTAATAGTACTAGTTTGACAATAAGTAATCTGACTCCAAACGTGACTTATAACGTTTTCATTTACGCTACAAATAAACTCGGTAATAGCTCTCCCCTAGTACTTACCGTTGTTCCCATTACCAAGGCTACCGTTTTTGCATTTATAACCAAGCTGGGTAGTGGGATTTTAGTCAATTGGACTACTTCTTTTCCAGCCAATATAAGTTTGGAACTGTATAATCCCAATGGTAACTTAATTTCTCAGATTGTAAGTGTAAAGGGTAATAGCTATTTGTTTAGAGTTCCTCAAGGTAATTATACGCTAATAATAATAGCCGCAAACTCAGCTGGGGTTTCCAAATACGTTTACCAAATAGTTTATTATTTACCTCCGGTCTCTCCACAAGTCTCGCTAGTGGGATTTGGAAATAATTTATACATCAGCTGGAATGACGAACCAAACGTAATCACTTATCTCGTTTATGTTAATAATAGTCTCGTTTATGAAGGGCCAAGTAACAATGTTGTAACTAATATTAGTAATGGTACTTATTTGGTAAAAGTTATCGGTGTGAATCCAGCTGGTTCTTCACCTCCTGGCATTGCTGTAATTCACTATACAGGTGATTACGTTACTGTGGTTAAGATGAAGGTTGTTAATGTTACCATTGTCAGCAAGATCGCTTCGGCAGTATCAGGCAATGGTAATAGTTTAAGTTTAGGTCAAAGTATTGTTATCATATTACTGGCTGTAATGATTTTGTTGAGCATTGCTATTATTACAAGAAATAGGAGCAGTGGATTTGATTGGTAAATAATGGGACCAACAAGATTTTGAAGCTGGGATCATCAGTGATATAGAAGAATCTTTACAACATCGTAAATTGGTTTCATCCATGAATTCCGTTCTTATCATCTTGGACAACGTCTCCTGATAATTATGTATTTCATGATATAATAAATATATCATGTCACTATTTTCCTCAAATTAAAAGTAGATAATAAAAAACTAAATTTTATATACTATTTGATCTCAATTCTCTCTATTTTTCCTGTTCTTAAATATATTGTCTTATTACATGATTCTTTGAGCAGAATATCATGAGAAGCAAAAATTATTGTACCGCTATACTCCCTTATCATATCCTTGACCACTTTAGAATTTTCTATGTCCAAATTAGATGTGGGTTCATCAAGTAATAATAATTTCGCCTCGGAAGAGAAGGCTAAAGCTAGCTTAAATAACCTTCTCTGACCAGAACTTAGTTGGTAAGGTTTTTTATAAAGAGGCAAATCGAATTTATTAATTAGCTCATGTGTTTTATTTATATTGAAATACCTTAATGATGTTATGAAGTCTAAGTTCTCTTGTAAACTAATATTTTCTAGAAAAATTAAATATTCCTCTAGCATATACATTTCACTTTTCCTTAGCTCTACAGTTGGATTCTTATTAAATACCCTTACGTATCCAGAATCTGGGTTTAACACGCCATAAATTAGATATAGTAAAGTAGTCTTGCCAGAGCCGTTTGGACCTTGAATTAAAACTTTCTCTCCTTCATTTACACTGAAATTTACTTTTAGTTCAAAATTTTTAAATTTCTTAAAAACATCTACTTTAACAATTTCACTCAATACTCCTCACCTTTAGGAATTTATGCTGATTACTGTAAGCAGAAAACACCGTATAGTATTCAATTAAAATAGAAGATACTAATAATCCAATTAGTCCAGCTATGAATGGATAGGCGACCGATAAGGAATACCAGTAGACATCGTATAAATAATAATAAGCCATATATACTATACATGGAATTATGCCTATTACTAGAAACGGTAATACTAGTAGCTTGAAACTTCTCTTCTCGTTAACCCCATTAATTATGAATAGTGCTAGAACATTTGAAAATCTACTTCTAATTCTAAATATAAGGAATAATGAAACTAGAATGTAAATGGTTTCGATTATTTCTGAGGCAGTCCTCAATGAATTAATCTGAAAATACGAAAATGTAAACGAGAAACCAAATCGATTTATAGAATACCAGTCCGAAAGCGGTAAACCATCGTATTTTGTATTAGATAAGAAAGCTTTGAATTCATTTAAAGCAGTGTAATTATCTTTAAGAATTATAGCATTACCTAGTGAAGCTATAGTATAGCTTACATTAGTTAAAGGTAAGATAGCAAATCCATCTGCAGAAAAGAACGCGTTATACAATATTCCGACAACTCTTAAACTTATAATACTTTTTCCTATATATACACTAACGTTATCACCTAGCTGAAGATTAAGCTGATTCATTTTACCAGCTACCAAATACACTCCATATTCTGGATATTTACCTAGCGCGACCATAGAGGAAATAGGAAATATTTTCTTGGCCAAACTTAAATTATTTATTGCAATAGCCTCAACTGTAGCTCCACCATGTCCAGTCCCTATATAAATGTATCCGAAAGGTGCTAAAGAGGTATTACCGAAGAGCTTTTCTAACTGATTTATTACTAAAGTATCGTTATTACTGGCCATACTCACTACGGACAGATTACTATAGCTTGTTGCTCTAACCTGATATATAGATATGGCGCTAAATAAGGAAAAAAAGAAAAGGTGCAAGATTGGAAGAAATAATAAAAGAATTAATAAAAATATTGCTAAATCTCTTATACTACCTCTTGTTAAGAATTGTTTAAAAATATGTTTGAGCATATTAGACACCTAATATGTTTAATCATATTGTAGAAAAAATTAAGTTATTGATAATGTTTGATAAGAATACGGAGATCCTGAACCTAATGATATTGAACGAGCCCACCATGGTGTTATATTAAGATTTATCGCTCCTGCTGCTCCATAATCCACCTGCCCTATCAAGTTTGTGTTAGATGGAATGGGTTATGCTACGTAGTATCCAATAGTTTCAGGTGATGTAATAAACCATATCGAATAATACGCAGCAGCCCATACTTTAACGTTACCCCAGTTAACAGCTACTACATTAACTGGAGGAATACCACCTATTTCTCCAGTTATTTGGAGTTTAGGCATTACTACTCCGTTAATACTGTAGTTAGTAACAACAGCGAAATTGATTGAAGCTGTAGGTACGGGTACTGGACCTACATTATCTGGGCAAACTTCTATACTTCCCATGCCATATGCTGTAGAGCCTATAGCAGCACTTCCACTAGACCATGCAAAATAAGGATTATTCTCAAAAGCTAATGTGACTATAGAGATTATAGGTACTATTATAGCCAATAGTATTATAGTTTTTAAAACTAAATTTTTTCTCATCATATATCACTATATTAACTCATAATTTATAACTTTTTTTAACTCTCGTAATACTTAATAAGATAGATTTAAAAGCCAGAAGCTTATCTTTATAAATCTAGTCTTGGATATAGATATTATAGATGCTTTGTATTTCATAGTGCTACCAGTAATCTATTTATTTTTCCTAATATGAATATTTAGGACATAATCAAGTACTCTATTGCCATTGCCCTTAGCTTGCGGGAAAAATGTCTGATCCTCGAATTTATAGGTTAATAATAACTACACTATGAATCTTAACTGTCTTCTTTCAACTCAACGTGTTTTGACGGCAAAAATTAACGGGTTGCCAATGCTTATAAGTCGGTTTTGGCAATCATAATACGGGGCGAAAAGTTGACGAAAGATAAGATGCGCTATAAATATGGAGATTATATATTGAGGGAAAGAAAAGGGCGGTATTATGTCTATAAGTTGGAAACGATAAACGGTGAGGTAAAGGAAACTTACGTTGGTCCTTTAGCTGACGTAGTCGAAACTTATGCAAAATTGAAAGAAAATAGTGGGATTTTTGGCTATCTCCCTAATATAATGGGGCCGCCGGGATTTGAACCCGGGACCACCAGCGCTCTGGTGGTTAGGGAAGTATCCCCAGGCTGGCATCCTAGTCCAAGCTAGACTACGGCCCCTCTAATAAAGATAGAGGGAGGGTTTAAAAATTAACTCGTTTCTAATACTCACATAATACTTTTACTTTCGGTCTACTCTCTCTCCCTATTTGACACGTTTGTATAACGGGTATCACAGTAGTTTGTGCTATATTAAATGGTGTAAATACTTGTTAATAGGTGGTCATCAATTCCGATAAAATACGTTTGCAGGAATTGTGGAACAATATTACATAAGTTTGAAAAGGTTGGACAAGATTTCTATGGTGTGAGGACTCCTTCAGAGATTAAATCAATATTCGGAGGCAGATGCCCTAGATGTGGACATGAGTTAGGCACTCCGACTTTGGATGACATAAAGATAAATCTTAAAAAGAAGGTAACGAAAGTTATGGTTTTAGAACAACTGAGATAACAGCTGGTCAAAGGTTATTTCAGATTTGGAATATTTGATCCCCAAGTCACGCTTATTTAGATAGTTTGAAAGTAGTTTTGTAACATTTCTGGGCTTCTCTTTTATTGTAGCGGAATCGTAATCAATGATATACGTTCTGTTATTCGTAATCATTACGTTTTTCCACGGTCTGCTCAATTCTTTATGCTCTATGAGCTTCTCTTCAAGGATTTTAGCCCTCTTTAGTAAATCAATAATTGTTTCTCTTCTCTCATTTTTAGTTAAATTTCTACCGCGTATATACTCCATTAAAATGAAGTTCTTACCGTAATCGTAAACTCTTGGAGCTACTTCCTCTCCAGCCTGGATTTGAAATTTTGCTTCAATTTCTAAGGTTTCTTTGGGAGCATCCGTTCTCCTTATTTTTAGGACTTTACGTGGCTCAACTAATACTACTATTCCAGTTTTTCCTTTCCCCAGTACCCTTAACTTCCCCAAGTTTTTTTGGCCAAATGAGTATGCATAATCAAAACCTGCCTTTTTTAGTTCTTCCTCAACTTCTTTGGAATAAGTAGGGTAAATGAAAGAGCTTATTTTAACCAAGTTGGAGTTTTCCTCAAGAATTTCATTATTTGCTGATCTTCCGTGTTTTGTAGCCAATAACTCTCGATATTATACTTCACCTTTAGAACTATATTCTTTTTGGCTATGGCTTCTGCATTGTATTCCTTTCTCTCTTTTATAGAGTACAATCTCCCATCTTCCCCAACCCATATGTTATCGTTTTTCTGGATGAAATCGTCTATGGTTTCTGAGTAGTACTGTGGTCCAATATTTAGATAGTATTGTCCAATGTTCTTACTTTCCAGTTGTACTGCAATAACAATATTACTTGTATCTCCCCATGCTTGTATATCGATTACTCTAAAACCAGATTGCTTTAACGCTCTCTCTATTTTGTTTACACTTCTCTTTATCTGACCCCATATGATATCCTCTGAGCTCTTCTCGTCCAAATTAAGTCTCAAAATCAGCACGTCCCCCTTAATTTTTTCCTCTACTTTTTTTGATGGAAAGAAGAACTCCATAGAAGGATTCTTGAGGTAATATTTTGCTGCAACAGAGAACGTCGCTATGTTCTTTAGTGAAACTGCAGCTGTTACATTTCTTCTAGGATCCACTGGGTCTGGGATAATCAATGGCTCAGAAAACGCTCTCATTGGTTTCGTTAATTCTATTTTTATTGGATGCTTCCACTTAGATGCTGCTTCTAGAACTTTTCTAAAACTTCCATAATATATGACTAGAAGTTCTGTTGCGTATCCAGAGAATCCTTGTACTTTCAATTCAGCCCCGTAAACGCCTATTCCTTTCATGAATCTCTTGAGTAGCCTAACCTCATCCTTTCCTCTCTCATCCAAATGGGAAGTAACGTATTTCGTATGGAATGGTGTTCTATCTACTGCAGTTATTGCTCTATCTCCGCTTTCCACTCTCAATGCTGGGACTATATCTACTTCTACGTTATTTATATTGACTATCACATATGGATGTTCAGCGTATGCTAAAGTATAATCTAGATCTTTTATTCTGTTAATAATATCGTTTAGAGCATTTCTTTCTAGATATTCTTTTCCAACATCTTTAGGATAAAACACGAAAACGTCTACATCTGTATCTTGTCTTAGCCAAGTTCCTTTTCTAAATGACCCCTCAACCTCGAAATCTAATTTGTTTAACCTTTCCCTAATGATTTCCAATACTTTTTCTATTCCTTTTTTGTCTTCTTCAGTGGGTTTTATTATCTTCAGTACTTCCTCCTCTATCAATTGAACTCACTTCAAACAGTTTATCATATATTGGACCTTTTGGAGTTAACGTGCTTTTAAAAAGAACAACATTATTAACTTCAAAGGTTCCAATATCCACGTTCATATTCTCATTAATCGTATTTATGAGGTTGCTAATGGAGTTGTAGCTTTTTATCCTGCCAATTGTTAAATGTGGTGAGAAATCCTTATCGTCTTCTGGTCTTATTTTTCGCTTTAATAGCTCGTTAAGTATATAAGATCTAATCTGTCTAAGCTGTTGTTGACCCTCGACAATTCCAATCCAAACCACTCTTGGTCTTGCTAAATTTGGAAATGCCCCTAAACCTTTTAGTGTAACTTTAAATTTATTGAATTTTAATCCGCTCATTGAATCTTTCACTTCTTCTACTCTGTCATCTCTAACTTCGCCTAGGAATAATAGTGTAATATGAATGTTATATGGTTCGACCAATTTTATGTCAGTTGTTGCATTTTTTACTATCTCGAATATTTCAAGCAGTTTTGGGGATTGCGGTACTTCTATGCCTATAAAGAGCCTCATAATTTTTAAACCTCTATAATGAGTTATTTGGTGGTCACAATTAAAGTCATTCTAATTACTGGAATGCCAGGATCTGGAAAAAGTGAATTTGCAAAGCTATTAAAGGAAATGGGGGCAAAGGTTATAGTGATGAGTGATGTAGTAAGGAAGAGATATTCCATTGAGGCTAAACCTGGAGAGAGGTTAATGGATTTTGCAAAGAGGTTAAGGGAAATTTATGGAGACGGTGTAGTTGCAAGGCTTTGTGTTGAGGAATTGGGCACTAGTAACTATGATCTAGTAGCTTTTGATGGCGTGAGGAGTTTGGCAGAAGTTGAGGAGTTTAAAAGACTTTTAGGTGACAGTGTTTACATTGTGGCAGTTCACTCTCCGCCTAAGATAAGATATAAGAGGATGATTGAGAGGTTGAGGAGTGATGATTCTAAGGAAATTTCTGAGTTGATGAGAAGGGATAGGGAGGAATTGAAATTGGGTATCGGGGAAGTAATAGCTATGGCAGATTATATCATAACTAATGATTCAAACTACGAGGAATTTAAGAGACGCAGTGAAGAAGTGATAGATAGAGTGTTAAAAAATGGTTAAAGTTATGGTAGTCGCAGAGGTTAGACCTTCAGAGGACGTAAATAAGGTTCTTTCAGCAATTTCAAACTTCTTTGATTTTGAGAAAATTAATACAAGGAAGGAAGGAATTATTGATATTTTAGTTCTAGAAGCTAGAACGCTTAAAAGCTTACTAAAATTTCATAGAGTATTAAGGAATGAACGAATTTTGGATTCCGCTAGGAAATACTTGATGAAGGGAATAGAGGGTAACACAATAGCTTTTATGATACATAAACAAGCTGCAGCAGTTGGGGTTCTAAGTTTTGTTGATAGTGATAAGGAATCTCCATTAGGCGCAATTAAATTTTATATAGAATATCAAAATCCAAAAGAAGTAGTCGACTGGTTAGCTCCAAGGACGGCTCATGGTGTACCTCTTTGGGATAATCCTATTCCACCAGATGTTTGACTACTTAAGAGTTATGTAAGATAAGTCATCCGGTAAAATTGATTTAGGGAAAATTCTCCTAGCCACTTTTAAGTGTTCAGTTACATCCTCATATCTGGGACTTATGTGAGTTAAGGCCAATAGCTTCACCGAGGCTTCTAAAGCGACTTTAGCGGCATCTGCAATATTTGAATGACCATACGTGTAGGCTGAAGGCTCATTTAAGAACGTTGAATCGTGAATTAAGAGATCAACACCTTTAACGGACTCTATTACTGATTGGCAAGGCATAGTATCACCAGTATAGGCTACTTTTAATCCCCTCTTTATCACTAAATAATCCTCTGGTTTTAACAACTTTCCATTATATTCCACTGTTTTTCCTTCTTTTAGTTTTCTCATTACCCTCCAGTCCTTTATTTTTTCCTTTTCTAGTTTTTCTTCGTCTATTTTCACTCTATCCCTTTCTGAAATTAAATACCCTTGGGACTCTACGGTATGGCATGTTTTAAATGTAGATATTGTAATATTCTGATCATTGTAATTATCTATAAATTCGATTTTGAATGAAGGATTAAATTTAGAGTATTCAAAGGACGTGTAGAGGAAATCCTTAAGGTCTCTCGGACCGAGAATGTATAGTGTCTCCTTTCTATCTAGGAGACCCATGCTTGCAATTACTCCTAGTAATCCAAATACATGATCTCCATGCATGTGAGTTATTCCTATAATTTTTATTGAATTTATTCCTAATTTATTATTCATTAATGTATATTGTGTTCCTTCTCCACAATCCAATAAAATGTTTAAGCCTTCTCTTCTTACCAAGAATGCTGGTAATTTCCTCTTTTTAGAAGGGGAACCTGCACCTGTCCCTAAAAAGAATATTTGAATCACTTTTTCTGCACCACGTAAATTGCCCTTGTTAAACTCTTATGTGAGTATAAGTAATGTAATCCTTTTATAATAAAACTATTTTCCTTTAATTTGTCTATAAAATTGAATCTTGAATCTGTTGCGAAGGCTAGAAATCCGCTTTTTGTTAATGTTTCCGACGCTGAGGAAAAGAATTCCTCATAGAGTTGCATTAACTCTGCACCTTTATTTTTAGTTGATCTACCATATGGGGGATCTGTTGCTATTGAAGTTATATGGTGAAATGGTAAATTAGTTGCGGAGGAAAATAATAAATTACAATCATAGTTGAAATAATTTAGGTTTGTCTTAGTTTTTTGTAGCATTGTTTTATCTAAGTCACTTCCAATACAGTCATAGTTTAACCATCTAGCTTCAATCAGTATTGACCCAGTACCGACGAAAGGATCTAGTACTTCCTTTTTAGGTCTAGAAAGGTTTACAAGTAATCTTGAAGTCTCGGGACTCATTGTACCCGATTGAGAAAACGGTTTCTTCTCATGTTCAAGGAGGCTTTTAGAGTCAATTTGCCCCTTTATTTTTCCCAATATAATCACTCCGTCAGTTAATATTATGTCAATTTTCTCACATTCTTTCGACACTTTTACTCCTCGTTTTATCTCGTGGTTTATTGCGTTTAAATTATCCTTTTGAGAGCCCATTATCACGTCTTCCTTTATCCAGAAACATCCTCCTCTTAATATCTCATTAATTTTTTTCGGATCATCTGAGATATATATAAGTTCGCCACTTCTTTTTATCCTGGCTGACCTTTTAGCTATATCTCCCTTATTTCCTTCAAATACTGCTACTCCAGTGAAGTAGTTAATCTCAGCATTATCGTCATTAAGCATAGCTTTCAATTCAGCTAATGACAAAAAATAATTGTTCCCTTTTAATACAGCGTAGGTTTTCATAAGCTTAGTGCTATTGATTGTGAGACGTCTATGGTTATTATATCTTTGTCCTTTACATTAATGGTATTGGTTCCTATCAACGTCTTCACTCCCGCCTCTCTTAGCCTCTCTTTTGCATCTCCTACTAGTAATAGGTGTACTGCTACAGCTGTAACGCTTCTAGCACCTAAGGAATAGGCTAAACGTGTAGCTTGTACTATGGTACCACCAGTACTAATTATATCATCTATGAGAACCACATCTTTCCCTTTTAGGTTTATGTTTGGTGCCTCTTTTATTCTAACTTCACCCGTTGTCCTATCCCTTTCCTTTTCGATATAAGAGTATTGAGCACTAATTTCTTCGGCGATTTTTCTGGCTCTATCTAACGCTCCTCTATCCGGTGCCAATATGAATGGGTCTTCAACGATTTCCTTTATTTTTCTCGAAATTTGGTGATAAGGATGAACTATTTTAAGTTCTCCTTTAAAGTATGATAGTTCTTCTGGTTTATGTGGCTCTACTACCACTAAACCGTTAACTCCTACTTCACCGAGTATATGTAATATCGTCTTTATGCTAACTGCTTCTCCATCTTTGAATCTTCTATCTTGTCTACTATATGCTAAGTATGGGACTATGGCAGTTAGTTTCTTAGCTCCTAGATCTCTGATGGTTTCTGCAATTAGGAATAATTCTATTAGATGTTTATCCTGGGGATAGTCTGTTGTTTGTACCAATAATACTTCTTCATTTCTAATTGAAGAGGGTACTCTTATGTAGGACTCCCCATCTGGGAATATCTTACTTTCCACTTTTACTAAAGGTATGGATAATATTTTTGATAAACTTTCATCTATTCCATTTGTGGCTGTTCCACCTATTATTATCATTATTATTATCTTTAAGGGGAAGTTTTTAAGATTAAAAGCTGAGTGAAAAGAGATATGTACTACGTTTTTATACTTGGAACCGCAGGATCGGGGAAGACGACTCTGACAAAAAATTTGCAAGATTATTTACTTGATCAAGAGATGGATACTGCTGTGATAAACCTAGATCCAGCAGTTGAACAGTTACCATATACTCCCGATTTCGATGTTAGGGATTACGTTGATGCTTACGAGGTGATGCAAAACTATCATTTAGGGCCTAATTCTAGTTTAATAGCATCTATTGATTTAATTTTAACCAGGGCAGCAGAGATTAAGTCAGAAATTGACCAAATTGAGGCTAATTACGTATTAGTTGATACTCCGGGACAAATAGAATTATTCGCGTATAGGGAGACTGGTAAGTTAATTTCTCAGCTAATTAGGGGAAGTAATAAGGCATTAGGGCTATTTCTTCTAGATTCTTTTCTTGCTAAGGAAGCTAGAAGCTTTGTATCCTTACTCCTGCTTTCAAGTTCCATAAAATTTAGGCTTGACTTACCCATTATAAACGTTCTTAATAAGGTAGATCTTCTTACAGAAAAGGAGCTAGAACAGATATTAGCGTGGGGGGAAAATGCTGAGAATTTGATTGATGAGTTAGGTAGGGTGGACGAGTATTCCCTTGAGTTAGTTAATTTATTAATAGAAAGCTTGTCTTCTAACTTAATTCCCGTATCATCAGAAGAGGGTAAGGGTTTTAACGAACTATATGCTGAAATTCAAAGAGTAATAGCTGGTGGGGAGGATTATTTGACAGAGGAGTCCAATCCAAAGTTATAAGCTTTATTAGTCCTATAGAGTAATTAAATAACTGATGAAAGCTAAGGTAATTGATGCTGTTTCATTCTCTTATATTTTGAGGACTGTGGGAGATTTTCTGAGTGAAGCTAACTTTATTGTAACTAAAGAGGGTATAAGAGTCAGCGGGATTGACCCTTCAAGAGTAGTTTTTTTAGACGTATTTTTACCGTCGAGTTACTTTGAGGGATTTGAAGTTAATCAGGATAAGGAAATAATAGGTTTTAAGTTAGAAGACGTAAATGACGTGCTAAAACGCGTATTAAAGGACGATACGTTAATACTCTCTTCGAACGAATCCAAGTTAACACTTACTTTTGATGGAGAATTCACTAGATCTTTTGAACTTCCATTAATTCAAGTTGAAACCACACAGCCACCTTCAGTTAATTTAGAGTTTCCATTTAAGGCACAACTACTTACTGTAACTTTTGCGGACATAATTGACGAATTATCTGATTTAGGTGAAGTTTTGAATATATATTCCAAGGAGAATAAACTTTATTTTGAAGTTATTGGGGACCTCGCCACCTCAAGAGTAGAGTTGTCAACGGATAGTGGGACGTTATTAGAAGCTTCGGGTGCAGATGCCAATAGTAGTTATGGAATGGAATACGTTGTGAATACCACTAAAATGAGAAGAGCTTCCGATTCAATGGAATTATATTTCGGTTCTCAAATACCTTTGAAACTTAGATTTAAATTACCGCAAGAAGGATATGGGGACTTTTACATTGCACCAAGGGCAGAGTAATTTAATTAAGAGCTTTTTTAGGAACTACTATTTAAACGCGGAATTGGTATTGCCAAATGACATGGAATTAAGGGAGTTTGCCCTCCAACCTTTTGGCTCAGACACGTACATAAGGCATCTCTCCTTCTCTTCCAGTGAGGAATTAAGGGACTACCTAGTTAACAGAAATTTGCCACTTCATCTATTTTACTCCTCTGCAAGATATCAATTACCAAGTGCTAGAGACATGGAAGAGAAGGCTTGGATGGGGTCAGATTTGTTGTTTGATATAGATGCCGATCATATATGTAAACTAAGATCGATTAGGTTTTGCCCAGTTTGTGGTAATACCATTACTTCTGAGAAATGTGAGAGAGATAACGTGGAGACTTTAGAGTATGTTGAGATGACAAGTGAGTGTATAAAAAGGGGTTTAGAAGAGGCTAGAAATCTGGTTGAGATTCTTGAGGACGATTTCGGATTAAAACCTAAGGTTTACTTTTCTGGAAATAGAGGTTTTCACGTGCAAGTTGACTGCTATGGCGATTGTGCACTTTTAGATTCTGATGAAAGAAAGGAAATTGCTGAATACGTTATGGGTCTAGGCGTTCCAGGCTATCCTGGTGGTAGTGAAAACGCTCCAGGATGGGTGGGGAGAAAAAATCGCGGTATAAATGGGGTTACTATCGATGAGCAAGTTACCATTGACGTTAAGAGGCTAATTAGGATCCCCAATTCATTACATGGGAAATCCGGATTGATTGTAAAAGAGGTAACTAATTTAGATGATTTTGAGTTTAACGAGGCTTTGTCTCCCTTTACGGGCTATACAATATTTTTGCCCTATATTAGTATAGAAACTGAAGTTTTAAGCAGGAATATTAAGTTAAATAGGGGAGTGCCAATTAAGATTGAATCTAGTATTGGGATTTACCTACATTTGAAGAATTTGGGTGAGGTAAAAGCTTATGTTAGATGAATTGGTTAGAAAGGAGTTATCAGAGGAAGAAATTACTGAAATTAAGCTAGAGGAGATAATCAAATACATGACTCTTATTAAAAAGTCTAAAACTTTCGCTAGTGCCGAAATCAGAAAGGAGGAATTGAAACTTCTTTCAGAACTGGCTGAATCATTATTTGAGCTTAGATTGTCGAAGATCCTAGAGGGAAAGGTTAGCAAGGGATTTGATGAATTTATTTTTAATATTTTTAAGTCATTAAAGCAATTTTATGTTGAGTTGTTAATTGGCAGATATATAATTTATAATGACAAGATCTATTGCATAGTGCAGAAACCACTAATTTATAATAACCATAAGGTTGATGAAGGAGATGTTTTAGTTTTACCTATGAGAGAAGCCGTACCATTAATAATAGCAAGTTATTTAACTCCCTATAAAATAGATATTGAAGAACAGTTATGAAAGTCCCTAAGGTCATTAGTACATATTGTCCGAAGTGTAAGACTCATACAGATCACTCTGTATCACTATATAAGAGCGGTAAAAGAAGGAATCTAGCTGAAGGGCAGAGAAGATATGAAAGAAAGAATATTGGATATGGAAGTAAAAGAAAACCAGAGCAGAAGAGATTTGCAAAAGTTACAAAGAAGCAAACATTAGTATTGAAGTGTTCTAAGTGTGGCTATACTATAGTAAAAGAGGGAATTAGAGTAAAGAAGTTAGAATTAGTAGAGGTGGCTAAGTGATGAGGAAATTAAGAATCCTAATTCCAGAACCAAAAAGTAGATTTCTCAGAGTAAAGTGTCCAAACTGTGGTAATGAACAAACAATATTTAGTCACTCTACATTTCCAGTCAGATGTTTGAGTTGTGGGACTGAGTTGGTCTACTCTGTTGGTGGTAAAGCAAAAATAGTTGGAGAAGTAGTTAGAATAATGGGTTAAAGATGATTTACAGTAGAACCAAAATCCCCTCAGAAGGGGAAATTTTAATCGCAACTGTAAAACAAGTTTTTGATTATGGTAGTTACGTTACCTTGGATGAATATGGTGGTTTACAGGCCTTTTTACCTTGGAGTGAAGTAAGTAGCAAGTGGGTTAAGAACATAAGAGATGTTCTAAAGGAAAATAGGAAAGTTGTGGTAAAGGTAATTAGAGTTGATAGGAGGAAAGGTACTGTAGATGTATCATTAAAGAAGGTTACTGATGACGAGAGAAGAAAGAAGAATCTGCAATGGAAGAAAATTCAAAGATTAGATAAAATTTTGGAACTGGTATCACAACAACTAAAATTAAGTGAGAAAGATGCGTGGGAGCAAGTAGCGTGGAAATTAGAGGCTAAGTACGGTGACCCTATTTCAGCAATTGAGAAGGCCGTTAAGGAAGGAGAAAAGATACTAATGGACGCAGGAGTTCCGGAAATTTGGATTAAGCCATTACTGGAAGAGGCTTCAAAGCATGCAGAAGAAAAAAAGGTGAAAATGTCAGGACTTATAACAGTTAGGACTAATGAGCCATTAGGAGTTGAAAAAATTAAAGAAGTAATATCAAAAGCCTTAGAAAATATAGAACAAGACTACGAGAGTATATTGAATGTTAAGATATATACTATTGGAGCCCCTAGGTATAGAGTTGATGTAATAGGAACTAATCCAAAAGAGGCCTCAGAGGCACTAAATCAGATTATATCTAATTTAATTAAGATAGGAAAAGAGGAAAACGTAGATATAAGTGTGGTCAAGAAATGAAGTGGAAAATGAAGAAATGTCCAAAAGACAATACTTACACTTTTAAAGATATTTGCCCTTTATGCGGCTCTAAGACTACGATTCCTCATCCATCTAGATTTTCTCCAGAAGACAAATACGTAAAATATAGAATTGAATTAAAAAAAGGAGTAAAGCTTAACTGTTAATTACTACTGTAGGTTTTAGTATAACACCAGGTTGTGTAAACTGGTACACCATGACCATTATATAAGTAGTGTAGGGAACTCCTCCAGCACCTCCATTTCCTACCGGGAATAGCGCTATATATGCAGGTTGGAAGTACATTAGCTGAACACGTGGTAATGGTGATCCAGTTATAACATATCCAGAACTGCTAGGAACTATTTGAGTTGTAAATGGAGCTATTGGTTGTCCATATCCTACTTGATACAGACTCTCAATGAACATTTGTACTATAAGTGAGTTATAAGCCTTTGGAGTCCACGCAAACGGTTCAGCTTGTGAAACTTGTGAAGCTAAGGCTTGGGCAATAGTTGGATTGGTAGTTGCATAGGTATTAATTATTTGTGTTATTGTATTGTTTAATTCAGTTAGGTTTATGTACTCTTCTAGAGGATACCCCGCTATTGTTGTCATTGCTCCCATAGCTTTTCCAATATCTCCTAAACTTGTTGTATATCCAAAGAATGCACCAGGTAAACTAGGTGGGTATCCTACGTACCATTGTGCTTGGTTACCAGAATATACTAGAGTAACAGCGTCATATGCTACTATATAAACCGGTATAGTATAGTTTGGACTACCATAAGGATACAGATGAAAATCGTTTTCTAGCACATTTGCGGCGAAAGTCTCATTGTTCAAGAACATTTCCGCCATTAGTTTAATTTGTGTACCATTAAGCGTATTATTTTCATCTATAACGCTCCTATTTGTTAAGACTTCTAGCCAATATCCGTAATCCCACCAAGATAACACAAACGCATGCTGTGGCGAATGGGTTCTTATCCAATTCGCTGCAGATACCCAAGAATAGTTAGTTGTTAAGAAGCTTGTAGCAGCATTAGTTATTGCTGGAGGTTCATTGCTTGCTAGTGTTGCTAATCCAGCATCCGCCACTAAGGATATTCCTACGATTGCCAAGAAAAAGGCTACCAATATTTTACTACTGCTTCCATTTTTAACTCCTTTTAGCAGGTTGTCTACAATATAATAGACTCCTAAACCTCCCAATGCAGCTACCATATATGCTGTGTAGTTAAATAGGTAGGGCTGTTGTGATGTGCCAAATATGCTAGCAACTCCCAATACCAGTAACCATAAACCTACTAGGTTTCCTTTTCTTATCAAGTAATACATCCCTATGACTGACAAAAATAGTGCTATTCCGAAATCTTGTATCATTGCAGTTATCGGTTGGGGAATATACTCTGCTACTGTCTTATCTATCGGTATCGTAACTTGATAAAACGGGTTTATTATGGCGTAGTACCTCGAGGGTATTGGTGCTGATGTAGGTCTTAATATAGATAATCCGGATAACCCTATAGTGAATATGAAGATTAGTACCGCGATAACTATTAAATTTCTTGAGTCTACGATTTCTTTAGGAAGTGTTTTAGATAAATATAAGTCTAAATAAAGAACTGCTGAAATTAAGAGTAGTGATAGGCCGTGCGCCAATCCAGACATAAAACCTATGTTATTTGGGGCTAGTGAAGTTAGAAATGAAGTTACGACTACCATTAGTGTGTACAAGTTTGCAGTAGTCTCATCATTCCTATTTAGCAGAATTAGTAAAAACGCTGCCACGAGCAAACTTAAGTCAATATATGTATAACCTCCCCAAGAGATCTCAGCTAAAAATAATACAACGCCTGCAGGTACACCATACCAGATGTTCTTCTTCTTTAAGCCTTGATTAAAGAGGAAAATTGCAAATAGGATAAACACTGCACCCCAAGATGTCTTAGGAAGACCACCTAACAAGTTCTTATATGTTAAGGCAGGAGAAACTGCGATTATTGCAGCTGCCATATAACCAGCTAATCTGCTATTAGTTATGGATTCTATTGAAAGATATGATGCTACGACTCCTAGTCCAGCTAATAAAATATCAGAAAATATTGCCACCGTATATACTGCGTTTGCTCCGTAAGTCCCATAAAAGGGCAATGAGGCTAATGCCACTAAGAAGGGCAAACCTATAGTATTCCCCAATTCGATGAAGTATCCCCATGGGAACCAACCTAATACATCTGGAGGTACTGCGTACCAGTTTCCATGAACTTGAGCTATTAATAATGCATTATAGAAAAGATACCAAGGATCGAATTCGTTAACTGCTAAAGGCCAATTAGCACTTAGGCTTCTAATTAATATCGAAACTAATGAAAGACCTACTATTAGGGGTAAATCTATGAATGATGTTTTCCGTAAATCTCTTCTTAGTCCCTTAACTGACTGCATGGCTGTAGTGTATTAAGTATTATACATTTATTAAACTTATTCCAAGTATACAGTTTTAGTTTACAGAGGATCATTTTAAAAATAAAGCTCTAACTTCATATGATAAGGAACAGCGCATTTGCATTTTTAGGGATTATAGTAATTAATGTTCTTGTTATCTACTCCTTTCTCTATATGCCGTTTATGTTTTCCACATTCTATCCTTCCTTCTTACCTGGGCCTATCTACGATTTTAATCCTATAAAATATGCCGAAAGTTTTCCAGTGAGCACTAATTACTCATCATTAACTTCTGGCAACCCGCAACCCCTTTTCATTTATAACATATCTGGAAAGCCAATTCTAGGACAGATTATCGATATTTTAAAGCTTAATGCCAGCCAGGTAACTCCAGAAGCTTATTGGAGAGTAGCAAATTTAGCAGGTTTCTTCTCTAATTATACTATAACAAAAAATTATTCCGTATACTTTCTAAATCCCTACTATTATGATAATATATCAGAACAACCTAATGTCACAGAAATCTACCTGAACATTTCAGATGTATATGCTTCTCCCTTTTATACCTCTTACCCTCCAAGTGATAAAGTTAACACTAGCTTCTCGTTTATTACTACGGATTCATTTTCTATCCAGAGCTATGCCAGTTGGAACTTTACTAATATTGAATGGCATTTTGGAGGAAATATATCTCAGAACGAATCTTACTATTACTATACCGCTACATTGAATTTGAATAAGTATATAGTTGTTAATAACTCTCACTACTACTATGATGGATCTCTTAGTACTCGAATAACCGTAAAACCTTGGGGAGTTTCTCCAAACGTTATTTCAAGCTATGTGGTGTATAATCAAAGCTTAAGTATTCCCTTAATTCTTCATCTATCTGCAAATTCAGTAAAGCATCAGATAGGCAATTACTCTTATGTCCTTACTCCATCTTATCCACCTAAAGTTAACCCAGAGTTTTATGGCTATATTTTTTATAATTATTTAGTTTATCTTTCTTTAAAAGTAAATGTTTATAATGGTTCATCCCCAATAACCTTCATTTTACTTAACGGCAGTAAGGTATATGCAACAGAAGAGAGATATTTTAATTTCACTCTAGATTTGAAGGAAACTAGTATTTCTCCAAAAACTTTCAATATTAGCTTATATACTTATGATAGTATTAAAGTGGGAAGCTATTATGTTGATAGATATTGGTCACCTGGATATATACTAATTTGTCCGCAGATATATATTATCTATAACGGAAATTTGAAACTCTTTAAACTGAATTTTTTTATTCAAAATCACATGATAGAAACCCCACCAGATTGGGTTTTTAATCACGAGGCATTTACTGAAATATATGGGAACAATTATGCTGATATGTATTTGCAACAAGTAGGCTACTATTACGGTCTTAATAAGTTATTGAGTGAAATAGTGAAGAACTTTACTACAGACGAGAAATACGAGAAGTACTTAAGTTGGGAGTTACTACTTCTTTCTTCTGAAATTTCTATGCAGATTAATTATTCTAATCCTGCTCAAAATTACACTATGGCGTTGGTAAGCAAAGAGGGTAGTGAGTATCAAGCTTTCATGCAAATGGTTTATATAGCGTCTTGGAGCTTATGGTATACTACGTTTAATGGTTCATACTATTTTCTAGGTAAATGGATTCCTTGGACTTACGGTCTTTTCACTGGTTTTTCCATTCCAAGTTTCTATAATAAAACAGCAATTTTACCTCATATAATATTAAATAGCTCTAATGCCTCATACTTATTTTTTAATATTGAATCGTTCAGGGTAACCTCATGGTGGTATGAAAATGTAAGTCCAAGTAATGGCTCAATTCATATGGACCATTTTAATGTTTATTCGTATGTTCCTAAGGAGGGAGACGTTTTAGTTTTACATAAATATTATAATTTTAGCAATATTGTATATATACCTACATCATCTACTGAATTTATTGTGATGGAAAATATAAGTAGTGGGCCCGACGGGATTTGAACCCGTGACCTCCCGGTTTCTGAGCACCCTATCAGCCGGGCGCTCCACCAAGCTAAGCTACGGGCCCTCTTAATTTATATCTCAAATTTCATAATATAAAGCTTACTTAGCATTTGTTATCTTCCTTTTAGTATCATGAGAAGATATCGAGTATTCTTGAATATAAACAAGATTGTATGATTTTCTAATATTGAAAAATCTAAATAATTTCTAACATTCCTATTCAAGTAATATGAAAATAATTTAGAAAGAAGCATCAAGTCTTTGCCATATATATAAATATATTTTAAAAATATAACCATATTAATGAAAAGCTATTATGTAGATCCATAGAAATCCTTAATAATTATTTTTTACCTCATTACCTAGATATAGATGAAAACGTGGAAATACAAGGTATTATTGATTAGCCAGATAATATTAATAATGTTTTTATTTTCAACCATTTTAACGCATTCTCAAACTGCTACAAATTCATCTGCAATTCAACAATTGAATCAGTCAATACAATCGATCCTTAATAGAACGTCTAGTTATCCAGCTGCAGCAGTACCATCTTGGCTTGATACTGGTAGTAACGCGTGGATGCTAACTGCAGCTACTTTTGTAGGATTGCAAAGTGTACCTGGCGTTGCATTATATTATGCTGGATTGTCTAAAAAGAAGTATGCAGTTAACTCAGCATTAATGGTATTTTATGCATTTGCAGTAGTGTTGGTCATATGGATGATAGCTGGTTATAGTTTTGGTTTCGGTTATCCAGCATTACTTTCCATTCACGGTTACGGAATATTTGGATATCCTGTTCCAGCGTGGGGAGGACTTTTTGAAGCTTCAGAAACTACATATGGCCCTAGCGGTCTTCACGCAAATATACCGACTGCCACCTTTATATTCTTCCAGTTTGTGTTTGCCGCAATAACGCCGATATTATTAGCTGGAGGAGTACTGGAGAGAATGAACTTCAAAGCTTGGATGGTTTTTGTGCCCTTCTGGTCTCTCCTAGTATATAGCCCAGTTGCATATTGGTTGTTTGCGGGAGGGTGGTTAAATCAATTGGGTGCTGTGGACTTCTCTGGAGGTTATGTTATACATGTTGATGCTGGAGTGGGAGCTTTGGCTGCGGCACTAGCAATAGGTCCTAGGTTAGCCTCCGAAAGAAGACTAGAGGCACACAGCTTGCCTTTAATTTTAGCTGGAGCAGGGTTAATTTGGCTAGGCTGGGATGGGTTCAACGGCGGTGATCCACTAGGAGCTACAGTAGATGCTGCAATAGCAGTGCTGAACACAAATATTGCAACTGCAGTAAGTGCTGTAGTATGGATGTTAATGGATATGAAATTCTTTGGAAAGCCAACGTTAGTCGGGGCTACCAGTGGTGCTATAACTGGCTTGGTCGCAATTACACCAGCTGCAGGCTACGTAAATGGGTGGGAAGCTGCGTTAATTGGAATCGCCTCTGGAAGTATACCATGGATGGCACTATATTGGTTAGAACCAAAACTAAGAGTTGACGATACGCTTGGAATATTTTCTACTCACGGGATAGCTGGAATAGTAGGTGGTTTATTAACCGGAGTTTTTGCGAATCCTGCAGTTACACAATTTATATACCCAGGTTTAACCGGTGCCCTTTATGGTAATTGGTATCAGCTAGGAATTCAAGCGCTTGCAGCAGCAATTGTATTCGTATATGATTTCGCAGTGACTTTCGGTCTTCTAAAGTTCATAGGGTTATTTATACCATTACAAGCACCACCTCAAGAACTAGCGATAGGAGATTACGCTATGCATGGAGAGGTAGCATATTCGGAATTATTAGCTACAATTCCAGAAAACGCTAAATCTAAGGAACAACAAGTCGTCTTGCCTAAGAAAGAAGAAGAGGAGAATAATGAAGAATAGATAAATAACTTTTTCTTTAGATTAAAGTTATTTATTTTCTATCTCCAGAAATATTGTATGAATGCTTAATAACTTGTTATATCTAATTTTTAATTGTTGGGCCGGTAGCTCAGCCTGGAAGAGTGCTCGGTTCGCACCCGAGAGGTCCCGGGTTCAAATCCCGGCCGGTCCATTGTGGGGGACACCCCCACACCCCCACTAACGTAAAATTCCACGATCTTATCTAAAGGACCTATGTAAGTTTCCCTTACGTAACTATTGGAGTCCTTCTCTATCTTATACACATAATACCTATTCCCTCTCTGACGTATTTTATATTGCCCCAGAGAGAAAACCTTATAACCCATATTTTAACTTTGCCCCTTTTCACTAATATAAACTTTTAAGCACGGTGTTTTGCCCTAACCAATCGTGGAGTTGAAAGGAGAGGGCAAAAATTCTTCAATAGTGTAACAAATCTAGTTTTTCAGATAATGCTTATTTAATTTACTACAATAAAAATTAAGCGAAATAATTTGATTGGAGATTAACTGCCCTTATTTAGTAAGGGAGAGTTATACTAACCTTACTAACTTTCAATTCAACATCACGAGCGCACGTGCTTTTTTATGTGTATAATGTATTAGTAAGGTTAGTAAGGATTAGTAAGGTATTTTTTTGGGTGTATGTACCACTTTTTTGTTTTTCACCCCACTCTATTTTCTGGCCCCTTCCCGCCCTTACTAACCTTACTAACTTTCAATTCAACACATGATAACTCGTAATCATTCCCAAGAATTGAAAGTTAGTAAGGTACCCTTTAATCTACTTGTACTAAAGAGAAATTCAAAAAGACTATTTGCTTATCTCGGCAATTAAAGGCGTATACATTTTCCTCTTGTACACATTAACGGTCTTTCCTTCAATTGATATTGAGGATTTGTGAAGTCCTAATTCCTTTATAAGTCTCTCAACACTCCTATCCCTCATGCCCTTATTCTCAGTCATCCACTTTCTAAACTCCGAAACAAAGCCGTGATTACATACCACCATATCTTTTTCAAAGTAAAATCCGAATTTTATTAAGTCATCCTTATTCTCTGGTAGTGGGCGTATTCCCATAGTCTTTTTGTATATAAATTCCTCAAATACTTGCTCTAAGTCCTCCTCAGTCTCTGTTTCCACAGTCTTCAGTACTGGTAATGGAAATTCATTAAACCCCTGAACTGTTGGAGTAAGCTCAATCTCATATCTTCTGAATAATTCAACCCATGACTCATATCCAACCTGAATTATTGAATTCAGTAAATCGGCTCTCTCTTTGTTGAAGTCCAAAGCCTTCAACTTTTCGCTAGCTATCTGAAGGAGTTCAATGCCTAAACTGTGGAGTATATCGTGAAGATTATAGTCATTCTTCATCTCATATTTTAGGAGTGCATCATACTCCTCAGCTTTTCTCAAATCTATTCCCTCATCCTGATCTATAGGAATGAAGATGACTTTATCGGAACTTTCACTGTCAATATCCTGAGTGAAATTAGTATCAGCTAAGACTGAAGATAATGCTAAGAATACACCATTAAACTCTGAGTTTGATGAAGTTACCTTTCTAAGTACGAAACTCTGTGCTGAGGAGTGCAAATTTCTAAGCATTTCCCTCATTTGATCATTATCGTTTGCTATCTCATTCCATTCCTCTATTGGAGTAATCAGTGTGTTTTGTGACAACAAGTGCCTCAATTGTGTTTCGCTTTTAGGTTTTATAGGAGGTAATGAGTTGTTACCCCAATATAGATATTGGTTTAGTACTGTCAGAGTAGTTTTTCCGGTCTTTGGCCTTCCAGTCATTATAATGTGTGGGAAATAGCCTATTCTCTGTCTTAAGTAATGAGCAAAGTTTCCCATCAAACCAAATGAAAGTATCCAAGTTACTAAGTCGGGGGCTTTGAATGAAATGACAGTACCTAAAATCCTTCTAAGGACTTCAACTTTCTTTTCCCTGGATACCTCTGGAGGTAATTTGTATTTGTCTATCTTCTTCCACGGTGGATTATATAGGGACTCAGTAGCTATATTCAACTTCTCACCGTCAAACCATACTCCTACTGCGTAATATCCAGAAGTGCTTTCAAACTTGTTGTTAAGCAACATCTTAAATTCGTTCTCCTTTGTCAAACCATATTTCTGCTTAACTAGTGTAGTTATTTCGTCAATACTTCCCGTTATTATATTGCCGTTAACTGCGGTTATCTTAATGAATTTGTCTTCTAAATCCACGCCAATTCCATTAAACCTTACTTCCTCAATCTTATTCACTTTCAGAGATGAGACCCGTTTTTTCTCGTCAATTTTTGTATTTTTAACCTTTGCTATCCTCTTTATGAATACCCCTTTATTATTAGCAATAATGAAAGTACCGTTACACACACCATTTTCGTATTCTAGACATAACTCATATTTTTCCTTCCATGCGTTTTTGAGGGTTGTTAGGAAATATTTGCGTGTATCCCACTTCTCATTATTTTTAGCCTTAGAATCATTTGGTAAAACCTGGAGTATTAGATCCGGATCCCCAACCCCGTGATATAATAATGTCTTGATTACCTTGAAGTCTCCACGACTCCTATCGATTCCTACATCAGCGTAAGTTTTTCCTTCGCAAATAACTTTATACTCTAACCTCTCGTGGTTCAGCTTACTGCAAATTTTACTTTTAGCCTCTTCAACACTTTTGAATTTATTCTTCTTTTTGAGTTTAGCAATAAACTCCTCAACATCTTTATCCTCTTCTGCTTTTAGTTCTTCCTTCCTATCACTTAACCATTCTATCACGTCGCGTGATGGTTCAATTCCTATCTTCTTACCCTTCTCTATCAAAAAGTTTAGTATATCCTTTAGGTCAGCTTTTCCTACCTCATTATTATTAATAGGTCTATAGCGCGTGGTGTAGTCTTGTCCTTTCCATGGACACTTGTCAGTATTGCAGTGCTTATGGTTAATGCACGACTCTGGCCCTAATACATAACTGTCAAAGCTCTGTAGGTCAGCTATCCCTTTGCCGTCTTTAGTAAACACGGGGTTAAACTTGTGCTCTGGAATGTCATCAGCAGTGACGTAAACATGGAGTCCACCGTGAGGTGTATCGACACAGAGAGTCTCACTGCACAGTTTGTTAAGCCCATCTTCACCAATCCACGCCTTCAATAACTCCTTATTCTCAAAGTCTAAGATTACTAAGTTCTTCTGACCGCCCGGCACTGCATAGTTGTAACCCTTCTCAACCATCTCCAGGTATTGTTTCTTCTCTTCATCAGTCAGAGGCGTCGTGCTATATTTTCCCCAACCTTTGATCACTGGTATCTTGGTCTCTGGGGCAATGGGGAAGATAGCAAAGCCGTGTTCAATAAACCATTTAGCCCACTCTACTCTATCCATGTTGTATCGCCTCTACTAATCTTCCGTCTACCCTAACCTGAGGGCACTCTGCATAATAGCCCATGTATCCACAAATACTGCTATCGCTTAGACAATGCCTTCCGAATGGGCATGAAGGTTTTTTATTTTGCTTAAGAGAGTTTAAACTAGCCATACACATATGCCCCACTGATTTTTTGATGATTGTCCCGTGTTGGCTGAGGTTAATGATGACTTTGTCTTTTCACTTCCCTAATTTCCGCCAACTCTTTTACTATTCCTTCACGTATAATTTGGCTTTTTGATATGCCGTATTCTTTAGCCGTTTCATCTAGCAGTGTGAAGAGTTTTTCATTCATCTTTATGCTTACCCACTTAGTTAAAGTGAACCACCCATGTAACTACATTCTCTTTATGGTTTAAAAAGTCTTTTATTTCATTCAGGTTTTAGACCGAAAAAACAAAAATTTTCACGTTTTCTTAACGTTTTTTCACGTTTGAAAACTTTATATCAGCCGTGATTTTTACGGGTTTGTTGAGGAGTATAGGCCCATGCACGTGCTTTCCACTTCTCTTCAAGAATATTTTGCATAATAACAAAATGTTTACAAAACTATCTCTGCTTTTTTCTGGTTTGAGAAAATGTTTGCAAAAAGTGGTGCTGAAAAAGCTCAAATAAACTACGGTTTTTCTTTAACTTTCTTTATATAGCCCATCCATGGGCTAAACAGAGTTCATTAACGCAAAATCATTTTCATCAATTCTCTCTATGCTTATCTTTTTTAAACTACCTTAATAGCATTCTCTTTTTAGAGATTGTTAAGTAAACGAGTATTTCGTGTTGAGATTATTATATCATAGTATTTATTTATTGTTATCAATAAAAATTGTTCTTCAAGCGGTAACGCAAAAAACTACATATAGTGAAGAAGAAGAGGATGCAAGACAGAAAAACATGAAGAATAATCACTCTTCTTTCTAAGAAGATGAGTCTCTTCGTGGAGAATATGAAACGGTGTGTTTATTCTTTCCATGACTCATTAAATCACGGTCAAAGGGGCCTCTTCTTTTTCTTTTTTTATATGCTTCTTCACCACTTTCCACACAAGAAGGAACAAATGTTTTGAAAATATTTCGCTACCTTTCAATATATACTTTCTTGTGGCCTGAGAAAGCGGAGACTCTTAATTGACCATGGGTTGCCCATTAAACGGCTTTCTAATTTAAAGAAAGAGTAAGTAGGAGGAGAATAATCAGGAGGTTGTTTGGGGAGCAAACATTATTTTTAAAAATCCTCTCGTGTTTTTAAAAACAGTCATCGAGATTTAGCGCTAGACTGCGATCTTCCGCCAAATCGTAACGGGGGAAGAAAGTATATGTGATAATAGCCGTGCTTTTAATCATAAACTGTTTGTGGTGGCTCACATTCGTTTATCTAAACACTGAGCAATTCTCCCTAACTATCGTGGTGATTAATCTTCAGAACTATTTTTCTGGTTTTGCTTATGCGGTTAGATATATTGTGCTTTTTTGTTTTGCTAATCTGCTATCCCCTAGACACTTTTAGCTGACGGCTCCCCATGAAATTCTCAACATAATAATTTTCACGCTTATAAAAAATACCTAAGTTAGCAAGACAAAAGTAAGGGAAACTATCAATAAGTAATTATTGGAAATTTCTCTTATTAGGAAAAGAAAACTTAAATAAGTAATCCGATTAAAATATCTTGATTAATATGAAAGCTAGAGTTATAGCGGGTATCGTGCTATTAATAGTTGCCATAATACTTGCCCTCTTCATTGCAATGGCATATTTCAACCCATCATTTATCAATAATGCCGGGGGAAGTGGCAATGCCACTGGATCCTCATCATGTCCAGATTTGCAAAACCAGGTTAATACTCTTCAGAGTCAGATAGCCAGTTTGCAAAGTCAACTCCAGAACTACCAAAGTCAACTCCAGAATTACCAAAATATAGTTAATTTGCAAGATTCTCAAACAATCGTAAATAACTATGCCATTAATGAGCCCGCATCACAGTATTATGGAATACCCTTCAATGCACAATACGCTGGATATGTTATAGTAAACGTACAATCCTCAACTACAACTAAAACGCAAGTGTACATTGTCGAAAACACTAACAACGCAGGGCAAATAGTTAGCCAAACATATAGTATAGGAAGTGGAGGAGTAGTGTACTTTCCAGTCCTTCCTGGACAAGTAACCGTTTATATAGGAAATAGTGACTTCTTCAATGGTGCAAGTCAAACGGTAACAATAACTTACGTGTATTAACAATATAAGTCTTTTTTCCTTGGACTGTTCTCATGTAGTTATGAAACTCGAAAATTATTTGTAATATTATACTGGCTTATTTCTAATATACTGTACCCCAATAAGCCTCATTTAATGATATTATCTCCCTCGAAAATACGTTAGTATTTTGGAAAAGTTCTTAGACTGTGATCTAGTGGTATATCCTTTGCCTAAAGCTATAAATTTTCTGAAAGCACTAGTGAGGATAAATAACTTGTACTTGTTACACTACCTATGATGACATCACAACCTCTACATAAATGTTTTATAAGACAGTATTTTTCTCTTCACATTGCTATATCATTTTAGCGAATAAAAACGGCAAAAATAATTTTTACGAATAATACAATATTTTTTGCAAACATTTATCGAATCTGATGACTGTTTGAGAACATTCCCTTTTAGGTGGCCAGTAAGTCAAGTAAGCAGAAACCGGGGTGGGGGGGATATAGTAAGAAACTTGACAAACAAAATGTTCAGTTAGCCGTTTTCTACAATCTCTAAAATATGGTTTGCTTTCTCAACAGCTTTCTTGATAATGAATTCTCTTAACTTATCGTTAATTTCACACGCTCTCATTAGTAAATCATCACTTGGCGCATATCCCTTCATCATCTTATAATACCACGGTTTCGAAATTATCTTTTCCTCCATCATTACCCTAAACACATCACTGAATTGCTTAACCAACTCCTTCTTGTCATTAATATCAAGAATTGATACAATGAATTGTAAATCCTCCTTTGAAACCATAATTCAAAATAGTCTACGGGGTATATAAGTTTATACTGGGGTGTATAAGCACGATAAATGATTATCAAATATCATGAAACCCTATGAAAGTCCGACCCCGGAACAGTCGGATACATTCTTGCATAAGAGACCATGAAGAAAAGCCCGTGCTCTATGTCTTAAGAAAAGGCTTAATTACCTCAAATACCTTAGGATATTCTTTATCAGCTAATGCTATTAGGTCTGTGTAATGTCTGGCCCCTATCGACAAACCGCTAATCCTTCCTTCTAAAAACTCAGATAAATCACGGTCTTTGACAGTTACCCTTGCCTTCTGATTAAACCATTTTCTGAGGTATTTTTCGCAGAGCCCGGATCCGCAAAATGCCTTTTGTACCGTATCCTCATGAGCTTTCAAGGGTTTAAGGCTCTCAAAGACTGACTTAGGTAGATAGCAGACTAAAGTATTTTTACTTTTCCTCATCAAGTCTAGGTGGATCCTAACGTAATCTCCTAAATCCACCACCCTGACTTTATCCTTATTATTCAATAGGTAAAGTATCTCCGTCATCCTGAGACCCGTGCTTACCAATACGTTATACACCCCAGTATACTGCTCAGGTAAGGAGTCCCTGAGTTTCAGTACCTCAGCGTCTGTAGGAACGTAGGTATCCACGCCTCTCTTCACTTTCTCAGGTAGGCCTTTCCTTAACTTTACTATCAGTTCCTCAGAGTCATATTTACGCTCATACCATGAGAAGAACCGGGATAGGGATTCTTTCCACATTCTCCTAGATCCACCTGACCATAATTTTCTGACATCTTCGGCATTACAAAGTCTCTTTCCTTCTGCCCTCTTCAAATAGTAAAGCCAACCTTTAATAGTAGTTTGTTTAACGCCTTCATTTATTAGATCAATTCTAAACGTTTCAACAAGTGATGGAGTAATTTCTAAGCATACGTTTGGGGCAAAAGTCGTGCTTATATAGTTGTTTTGAGAGACATTATTTAGGAGTTGTGACGTTTCGGCGAAGGTTCGCACCCGAGAGGTCCCGGGTTCAAATCCCGGCCGGTCCATTATTATGATGACCGATGGGCGGCTTGATTTATGATGATCCATTGTAGCACTGATAGAAAGTTGAGACGAACATAACTAGTTTAAGATATTCCTATTTTCAGATTTTTCTGAATAATTCAAGTTATCATTTATAATTAAGATTTCCTAAAGTAGTATAATAACATACAGTAAAGTAATAACAGCATGGAATGATTCTAGATACTACTGACTCCCCAACCTATGAGGGTTCCTTTAGCGGTTCATGGGTTCCTCCCATTGATGCTGATTTACTTGAGGGGCAGCCGGAGTGTCTAGAGATCCATCATCTTATACATGCTAACGTTCTCTCACTTACAAACTTTTCTCCACTTCGCCTACGGGCAAGCTTTCAATTGTAATAAACGATAGATGTACTATTTATTTATGAGAAAGTCAACTAAGGTTTAATTATATTGAGTTCTTTACACTTTGCAATGCATTCCGAGATATCCACAAATTTCCATTGACTACTTGGTGAGAAGCATTCACGTACACAAGGATCTTCTACTTTTGACATATAATCACCAATGTTAATTTGATAAATGAGATAGAAAAAAATTTTTCTGTTTGGATGAAAGGAAAACTAATATGAAAGAAAAGGTAGGAAATTTAGAGCTCGAAGTTGAGGCAGTAATAGATATCAACGGTGAGGAGTATAAGGTTGTAAATGTACCCAATGCTGATGAATATAGGGGATTTCCTCCCTCATGGGACTTTGTGAAATTACATATGCTAACATGGAGGCCTTATTTTAAGGCCAAGATGATCGAGATTAATAATCAGCTTATTCCTGCAGTAGGAAATTTTTTACTTAATTTAGACGAAGATATGTATGAGTTGTTATTGGACATTTATTATACGTTTAAGGTAAATAAGCCTTCCATAGAGACTAACATCAGCACAGTAATTACTAGACAAATAGAGAAGGTTGAAGAGGAATTTGGCAGGAGATTTAATGAAGAAGAAAAAACAAGATTATATATTAAGTATGGAATAGAGACTGCAATATTAAGAGATATAGGTGTTATAAATTGACAACGATAACGTTTACTGCAGAAGGTAAGCTAGAGAGGGATAAGGTTATTGTAGACTTAAATGGAACTGAGATAAGAGTAGGTTTATTAGGATCTGATAATCCTACTCCAGAGGAATTCTGTCTTGCTTCTGCAATATCTTGTCTTATCTTGACTGTGTACTATATAGCAAGAGAAAAAGGTGTTGTTATCAATTCTATTGAAGGATATATTGAGGGGAAAATGGATACTAATGGATTTCAAGGATCGAAAGAAGTCCCTCCAGGTTTATTAGAGGTTAATTATGAGTTAATAGTTGAGTCGGAAGATAGTAGGATAAGTGAAATATTAAAAGAAGCTGAAGAACGATGTCCAATGAGGGATACGTTAACTAGGAGTGTTAAAGTAAATATTAACTGGAAAATCAAAAGTTGACTTTTTTAATTTTTAATTATATATTTTATACCGGGGTACTTATGGCAGTGGAGGGAAGTATATTAGGTGTCGGAGAGAGGGAGAGAAGAGAAATTGTAGGTTATATCCAAATGCTTTTAGATTCAATTAATGATCTAATGATAAAGTATAAGCTAGAATTAAAGAACATGGGTGTAATTAATAGATTAGCTATCATAACTGAGATAATTACTATGCATAAGTACAATCCAGAAACATATATGGGAACTTACTGGGAGGAACTGGTAAGTATAATTAATACGATTAAACAAGACCAGAAACTTGCCAATGAGTTAAAGGATATAGAGGAGTTAGTCGAGAAGATAAATAGTCTGAGGCAGTTAGCTAAATTTTAATTAGAAATTCCGGAAGTAGTTCCTTCGCTTTCTTTAAGTGTTTTTCTATTTCCCCTTTAGCTAACTGTTTAAAAGGTCCCTTATACCACTCTTTCATCTTTATCCTACTTCCAGTACCTTCTGATGTTATGTAAAAATCAAATCCGAATGATACGTTAAATAATGGTATTTTCTGTGACGCATAATACCTAGTTATGTACCTATCATCGTCTAACTTTACATTATACACAGTTAAAGGAGTATCCCAACTTATGACCCATTTAATTCTTAATAAATGAACTCCCTCTCTTATGCTAGAAACTGCTTTAATTTGTGGTATAAACAAGGTCAAAATTGCTGGATTTATAATTTTTTCATTAACGCTCTTGGGAGGTAAGGGGACTAGAAAATCAATAATGTCGCTTATGGATCCTTTAACTTCAGTACTTTTCTTTACTTTTACAGAATAAACTCCATCTTTTTCGTACTCTTCACACTCATATTCCAATTCATTGCATATATCTTCCAATGTATTTTTTCCATCTTTATCTACTTTAAATATAATCTCATTTTCGTCGGATTGTATATTCTGCATCACTATAAACTTCCTAACATTAGCATCTCTTTCTACTGTCAAATCTATCTCTTTCATACATGTATTATGTTTATATTATGAGTAAAAAAGCCTTTCTTTACTTTTACACTACTATATAACTATTAAATATTACTAACCAACTTTAAGTAATGTAATATAATAAGAAAATAAGGCAAAAATTTAAATAACCTCTTGTATTTCAGGTTTTCTCATAATTTCAGTTAATGCATCTATTAAATCGTTTTCATTAAAACCAAATATCACTGGTTTCTTCTCGTTAAATGCGTCAAGAATTACTTTTCTTATCTCCTCCAAATTACTTGATACTCCCCTTAGCCTATCTTCCAAATATTCTATGAATCCATTCGGTGACATGACGAAAAAGTCACCAGAAATTGATATTTCATCAATTTTCTTATTTACTATTTTAAGGGTAATTCTTAACAACTTTCTAGCCTTATAGTCAAGGTGACAAAGAGCTACTGCTGACGAGATTTTAACGCATCTTTCTGTGTGAATATTAGGGTGTCTATTATCCTTGTAAAATATCCATTCCTCTTTAGCCTTTTCACTTGCCAGTTTCTCCCATAATTCTATTTCCTCTGGTGTTAATGTCGAATCCTCGAATTTGATGCCTAATTCTCTTTCAAAGGCTTCCTTAAGTTTTCTGTTAATTTCATCCCTAGGTGGAACATATCCTAATTCATTTTCTAATGATGTTAACCATTCTGACATATCCTTAGCCATTTTGTCCCTAAACTTTTCTGTAGGAACCTTTATGCACTTACTAATTAGATCAACGTCTAGACTTAACAAAATATTTCCAGCTAATACAACTGAATTACCACGTGTCATTGCACCGTTTCCACTTATTTTCTTTCCATTGACTACTATATCCTGATCCCTTAAATCTGCGTTCAACCCATATGAACGTAAAACGTTTATTACGGGCGTGAGGAATTTCCTATATAGTTCAGTGGGATTTCTTGGTGCATCTTCTTGCCTAACCACAATAAAATAATCATGTTCGCCTGCTGTTATTACTACTGTCCCTCCTCCTAAATCACGCCTAACTACTGGAATTTTCATCTTTTTGGTAAATTCTAAATCAACTTCGAGCCATACTTCTTGATGGACTCCTACATTTACAAATGGCTCCTTAACTGAAAAAACCAATAATGTATTTTTCCCTCCTCTATTTACATAATCTGCTACCGATACGAACGAAGTTACCATGTGATAGCCGTCTTGAGGAGGGAGAGATATAAATCTCCAACTCATTTTATAGCCTCTTGCATGTTAACTTTTCTGAGGCTATTAACTCCTTCAATTTCTGTATTGCTGCTTGTCCACTAACTAGTTGTTTCAACTCCTCTGGATTGCTCATCTTCATCTTTACTAACCATCCTTTTCCATAAGGATCTTGATTTATAATTACTGGACTTTTCTCTGCCTCTGCATTAACCTCAACCACTTCTCCAGTTACTGGTGCGGGAACTGGTCCAGCCCACTTCCCACTTTCCATGGTGGCTACTGGCCTTCCTTTCTCCACTTTAGTGCCTTTTTTCTTTATTCTTACCTTGACTATCTTTCCTGCCATTGTTTGTGCGAGATCAGTTATTCCTACAACAATTGTATCTGAGCCCTCTAATCTAGCCCAAACTGTGTTTTTACCTTCTATAAAATAGTAAAGATTTTCTGGTATTTCACAGTTTGATTCAACTACCATACTAGGTCAGTAATATAATAAGTCTAATTAACTAAAAAAGTTTGCTTTAGAAAGCAGTTATCAGAAAAATGAGAATAACGAAATCTTATTTTTTAGATAGTTCAATTTATGATAAAACGAACTACAAACTTCGTCTTTTTAAGGCAAGGTAAAGCTTTTTAACCAACTTAACAAACGCTCTCCTATGACACCTCCTTCCGGTCAACTTACTGAGGATGAGGAGCGGGAGCCGACCATTACTCCCGCAATACCAGAAGGAGGTGTCTACGAAGTTAAGTTCGGGAATAGGAGGACAAACGTACTTCGTCTCCTACCAAACGGTCACCAACACAAAAAATTACTGAAATTAGCAGACGTTTCAGCCAAGTTGTTCAACGAGATAAACTACGAGAGGAGGCAACAATTCTTCAATGAAGGAAAAGTAGACTTCAAAGGAACGTGGGGCAAGTACTATGAGAAGTATAAGAACACACTGGGTGTTAACGCTCAAGCAGTAATGCAGAAGAACAACGAGGCGTGGTCCTCCTTCTTCTCCCTACTTAAACTCAAGAAGGAGGGAAAACTACCACACATGGATCACGTATCTCCTCCACGTTATTGGAAGGATAGGGAAAACAAGAAGAGAAAAAGGATTCTCATGGTTAGACAAGACCGTTATGAGGTGGATGAAGAGAGGAAGAAACTTATCCTCAAGGACTTTCATATGGAGATCGATTTTGAAGGTAGGTTAAGGTGGTACGGTAAGCAAGGTAGGTTAGAGATTATTTACGATGAGGATGTGAACAAGTGGTATGTACACATTCCCGTAGATGTTGGTGTTGAGACTACTAAGAGAGGTAAGCAATCAAAACACGTAGTTCATGGTGAAAGGAAGTCAATTCAAGTAGTTTTACCACAAGGTAATAAGGTAGCTTCTATTGACTTGGGTGTAAACATCCTTGCTAGCGTAATAGTAGATGATGGTACTTGGTTGTTATACAAGGGAGTTAGGGCAAAGGAGGATTACTTTTACTTTGAGGGGAGGATTGCTGAAGTTCAATCGCTTGCAGATAAAGCTAGGAGCGTGGATGAGTACGAGGCTTATGAGGAGTTAACGGGAGAGAAGAGGAGGCTATTCGAGAAGTTGCAAAGGAGGTTTCTTCATTTATACAGAGCTCTAGCAAGTGGTATTGTTGAGGAACTTCACAAGTTGGGCGTTTCCACAATCTACTTGGGCTATCCTTATAACATCTCTCAAGATAGGGGTAATAAGTACACGGTGAATGTGTGGTCTTATCGTAAGCTCATTGAGGCTATTGAGCTTAAGGCTCAGGAATACGGTATGAGGGTATACGAGGTGGTGGAATACAATACTTCTAGGTTCTGTGTTTATCATAACGTTGAGGTAACGAGAAAGCCGAGGGGAGTAGTTTATTGTTCTCTAGGTCATAAGCTGCATAGTGATTTGAATGGTGCATTAAATATACTAAGAAAGGGGACAGGGAAAATAATAAATAGTATAAAGAAGCCTCTTTCCTTCATAGTAGACCATAATCGAATAGCTCCCATAAAGGGGAGTAACGCTCTAGACCCAAGCAGAACCCTCGCCCCATTTAGGACGGGGGGTGGGTGGGTCAGATGAACACTAAGGAAAGATCATTGCTTGTAAGCTGGATAATATGGAGTGCAGCGTACTACATGTATTATCCGTTTATATCCATTTATCTTTCCCGTTTCGTGGAGGAATCTAAATTAAGCCTATTTTTCGCAGTATTTCAAGCTGTGTCTTTGCCTCTTCCATTAATAGGGGCTAAAATAGGCAAGGGTAACAGAATTCTTCCAATAATTATTGGAATGCTAGTGGGAGGGATAGGTATGGCAATGCTTCCTTTTTCCAGAAACATTTTGGAGGCTACCATATTTATGTCTCTTAATTATTTCATATTCTTATCGCTTCCCTCCTATTATTCTCTGATGTCAGAGATCGGTGAAGGCACTATAACTAGAATATGGTCCCTATCGATCTTACCTTCTATAATGATGCCTTCATTGGGTGGAGTTATAGCCCAATATTTAGGTTTAAGATGGCTTTTTGTGATAGGTGGAATGATTCTTGCTATATCTTTCTTACCTATGGTGAATTTTTCATATAATTCGTTGGGCCGAATTTCATTGAGCTCTAAAATTAACATGAGGTCATTTCTTCCAGCAATTTTAATCTTGCCTATAGCGATGGAATTTCCTTATATTTATCTAGTAGTCTATGACTATTTTCATTTAACTAAGGAAATTGTTGGAATCATAGCTACTTTGGCGGAGATTCTTGGTATAATATTAAGCTATCTAGCGTCAAAGCTAATATCTAGAAAGAAATATTTCCTCTCACTATCTCTATTTCTCTTCTCTTTAACATCCTTGTACTTTCTATCCCCAAGTATTGCAATCTTTTTTGGCTGTTGGGAGGCAATTGTACCGTTGACCTTGGAATACTTCTCATCCAGGAAAACGGTCTACGATTTTGCACTGATCAATATTATGCAAGGTCTAGGCTGGATTTTCGGATACCTAATAGATTATCTCATTCCAAATATAAGCCTTTTATTATTAAGTAGTAGCCTTATAGCTTTTTTATTAGGCTTGATAATATTATTTACCAAGGATTGATGGCAATGAATGTTAAAGAGTTAGCAATTCTCACTTTGTTATCGGAAGGTGAATTAAGCGTTAAAGAAATACAAGAATACGTAAATATATCGAGAAGGAATCTTGTAAAAACTATAAGAAAATTAGAGAGAAAAGGTTATATTCAAGAGAAGGCGTATGTAGGAGACGATGTTATAGTCGAAATTACTGAATATGGAATGGAAATGTTATATAAAAACTTCGTGTATTTAAGAGATTTAATAAATGAAATGGAGAATGTTTTGTGTACTAAGTTCGATTGTTAGTCACGTAAATATATTATAGAAGTCCAATATTCGTTTAAGCTTATAGAAGACTGGATGAGGTTTATTTCTGGGATAATATTTGAAATCTTTTAGTAACGAATCGTCAGTAACGTAAACTTTGAGTAAATTAACACCGTATATTCCATACATATAATATGGTGAGACTTTTTCTGCAACGGATATGAAGTCTTCCACGAAATCACCTATCTCAACTATATAACTATTTTTATCAGATACCTCAGAGATCATGGGAATTCCCTCATCTTTAGAGTAACCCTCCAATTCAAGTTGAGTTATATATGATGCATGAACTTCAAAGGTTTTACTATCCCCTTCATATTCTACTAGGAGCGCAATTGGCTTCAGACCTATTAACTTTCTTAACTCATGTTTAAATTCCCTCTTATCAGTTATTCCTCTTTCATATATGAACACCTTATTTGGTCTCTCATACAGTCTTAGACTAGCCTTTGTTATTACTCCAAATAAACCTTGTGAACCAATTACAATTCTCCATCTGATTTTTCCAAATGCAGTTATGAAATCTACCCACTCTGTGAAATTCCAAGGTGTGCCATATGCTGTAGATAAACTAGATATTTCATTAAGCGCCAATAGGCCACCTATACTTCCATCATAAATTGATGGGAGTAGTAAGTCCTTTTGTGATGCCTCTTCTCTTATTTTCTTAACATCAGCACCACTGTCAGCTATTACCTTGTTTTCACTTATTTCGAAATTATTGAGTCTTTCAGTCGTAACTATGATTATATCGGGTTTGATTTCCCTTTTAGTATGAGCTCCAAATCCCCTTATGCCAACTTTCTTATTTTCCTTTTTAGATTCACTGATTATCTGAAAGACCTCATTCTCATCCGCCGGGTTTACTTCTATCACAAATATTATCTTTATCAAAAAGATATTTAACCATAAAACCCACTTACCTAGTGTGCCAAAAGTAGCTGTAATTATGGGAAGTAAAAATGATTGGGAATATATGAAAGAAGCTGTAGAGATTTTGAAACAATTTGGTGTAGACTATGAAGCTAGGGTGGTTTCAGCTCACAGAACACCAGAATTTATGATGCAATATGCTAAGGAAGCGGAAAAAAGGGGAGTTGAAGTTATTATTGCCGGAGCTGGTGGAGCTGCTCATTTGCCTGGTATGGTCGCTTCACTTACAAGTCTTCCAGTTATAGGTGTCCCTATTCCCTCAAAGAATCTAAATGGTCTTGACTCACTTCTTTCAATAGTACAAATGCCCTATGGGGTTCCAGTAGCTACAGTTGCAATAGGCGGTGCTAAAAATGCTGCACTGTTAGCAATAAGGATTTTAGGAATAAAATATAAGGATTTAGCAGATAAAATTAAAAAATTCTCGGAAGATATGAGCAATGATGTTCTCAATACTAGACTGGAAGCCTAAGATTGGGATATTAGGAGGAGGACAACTAGGTTGGATGATGATATTAGAGGGAAGGAAATTCCCATTCACCTTTTACGTGTTGGAAAACGATAAGAACGCTCCTGCCTGCAGAATTGCGGATAGGTGTTTTTCTCCTCAAGAATATAAAGAATTTGTTGATTCCTCAGACGTCATTACGTTTGAATTCGAACATGTATATGAAGAAGCACTAAAGTATGCTCAAGAGAGCGGAAAGTTATTACCCAGACTTAATTCTGTAGAGTTAAAGAGGGAACGTTATAAGGAGAAACTCTTCTATAAACAACACAATTTACCTACTCCTAGATTTTTCGTAGCAGAGGATGGCGAGGAGGCGCTAAAAATACTTAGGGAGGAGTTCAACAATATAGGAGTTATCAAGGAGTCTAAAGGAGGATATGATGGGAAAGGCCAATATTTTATATTTAATGACGTTGAAAAATACCAATTCCTAAGGGAAAAGAAAGAAAAAATGGTAGTTGAGGAATATGTAAACTTTGACTTTGAGGCTTCGGTTATTATAGCTAGAGACAAAAAAGGAAATTTTGTCAGTTATCCCCCCACATATAATTACAATGAAAAGGGTATTCTAGTTTACAATTATGGGCCTTATTTCAATCAAGAAATCATTAACGTAGCTAAAAGATTAAGTGAGGAACTAGATTACGTAGGGACTATGGGAGTTGAAGTTTTTGTAACCAACGGTCAAGTTTTAATTAACGAGTTTGCTCCTAGGGTTCATAATACAGGTCATTATACTCTAGATGGAGCTCTTATCTCTCAATTTGAACAGCACTTAAGGGCTATAACTAATATGGAGTTAGGTCAAACCACTATTTTATCTCCTAGTGGAATGGTTAATATTTTAGGTACAGATAAAATACCAGTTGAAGTATTAAAATATGGTAAAGTTTACTGGTACTCTAAAAGCGAGGTAAGAAAGAGGAGAAAGTTGGGTCACATTAATGTGGTGGGGAATAATCTTGAAGAAGTTAAGCAAAAAATTGATAAAATTATGCAACTAATTTATCCTAATGGGTTAGATTTATGAGGTTCAAATTTAAAATCTGGATTGAGACAGAAGAGGGGAAACCACTTATAGGAAAAGGTGGAGTGAAATTATTAAGGGCAATTGAGGACACTGGTTCTCTTTCCAGCGCTTCTAAATCAGTTGGTGTTTCATATAAGTTTGCTTGGGAATACGTCAAAAGAATTAATGAAATTTTAGGTGACTCCGTAGAAATGAGAAAAGGAGGAAAGAACGCAGGAGGTTCTAAGGTCAATGAGAAGTTAGATAAACTACTAAGCATCTATGAGGAAGCACAAAAGGAGATTTCAGAAATCCTTGAAAAATATAATAAAAAGATAAATGAGCTATTAAATGAAGAGAAAAAAGGTTAATAATAATTTATTTTAGACTCTTTAGCGCCTTAGTTAAAGTGGACGCGAATGCTGGTAGATCACTAGGAACCCTAGAGGATATCAGATTTTCATCAACTACTACATCGTTATCAATGTAAATTCCTCCTGCGGCGATTACATCATCTTTTATTGAGGTCACTGAGGTTAGTCTTCTTCCTTTAACAAGATTAGCTGAAATTAAGATTTGAGGACCGTGACATATTGCCGCAACTGGCTTTTTCAACTCAAAGAATTTTCTAGTAAGATTTTTAACTTCCTCTAAGGTCCTTATATGTTCTGGTCCTCTACCTCCTGGTATGACCAGTGCTATGTAATCCTCTGGCCTAACATCCTTGAACGCAATGTCAGAAATTACAGTATATCCGTGCTTCCCTGTAACTCTGGCATTAGCCTCTTTCCACGCTATTACAGGTTTAAAACCTTCTTCAATTACTCTGTAGTAGGGATATAATAGCTCGATATCCTCAAACTCTTCTCCAACTATAAATAAGACCTTTTTCGAGTCCATAGTTTAGATATCTAGCCTTCAGCTAAAAAGTTTTTCTATATATAGACAATTTAACTAAAAAAATATAAAGTTTCCTTTTAAATGAGAGAATTATTTCTCTCCTAACTGTTCTCTAACTATCTCTTCTATCTCATCAGTTCTAAATCCGCTATATACGGCAGCGTAGTGGAATACTAGTCCAACAATTGCAGCAGCTATGGTATCCCACGGAAAAGGTATTGGGGCTGAAGTACCTAACGGGCCAAATCCTCCGAAGAAGCTGATTATATAGATTACTAGTATTAGCCCTATTAACCAGAATCCGCTCCTTATATATTGTTTACCCTTTCCATTCGCTAAAGCATACCCAATTAAGCTAGGTACTACTAATATTCCTAAAAATCCTAAGAAATATAGAACAAAGCTTGAAATTATATCACTTATTGGCGTTCCTGGTGGTACAGTTAATATGTTAATATAGGCAAAATATGCCAAGAGTATATTAAATATGAGTTGAGCCACACCTAGTACTATTCCAACAACTGAGTTTAGTTTTAATTCTCTTATCGCATAATATATCCAAAATAGTGGAACCCCAACGAATAATGCAGTTAGCACATAGTATAGTGTTGTAAAACCAGCCCAATATACGATTAATATTGCAGCGATAGTAGCTATTGGTGCTATGATACTAGCACCACTCAGTTTTACTCTTCTCTTTAGATCTGGTGCGGTTTTTCTTAAGGTTTGTAATCCTATACCTCCCATAATATATGTAAAGACTGTTGCTAAAGAAATGAATCCCACTAACAGATACCAGCTTGGGAATGGTAGTAAGAATATGAATCCTAGGATTAGTGAAGCTATGATTGACCAAATGGGTATTCTATGTTTATTTAATTTGAGGAAGAATTTTGGAAAGTAGCCATCAGCAGCTATACCATAAAAAGTTCTGGTAGTAGTTCCAATGTAGATTAACCCAGTACCACTAGGAGATATTATAGCGTCCACAAGTAATAAATATCCCCAATAAATTAAACCAGCTATACCTAGGGTAGATCCAAGCGTAGTTATCTCTCCATAGAATGGACCACTAGACCAAGGTCCAGATGATAATGCGCTCCAATTCCCTGGAACATATCCTTTACTTATATTTATTGCATATTGCCAGTTTATAGCGCCTATAAATGAAACTTGAAGTAGTGTATAGATTATTATAGCCAAGAGTAATGCTATGACTATTGCCCTTGGTACATCTCTTTGTGGATCTTTAGCTTCTCCAGCAAATTCTACTGGTTGCCTAAATCCCAAGTATGCGAAGACTATTCCAGTACTGGGTATTGCATAAAGCATCGCTGATGGTCCTATAATCCCAGAGGAAGCCCCAGATACAAGTGAAGGAAATAGACCTCCATAAGACGTAAAATTCTTTATATTGAAACCTATAGCTAATAGTAGTATAAATGTAATTGTTGGGACTATAAGTTTCCAGAAAGTTATTCCAGTATTAGTCTTCCCTAATACTTTTATTCCGAAGTAATTTATAAAGAAAAATACTATTAGTAGCAAGGTGGCAAGCCCAATTCCAGGTAACGTTAGAATTGTTACTCCATCAGCTGTAGTGGTCAGTAAACTACCCATATACGAGTTAATGGAACTGATGTATGTTATCGCTGCTTCAGCTTCTATTGCAGGCACTGTCATGGCTGATAATAAGTAAAGAAACCCCAAAATGTAACCAGCGTAACTCCCATGCGTATAATGCGGATATCTAACGATCCCACCAGTTCTAGGTATTGCACTTCCTAGCTCAGCATAAGCCAATCCTACGAACATTATAAGGATTCCTCCAATTATCCAAGCTAGTACTGCAGATGGCCCAGCTACTGAAGCAGCAGCTAATGATGCGAATAACCAACCAGATCCTATTATTGCCCCTAAACCTAAAAATGACATATCTAATAGGGTTAGTTCTTTTCTTAACAGTTTATCACTTTGTTGTGCGGAAACTTTTGTGCCTTCCTCAGCCATAATTAAACTTTAAAAAATAAAACTATATAAATCTTCATTATCCACAACTTATAATTAATTATACTTTACCGAAGAATTAGTACTAACTTTTTATGTATAAGCCTGCTTATATTGAATAATTTAATGTTATTTTGTCTTATTTTATTCTTTTTAGAAAATACTGAATACAAATAGTATTATAGTTAAATGAAAGCACGTCAATCATTCAAAAGTTTTAATAGCTTTTTTGAGTAAGCTAGTTCTGGAAAAGGGTGTAACATAATGGTTGTGAAAATAACATTTTTCCATGACGTATTATGTCCCTTCTGTTTTGTAACGTCTAGGAGGTTAAGGAGTGTCGCAAGGAAATTTAATGATGAGATAGTGGTTAAGCATAAGGCTTTCATGATAATATCGTCGCTGGACGATCTAAAAGCAGCTGCCCCAACGGAAGAGGAAGCTAGAGAATTATTTAAACAAGAATTTTCTATCATAAAAAGGTATTTTCCGGACTATGATCCAGAAAAAGTAATAGGTAAGGGTAAAATAACGTGGGTTTGGTCTCTTCCTCCTTTGATGGCATGTAAGGCAGCTGAGTATCAAAGGGGCGATAATGGGTATTGGGATTACTTTGATAAGGCTCAAGAGAGGTTCTTCTTGGAAGGTGAAAACGTTAATGATGATAATGTTTTGATTCAGATAGCAGAAGAGTTAGGCTTAGATATAGAGAAATTTAAGGAAGATTTTAAGTCTAAAAAGGCTCGGATGTCAGTTTATGAAGATGAAGCTGAAGCTCATGCCATGGGAATTAGGGGAGTACCAGCGTTGTTGGTTAATGATTATTGGCTAATTAGGGGAGTTCAAGATGAGGCCTATCTTGAATCGGTTATAGAAGATTTATTATCTAATGGTGGAGAACCTAAAAAAGTGAAACTAAAAGCTTATTGGGAAGCTACTTAAAATCTTTATACATGCTTAAACGAATTAAAGATTTCATGTCAACGCCAGTTTTCCAAGTAGAAGCAAATACTTCACTTCAAGAAGTATGTAAGTTAATGCTAGAAAGGGGAGTAGGATCAGTAGTAGTGACAGAACAAGGTGTCCCCAAGGGAATATTTACTGATAGAGATGCAATTAAGGCAATTGCTGCAGGGTTAAGTTCCAGTGATGAGGTTAGATTGGCAGCTACCATGGGGAATCTAATAATTGTTGACGAAGATACCGATGTCTTTGATGCATTAAAAATAATGGCATCAAATAAGATTAGGCATTTGCCAGTTAAGAATAAGAGTGGGAATATTATAGGAATGTTTTCGATAACCGATGTTCATAAGGTTTATAGCTAGCTAAAAATATTAATTAGTATTCATATATCCTTATAATGTGAAAGTAGGCTATCTGATAGACAGTAATGGTGAAATTACTAACCTCAGCAATGCAATTAAGCTAGAAGTCATAGATGGGTCCAAAGAGATTATAAGTTTAGCTTACGGAAAGCTGTCAGATATACCCAAACTTAATGTTCTAATTGGGAGAGATTATTTACAAGGTGAAGTTTTATTTCTGAAAAATTATACAGATTTTCTTGTAGATAAAAATAAGCTTGCCAGTGTAATTCCCATTCGGTTACCTTTAAATAGACAAGACGCAATTTGTGTTGGGACTTTCAATTGCTATGGTATATCTTTTAAGGATGTGATTTTCTCATATCCATTTCCTTTTAGAGACTCATCGTTTAATTCCGCAATTATTTTTGAGGTTCTTGATCTAGATATAATTAGAGAAGTAAATAGGGTAGTTAAAAGTGGCTCTAAAGTATACATGATCTTGCGTGATAGATTATTTGGTGGAGCTGATCCGTTAGAAGGTTTAAGAAAGCTTTCCAGTAAATTTAAAGTAGTTATGGTCAAGGAGAAGGAAGGATTTTGGATAATTGAAGGAGTTAAAAAAGATAATCCAGTACTTCATGCTTTGAAAGGCTAAGTTTCCTTCTATCCTTTATCATTTGGCAGTGAATCCAGGCTTAACTAGTTTGCTTAAGTCTAATATTTTATTTATTTCATTATCACTATACCCTAATTCCCTTAAGGCTTCACGTATAGACATTCCCTTATTTAACTTCTTTCCTATTTCAGAAGCTTTATCATAGCCTATTACAGGAGATACTATGGTTATGAGTGAAGGAGATGATTCAGCATATCTCTTCATTTTCTCCACATTTGCTACCATTCCATCAATTACCAATTTTGACATCTTCTCTAAAGCCTCAGAGACGAAATTAACTTGAGTTACAATATTATAACCAACTAATGGAATACCCATTGATAACTCAAATTCCCCTAACATTGAAGCGAATTGATTTGCATGATCCAATCCCACAACCTGGGCTGAAATTAGTAAAGCAGCCTCAACTGTAACTGGATTAGTTTTACCAGGCATTATCGAGCTACCAGCAATCTCTTCTTGTGTGGGTAAATCTATTTCGTTAAGACCAGTTAAAGGACCGGAAAACATTAACCTCATATCTTGTCCTAATCTGTACAGGTTTACTGCAATGTTTCTCAATGCTCCACTTAATAGTAAGAGATCCGTGAGTAATCTCATTGCCCTAAACCTATTAGCTGGCTTAAATCCTAAACCAGTGATTCTGTTTATTTCATTAATAACTCTCTCTTGAAATTCGGGGTGAGTATTTAGTCCAGTACCAGTTGCAGTACCTCCAATTGGCAACTCCTTTACATATTCTAAAATATTCATAACTTGCTCGCGTTCATGTTGGAAGGCATCAGCATACGCTGAAAGTTCTTGACCTAAAGTTACAGGCAAAGCATCTCTTAAATGGGTTCTACCTGCTTTTACAACATCCTTATATTCCTCCGCCTTCTTATTTAAAGAAGATATTATTTGTTGTAATGCAGGAAGTAATCTATTCGTGACCTCAGCTACTGCAGCGATTCTAATTGCTGTAGGTATAGTATCATTCGATGACTGGCCAAAATTCACATGATCATTTGGATGCACTTTAAGGTTAGAGTAACTAGAGGCTACTTCTGCTATAACCTCATTTACGTTCATATTAAGTCCAGTCCCAGATCCCGTTTGAAAGACATCAAGTACTATTTTATCATCTAATTTTCCATCAATTAAATCTTCAGATGCCTTAATAATTGAATCCGCAATTTTTTTGTCTAATAATCCAAGATCTGCGTTCACTTTGGCGCAAGATTTCTTTAAAACTCCCATAGCCCAAATAATTCTTCTAGGAAACTTTGTTCCGGTATTCATAAAAAGCTTGGGCGCAGTATCGGTATATTTCATAAGTAAAAGAACGTAATCCATTGTATTAAATCTTTATAAGCAATTACCTTTGAAAAAATCTTTAACCCACTTTACGTAATACCCAATGTATATGCCCGTAATAAGACTTGAAAATGTTACCAAGATTTATGAGGGGAATGTAAAGACTGTCGCGCTCAGAGATATAAACCTAAGTATTGATGAAGGAGAGTTTATTTCAATATTGGGACCTTCTGGCAGTGGAAAATCAACTCTCTTATCAATCTTAGGAATTTTGGATAGACCATCTCAAGGGAAGGTATATATTTATGACATGGACGTAACTAAGCTAAGTGATAACGAAATCTCAAAAATCAGAAATGAGTATATAGGCTTTGTATTTCAGAATTTTAATCTAATTCAGAGGCTTAGTGTACTACAAAACGTTGAATTACCACTAGTAGCCAGAGGAATAGCAAAAAAGAAAAGGGAGGAGATAGCAATAAATTCTCTAAAATTAGTAGGATTAGACGGATTAATAAACAAAAGACCGTCAGAACTTTCTGGGGGACAACAGCAAAGAGTAGCTATAGCTCGTGCATTAGCTCAAAATCCAAAGATCATATTAGCTGATGAACCTACTGGAAATTTAGATAGTATCAATGCAAAAATTGTAATGGATATATTCAAAAAGATTAATGAGGAGTTTAAAACTACAATAGCAGTAGTAACACACGATAGAGAAGTTGCGAGTTATACAAGGAGAAAGATCTACATCAGAGATGGAAAGATAGTTGGTGAAGAGAGATGATAAAGAAGTTAATAATTATCTTATTATTACTTTCATTGATTCTCCCTATAATTCCAGTAAAGTCACAGAGCACTGTTGTAATATCCAGTTGGGGATGGGGAACACCACAAAATCCAATAAGGGCACATCCAGGTTATAATGACACGCCATTTTATGTTATAGCCTCACAGCAAGTAGGGTATCAGATTGTTTACGCATATTTGATTCTCTCTGGAACACCAATAACTTCTGAAGGAGGAAGTAGCATAGCTTATGGTTCGGTGACCTCATCGTCTTTAACAACTTCACAAATAACGTTCTTCCTCAGTGTAAATGATAATGCTGAGCCGGGGACCTATAATGTACCATTAGTAGTAGTATACCAAAACGCAGTTACTGGTGCTGAAAGCCAGATAATTCAAGAAATAACTATACCCATTTATAACGTAACCTTTCCAGTTTTGGATCAAGTATTTTGGGGAACTGCACAACAACTGATATTTGCTCAAGTAGGAGAAGGCTTATTACCTCTTACCTTTAGCGTCTTTAATCCCACAACTGAACCCATGCTAAACGTAACCTTAAACGTATTCTTACCAAAGGGAATATTTTCCCAAACTGGTAGTAGAGAGTTAACAGTTACAATTCCAGCCTTACCCGCTGGAGAACCAATATTTGTATCTTCAATAGTGAACGTGAGTAATCTTGTTAAACCGGGAGTGTATACTCTTAATTATTCTTTTTCATTTACTAACTTTCTAGGATATTTCTATAAGCAATCCTCAAACAAGAATGTAAACATAACGGTATATCCTCAAGCTAAGATTAACATTTATTCCGATCCCATCCAGTCAACTCCAGATAATATAACTACCCTCATAGTAGGAATTTCAACTAACGTTAGTAGCTTTATAATTAGTATAAGGCCAGAGTTGTCCTCAAACTTTCTACCAATCTCCTCAAACTTTACGCCTACCTCTCTATCGCCTGGGGAAAAGATAATATACGCTTTCAAGATTTACATACCCCAAGGAGTAATACCCTCAATATACCCTATTCCAATAGAAATTAATTACACTGCATTGGATCAAAAACTAGCGATAGCTTATCTAACATATGCCAACATCTACTATAATGAGACCCCTAAGATAGTTGAGGCAATTTGGAATACTACGATAACGCCGTTTCCCGGAATAGGAACAATTCCCTTAACATTGGTCATCTATAATCCATTGCCAATACCCATAACTGGTGTCAACATTACATATACATTTCCTAATGGCGTATTTCCCTTACAGCCTTTCATTTTCTTACCCGGAATTCCTCAGTATTCTTCTATACCAATAACTATTCCAGTGGAAATAACTCCAAATAGCTCAGTAGGTGTACTTAATTTCACTTACAAGATTTCCTACAATCAAGATAAAACTGTGGATGGAGTGAACAATATTTACGTTTTACCTCCTGCCCCAGTGATAATTGAGGCCAATCAAACAGTAATAGGTAATGGAGAGTATGCCTTAGTACCAATTAAGGTTGTGAACCTTGGGGTGGAGTATGTTTATAACGTAAATCTAATAACCCTCACACAAGGCTTAGAGGTAATCACATCTGTAAACAATACAATTCCCTTCGTAAAGCCCAACTCATCAGTAACATTCTACTATACGCTATACGCTCCACAGAGCTTACCACCCGCTGTGTATCCGCTAGTAATTAAATTGACTTATACTTATTTTACCAACGAAATAGTGAGGACGTTTACAATTCCAGTTCTAGTTACTTCGTCACAATCGCCAATACTTATATCCTTTCTCAAAACCACGGTTTATTATAATACAAACAACACTGAAATCCTAGCAATTCAAAACCTAGGCAACTTTACGATATATAACATAAGGCTTGACTTAAATTACCCGTCACAAGAAATTTACCTCTCACAAAATCAGCTTTACATCCCATATCTTCCTCCTCGCTTCATTTATACAGTCCCATTATATGTTATACCACAAATTCCGCAAACAACGTCAATACCTATCGTAGTTACTCTGAATTATGTGTTAGGCCAGGGATCTCCACAGACCTATCAATATCAATTAAACTTACTCAGTACGGGATTCGTTAAAATGGAGATAACGCAAGTTTCCGCACAAATTGTAAACAATACAGTGGTAATTAACGGGTTATTAATAAATACTGGATCACAAAACGCACAATATGTTACAATATCCATTAATAACTATTCCTCAATTTATATTGGAAACGTACCCCCAAATAGTCCAACACCGTTCTCTTTTACTTTAGCGTTATCCCCGGGTTTATATAAGTTCAATATTACTGCAAATTACGAAAATGAGTTATATCAATCTAATATGACATTTTATACATTTTCTTACGTTGTATCTTATCCAACGTCAACTAATTCTCAAGATAAAATATCACTAACCTCAATATTATTGATAGCAGTGATAATAATCCTTATAGTTATTATAATCTATTTGAGTCTTAGGGGGTTACGGAAATGAAGATTCTGGATTTTATATCTTATGCTTTAAACTCACTAAAAGAAAGGAAGGTTAGAGCAATACTTACCATCCTTGGAATAGTTGTTGGACCAGCTACAATAATCTCGATAAACTCCATGGTATTAGGTTATTCACATACAATAATTTCTCAAATATCGAATTTTCTCTCACCTTATGACATTATCGTGACGCCTACTGGAAGGGGATTGCCATTATCTCAATACCTCATACTCCAATTAGAGACTATCCCTGGGGTCAAAATGGTCATTCCATTTTATTCGTTTCCGGCGTTAATTAGAACACCCAATGGCTATGAAGGAGCAACTGTATTTGCAGTAAACATAAACCAACTTAAGATAGCGGCTCCGGCTATAAGTTTATCATCAGGTTATTTTCCAGGTGCAGAGGTTAGTTATGAAGCTTCAATAGGTTATCAATTGGGAAATCCGCAAGGTGGATATAGTCCAATAAGACCAAATCAAGTGATACAAACAATTATATTCTATAATGGGAACAATTTCAGTAAGACATTTTTAGTAACTGGAGTTTTGAACGAATATGGAAGTTTTCTCGGAGTTGATATAGATAAGTCAATAATAGTGCCTTTATCTTTCGGTCAGTCGATTTCGAGTTCTTATAGTGGAGCAATAATAATAGTAAACTCTTTAGGTGAAGTGAATGAAGTTGCAAATGAAATAAAACAAAAGTTTGGAAATTCCTTAGATATTGTAGTGGCTGAGGAATTTATACAGTTAATAGATAACACTTTACAATCTCTTAACGGGTTGCTAGTATCTGCAGGGGCAACATCTTTCATAGTCTCGTTTATGGGCGTAACTACAACAATGTTTACAACAGTTGTGGAAAGAACTAAGGAGATAGGAATATTAAGAGCATTAGGATTTACAAAGTTTGATGTACTCACAATGTTTTTAGTTGAGGCCAGTGTAATGGGATTTATAGGTAGTATAATAGGGCTAGCGTTAGGTTCAGTAGTAGCATTAATATTAACACAAGAGCATTTCGGATTGGGCTTTAGTTTTCTAAAGGGTCTTTCAGTATCGCCGATTTATTCTCCAACCTTTATGTTATTAGTACTAATATTTTCTACAATGTTAAGTGTTATAGCAGCACTAGGACCAGCTTATAACGCATCTAGGCTAGATCCAAATAAGGCTTTGAGATACGAGTAGTTAGGAAAAAAGTTTACTAAAGAGTCTCTCTAACTCCTTTATCTCATCTTCTGATAATTTGCTTAGAAAAGAAGATAAGACATTTAAGAAGATCTTCCTACTTTCCATTAATTTTTCTCTTCCCTTTTCGGTCAATTCAACATAAATTACTCTTCTATCACTTTCACTTCTTACCCTTCTAACAAGTTCTTTCTCTTCAAGTCTATCAATTATGCTTGTTAACCCTGCTTTTGTCAACATATATTTCTCAGCTATTCTGCTCATTGGGACTTTTCCTTCTTCCTCCAACGCGCACATTACCTTGAACTCAAAGTATGATAGTCCTATTTGCTCAAGAGCCTTATCTGTATCCTTGTTTATCTTTCTAGTTAATCCAGTTATTAGATCCCAAACTTCTGAATATTTTGTAGCCAATATCACAGTTAGATATTTAACTTTATAAACAATAAAGTTTTTCCTCATTACAAAAACTCGCAAGCCCTATCTAAATTGTATTACACTCTTATTCTCAATTCCCTAAAACGAGAATTGTATCCTAATTTTGTGTGGAGAAGGTACTTATATATATATCTTTTGTAGATATTATAAATATGGAAAGTAAACTTATGAGACTGGAAGAGGCTGTGGAACTAGTGAAGAATGGAGATTCTGTGACAATAAGTGGTATAAGCATACATAGAAATCCTATGGCATTTATATATGCTTTGGTGAAGAGAGGAGTTAAGGATCTCTATTTTATAGATAGAGAGCCTGGCTTTGGTCTTGAGATCTTGTTAAAATATGGATTGGTAAGGAAATTGAGAATAGCCATGTCTACTTTGGAATGGTTCTCAAGCATCCCAAGGCATTTTAGGAAAATGATCGAAGAAAGAGAGGTTGAAATTTTGGAAGATACTTGCGGTGCTTTCATTGCTGGGATAAGGGCAGGAAGCTTTGGTATACCATTTATGCCGGTTAAGGGAATAATAGGGTCTGATTTAGTTAAAATGTATGAAAGAGAAGGTACATGGAAAGTTATCGAGGATCCATTCAGTGGAGAGAAAATTGTACTTGTGAAAGCTATTAACCCCGATGTTGCAATTATACATGTAAATAAGGCTGATGAAGAAGGAAATGCAGAGATTCTAGGTCCACTTTATGAAGATGAGTATAAGGCAAAAGCATCCAAAAAAGTCATAATAACTGCTGAGGAGATAGTTCCTAGATCCTACTTTTATGGTAGAAGGCCAACTATTAATGGGGAATATGTTTCCGCTGTAGTTCATGTACCTAAGGGTGCAGAGCCAACTAGTATGTTCCCGTATTATGATGCAGATTATGAGAAAATCATAGAGTTTCTAGAGCACTTCTAAGGTTATAAGGATCCATATCATTGATGAATCTCAAATCTTCATTAGTTAGATCTATCAACCTTTCACTATCTTTTCTCTTTACCTCAAAGTTGGTATTCTCTACTACTTTCTCATATGAGCTAAATGGATAGGTCGCCTCTAAGTACCATTTTCTATCCTCTCTATTATACGCTAAAACTCCCAAATTTGTCACTACGAATACTTTATTATTTGAAAACTTTGCTGTTCCAGTTATGAAGTCCACCTTTTTGACAAGAGATCGCTTAGAGTGTTTTAGGTTCCATAGTATTGCCTTTTTAGAAAGGGGTAGGATAAACGCTGTTGCTGCTCCACCGGGTAATTTAACTTTAGGATTATAGTAGTCATTTCCAATCATAGTTAAATTTACATTAGTTTCCTCGTCTATTTGGGCTGGACCTAAGAACATGACATCCAGTTTACCTTTCTGTGCAAAGTCAAATGCGTCAGCAGTAATTATAACTGGAGCGGCTTCAACGAAGAATGGATTTCCGGTAGATGGGGATAATGTAACTCTTGATGGATTTGAGGCTTCAGCTACTCCTATTATTCTTATCTTTTTTCCGTAAAGGTCCCTGGCCATGAAAGATGCAATTAGCGATGGGATTGAATTTAAGCCAATATATACCAATTCACCATCTTCTAATAATGTCGAAATAGCCTTAATGACGTAATCTACACTGTAACTTTTCATGAATAATTTTAAGTTTCTACGTGTTATTAAAGATATTGATGGTAAAGGTTTACAAAATAGGTGATTATTACATAGCTGGTGTAGAGCACGTAATTCAAGGATACTTACAAGATGTTGTTTTCGTTTATAGGAACAATAATAATTGGGTTAGCGTTAGTGCTGAGAGATTTAGGAGCAATGATCCTTCTATTAACAAAGTGAAAGAAGCGGTAAAGTACGCTACTCACGAGGAGGATCTAAAAAAAGCAGTAGAGGAGTTACGAAGTAGTGGTATCAAGATAGAGGAAGTCAAGGAAATACCATTCCCCAGAAAGTTTATTGAAGGGAGGAAGAAGATTCAAGAAGAGTTTGATTGATATACAATCTAAGGAACCTTTACCCCTCATGAGATATGAGTCTTAAACTTACTTTTCTTCAGCGCCAATTTCAATAATTTATCGTCAATTTTTAGCCAATTTTTTAAACCAATTATTGCATCATAATCAAATTTCTCTAACATATTCAATTCCCTAACTAACCTGCTTACTTTGTCAGCATTTGATTGGGTTGATATAATAGCCTCTTCTAGGTTATTTCCTACAATGACTTTCAATAGTATCTCTATAATAGAATTTATTCTATCTGGGACTCCGACTGTAGAATTTCTTAACGAAATCTTGACTTGTGGTAACTCATCATATCCATATTTTCTTGATAGATCATAGGTCGCGTTCTTAAGTCTTCTTCCCTTATCAACTATCCCCCCAATTATGAAAAACTTAGTATTCCTTATTATCTCCTCATTTGCAATGGTGTCACCATAAGGGTTTAGCACAATAGCGTTATCTTTAGGGATGTGATTAAGAATCTCTATTTTATTTCTACTTTCCAATTTGAAAGAATCTGGAGTATGAGCTAACTTCAGATTATAGTCAAACAAGTACTCCCTAATGGTTTTTATCGAAACTTGTATTTGTTGTTCTAGACTTGTTTTCTCCTCGTCTTGTAATAAATCAATATTCCCTAAATCTATTATGAATTGCGGACTTTTCGGTATTATGTCACTGGATATCTTTATCTCCCCATTTTTTAACAAAACGTAATCCGTAATTTCCTCTCCTCTTCCTTTTAGAATCTTTATCTTTTCTTCAACAGATGTAACCTTACCATAATCGTGTTTTTTAGATATTCCATAATCGTAAAGAAGCATGTTTATTGCAATTGATTGTAGATATCCAGTTTTGAATAGTTTTTTCAGAGTAGAAATTTTTAATGTCTCTATTCCAAGAGTGTTTGTGAGATATCTTGCTAAAGCTTTACCTAAGATCATTGTCGCATCTTTCTAGTTATTTCTGATAAATCACTCTTACTATCATTACTCAACTTTTTAGTCTCCTCAATTAATTCTGGTCTTTTAGTTTCTTCGGCAACTCTCTTTAACTCATTGAGCACTTTGGTTGCATCTTTTCCAGCCTCTAAAGCTTCTGAGTACTCTCTTAGTAATCTATAGTATCTAATCTCCAGTATCACATCTCTATCCACATGACTTTCCACAACTTGCGGATTACCTCTTTGTAAAATAACGCTTTTTGTTACCGTCTTTCTTTGATTATCTATAGGGTCGATATAGTCTGCACTGAACGTAATCGTGTATGGTTCCTTTCCAGCAGGTATGACGAGACTTCCATACACTGCAATTAGCTTTTCTACTATTGGTATTCTTATGGGAAGATCGTAATTAAAAGGCATAAAGCCCTGAGGAACTATTAAATTCAAGTTATGTGCATATGTTGATGTAGTTCTTTGGCTCTCAAAAACATTAGGCAATTCAGATATATCTTTTATATGGTAAAATTTTCCTGATGATCTATCTGCTAATTTCTTTAATATTCTTTCATTATAATCGTTGCCTATTCCTACTGTAATTATTTGAGTGTTTGGTGGAATATCAAGTTTTTCATAATCCTTAACGTTCCTCTTATCAGTTGGTTTTCCGTCAGTTAGCATGATGATTTTAGTAGGTACTTGTGATTGTTTAGCTAGGTTAATGGTGAAGCTAACGGCTTCATGAAGCCTAGTGGTATATCCTTTACCTACATCGAAAGTTATTATTCCTTTAGCTGGTCCTTGATACTTTATTTCAGGGTGGTTAGAGAAGAGAATTAGCGTTACGTAATTTCCCTCATTTAAATTATATAAAAGCTTTTGGGCTGATTGTACTGCAGTATTTAGCTTTTCACCACGCATTGATGGACTATTATCAATCATTATGATATAGTGTATGCTACTTGTTACTGAAATTTGCTGAGGGGTTATGTAAATGACAAAGCCTACTTCAGTTGGTCTATCGCTATAAGCGTAAGTATGTGATTGTTTAAGGTTAATAGCAATAGTCATATCTAAGATATTATAGTAGAAATTTTTAAGTACTATGACGCCTTTTATACAAACATGACATGGAAATGTCCAGTTTGCGGTTATGAAAATGCAGACGACTCTCTATTTTGCATCAAATGTGGTACTAAAAAACCAGAGCAACAAGCGGAGCAAGCTCCGGTACCTTCCGTTGAAAATCAAGCAAGTGGACAACAGTCAGTAGAGCAACAGCCAGCAGCTGAGCAACAACTTGCTCAACAATCCACAACATCAGAGCAACAGTCAGCAGCCGAGCAACAGACACCTCAGCAAGTGGTAGTTGAACAGCCTAGTGAACCAAAACTTGAACAGCCTCAGCTAGCTACAACTACTGTAAGTAAATATTATCTCCTTTTTATCAATACTCCTAATCCAGCATTTAATAAGACTAAATTACCCCTAGATTTCGATATATTTCCCTCAATATCCATAGGCAGAAGTCCAGAAAACGTAATAGTTATCCCAGATCCCGAGGTATCTAGAAAACACGCAATTATTAGTTTTGAGAACAACGAGTTGTACCTAGAGGATCTGAACAGCACTAATGGTACTTATATCTATGATGGAAAAGTATTTCAGCCGGTGAAGGGGAAAGTTAAGGTTCAGCCTAATTCAATTATAAAACTAGGTAATAATACTGTAGTGAGAATTGTGGGAGAATGATGAATTTAGATGAAGTTAAGAGCGTTGTGAGTAGTGCTGTTGAAATGTATAAATCCAAATACGATTCGCCATTTGCGGGAAATTTTGAAGTCAACGGTAACGTGATTTTTGTTGGAGATACGCACGGTGCAATTGACGTTACCAGTAAGGTTTTTTCCGATTTCGCTGATAACGCTGATTTAGTAGTGTTTTTGGGGGATTACGTTGATAGGGGAGAGGATCAATTGGGAAACTTACTCTTAATCTTACGTAAGATGGTAGAGAATCCTAATAAGTATATAGTATTGAGAGGGAATCACGAGAGTCCAATAACCAATGAGTATTATGGATTTAAGGAGGAGGTTAAGGAAAAGTTGGGGGAAGAAAACTACGAAATGTTTGTTGAGCTTTTCTCCTATATGCCCTATGCTGCTGTAGTTAATGAGTATTTTTGCGTTCATGGAGGTTTACCAATGGGTTTGGAGAAGGTTGAGGAGATTAAACAGTTACCTAGACCAGATGTGAATCCAGATAACCCAATAGCCTTTCAGTTATTGTGGAATGATCCGAGGGAGGGGATTGACGATCTAGACTTCTTACCAAGTATAAGGGGGGAGGGGATATATTTCTTTGGGAAAAGGGTTGTTGATAATTTCTTGGAGAACAATTCTTTAAAGGGTATAATAAGGGGGCATGAGGTGGCAGATGGTTTTAGGACTGACATGAGTGGTAAAGTAATTACGGTTTTTTCCAGTAGGTATCATCACATGAGGGCTGGAATTTTAGTTATGACAAAAGAGGGGGAATTTGATTACGCGTATGTTTAGGTGATGTAATGTGACTCTTTCATTAAGAGTAGATACAAGTCATAAGTACTCATTTAGCGGAGATGTTAGGTACATTTTCAAGGTATTATTAGTTCCAGAGAAATTGGGATCAGCTACGGGCTTCCACTACATTGTAGCTCTTGATACTAGTGGGTCCATGACGGGATATAAAATAGAGTTAGCTAAACAAGGTGCCATAGAGCTATTTAAGAGAATACCTAAGGGTAATAAGGTTTCCTTCATAACTTTCTCATCAAATGTGAACGTGATTAAGGAATTCGTTGACCCTCTAGACTTAACCAATGAGATATTACAGATAACTGCAGGAGGGCAAACTGCACTCTATACCGCTATCTTAACTGCAAATAGTTTAGCAAAGAAATATCAAATGCCAACTTACCTATTATTGCTAACTGATGGTAATCCAACTGATGAGACGAATGTGGGGAACTATTTAAAGTTACCTTATTTCGAAAAAATGCAAGTGTATTCCTTCGGAATTGGAGATGATTACAATGAACAATTGTTACAGAATATTAGTGATAAGACAAGTGGAGTAATGTATCATATTTCAGATGCTAATGAGATACCTCAAAAGCTTCCTCAAAAGGCTGTAACGCAAATAGCTGCAAAGAACGTTACAGTTGATATAACTGCTGAGGGTAATGTGAAACTTTTGAATTACGCTACAACACCCGTAAAAGTGAATGGAATAGAGAATGTTATCAAAATCTTTGGAGAAACCATTTTACCAGCCAATTATGAGGGTAACTTCTTAACTGTGAAAGTCAATTATGAGGATCCAGTAACCAATAAACCTGAATCGTTACTGCAAGTTGTTCAAGTTAAGAGAGCGCAGGATCAAAACACCTTTGTATCTGGTATAAATAATGATGTGATAAATGAATATAGGTACTACGAACTGTTGGATAAGTACGCTAAGCAAGTTCAAGCTGAACAATTGATTGAGGCTACGAAAACTCTTAATCAACTAAATGAAATAGCCCAACAGACTAGGAGGATAGACTTCATGGAGACTACTAGAAGGTTGTCAGAGGGATTAGAGACCACTAAAAGGATAGGTACTGTTGAACAGACTAAAAGGCTATCAAAAGAAGTTACTAGTGAGGTTACTAGAAAGCTTAGGGAATGATGGCAGTGTAATCTACGTCTAAAACCTTTACATCATTTCTTTCCTTATATTCAATCCCATCAACAATTGTAGGTATATTAGAGACTGTAACATAATAATTTTCTTTTAAATAATCTATTAATTTGTCCATCAATTCCTTTTTATTGGACGCTATGATTGGTACGTCATTCAAAATTAACATTCGATAGAGTCTTTCATTCTTTATTCCAAGAAAATGCAGTTTTGTCATCAATCCAATCATTTCTCCTATGACCTTTTTGTAGGCTTTTAGTGCTATCAGTAGTTTATCACTACCTTTAAGTGAGTACAAGTTATCAGTACTTTCAATTATCTTTACAGTATATTTGTAATTAGGATAGAAGTTAAAACCAATTTTTGGAGGATCAAATATTATGAGCTTTCGCAGAACGTTATTATTTAAATCATATGATATATATGCTGGAAATTCCTCTGCCAAGGAATCCACGAACTCATACCTAGTTATTATGTAACTAGTTTCAGTTGAAATTATAGATGAAATGTCAATTCCATTTAATTTCATATGTATATCTCATCTTGGTAATATTTAATTATTTCTTAATTAACGTTGATCAAACTAAACAAAAAGCTAATTTGTCATTATGTATTTTCCTAGAAGATTGAATAGTTTTTAATAAATGACGGCATTTACTTTATAGAATATCTTGACTATAATTCTATAAAATCAGCTTATTTTGTTGGATATAATCTATTAAATAATTAGCAACTTTCTTAGCTTTATTTACTAGTGAAGAGTGCATGTAAATGCTTTTTTTATTTAGCTCATCCTCATCCAATACTATTATTTCTGAATCTCTAATTGCAATATCAATTTCCAAATCTAAATACCTTATTTTCCCTCTAAGTAATTCTGGTGGTGTTGATATATTAATATAGATTCCCTTTAACGAGTTATCTATACCACTATAATACTTATGAATCTGATACCACTTATCAGAATTGTACTCTACAATATCATAGTCACCATTCTCTATCCTTTTTCCTATACCATCCAGAACTCCATTACCGTTAAACTCACGCCTAAGAGTGATTCTATATCCGTCATTATTAACTTCCTTCTCAATTACTTTCCCACCTCTTAGGTAGATCGCTTTTCCATCAGCCTTAATGTGCTCAATCTTCATGAAATCGGAAATTAGCGCTTCTAATAATTTAACTGGAGAACCTTCCTTATCCTTTTCTAGGGAGTCCACTTCCCTATTATAACTTAACTTTAACATATGATGGTACTTAATGGTGTTAACTATGCTCTTTCTGGCTTCATCTAAGTGCAGTTTATCCGGTAATGAAAGGGTTATTAAATAGAAATCCTCTCCTTGATCTCTAAACTCCCTATTTTCATATCTCAATACTAATCTCTCTAGATCTTCCTTTAATTCATTTAGTGCTCCATATTTTGCATTGCTTCTCCACTTTACGTTATATCCTTTTCTATTAAGAGGTGAACTTAAGGTTAGTAGCCTCAGCCTTTCCTCCTCATTGTTGATGTGCTCGGAAAAAGTAGTTACTCCCTTCCCTCTCCATACCATTGCGTACTTACTTACAGCCTTAGTCTCACTTAATACTATTTTTCCATCATAAGGCGGTTTTATAACGATTCCCTCTTCTAGGCATGGTTCTACTTTAAAGTTACCGTAAGTGCAACTTTCGTCTGTTTCTATTACCGAGTATAGTTTGATAGGACTTCTCCAGTGGAATGAGTACTTAAATACATAATGTAGGTCCTCCTCAATAATTCCATTTCCCATCACGATGATCTTGCCTCTATCATCCTCAAAATCCTTTATGGTAATGTCTGCTGGTAAATTATTTACTTCCAGCATAAATCGCTCAGCTATCTCCGCAGATTGCTGTACAATTTCGTATGAGAAAGAAGAAAAAATTGACGTTAACGCTGTAGCGTAAATTCCCCTTATTCTAACTCTTCCTTTCATTTTCTAAGAATTTCTCGAGCACATAATTTAATATTCCTCCTTTCTTGACATATGTTAGTTCAACGTTGTTATCTATTCTTGCAATTCCCTTGGTAGTTATTTTCTCTCCATTAGATTTCACAAACTCTATGACTAATTCTTTCTTAGGTTTAAGATCCTTAATACCTTTTATGTTAATAGTCTCATCTCCCTTTATTCCTAGACTTCTCCAGTCTTGAATTTGTATAGGTATTACACCCATAGCTACTAAGTTACTCCTATGTATCCTCTCAAAGCTCTCAGCTAAAACGGCCTTAACTCCTAACAATTTAGTTACTTTTGCCGCCCAATCTCTTGAACTTCCACTTCCATATTGTTTACCCGCTACTATCACTAGAGGAATTCCCTCCTTCTTATACTGCATTGCCACTTCATAGACACTAGCAATCTTTCTATCTGGGAAGTGGACAGTATATCCTCCTTCTTTTTCCACTAATAGGTTCTTCATCTTAGGATTGAAAAATCCCCCTCTTAACATTACCTCATGGTTCCCTCTTCTAGCACCATATGTATTCAGATCACTTACACCAAATTGTTTTAAGTATAATCCTGCAGGTGAGTCAGGGGTAATTGGACCAGCAGGCGAAATGTGATCAGTAGTTATCTTATCTCCCAATAACAATAATATTCTAGCGTTAACTATATCATCTAACTCTTCCTGCTTTTCTTCAGTGTACCATGGGGGTAGTCTTATGTAGGTTGACTTCTCATCCCAACTGTACACATCTCCTTGTGGGGTCTTTAATGAGTTCCACAATTCATTTCCTTCAAAGATATTGGAATTCTTCTTGTACAGTTCTGGCTTTAAGGCCATGTTCATATATGCCTTTATTTCCTTTAAGGAAGGCCAGATATCCCTTAAATATACTGGTTTTCCATTGGGATCGTGTCCTATAGGCTCATTGTAGAAGTCTATATCAATTCTTCCCGCTAATGCATAAGCAACCACTAATATTGGAGAGGCTAGAAAAGTGCCCTTTAATAATGGGTTTATTCTACCTTCGAAATTCCTATTTCCACTAATTACCGCATATGTTTCGATACCATTTTCCTTAATGTCCTCCTCTACATGCTTTGGCAAAGGCCCTGCATTACCTATACACGTTGTGCATCCGAAACCAACTAAGTGGAAACCTAAGGCCTCTAAATACGGTAATAATCCCGTTTCCCTTAAGTACTCAGCTACTATTGGTGATCCGGGAGCAGTGCTCGTTTTAATGTAAGTAGGTACTCTTAATCCCATTTCAACAGCCTTTTTAGCTAAGATACCAGCACCTAACATTACAGTGGGATTAGAAGTGTTTGTACAACTAGTAATTGCAGCCAGGACCACAGCGTTGTCCTCTACATATTTGCCCTTTTTCTTCTTCTCCTTACTTAGTTTTCCTTTAACTTCTCTTAAAACTATTCTCTCATCAGGATTTCTAGGTCCCGCTATTGCTGGTTCTATCTTACTTAAATCCACTTCTACCACATCCGTATACCTTATCTTCCTAGAATCATCATAGAATAAATCTTGTAGTTGGGAATATTTCTTAACGAATTCTCCATCTCTATTTGTAAGTTCAAGATAACTTACTGTTACATCATCAATTGGGAAGTACGCTGCTGTTGCACCGTACTCTGGTGCCATGTTAGCTATAGTAGCCCTATCTGGTACAGAAAGTAGCGATAAAGATGGTCCGAAGAATTCCACAAATTTACTTACCACGTTCTTTTTCCTTAATAACTCCGTAATGTAAAGAACGACATCAGTGGGAGTTACTCCTTCTTGAATCTCTCCAGATAACCTTACACCTATTACCTCTGGTACATTAAGGTAGTATGGCTCTCCTAAAAGTACAGCCTCTGCTTCTAATCCGCCAACTCCCCATCCTAGGATTCCCAGACCTTCAATCATAGTAGTGTGAGAATCTGTTCCAATAATTACCTCTGGAAATGCTGTTAACAAACCCTTTACTTCAGCCTTTGTGACTACAGTACTTAAGTATTCTAGGTTTACTTGATGGATAATCCCTTTACCTGGAGGCACAATTCTTAAGTTTCTAAATGCACCTTGAGCCCATTTTAAAAATTGATATCTTTCTAAATTTCTTTCAAATTCTTTTTTCATATTAAACTCTAGTGAGTAAACTGTACCGTAATAGTCCACATGTACCGAGTGATCTATAACTAGGTCGGCTGGAACTACTGGGTTAATCATCTTGGGGTCTTTTTTCAGTTGAATCATCTTCTCTCTCATTGCTGCTAAATCAACTAATAGGGGAACTCCGGTGTAATCTTGCATTACAACTCTAGTTGGCATAAAAGCTAACTCTTCTCCTACCTTCCATTTAGCTATGTTCTCAAGGTCTTCTTCTGTAATCTTATTTCCATCTAAATTTCTGTAAACGTTTTCAATAAGTATTCTTATTGAATAGGGTAGATCACTTATTTTATAACCTTTTTCTTCCAGTTCTTTTAAAGGATAATAATATATTTCTGACCCTTTGTATGAAAATTTGCTTGGCATATATAAACATACTCACTCCGAGCAAAAAAATTAGTTTATAAAAAGACTGTCAGTGATAAAGATATTTGCAGCACAAAGTAGTATTGTATGTGAGCGAGATTTTAGAGATCTGCAAAAAAGTTAAACTACTAGCATATTTCGGATCTTATACAAGGCAAGAGGATTTCGTAGAGGGTATCTCAGATGTAAATGTTTTCGCTATAGCTGAGGATAAATATTTAATGCTTGAACTTGCAAGTTTAGGCTTCTCTCCTATTGTACTTTCTGAAAGGAATTTTATAGATCTATGTGAAAAGGGCGATCCGATTTGTTATTATCTACTTTATGACTCTAACGTTGTTTGTGGGCAATTTTCTAAGAACATTAAATTCAATTTGAATAACTTCACTTGTGAAAGGATAAGAAAATCCATTTTTTCCTTCTTATCATCAGCAGTATCAGGTTTTTTAAGACAAGATGAAATTTCCGCTGTTTCAAATTCCTTTAGGGCTTTAAGAAGTGTAATACAGTGGAAATCATGTGTTAATCTAAAAACCATACCATTAAGAAACAATGAATTAAAGAATAGATGCAGCGAATTAAATCTTTCAGTCTGTAATGAATTTTCAGATATAGTGCTTATTAGACGTATGAGAGCACCATTATCGCTTTGGAGTTTAGACAAAATAGTTGAGGCGATCTGTAGTGAGGCTAAAATCAACTGCGTGAAACCATCTAAAGTATTGGAATTAGTTAAGAATCCCATGCAAGTTACGTACAATGAAGATGGTACAGTTATAGTAAAAGACAGTTTAGGTAAGGAAACTAAGATACCATAAAATTTTTTATTGTAAAATGATATTATAGTAATTGATGAGCGAAGAGATTAACCGTGATATGGAAAGAGCAGAAGAATATGAACAAACAACCACTAGGGTTTCCGCATTAGGTCAAAATAAATTTGAATTAAGTACTGGACTCATAATTGCAGCAAGATATGCTGATAAGTTAAGGAGAGTTGCCTTAGTAGCCTTTAGCAAGATAGCTCCTAAGGAAGTTATTATTAGAGATGTAAGTGAACTAAATAAACAACTATATGCTAAAATTGTAGAGGAGATGAAGCTAGGTAAATTGGATGTTATTAGAATATCAGTAGATGCTGAATATGATGATCAAAATAAAAAATTAATTTTCAGTAATTTGCGAATATTGAGATATATTACTGAAGAGCAATGTGTAGAGAAGTACAAGGATGTCGTTAGTGAGAATGAAAAATTGAAAGAAGAAATTTCAGAATTGAAGAAAAAATTGGAGGATATATTATCCCTTTTAAAGTAGAAATTACCCTTTTATTATTCCTATTATGAATCCTATAATGAATGTTAATGAGGTATATGGAATTATTGATTTCAAGTTCTCAGCACTTGAAATAACATAAGGCAGTCTTGCTGATAATGTATGTAAGAAGTTTATCACATCTTGAGGCGTAATGTAGCCAACTGCGATCAGTATTATAACAATAGCAAGCAATATGAGGCCTATTTGTATGATCTTTTTCACTAGAAAACCTATTAGCAACCCTAACAAAAATGCTATAACTATTGAAACTATTCCACTCGTAGTTAATGCAGGCAACATGCTAAATATATTTTGTAATCAAACTTATAACTTTGTATGGATTAGCATGAAATATGAAAGTTGTAAAGTATAATCTGAAGGCTAAGATTGAAAAGCCCGGAAAAGAATCTGTGACCATAGAGAAGAAATTTAGAAAATTGGTCAATGCAAGAAGGTTTATTGACGAGATAGTAGGAGAAGATCAAGTAAAGTGCACCCCATTGAGTAAATCTGAAACTTTAATGACTAAGCAGTGTGAAGGTGATCAAGTAAAGTACTTCTTCGAAATCAGTATAGAGAGAATTAAAAAGCCAAAGAAAGAGGAAACTAAGAAGGAAGAGAAGAAGCAAGAGCAAGGAACTACTTCTTAATCGCCATAATGTACTCTAGTTTCTCTTAACCATTTTCTAAAACATGCTTTAGAACAAAATAGATAAGCCCTGTTTTTATGTACTAAGATAAATTCGGCATAGTCTACTTCCTTCCCACACTGACTACAAACACCAAAGTTAGGAATAGACAAAATTTGTCTTATAGACCTGAATTCAGCCATATAAAAATGTTTGATTGAAAAAGTTTAAATGACTATTTCTAATGCAGTGTGTTTTTGTAGTGCGTCCTTTACTGTACCTGCAAGTTTTTCTAGATCTGTTTCTAATTTCCTGTATAACCTCTCTTTTTCTACCCAATATATGTAATTTGGTCTCCCTTTCCTTTCCTCTTTTTCAGCTGGAGCCTTTTCTCTCTGTATTAAACCTTTGTCAAGTAAGTTATTCAAAGCTTTACTTATAGAAGCTTTAGTCACGTTTAATTTTTGAGATAGGTCGTCAGTGGTCATCTTTCCATTTTGTAATAATATGTGTAGTACCTCTACATCACTTTTAGATAGACCATACATGAAGGCTATGAAGTCATGTATATCTACTTCTCTTCCATCGGGGAACCTAACTTTTTCAGCCATTTCTTTTTCACCATATATCTATTTAGCTTACTTACTTAAAAAAGTCGTGTATATCCAAATATACATTTGCCCACAAATGTATATGAATGTATTTCAATTATCTTCTCCAAGACTTTCTTATTATGATAAACACTGTTAATGGTCAATTATAAAGGCTAATAATAAATGCTGTTAAATGTTTCTGCGAAGAGATAATATATATGCGTTACTCCACATTTTGTGAAGATGGATATGTTAATGTAGTTCCAGCTTTGAAGGTTACGTTAGTAATGAGCTTACTGAGTAAGGGTATATCACTACGTGAGGCTTGTAAATCTGTTAATATGTCAATAACGGCATATGAGAGGCATAAGAAAGATAGTATGGATAAAATTCAGAAAATTAGAGAAGATAGAGAGATTAGTGACATGATCAATTCTTTATCAGAGAGAATAGTAAATAAAGAAAGAATAGATCCTATGATGTTCTGTTCAGTCTGTGGTAAGTCGAGAAGGTTATTTAACTTACCAGTATGTTTTTAAGTTATGAAAGGTAAGGCGGTAATTTTCATCTCCGCATCGTCATTTTTCCTCTCGTATTTTTCCAGAGTAACCTGGAGTATTGTAGCACCTCTTTCCACATTGAAAACCACAACTACTGAAGATAGTATAATATTTGCACTTTTCTTCCTAGGTTATATTCTAGTCCAAATTCCTTCTGGAATGTTAGCGGACCGTATTTCTGCAAATCACTTGCTTTTCCTCTCTTTATTAGGTGTAGCAATCACGTCGTTTATCTCAGCTACTTTTCCTCTTATTATGGTAGAGTATCTCGCAAGCTTTCTAATGGGATTTTCTGCTGGTTGGATATATCCTATTACGGTGAAACTACTCAGTATATCCTTTGATGGAAAAGATTTACCAATTGCCATGAGTATTTACAGCATAGCTTGGCCCTTATCTATAGTAGCTTCCGGTATTATAATACCCTTTTTAGCTTTAACATTTAGTTGGGAATCCTCATTCTACTTTGTAGGTTCCCTTTCTACAATTTTAGGTATTTCGGCCCTCCTCTATCTTCCTTCATTGAAGTTAACGAAAAGTGTAATTAAGTTTAAGGACGTAATTAGAGATAAAAACTCCATTTATATTTCAGTCGGAGGTTTTCTATTCTATTTAACATATTGGGTACTTGTTCTATATCTTTATAAGTATTTATTAGGTGTAGTTAGAAACGAATATGTAGCAGGTATAATATACTCGCTCACTGCATTAACCGGAATTTTCTCTACTATTCTAGCTGGATATATAATAAAATCTTTAGGTGTTAAGAGAACATTTCTATTGTTCATAAGCTTGTATAGTTTCTCGTTACTTATTTTTTCATTTACGAAGAACGTAATTGTCATAGGTATTGACGCATTGGCTTTAGGTTTCTTCAGGTTTGTTATAACGCCAACGAGTTCTACAGCAGTAGCTGTAATTGGGGGAAAAGAGCGGAGCGGTAGTGTAACTGGATTTGCTAACTTCTTTTGGCAATCTAGCGGTATAGTTGGCTCCATAATAGCCCCTCTACTTATAAACTTATTTACATATACATATTTGTGGACTTTTGTTAGTGTACTCTCTTTTCTTTCTTTAATTTTTTACTATAAACTTAAATTTATGAGAGATTATCTTTAATATCAATACTCATTCGTTCAACTTCTGCAGAGGAAAGCGTGTCAAGTATTTTTCTCATATAAGCCTTTACAAAATAGTATATCTTGTATTTTCGAAAAATCTCATACTCTTTTTCTACTACTTGATTTAAATAATCATCAGGTTGATATGTAACTACCTTGAACTTCTTTCCCTCGATCTCAACTTCATTAGGAACGTTCAACGTAGTAACCAGAAGTATCTCATTATTATTTATTCCAGCCAAGTAAACGTAAAACTTATCCACCTTCTCTAATGCGCTTAACACTATTTTCTTATCATCTAACAACTCTTTTTGCCTCCTCCTCAAATTGCTTGTATGCTTCTTGAATTGGTTTGAAAGTTCTTTTTATAATATCGACATCCTCTATCCTTATCCTAATTATCCAACTATCATAAGGTCTTTCATTAATTAATGAAGGATTTTTTACTACTTCTTCATTTACGTCAAAAACTTCACCCTCTATTGGCAACCTAAACTTACCTATCCATTTAGCGCTCTCAATGGAGAATAAAACACTCCTTCCATTTACTTTCTCGCCCTTCTGTTTCGCTGTAACTTGAAATATTTTGCCAGCCATATATTGTCCTAGATCAGTAACGCCTATACTAATTACATTATTATCTTCTATCCTTACCCACACGTGTTTTTCCGGTTCATAAAGTAAATCATCAGGGAAGGTAAACCCTAAGATCTTCATAAATATTTGACATATTTTTAAGCTTATAAACTTTATTTAGTAAACCATAATTATGGTTAATTTCGCAGTTTGGTTAGATGGAGTTATTCTAAAAATAGATCTAACTGGCTCACTTTACAAGATTTACAAGGGAGACAAGATTAGTTTACCTATCACTTATGATATTAATGATGATTGGCTCAAAATCTATGATCAGATTAGAGAAGTGGAATTAGCCATTCTCTCTCCCTATGATGAAACTACTACAAAGACCATTTTGGAGAGAATTAATTTGAAACCCAGTTATGTCATAGCCAATAGAGGAAGAACTAAACCATCAAAAGAGCCGTATAGGATTTTAATTGAGGTCACTAGATGGGATCCTTTACAAATAGTAACTTTAGCATCATCCCCCTTAGATTTACTATCTGCAAGGTTTTTCGATTCTAGAATAAAAGTTATTTGCGTGAAGAGGTATCAAGACTGTTCTAAATACTCTCCATTCTTATATTCTGCTAATCTAGAAGACGCTATATCCTCACTTAAGAGACTTAAAGTTATAAGGTAGGAAAAGTGTTTTTAAATAAGTTTATAATTTCTGAATGAAATATAAGAATATGTCGATTGAGAATGAGGCAAAGAAGTTAGCTGCTACTTATGCGAGATGGTTAAGGAATCCCCAAGATGCTCTCTTTGGGAAAGATGGGGAGGGAGTTGTTCTTCAAATTTATAAGAAACTAAAGCAAGCTAAGGACAAAAATGAAATAGCTGAAATACTAAAGTTAGATCAGTATACAATGGAAAAGAGCACGTTGAATGATATGACCAGATTTATAAGCGATTTACTAAATAAGATTCAGCAAATGGATGATCAGTCTGCTTTGCGATTTAGTGTAGAGGTATTTAGGTATTTTCAAATAGCGTTGGCTACTAAATTGGAGGATATGAATAAGGGTTTGTGGGCATAGAATTTCCAAAAAATCACGTTAACTTTTTTTGCTAAAATAAGGAAAGATTTATATATACGTTTTTTCTGATATATTCATATGCAAGTAGAGAATATAAGAGTTAGGCTTCCATCTGGAAAAGAAGTTGGATTAGTAGATGCACTGAACTTCTGCTATGATATTTCAGATACTGACTTCCAAGTGTTAAAGACATTACTGAACAGTGGACCGAAGACTGAAGATGAACTAGCTGAAATGCTTCATTTAAGTAAGGCTTCAATAAATAGATCTGTAAATAAATTAGTTTCATTAGGCTTTGTGGATAGGGTAAAAGATTCTTCATCGAAGGGAGGAAGACCAAGATATATCTATAAGCCCATAGAAGCGGACAGAATTACTGAGAAGATCTCGAATGATTTCAAATACTGTGCTGATTTATTCTCTAGCACAATACCACAAGAATTGAAAGGAAAGTAAATTAGTTTGTTTTTAACCTTCGTTTTTCTTACATTTAAAGGCAAATCTATCCGGTTCTCTTAAAAAGGCTAACATACATATTTCAGTGTCAAAATAGTACTTAATACTATTATAGTCAGTAGTATAGGGAGTACATTCAGCTTCAAACAACCTATTACATACTGGGCATATGACCTTCATGTTGTTAAAAATAAATTTTTTATCTTTATAACGTTAATTCTTTGAGTATGATTGAAGAAATGGATTTAACTTCGTTTGAATGCCCTGAGCCTTTCATGAAGGTAGTTGCAAAACTCATGAAGATAGAGAATGGAGAACTTAAGATTAGGTATAAGGATCCCAAATGCAGGGAAATGCTGCTGGAGGCTATGAAGCTAATGAATTGCAAGGTTCTTGAGGATTCACAACAAGATGAGATATTTTTTATGCATATTAAAAAAGAAAGTAGTAGTTCTGAAAAGCCTAAAAAAATCGAACTAACTGGAGGTTGCTGACAGTATCTTAGAAGCACAGTTAGTTAAATCTTGTTTTATTTTACTCTCAGCATTATGTATTACCGCATATAGATATTTAGGTCTCCCTATTCTCTTCCCTTCCTCTCCATCCTTATTCCTAACTATCAACCCTATTTCTATTAATTTCTTTAGACTATTTTCAACTGTAGTTTTACTGAGTTTCATTATGGAAGCTAGCTCTTCAGCGGAAATTGGTCTGTTAAGCTCAACTAATTTAAATAGGCACTCAACATCAGTATCTGATATTTTATAACAACATCTTATTGCCTCTTTGCTTTCTGAAAGTTTTAAACTCATAAACTTATTTTATCTTTTCTAGTATTAAAACTTTAACTATTTTTTAAGGATGATACTGGGGGAGGATTATTTACATTATATATTTTTTTCATGTATTCCCTATACATACACCTATCTTGAATAACTATAAGTCCTGCTTTTCTAGCCTTTTCCGCAGCCTCATCATTTCTAATACCTTCCTGCATCCATATTACCTTTACGTCACCAACCTTATTAACTCTCTCCAAAACTTGATCAACAATTTTAGGTACCTCATTTGATGGTCTAAATATCTCAACGATTTCGACCTTATCCGGTACGTCGAGAATCGATGGATAAGACTTTTTACCTAATATTTCACTCGCAGATGGATTTACTGGTATAACGTTATATCCATGATCCATCAAAAACTTGGGCACTTGAAAAGCTGCTTTAGATGGATCTTTAGAGAATCCAACAGTTGCTACATTTTTATATTTAAGTAAAACTTCCCTTATGACTTCCTCTTCGTTCTCCATAATATTTACTCGTATTTTTAGCTTTTAAATTTGTCTATGTCAATTTAATGTTTTTCGAAGATTTAGGAGAAATATTTTTATATTAAGTTAACTAAAGCATCTAGGAATGAGAGAATTAAGGTTTTTAGTTGAGAGAAATAATCAAGCTTATATACTAGCAGGTGAAGAGGCTCTTCTTTTATCAGTGGCTAACGGCTACCAACCAATTTTACGATTTGTAATATTTGATCCTCCAGCAGTTCTTATAGGTTACCATCAAGCGGTTGAGCAAGAAGTGAATATAGAAGAAGTGAAAAAAAGAGGCTGGGAGATAGGTAGAAGACCTACTGGAGGAGGTACAATTATAATGGGTCCATGGCAATTGGGTTGGGAAATTTACACGAGCAATGATCTGTTGGGATACACTCCAGAAAGTGCAATAAAGATTGGCGCAGAAGGTGTCATTAGGGCACTAGATAAGTTGGATATAAAGGCATCTTTTAGACCAAAGAACGATGTAGAGGTAAATGGGAGGAAGATCTCTGGAATTGGAGCGTTTTCTGAGGGCAAGTATATAGCAGTTACCGGCACGATTCTATTGGATTTCGATGCGGAAGCAATGGTTTCAGTTCTTAGATTATCTTCTGAAAAACTTAAGGATAAATTAGCGAGAGATTTTAAAGATCGATTAACTTGGATTAATAAGGAATTAACACGCCCAATTGACATGGAAGAGTTAATAAAAATCTCTAGAGACTCCTTTGCGGAAGCATTGGGGATAAAACTTGTAGATGGAAACTACAACGAATTTGAAAAGAAGACAATACATGAATTAGGGTTAAAGTACTCATCCCCAGAGTGGATATTCAACTTAAGGCGACCATTAATTGGAGATGATATAAGATACGTAGAAAAGAAACTTCCAGGTGGGCTAGTTAAAGTACAAGTCAAAATGGCTAGTAAAAATCTGATAGAATCAGTTCTAATAACCGGTGATTTCTTTATAGAACCGAGAAATGCCATATATGATCTAGAAGCTAGGCTAAAATGGAGTAGAGTTGAGGATTTAGAAGACGAAATCAAAACGTGGTTTAATAACGTGAAAGCAATTGGAATAACTGCTGATGATCTCATAAAAATAATAGAAGAGGCGGTAAGATGAGGCCATTATTACTTTACGCTCCTAATTTAAAAAGGTATGAGACTGATTTTTTAGATTCTAGAAAGGGATGGAAGTCCATATCAGTCACAGGGACATATTGTGCATTTAACTGTAAACATTGTGGTAGGCGAGTATTAGAATCAATGATTGATGGTTCCACTCAAGATAAAGTTGAGAAGGAAGTAATGGAAGCAGTAAATAGAGGAGATGAGGGAATTATACTATCTGGTGGTTCTACGCTGAGAGGAGATGTTCCGATATGGAAGTATTCTAACTTATTGAAAAGATATTCCGATAAACTCACAATAATAGCTCATACTGGCGTAGTTAAAAATGAGGAAATAGCTATGAAATTTAAGGAGAGTGGTGTAAAAATCGCACTATTAGATATGGTGTCTGATAATGATGCGATCAGAGATATTTTAGGGCAGCCATTTACTGTAGATGATTATCTTAACTCATTTAAATATCTAAAAAAGGTCGGTATAAAAATAGTTCCTCATGTAATATTAGGATTGAGTAAAAAGGGCTTAGATGGTGACTTAGAGTCAATAAGATTACTTCAAGAAGTTAATCCTGACGCACTAATAATTGTTGGTCTAATGCCATTGGTTGGAACACAGATGAATAATTCCAGACCCCCAACTCCGGAGGAGATGATAGCTGCCCTAAAAACTGCGAGGGATACTTTTCCTAATATTCCGATAAACTTGGGCTGTGCAAGACCTAGAGGTAAATTGTATCTCGAGGTTGAAAAGTTCGCTGTGGATTACGATATTGACGCAATAGCTTTTCCAGAAGATGAAACGTATGAATATGCAAAAGGTAAAAGGGAAATATTTTTAAGTTATGCTTGTTGTGGTAATGTAGTTTTTGATATATTTAAGGTGATAACCTCATGACTCTACGTCTAGTTTCAAGTCCAGATTGGGTAAGACTAAGTTTTGGAGCAGATATGGTACTAGGTTTTTCTCCTGGGGTGTTTTTAAAGGGAGCTCTAAATACTACAATAAATCTGTTGCAGTATTACCCAGATGGATGCAAAGCAAATTGCTCATACTGTGGCCAAGCTAGAGAAGTTGCCAATGGTCCAGAATGTAAAACCTTGATAAGGGTAGAATGGCCACTTAGACCTTTAAATGAGGTGTTAAAGAGAATTTATGAAAGACAAGGAAACCCAGAATACGGTCTTCAGAGAATATGTGTAGGTCAATTGGCTCATCCTAGGGCTTCACCAGATGCCATAGAGATTACGAGGAGGATTAGGGAGGCTGGAATTGAACTACAAATTTCGGAGTTAGTGACAGCCACTTATACGTTTAAACACCACATGATTGGAATGAGGAAAGCAGGAGCTGATATGATTGACGTTGCAATAGATGCAGCTAATGAGAAAGTGTTCGAAGAACTAAGAGGTAAGAAGGCTAGAAGCATGCACTCATGGAAGAGGTATATAGAGGCAATAGACGAGGCAGTGGAAGTATTTGGCAAAAAGAACGCCGGTATTCACTTAATAATAGGATTAGGTGAGACTGAGGAAGATGCAGTAAAGCTTATGTGGTATGCCCATAGTAGGGGAGCTAAAATCTCACTCTTTGCGTTCTACCCAGAAGCTGGAACTCCAATGGAAAAGAAAAAACCAGTCCCAGTTCACGTCTATAGGAGAATGCAAATAGCTAGATGGTTAATTGAAAACGATATTGTTGATATCAACGCGTTCAAGTTTGATGATAAGGGAGAGCTTATTGATATAGAAATGCCATCTGATATAACCTTAGACGAATTAGCCCCAGCATTTATGACTAGTGGATGTCCAGGCTGTAATAGGCCATACTCCAATGAGCGGCCAGGGGGAGTATTAAAGAATATTCCTTGGTATCTAAATAGAGAAATGACTTTACGTTCAATTAAAGCCTCTAGATTAGAGTCATTAATAAAGAAAGTAGTAAGGTAAATATGTTCGTAAAGGATGGCTCTCTAATAAGCTATTTTTCAAGCGGTTTTCCTTCACATGTAAGGGTAAAGGCAATAGATATCTCATCTCCTGATCTTAAACTGTTTTACTCCCCGGTTAAAGGTGAGATCGTAGATATAGTACGATTCGAGATAGGACGGCCAAATAGGTTTTCTAGTACAAATTACGATTATATGATCTTAATTGAAAATGAAAATAGAAAGAGGATAAAGATCCTTCACGTCTTACCATGGGTGGAGAAAGGCGAATATGTTAAAGAGGGGCAAACAATAGGGGAATTTCTTCAAACCCCTTATACTGGTGGTGATTTTCCTCACGCTCACATTGAAGGTATTACAATAAGATTTCCAACGATTTCAACTTATAGAGATTCTAAAATTGGTATAGTGTACAAGAAAGATAAGGAGTTTTTTGATGTGATAATAAAGGACTTTGCTGAAGCTGGAAAGCTTAGAGGATTAGGTTGTTGTGGAGGATTATTGAATGCGAGTTTACCCTACGCTTGTTATGGTGGAATCATTGGGGGATTCACTGGTCAATTATCACTTTATGGCCTAAATTTAGGATATCTAGCGGTTAAACGTAGAACTTACCTCTTGTTTGAAGGTAAGAAGAACTTATTAAGAAATTGGGAGGAAGACGCTTCATTCAAGGTTCTTGCAAATAAGCCCATATGTGGTTTCGCGTTTATGGAAGTTGTTCTGTCTTATAATGGTTACCCCATGATCAGATTCTTTTTAAACGAGATAAATGTGAATGAAGGTGATGAGATTGATATATCAGAGTTCATTAGGAATCGTTTGGGATCAAAGATTTACTGAAATTTCGTTCTCTCATCCCATGATTAGGGATATGTCTAAGGCTAGAGTAAGAGATTTCATCAAATTAGCTAGGGAAAAGCTCTCTTTTGTAGAAATAAGACCAGAATACGCTACTGAAGAAGACTTAATGACAGTTCATATAAGGGATTACGTTAGTTTATTAAAAGAGAGCAGTAAGATTCCCTATATAGGATTTTTAGATCAAGGCGATACAGTTCATTATCCGGGGATGTTTGAAGACATCCTACTAGTATTAGGTTCTTCATTTACTTCCATAAAGTATTCTAAATTCTTAGATTACGTCTACATTCCCCTAGGTGGATTTCATCATGCAATGCCTAATAAGGCAATAGGGTTCTGTCCAATTAACGATGTTGCAATAGCGGCTCTTAAACTATTCGAAAATGGTGAAAGGGTTGCGATTGTAGATATTGATGCACATCATGGCAATGGTCTGCAATTCATACTATACGATAAACCAATTTTAAAGATGAATATTTACGCATATGATGGCAACTTTTTCCCTGGAACTGGAAAGATTGATGAAATAGGGGAAGGTAAGGGGAAAGGTTATAATATAAATATCCCTTTGCCTTTAGGATCTACCGATGACGTTTTTGAGAAGAGTTTGGAAATTCTAGATTTATTAGAGGTCTATAGTCCTTCCTATATTCTAGTCGTAGCTGGGGTAGATGGTCATAAAGATGACCAATTAAAATCCTTAGAACTTACAACTAATTCCTATAACCTATTAGGTCTTAGAATAAGAAGAATAAAAAGGGCTACTAATGCAAGTGTAATAGCTTACGGTGGAGGAGGATATGGCCCAATGTCAGCCTTAAGTATGATTTCATTCTTGGAGGGATTAATAGGTAGAAGAACTTCTTATGAACCACTTACATTTTCTAAGAATACAGAGGAGATAAAAAGAATAGAAAAAATTATTTCAAGATCTAAAAGTCTTTCCTACTTCTTTAGCCAATTCAAGCATCAATCCTAAAGCATAGCTAACGTCTTTATCGCTAGTAACTCTCAATAATCCCATAGTTCCAACTGGCCTTACGTTTGGTACATCATTAACCCAAGCTTTGAACGCCTTAGAGAACTTGTCCATGACCATAACTAATCCATTAACGAATTGCGGATCAGACATTATCTCTAATAGTTGCATAAGTCTATCTAAACTACCTGACTTTTGCATTTCGACTAACTTATTTGTTAACATAAGTAATGAGTTAACGTCTATTTGCGATATTATCTTAACAGTCTTTTCATCCGTTAGTTTCTTTAATAATGGCATTGCTGCTTCTAAGGCGCCAAGTGAAGACGCAATATCAAATTGCTGAATGATCTTTATTGCCTTATCACTTGTTAGTTGTTTCATGATTGGTGTTAAGGCTTCTAATGCGTTAAACATTGAATCTAAGTCCAAACTTTGTATTAAGTTTAGGGTTCTTTCGCTTGTTAGTTTTTCTAGTATTGGCCATATTGCTTGTATTTTTGGTAGTTGGTCCATTCCGAAGGATATGAGTGTGTTTATTAGGTCTGCTTTTTGTACCGCATCAAGTAGTGACATTCCTTGTTCCATTAGGTTAACCAGCATGTCAACCTGACCTTTGCTAGACATCTGATCCATTAATGACACAAGTTTATTTAGTGTAGGAGCCATCTTTGAAGCTAGGTTAAGCAACATATCAATATCTAAGGCTTCAATAGCCTTAACAGTCCTCTCATTTGCGAGTTTGGAAAGAACTGGCACTAACTTCGAAGTACTATCTATTAAAGAGTCATAGTCTATTTGATCAAGTACCTTTAACGCTTTTTCATCTGTTAACTTCTTTATTACGGGAGATAACTTCTCTAACGCTGTAAGTGTAGAGTCTAAGTCTATCTGTGATAATAACTGTAAAGCTCTTTCGCTTGTTAGTTTTTCTAGTATTGGCCATATTGCTTGTATTTTTGGTAGTTGGTCCATTCCGAAGGATATGAGTGTGTTTATTAGGTCTGCTTTTTGTACCGCATCAAGTATGGAAACTGTTTGGTCAAATAATGAAAGTAAGAAGTCCACTTGCCCTTTCTTATCCATCTCCGTTATCTTATCAGTTAATTTCTCTATTGTGGGTAACGCGTCGACTATCTTAGATAACTTACTTAAGTTTTCTGGTTTTAATATTTCCTCAAGTGGATCTACTGTTGAAATGCTCATACTACTATACCCTAAATTAATTAATCCGGCATGTTTATATATATTTAATATGTTTGCAGTTATCTCACCAAGTGCATTCGGAAAATTAAAAGAAATACTGGGTTCAAATAAGAAGTATAAATTTGTCATTACAACATTAGGAGTTTCTTTTGCGATAAAGAATGGTATTGATATTGATAATGCACTAGATCATGGAGTAATAGTGAGAGCTTTTTCTCACAAACCTCCTAAGGTAGGAGATCTACCACAATATGAATCTGAAGCAATTATGGTTGCCTTGGAGCTAAACGCACTACTTATAGCAGAGGATAAGGATGTTATAGGCAAGGCGAAAGAACTTGGAGTTAACGCAGTTCAGATTGAAGAGCTTTTAGCATCATCTTGAGTATCATAGTTGAAGGGAATCCACCTGGAATTTCCACCTTTTCGTTAAATATAATTTTTGGTACACTCAAAACCCTATATTTGTCTCTTTCCTCCTCATACTCTGTAGTATCGTAGATCTCCAGTTTAACATTCTCATTTATTTGCGATACTTGATATAAGAATTCCGCAGTAATTGGACATTTAGTGCAATCTGGAGTTACAAATAATTTAACGTTTCCCCTCACTTGCTTTGCCAACTCCATCTCCTTTTCATCTAGGTTAACAACGTTATTAGAGATTCTTACTAACGAGTTAAGAAATGGCCATAGTTCATTTGCTATTGGAATACCATAATAAGTATAGTAAACCCTATCTCCCTTCTTAACTATAACAAGAGGTTTTTTACAATTATCTAGGGTTTCCACTTTGACGTAATTTTTAAACTCATGAAATAAGTCATCTCCATTACACTGCTGGATCATTATATCTCCCTTCTTAATCGCGTTAAGATACTCCTTAATAACGTAATCATAGCTCATACGAAATACCTCAAACTTTCTATACCTTCTAGTGATTTAATAATTGAGTTTTCTAAATCTTCTCTATTTTGAAACCTTTTAATAATATAAATGGTTGTACCATTCAATTCATATTCTAATGGTGCTCCTAATCCTTGAGAGATCCTAGATGCTCTTGCATACTTTGTCCCCATTCCTATCAGATCATCTAAACTCTCCTTACCTGTAGGTAATGGAATCGGCAAAAATATGGTTGAGTTTTCAATAAAGAACTCATAGTCATCCATTATCACCCTTTCCCTTTTCCCCTCATTAAATAGGGAAAATCCCTTCTTCCTTAAGTACTCCTCAAGTTTTCCCATCCTTGCTCTTATATTTATCCACATCTAAATCAAAAAAGCCCTTCGCTGCGTTAACTATGGCCTCAGATAATGAAGGATGAACAAAAGGCATTAGCGCTAAACTCTCTATTCTCATTCTGTTATTTACTACTAACGTTAAAATATTGATTAATTCTTCAGCTTTGTCACCAATTACTTCTCCAAAAACTATCTCATTCCTCTCATTTATTCCTATTTTAACGTAGCCATCCTTTATTCCGTTAATAATCGCCCTTGTGGTAGCAGCGAATGGGAAAACTGAAAACTTCTTAGCTTCTTTGTGATCACCTATAACACCTACTTGTGGATCGGTGTATAATACTACAGGTATTTTAAAATTGTCTGATGGAATAAACGTAGTCTCCTTAAGGATATGTAGTGACGCAACCAAGGCATCGAACATTGCCGAATGTGCCGTTTTCCTTTCCTTATCTATCACATCACCTATTGCATATACATTATTCTTTATTTGTTTATATTTGTCAACAATTATTCCACATTCATTGATTTCTAATCCGAGTTTCTCTATACCCTTGGGGAGCTGTGGTCTTCTTCCAGTAGCGTAAACTATCACATTTCCCTCTATCTCACCCTTCTCCGTGATCACTTTACCATCACGAAGCTTCACTATTCTAGTGTTTTCCACTACATTTACTCCATCGAACTCTAAGGAATCTTTCACAACACTCCTAACATCCTCTGGAAAAGTTGGTAAAATTTCACTTCTAGATAATAAGGTAACTTGTGATCCTAATCTGGAATATATTTGAGCTATTTCAACTCCTGCGTAACCTCCACCAATTATTACCATGGAAGAAGGTATTGAATTCAAATTCACCGCATCATCCTCACTTATTGCATCTTCAATACCATCAATATTCGGTATCATTGGTTTAGATCCGGTAGCTATAATTAACTTGTCGAATTCAACAATTCTCCCATTTACCTTTACTTCACTAGGAGAAATTATTTCAGCCTCGCCTAACTCAGTCTTACCACCTGAATCCTCAATTAACCTCCTACCTGCATTTGATAAATAATTTATAATTTCATTTCTCTTACTAAAAAGAAGATCCTTGTATTCAATTTCACCATCTAAGCCTAGATAGTACGCAATTTCTTTAAATCTATTTAATAAGAAGGTTACGTCAAAAAGAAAAATACTTGGCACACAACCGAAGTTTACACAAACTCCGCCAAATTTCTCCTTTTCGATTACTAGTACCTTCTTGCCTTTTCGCGCCAATATGCTTCCAGCAACATAACCAGCAGTACCGCCGCCAATCACTACTATATCATATTTCATGCTAGATCATTTAGAAGAATAATGTCCTATCAGCTTCCATTGTCAGATCTATTAACGTAGATCCTCCAACTAGTTCTATACCTTCTATCACATCATCTTCTTTCATATGGCACATATCCTTTAGGCTTTGTACACAAACATACATCTTAACTCCATTGTCCTTTGCCATATCGAAGAAGTGTATGAATGGATTCCCACCCTTTTTCCTCTCCTCCTCTTGCCATTTCTTATCTAGTAGTTTTGGTCCCTTTATCATAAAGAACACTGAAGTCTCATATTCCATTGAAGCTGCTATTGAAGCCATAAATAATGGGGCATACGTCCTATCTAAATCCTCAGGACCATGAGTTACTACAATTAATATCTTCCTTTTTTGCTCTTCTTCTTGACCCTGAGTTTGAGCTTGAGCCATATTTTATTCCCAATTATAACTTCTTAAAGAACTTACTTAAATTTTTTATTAAACCTTTATTCTCTACTAATAGGTTGCGGAAAATAGGAAATAATTAAAATAAATGAAAAGGATAAAGCTTAAATAACTTAAACGTAAAAATAAATATGGTGAAAAAGTGGTCGAAGAAAAGAAGAAGAAATTATCAATAATAGTCTTCTCTGGTACGATAGATAAGTTAATGCCAGTTGGAATTTTAACATCAGGTGCAGCAGCATCTGGATATGAAGTTAACTTGTTCTTCACATTTTGGGGGTTACAAGCAATCACGAAAAGGAGTTTGAATAGTCAACAGCCACCTCAGATTGATAAGAACTACGAACAAATGGGTCCAGTAATGATGCAAAAGATGCAGGAAATGAAGTTCCCAATGTGGCATCAACTAGTACAACAAGCTAAGGAGGTTGGAGAAGTTAAAGTATTTGCATGCTCCACCACTATGGAGTTCTTCGGAATAAAGAGAGAAGATCTAGCTGAGTTCGTAGATGATGTAGTTGGTGTCGCCACATTTTTGGATAGAGCGGAAGGAGGAACCACTCTATTCATCTGAGGTGAGAGGGTATGTCTCAAGAGGTTAGGATTGCAAAGACGTTAGATGCTAGGGGAATGTATTGTCCAGGCCCAGTTTTGGAAACTGCAAAGGCAATTAAGCAGATAAATGTTGGTGAAGTTTTGGAAATACTTGCAACAGACCCAGCTGCGAAACCAGACATTGAAGCGTGGGCTAGGAGAACCGGAAACCAAGTAGTTGACATACAACAACAAGGAGGAGTAACGAGGATATTAATTAAAAGAATGAAATAAGTTAAGCTAGAATTCTTTTTTAACAAAGTTTATAAGTATCTAATTCTTCTATTTAATTGTGAAATGGTATGGCTACTAAGACTATATTGCCTCCTCTTCCTGACGATCCAAGATTTCTAGATATGTCATATGATGTTCAAGGACCACTACCTGAGGAAGAGAGGAATTTACTAAGCAATTTAAAACCAGAGGATAGAGAAGTAGCGATAAAGTTCTGGGAAGCTGTTAAGAGTGATTTCAGATATGACGAGTATTTAAGAGGGTGTTTGAACTGCGGCGTTTGTACCTCAAGCTGCCCCGCGGCAAAATTCTACGATTTCGGTCCTAGGGAAATGATACAGTACATGATGAGGAATGAAGTGGACAAGATATGGGAGTTCGTTAATAAGAAGGTTTGGGCTTGTGTACAATGCTACACTTGCTCAATGAGATGTCCATTTAATAATGAAATCGCTGGTTTGATAATGGTATTAAGAGAGTACGCTGTGAAATTTGGTTTGCAATCAGCTAAGGAAGTATTAGCTCCTTATAGAAGAGTCTTATTAACAGTAATCACAACGGGTAATCAAGTTACACCAGATATGATCCAACCCGATGCCTTCCCAGATTGGGGACCACAAGCTGTAGAGGAGTCTAAGAATATGGATGTGTATAGGAAGGCAGTTCCAGTGGATCTTTTACAAAGGACCGATATAGGCTGGCACGCTTCATTACAGACTGCAGTTGAAATGATGACTATATTTGTAGAAGCAGGGGTTCTAGATTCCTTAAAGAACGTCGATAAGGACTTATATGATATGATCATGGACATATATGAGGAAAGGAAGCAGCAATTAGAGGAGATCAAGGAGAAGTGGGAGAAAGGAGAGTTAAAGGAAGAGGACTTACCAGATAGTTGGTTAGAGTTATAGTATACTTTTTTCTAATAAAAGTATTTTTTCTGTAAAGTTTGTTACTATATAAACTGTATCATAATACTAAGAGAGAGTTGGTTGTATCTGTAACTAACGTTTTTCCCTCAAGTTGTGATAAAAATTATATTTACCCTTTCTTCTTGTTAGAAAGAAGTTTTAAAATAAAGTTTATAAATCTGAAATAACTAATATAAATAAGGTGGAATGTTGAGTCAAGAAGAGAAGCAAATTCAAAAGGCTGTTCAAGAAGCCTTCCCGATGTCCGATAATGTTGATTGGAATGAAGTTTATCAGAGGATAATTTATAGGTATAGTACACCTCATGGGCTAGAACACGTTAAAGAGGAAATGTACAAATTGGAGGATAAGGGCGAAATCATTATACATCACATTAAGCCCTATAACAATCCAGTAGAAGCGCAAACACTAAATGGATCTCCAAAGAAAATACCCACAACCAAACTATGGCATCACAAGAGTTGTGGGCAATGTGGTCACATTCCCGGTTATCCAACCTCTGTTTTCTGGGTGATGAATAAGTTAGAGATAGATTATCTAGACGAACCCCATCAGACCTCATGTACTGGATGGAACTATCACGCTTCTGGCGCATCTAACCCAGTAGCCTTGGCAGGAGTATATGTAAGGAACATGTGGAGAGCTTATGAAACAGGTTACTTCCCATTAATACATTGTGGAACCTCATTTGGCCATTATAAAGAAGTTAGGAACATGATAATACTACACAAGGAGATAAGAGATAAGCTAAGACCAATTATGAGAAAACTGGACATGGATATTGTAATACCAGAAGAGGTAGTTCACTATTCTGAATGGTTATATGTAATGAGTAAGAAAGCTGCACAACAGAAAAAGTACAATCTAGAAAACATAAAGGCCGCAGTACACACTCCATGTCACGTTTATAAGTTAGTTCCAGAGGACACTGTTTACGATCCTGAAGTCTTCCAAGGTAGAAGACCAGCAGCCCCATCTGGAACTGTACAGAATTTCGGTGCTAAATTAGTGGATTACTCCACTTGGTGGGATTGCTGTGGATTCGGATTTAGACATATCCTAACAGAGAGGGAATTCAGTAGGAGTTTTGCATTATTTAAGAAGGTTATACCAGCGGTTGAAGAGGGAAATGCTGACGTCTTCGTAACCTCAGATACAGGATGTGTTACCACACTAGATAAGAGTCAGTGGGCTGGAAAGGCTCATGGTTTCAATTATAACTTACCGGTATTGGCTGATGCGCAGTTTGCGGCTTTAGCAATGGGTGCAGATCCATACATAATTGCACAAATTCACTGGCACGCAACAGATGTCGAAGGTTTCTTAAGAAGGATAGGCGTTCCAGTAGATGACTATAAAGAGAAGTTTGTACAATATCTACAAGATTTAAGAGAAGGTAATGCTGAGCCTCAATACTTGTATCCAAAGCATAGAAAGATTGACTTCTACCTATCCTTGCCAGATAGAGTAAAGTGGTATAAGAAGGAGGTTCCAAAGTAAAAAGAGTAAAAGCAAAGTTTTTTAAATTTAATTTACTTAATAAAAGGTGGTGATTAAGTGGCTAGTAAATCCGTCCTAGTTATAGGTGCTGGGCCTGCAGGTCTCTCAGCTGCTAAAGAACTAGCAAATATGGGAATTAATGTTACACTTGTTGAGAGAGAGTCGTTCTTAGGTGGTACGCCCAAAAGGCTAAAGTATAGTTTATTATTCCCCGAGTTAAGACCAGCTTCTGAGGTTATCGATCCATTAGTGAAGACTGTTCAAGAGAATGGCAATGTTAAAATTTACATGGAAAGCATAGTTGATGCTGCTAAAAACACCTCTGATGGCTTTGAGGTAAGTATTAAGGATAAGAAGGGCAATGTAAAGGTGGAGAAAGTTAACGCTATAATTGCGGCTTCAGGTTTTGAGCACTTCGATTCTAGAAGGAAGTACGAATACGGTTATGGTATAATTCCCAACATATACCAAATATCTGACATAGAGGGCATGCTCCATGAGAATAAGCTAGTTACCACTAAGGGAACTCCACCTAAAAGAGTTGCGATATTATTATGTGTAGGTTCTAGGGATGCCACAGTAGGAAATACATATTGCTCAAGAGTGTGTTGTGCTGTCTCAATAAAGCAAGCTATGGAGATCAAACAGAGAATTCCAGATGCAATAGTTCACATCTACTACATGGATATAAGAACTTATGGTCTAATGGAGGATAAATTATACTGGAAATCGCAATTGGATTATAGAGTTGGCTATATTAGAGGTAGAATTTCAGAGTTCATGAGAGGTCCTAATGATACTGTGATAATAAAGGGAGAAGACACAATGAACTTGAATAGGGCATTGGCTGTACCTTATGATATGGTGATATTGGCTAATGGAATGGAACTTGGATTGGGTTCAAAACAAGTGGCTAAGATATTGGGATTGGAGTTTGAAGAGCACGGTTTCGTTAAGCCGTTAGATCCCGATAGATTACCAGTCCAATCCACTAAGAAAGGAGTATTCTTAGCTGGTGCAATAACCGGACCTAAAACTATCTCAGACTCAATAACCGAGGGATATGCTGCAGCAATGAAAGCATACGAATACGTTACTCACGGAATATGGGAAGAGTCGGATTTCGCAAAGAAAACCGCAGAAGCGAAGGTGGTACATCATTAACATTTTTTTAAACGTTGACTATGTAAGGGATATTTTTAACGCGATGTTAGCTAAGGATGTAAATAATACTGTGAGAAATAATCCTAAGGAGTCACTATCGGTAATAATTAAAGCAATGCAAATGAAGACCGATTTCCTCAATTCTTTAGAGATCAATACGGAGGAAGATGTAAAGAAGTTATTTGATGTGATATTTTATGCTAAGAGGCATTACAATGAAATTATAGGTAATAATGGAATTGATAAGATTAAATTAGCCTTCAAAACCCTTAGAAACAAGGATTTGCCTTACGGTGAAAGAGTTAAAGCTTTTACTTTGCTTAAGGCAAGTGAACCAGAAGACATAGAGGATATGGCTAGGGAAATAATTCACTTTTTAGAACCAGAAAAGTATCCATTGTGGACTAGATGGTTGTGGAACCCAAACAAAAATTCTGGTTCCATCACTTACATACTAAAGGATGGAGTAGTGTTGAAGAATGAAAAGGATTATTTTGACGCGGTTTCCGAATTGAGGGAGATTCTTTCAATCTTTGGGTTAGACTCACCTACTTATTATTACGCCTCAATTTTTTTAGTATACTCCTACGTTAGATACGTAGATTACGCAACTCTACTGGCTGTGGATAGAAAGGGAGGTGGACTTTATCCATCTCACCTTTCTACTACAGCCATGGTTTTAGGTCTCAAATCTTTCCTTAGGGTGATCCAACTTGCCAATTCCTGAATTAGAAAAACCCATAGTTAAAGGTCTAATTCAAAAAGACAAGGTAATAGTTGATGGTGTAGAGCTAGATGGAACATGGAACGCCTTCATGATTGAGAGAACACAAACTGGCTACGACCCTACAGTATGGGACGAAATAGCCAATACTCTGGAAGGTGTTACAATAAGTGCTTGCTGGCAATGCGGAACTTGTACCTCAGGTTGTACAATGAGAGAATACGATCCAAACTATAGTCCAAGAGGGTTTATAGATCTTGCTAGAAAGGGCGATAAGCAAGCGCTTATTGAACTACAAAACTCGCTCTGGAGATGTGTATCATGTCAAAAATGTACTCATAGATGTCCAAAGGGAGTACTAGTAGAGGAAGTAGTGCATTCTATTCATCATTATCTATTAAAGCACGGACTAGTTAAGAAAGATCCCGGTACAGTGTTCGATGAGCTATTCTTAGAGACCGTAATCAAAAACGGCGGAAGAATTTCAGAACTGACATTAGGTGCTGCTGCAGCTAAAGCTGGAATGGTTACACTAAGCTTGAAGGATCTAATTAATATAGGCGCAGCAATATTGAAAGGAGGACTTATAAAGGATGTATTAAGGCCTAATAGGGTTAAGAACTGGGATAGAGTACAAAAGGTATTGGAAGAGGCAATGAAGGAGGAGGTGGTACCAGAATGACATTACCTACACCTTATGGTAAAGTAGCGTTTTATCCAGGCTGTGCTTTAGACGGATTAGGCAAATCTTATGACGTCTCATTAAAACTAGTAGTACAAGATTTAGGTATCCCATTAGAGAAAATCGAGGACTATAACTGTTGTGGTGCATTAGAAGTAAAGAACGTAAATACTATGGCAGGGATATTGCTACCAGCAAGAAACTTAGCGTTAGCAAGAGAAATGGGAGCTGATGCAGTAGTTTCAGCTTGTCCCGGCTGTCACTATTCCTTATCTAGAACTCAATATTACCTAACTAAATACCCCAAACTAAGAGAAAAGACAAATGTGTATTTAGAAAAAATGGGTACTAAAAATTACGATCTGAAGCTGATGCTAGTTCACGCTGTTGAGTATATTTACAACACAGTAGGGATTGAGGCTATCAAGACTAAGGTGAAACGACCACTTACTGGACTAAAAGTTGCACCTTACTACGGTTGTCTATACGTTAGACCCAAATCGTATACTTTGGCTGGATATATGAAAATGAGGGATGATCCAGAGAGACCGTTCTTCATGGATGAAATACTCAAGGCATTAGGTGCGGAAGTCGTACCATTTGAGGCTAAAACAATGTGCTGTGGTGGTCCCCACGTTTACTCTGATGTAGAGGTAGCCTTACACTTAGAGGCTAGAATACTAAAGGAGGCTAAGAGAAACGGTGCGGAAATATTAGTAACAGATTGTCCACTAGGTCACGTAGCTATTGAAACTAACATGGAGAAAATAGCTCAAAAATATGGGGAAGATCTAAGGACACCATTAGCTTACTTCTCACAACTGGTAGCTTTCGCCTTTGGACATAGTCCAGAAGAAACTTTACTTACAGCTAATATCACTAATCCAATGTCAGTACTCAAAAGGTATTTGTAACCTTTTTCCCCAATATTATATATGGTTTTTTCCTTCATAGATTTTAACACGCATTACGGAATAAAACTATATAATTACCTAGAAGAGCCTAAACTAAGAGAGGATAAAATAGAGATAAATCGAATTGTATTAAATCCGATTTATAAGTACTCGTGTGACTGTTGTGTGGATGGTTTTTATCAGCAATACCTTTGGGGAAAGAAAGATTACATACTTAGGCTGGGTATATATAATCCGAGATGCAGAGTTCCTCCTCAAGTAGAGCTTCTTAGACAAGTGGAAAGGGGAATAATCGGTATTGTTCTAAGTCCAAAACACCACAACTTTTCATTGCTTCACCCATCACTTAGTTTCGTGTACGAACTAATAAATAGGAAAGGATTATTCCTAGTACTTTATGATCCTTCTTTAGATGAACTAAAATGGTTATTGGATAAATATACTTTTCCCGTTGTACTCATTAATAGTAAACACGTTATTAACGACGAGAGGGTTTATTATGTAGTGAACCATACCTCGACAATTATCGATCCAAGAAGTAGTATTTACGGCAGTGATGCTCCTTATAATTCTCTTAATTTAATTCAAAGCGCAAAACTCTTTATTAATAATCACGGTTACGATGAAGGTGTTGCATATAAGAACGCAATTGGACTATTGAAGAGAGTTAATGTTGATTTTCAATAAGACCAACATTAAAGGTTTTTATAATAACTCTCCGATACTCATTATTGAAATGTGTGAGTTTAAAGTAGTTACTGTTGAAAGACCCATAAGACAAGATAATAATATTGTCTTAATTGACTATTATGATTTTGTTAAAATAAGCGATATTAAAATAATGAACGTCCTTGTCAAAGATTCAAGGGAAAATTACAGTAAAAGTTATTATTATTACATCAGAGACTATCTTAACAAGTTAAGGATACTTAAGGAGAACATGATTAACGTCAAACTGGTATTCCCTTTTGAAAAGGCTGATGGTTCGTTAAACCTTAAGAAAGGGATAATTTACGTTACTAATGATAAGCAAGTTGTTTACATGAACTTGCATTCAAATGTGTACACTAATTGTGAAAACTGCGTAGCGAAACCCTTCTGTACTTATTATTTAGCAAAAATCGTTGGGGAAAATAAGTTAAAAATTGGTGTAAATAAGGGCAATCCGGGAGAAAGTTGGGATAAGATCATATCCTCTTTACAATCTAAATATGTGAAGACTAAAGTAATTGAACTTCCTCCTTCTGTCTAGGCGGAAAGTTTAATAGACGTTTATCAATATCTTCAGTATAGTGATGAGCCCAGCTCACTAGATTTGATGAAGAAGGGTACGAACACTGATAAAAAGTTTAATAGATGTTTTTGTTTTCATAGTATCACATGAATCCAATAATCTTGGCACTCTTTGATGTATCAATATTCATCTTGCTAGCGGAAATTTTAAGCTCTCTTGTACAGAAGTACAGTTTGCCTAAGCTGATAGGCGAATTATTGGCTGGAATGATAATAGGTCCTTATGCCTTAGGTTCTTTATTAAATCAGTTAGTGGGTTTCTCCTTGATAAGTATAAATAGTTATATCGAATTTTTAGCCGAGTTTTCAGTAATTCTGTTAATATTTGCCTCTGGTTTAGAACATGGAATTGCACCGATAAAATCTTCTGGAATTCTAGGATTCCTAGGCGCAACATTTGGTGCATTATTACCTTTTCTCGCAGCATATTACTTCTATATGCCAAATTTTGGTTTAGATTCCTCGTTGATACTTGGTGCCGCAATGGGAGCTACCAGTCTTGCAGCTGTAGCGTCCATAATAGAGGAAGAGAAATTGAAGGGTAAGGGAATAAATTTCATGGTATCCGCAGCAGCATCTGATGACGTAGTTGACTTACTCTTATTGTCAGTCATTCTAGCTATTTTACAAGGTACGTCTACAAGCGTTACCTCTATCAGTTTGAAAATAATTACTCTTGTTGTCATATGGCTGGTTATTTTAACAGTCTCAGTTATCTTAGTTCCGAAAATCACTGATAGATTAAGCGATAAGTACATTGAGGAGTTTCCGCTAGCGGTGCTATTTGGCCTGACGTTATTAATGGTTTCATTGGGATATTCTCCTATAATTTCAGCTTTCGTTGCTGGAGTTGCTTTTGCAAATAGTATAAAAAGCGAAAAAATTAAAGAAATTAGTAACACATTACTTAGTGTTTTTGGACCATTATTTTTTGTATATATAGGAGCTGAAGTTAATTTCCTAACACTTAATCTCAATACGTTATTGCTATCCTTAGAATTAACTGCTATAGCAACCGCTTTCAAGTGGCTAGGAATCTTCCCATTCGCCCTAGCTTACTTAAGAAATGTGAAAGCTGCTAATACAGTAGCGTTTGGAATGGTACCTAGGGGTGAGACTGGATTAGTTATTGCTTCTATAGGCCTTTCGTATAATGCGCTAAACTTGGAGGAGTTTGAAGGTATAGTTTTCATGTCGCTTTTCACTACGTTAATAGGTAGTGCATTGTTTAAGAGTTACGCTAAGAAGCACTTGGTCTCATGATTAAGCTTAGGATTAGTCCAAAGGAGATTAGAGAAGTTACAGCAGCGAACAAGTATGCATATGTATAGCTTATTTGATACAATAACCCCATGATCACATTACCGAGAAATATTCCAACGCTTCTACCCGCTGATAAATACCCCATACTTGTACCATATGCCTCCTCTTTAGTTATTTTAGATATTATTGTGGGCTCAAAAGTCTCAGTTGAGGCAACACTAATTCCCATTAAGAATGAAAGGGGATAAAGGGAAAACAAACCAATGCCAGATAAATACGCAAATCCAAGAGATCCTATTGCCCCAATTAAGTATCCTAGAAACGCCAAACTTTCAAATTCCTTTAGTTTCATTCTACCTAATAAGTAACCAAATAGTGAAGAAGCGCCGAGGAACACACCGTAGGCCAATACTCCCAAATAGTCTTTTCCAGTAATTTCCGTGGTAGTTAGTATGGGAAAGCCGAAGCTGTATTGACTAAATCCAAAGAACATTGTAGATAATATGACAGTCCAGAAGACCCTTTTTTGCACTATTTTACTCTCTGTCTTCTTTTCTCCTTTCTTTCCTGCGTTAACGAGGCTTAAAACTATTGTTGACATAAGCAAAGGTATTGAGGTGAATAATAGAATGAAAAATATGGAAACATGGAGGTAAAGTAGCACAGTCAGATAAATTATTGCTAATAACGCTCCAGCTATATCTAAGGAATGCAAAATTCCAAAGGCTTCAGATCTCTCATCTGGTGATGTAACTTCAGCCATCATTGCCCTTCTTGGTGGGGATCTGAAGTTCCTAAACCACCAGCCTATCATGAAGAAAATAAGGGCTTGAATGTAATTCCCTGCTAGTCCTACTAGAGAAACAAACAAGATGAGAATATTTCCTAGAATCGCAATCCTCTTTCTACCATACTTGTCTCCCGCCATACCACCTAGATAAGCCATTACAGTACCAATTCCGTAATTCAATGCTTCAGCTAAGCCGTAAAGGGGTATTGGGGCCTTGAAAATCAATACGAAAATTATTGGAAAAGACGCTACTACAGCCTGATATCCGAGATCGGCGAAAAAGGCTGAAAATGAGATTTTCAAAACTTCATTTCTGTTTTTAAGCATACGAAAATGTAGTTGGAAAATAATATAAAAATAATAATGTCTTATCTTCTCCTTCTTATTAGAGCAAATATTGCCAAAACTATTGCGACAATACCGAGTACTAAAGATATAGTCTCATATTCTGATAATGCAGTCCTTAAGGAAGATATGGAAGATGACAAACTATTACTTACATTAGTCAACTGATTAGATATCACACTAACCTTTCCGTTTATATTGGTTAAACCGTTTTCAAAATATAGATAGCTACTATTGCTACTACTTAAACCATCGCTCTGAATTGCTGTAATTGTTAGATTATATCCACCATCTGGGTAGTTTTGAGTATTTATAGTTACTACATGAGTCCCATTGTTTGTAAACGAATTTATCAGATTACCATTTAAGTATACGTTAACTTCACTTACGTCTTCACCTACCACGGTAACAGTAACGTTAATAGTTCCAGTTATGTTCTTAGAAGGTGAGTTTATTGTAATAGTTGGTAATTCTGGATGTAAACCTTGAATGTGTACGTTTATTGGAACTACTTTAGAGTCAATTACATTTAATCCGTTTATACTTCCACCTATTGCGTATAGAGTTGAATTGTACAATACAATATTATTTGCATTAGTCTGCATCATGAACACTGTGGAATTTCTAATTACTAAACCAGATATATTTCCACTCAATATTTTTACGTTACTGTTAATTATGGTAACATTGGTAAGGAAGTCATTCAATAAGTTACCATTTGCGTTCGCTATCTTCACGTTAACTAAATTTGCGTAATATGGTAACGTCTTATTTAAGGTTTGATTCGCAATTAAAGTATATGGCAATACGTTGATTGTATAGGCATTACCGGGGTTGGTAGTGGTTGGATTTCCGAAGGCAGAAATTCCGGTTATTAAGATCTTGAATGGCATCCCGAAATATCCTTGTCCAGCTAAGTAAGTTAGATTCCCAGCGCTAATGGTTGAAGGCAGTGTGAAATTCCCTTCCCATTCTCCTATCTTAGGATTATACCATAACGGTATCTCTATTATTGAGCTTATCGTACTGTAATAAAATGAGAGACTGGAGGGATACACAGTGGCACTAAACATTCCAAACTTGACTTCACTAGTACCATTAGTTATATTAGCGTAAATGAAAACAGTCTGTCCCTCGAATGCGTAGCTAACTGACTTCACTGAAATCATAGCCTGATTAGAAATGTATATCTGACCGTAGTAGAATCCTTGAATTGTAGTGTTTAAAGTATAAGAGTAATAGTTTGCGAACAATAAAATGTTATAAATCCCTGGAGAAGCGTTTTTGGGTACGTATAAATATCCAAAGTATATTCCATTTAATGATAATGGAATATTAGCCTCACTTATTGCAATTCCGTTACTATTCACCAATTTAGCAGTAATGTTAGTACCATATAATGCGTCTTGGAATGTACTACTGGGTAAGTTAATTGGTGGTATAATCGTTCCTTCTATTGTGATGTATTGTCCCGGTGATACACTACCGGGCTCAACTACCACTTGTGGCAATACGAATAAGCTTTGCATGTATATTCCATTAGTAAATGCATCAAATCCATAAGCACTGCCTACCGCTTCAATCAATAGATCTCCTACACTTAGGTTTGCTGGTAAATCGATAACTCCTACACCATCCTTAATAGGTACATTTAACGTCGTTACAAGTGTATATTCGTTTGTCGTTATGTTATAGGAGTAAATATTAAGGGTAATATTCATTACTCCAATTGGTGCTTGGAAGTATGAGTTAGATAAGGTAATTCCCAGTTCAGCATTTTTCAACTCTGTATAGACTGGTGTAAAAGTCATTGTATAATCGAATGTTACGTAATATCCAGAGAAGGTCTCATAATATCCAATTCCCCTTACTCCATCACTACTTCCATAAACATAGATGAATAAAACACCACTAGCATTACTGGGTAAAACGCCACTACCAGTCCATAATTTAGTAAGTGAATTATATGTTAGGTTAAACGTAGTTAAGTTCCCCAGGTAGTTCTCTATTAATACCTTGAATTCTCCAGTTTGCACTGGACTTCCGTTAGGATACGTTATATTAGCAGTAACTAGAATACGTTGTCCAGGGTAGAATTGTTGAGGAGGTACTGTGGGTATTGATGTATTATAAACGCTAACAATTACGTTCAGTTCTTTTGATAAATTAAGTGTAGATAGTATTTTTTCAAAGTAACCCGCGTTGATTGTACCGTAGCCGGTTACCAAGTTATAGCCATAAGTTGCAACCCACGGTATGTTATAACCAAACGTTATTGGCTCTATTGCTTTACCGTAGTAATTCTCAGCCATGTAAGCTAGTATAGGATTAAGTAAGCCTATTCTGTGATGAGTATAGCTTTCAATTGTGGCTAGCACTCCAGCAGTTAGGGGAGAAGCCTCACTTGTACCTCCTCCTATCCCGGTTGTGTTACCTGGTAAAACGATGTATATCCCAGGGTATACGTTAGCGTTGGCGGAGATCTCTGGTATTAGCTTACCGTTTGGATAAGTAGATGGGGTTTGTAGCCCCCATTGATACCATGGTTTAGGCTCAATTATGCTTACACCACCCGTTGAACCACCATAATTTACATCATTTGGAACGAAACCGTAGTTAGACCAAGCAGTCTGATAATACGAGCCGTTAGGGAATTGTAAATATACAGTCGTACCTCCCACTGAAGTTACGAAAGGTGACGTTGAGGGATATCCTACTGTGCCTATTGGTCCATTACTATACCCAGAACCTCCAGCATCTCCAGAACTTGCTAGGAAAGTTATTCCCTCAGCTGAACCTAGTGCATAGTACTCATCACTTAATATTATGTATGAATAGAATAATGGCCCGTTGAAAAGTGAGGAAAAGAAACTTTCTGGTATGCTAAAGCTTTGGGATAATGTATCAACTTTATTTTGACTTGTAATATATGCGATAATAGCGGGTAAAGGAATATTTGAATTAGCGATATATAGCGTTATGTTAGCCTTTGGGGCTATTGCGTGTGCTACTTCAACATCTAGGCTAATTTCACCAGCCCAACCAGTTGCAATTCCTAAGTTGGGATTATAGGGTCCAATTTGTACTACAGTAAAGTTGGGAGGATTTGGTAATCCAGTAACCTTGTCGAAATACGCTAATTGCTGTACAATGTAAGGATCACCATAAAAGTCCAGTATTCCTATTGTAGTATTCTCTCCCTCTGTAGTAACATTGTAAACTTTTTGCAATACGGTTGGCCAATAGCCTTCAAGTGGAAATGTTTGATTTATCTCTTGTTGAAAGCTCTTTATTGTACTCTCAGTAATTAACGTAGATGGATGGGCGAAGAATATTGCAGAAATGTTACTGGAGTATACATATGCGTTTATCTTGGGATATCCGTAGTTGGTGTAGTATGTTACCGAACCATTAGAGTAAACAGCATAATTAGTACCTAAATACTTCTCAACTTGCCCCACTGTACCTTTTATTACTATTACTGAATTCGATGCAGTAAATATCACTTGAAATCCGCTACTTTTGACGTAGTTTAGAATTTGATTATACTCTTCAGTAGGTAAGAATAACTGCTGTACCTCTTGAGGACTTAAGAATTTATGATATAGCGGTGAACTTGGGTTTGAGGTTGCACTGGCGTAATAGTATAATAGATCTAGATTTTTAAGCGGTACGAAGATTGTAACTATTACCTCTTGATTGGCATTTAGAGTTCCTATTTCTCTAAATCCTTTTAAAGTTACTGGATTTTGGTATAGACTGGAATTTGATGCAAAAACTAGGGGTATAATGGAAATTAATAGCATCGACATTAAAAATATATACCTATACATATTTGTTTATACTGTTACTAATTTTTAAACTTTTCTACCAATAAGTGTACTGATCAGTATACTAGTATCCTCTAATTCTTCTTAAATAGAGCTATATCTATTGTTCTATCTCGATTTGGTATTATCAATTTATGTATTACTTGACTATTAGTTGATTATAAGATAAAAAATCATTGAACCTTTCTGCTCTGCTTAGTAAATAAAAGTGGTAATAGGGTAAGAACTCCTATTAGGCTACAAGTCAAAGTGTATATTTCAGATGTTCTAAGGCTTATCGTGTAAAGCAATGCAAATATAACACTACCTAACACACCTCCTAATGCCTTACCAGTATATAATATTCCACTATTCACTGTGGAAAACTTAAAGCCGAATATCTCCGTGGAAACGTTAAAATAGAGTGTAATTAGTGAGCCTCCCGCAAAGCCTACTAAAATCGTTGAAAGTGCTATTTCGCCGAAAAGTAAAGATATGCTACCTAGCGTTAATATAATGGTAAGAAGGAACGTTGTTCTCAATATGCCTAATCTATCAGCAATGTAACCGAAAATTGGCCTTAATCCTCCACTTAATAAGGGTAAGATTGAGATCAAAGTTACTAATTCTTGTTGAGGTAAACCTTTTCCTAGTACTGGTAATTCTGAAGAAAGTACTGTTAGCGGAACTATGGAAGTTGCGAAAGAAATGTAGATTAGCCAGAATTTGACACTTAAAACGGCTTGCCTTGGAGTCTGACCAGATAGTTTAGGAGGATAATCTGAGATGTACAAGAGAATTGGTAATAGTACTATCTCAACTAATCCTATTGCGAGTGTTACTATTCTGTAATTACCAACCATGGATATAAAGGGATTAGCTATGGCCGATCCTATTCCAAATCCCATTGACACAATCCCAGTTGCAAATCCCATTCTTTCCCTAAACCACTTCATTGCTAGGTTTGCAGCTATTCCGTAAAGTATGCCCTCTCCTATACTACCTATTGACCAGCTTACAAAAAAGACGTAAATATTAGGGGAAAGATAAGTACCCATAAAACCAATTGCTGACAAAATTGCTGAGATCACCCCTATCCTTTTTGGGCCTTGTTTATCAGCAAAGTGACCTCCAATTGGTTGAAAAACAGAGGAGAATATGCTGAACAACGTAAAGCCTAAGGCTATCTCAACTACACTAACATTAAATCCCTCTCTTAAGAGAGGCTCTAAAGCGTTCCAAGAATATTGGTAAAGTGAATTAAAGCACATTATTATGAAGCCAATAATTATGTACTTGTTCCTATTCATGAGAGGATATGTTCACAATTAGTTAAAAAACTTACTAAAGGACGAGAAAGAAGACGT